>NZ_JBFTZP010000043.1:0-605 GCF_056406735.1 Allobosea sp. P1_B10 | reverse complement strand
GCCCGCCGCAGAGCGGCGGGCTGCGATGCGCTGGTCCCAAGCCGTCAGTGGATCAGGAAGCGCTGTTCCTGGCTCGCCCAGTCATGGGGCAGGGCTGCACAGAGTCGACTGACAGAGAGGTTGGCAGGCGCGGTTCCATCAGCGATGGCGCCGATGACCTTGGGCGATAGACACGCCAGTGGAAGTAGCTTGCGGACATTGCGCTCGCCCATGCCCTCGCGGATTGCGATGGCCTCAGTCGAGGATATCTGGCCGTCACACAGCTGCGCCATCCAGTGCCGCGCCTGGGCGATCATCGTCAGGATCGCCTCAGCGGAATCGTGGTCCAGGCGGGATGGCTGCGTTGACTTATGAGCCACTCCCTTGCGGCGGCCCTGCGGTTGCCAGGCAAAGGGCACTCGGATCGGCTGGTGACTCTGGCTATCGTTGGCCTCGGCCATCACGTCGATCAAAAGATGATCGCGGTGCAATGTCACGCGCGCGATCTGGAGCGGCGGCGCAGCTGCGGCCTTTACGGCAGCTTCGATTTCGGGAGCCGAGATGCGCGCAATCGAACCGGCCTGAGCTTTGCGGTGCTGGATCAGCGCCGGTGCTGGATCAGCGCC
>NZ_JBFTZP010000042.1:0-703 GCF_056406735.1 Allobosea sp. P1_B10 | reverse complement strand
CTCTGAGAGCAACAAGAGGCCAGTTAGTAACGTTATGGCAATGGCAGCCACAGAGATCTGCAGAAAAAACCTCTTATGGAGATCCCAAGAGGGCCGAGAAGACAAGTTTGTCTGCGGCAACGCCAGGTTCAGCGGGTCAAGTGGATTGTCACTCTGAGTCGCTCGAAGGCTGAAGCGCGGGACATATCCCCCTTTGGGCATGTCTATAAGAACCGGATCATCCGCACCCTCCAGGAGATAGTAGCGTTCTAGTGCGCGCCTAAGGCGTCCCGCTTCGATGCGTACTGACGGGTCATTTGACATGTCGAAATCTGGGGGCCTGCCAAACACTTCGACCGCAATCGTATAACCTTTGATTCGTTCGGCACGGTCAGCCAGCGACTCGTGAGTAACGTATGTTAAAAACGCGCGAACGCGCTCAGGTACGTTGAAATCATGGCTGGACAAAATTCGAGCCAATTGTGCGCGAATACGCTCGTCGCCAAGCGGAATCATATCCGGTGCATCTCGTCGCGTATTGAGCTCTCGCGGCTGATCCATGGCGCCCCCGACGGCCATCCATTTCAACTTTAGCAAGCCTGCGCATACTGGGCCTCAATCTGGCAAACAGGCAACTCCAATTTTGACGACTGAAAATGGCGGGCTGTTACGATGAATGCTCCTTTGTTGACCGAACTTGCATTTAGCCAAATCTGGGCTGCTG
>NZ_JBFTZP010000041.1:0-766 GCF_056406735.1 Allobosea sp. P1_B10 | reverse complement strand
GTCGTAATCGGGCTGATCTTCGGCCTGCCGCTGGGTGTCGCCGCGGCGCTCACCCGCAATGGCTGGCTCGACTATGTCTCGCGCGTCGTCTCGCTGGTGGGCCTGTCGTTTCCCGCTTTCGTCTCCGGCATCCTGATGCTGATCGTGTTCTCGATCCAGCTCGGCTGGTTTCCGGTGCTGGGCGGCGCTGCGAGCGGCACCGACTTCGCCGATCGCATGCGCCAGCTCGCGCTGCCCGCGCTGAACCTCGGCATCATCATGATGGCCTATGTGATGCGCGTGACGCGCGCCGCGATGCTCGGCGTGCTGACCGAGGACTATATCCGCACCGCCCGCGCCAAGGGCGTCGGCTCCGGCCAGCTCGTGATGCGCCATGCGCTGCGCAACAGCCTGATCCCGATCATCACGGTCGTCGGCCTGTATTTCGGCACGCTGATCGGCAATTCGGTGCTGACCGAGATCATTTTCAACCGGCCGGGCCTCGGCAAGCTGATCGTCGGGGCGCTCAACGCCCGTGACTATACGCTGCTGCAGGGCCTGATGATCATCTTCGCCGTCTGCGTGATCGCCGTGAATACGCTCACCGATCTCGCCTATGGCCTCGTCGACCCCAGGGTGAAATACGAATGACCGACACCACCGCAACCGAACCGGTGCGGCCGGGCGGCCTCTGGCTCGCCTTTACCCGCAACCGCCTGTCCTGGGTCGGGCTCGTCCTGCTGGCGCTGATCGTGCTCGTCGCGGTCTTCGCGCCCTGGCTGGCGCC
>NZ_JBFTZP010000040.1:0-790 GCF_056406735.1 Allobosea sp. P1_B10 | reverse complement strand
GAGACTGATCTGATGAGCAACTATTTCGAGGAGACGGTGCTGAGCGTCCATCACTGGACGGAGACGCTGTTCAGCTTCACCACGACGCGCGACACTGCCTTCCGCTTCAAGAACGGCCAGTTCACGATGATCGGGCTCAAGGTCGGCGAGAAGCCGTTGCTGCGCGCCTACAGCGTCGTCAGCACCAACTACGACGAGACGCTCGAGTTCTTCTCGATCAAGGTTCCCGATGGCCCCCTCACCTCGCGTTTGCAGAACCTCAATGTCGGCGACCCCATCATCGTCGGCAAGAAGGCGACCGGCACCCTCGTCATCGACAACCTGACCGATGGCAAGAACCTGTATCTGCTGGGCACCGGCACCGGGCTGGCGCCGTTCATCTCGCTGATCCGCGACCCCGAGACCTATGAGCGCTTCGAGAAGGTCGTGCTCGTGCATGGCTGCCGCCAGATCTCCGAGCTCGCCTATGGCGAGCGCATCACGGCGCAACTGCCGCAGGACGAGTTCCTCGGCGAGATGATCCGCAACCAGCTGATCTACTACCCGACGGTGACGCGCGAGCCCTTCCGCAACCGCGGCCGCGTCACGGAACTGCTGACCTCGGGCAAGCTGGCGCAGGATATCGGCCTGCCGCCGATGGACCCCGAGACCGACCGCTTCATGATGTGCGGCAGCCCGCAGATGATGACCGATCTCAAGGCGATCTTCACCGAGGCCGGCTTCAGCGAAGGCAACCACGGCGAGGCCGGCGAATTCGTGCTGGAAAGAGCCTTCGCCGAACGGTAGGAGC
>NZ_JBFTZP010000039.1:0-1144 GCF_056406735.1 Allobosea sp. P1_B10 | reverse complement strand
GAAGGTCGAGGCGAAGACAGACGGCGTCTGCCACCCCAGTTGGGAGAAGGGGCGTTCGGTATTGTAGTCTGAGCGCCAGTTGGCCAAGACGGTCCGGGTCTGGGGCAGTGACGAGAACAGTGCCTCGTTGAGCAGTTTGTCACGCAGGCGACCATTGAAGCTTTCGATGAAGCCGTTCTGCGTCGGTTTGCCGGGCGCGATGTAGTGCCATTCGACGAGAGCCCGATCTGCCAAGCCAGGATCGCGTCGCTGGTGAACTCGCTGCCATTGTCGCTGACGATCATCTGCGGCCTGCTGCGCTCGGTGACCACACGGTCGAGTTCGCGTGCGAACCGAAGGCCCGACAGCGAAGTGTCTGCGACCAGCGCCAGGTTCTCTCGTGTGCAGTCATCCACGATAGCCAGGACCCGGAAGCGGCGGCTATCGGTGAACTGGTCGGAGACGAAGTCGAGCGACCAGCGCTGATTGGGCCCGAGGGGAACCAGTATCGGCGCTCTTGTGCCGATAGCTCGTTTACGGCCACCGCGACGGCGCACAGCCAGCTTCTCCTCGCGATACAGTCGAAAGAGCCGCTTGCGGTTCACGACTTGACCCTCGCGCTTGAGCAGCACATGCAGGCGGCGATAGCCAAACCGCCGACGCTTGCGGGCGATGGCGATCATGCGATCCTGCAGGGCGCGGTCGTCAGGGCGCGCGGGTTGGTATCGGACGGTCATGCGGCTGCTGCCGATGGCTTTACACGCCCGCCGTTCGCTCATCGTGTGATGCCCCACGAGATGCGCGACGGCTTTCCGCTCGGCGGCGGGCGTCACCATTTCTTTCCCAGCAAATCCTTCAGCGCGACGTTGTCGAGCATCGCGTCGGCCAGCATTCGCTTCAGCTTGGCGTTCACAGCGTAAACCCGTCCCGGGTTTATCGAGACGTCTTCGAGTGTCCGGCGGCGCCTGGCCTCGGACACGTCCATCCCGCCGAACTTCGCCTTCCACTTGTAGATGCTGGCGTCGCTAACACCGTGCTCGCGGCACAGATCAGCGACCGAGACCCCGGTCTCCTGTTCCTTCAGGATCGCGATGATCTGCTCTTCCGAGAAGCGGCTGCGCTTCATGTCCTGGTCCTCTCAAGGGGCCAGAACGAACTTCAAACC
>NZ_JBFTZP010000038.1:0-1192 GCF_056406735.1 Allobosea sp. P1_B10 | reverse complement strand
GGCACCGACGGTGCGGCCGCCTTCACGGATGGCGAAGCGCAGCTTCTCTTCCATCGCGATCGGCACGATCAGGTGCACTTCCATGGCGATGTTGTCGCCAGGCATGACCATCTCGGTACCCTCGGGCAGGTGCACCACGCCGGTCACGTCCGTCGTGCGGAAGTAGAACTGCGGGCGGTAGTTGGTGAAGAACGGGGTGTGGCGACCGCCCTCCTCCTTGGTCAGGATGTAGGCCTCGGCCTTGAACTTGGTGTGCGGCTTCACGGAACCCGGCTTGCACAGGATCTGCCCGCGCTCGACGTCTTCACGCTTGGTGCCGCGCAGCAGCGCGCCGATGTTGTCGCCAGCCTGGCCCTGGTCGAGCAGCTTGCGGAACATCTCGACGCCGGTGACCGTCGTCTTGACCGTGTCCTTCAGGCCGACGATCTCGATTTCCTCGCCGACCTTGACGATGCCGCGCTCGACGCGACCGGTCACGACCGTGCCACGACCCGAGATCGAGAACACGTCCTCGACCGGCATCAGGAACGGCAGGTCCAGCGGACGGGCCGGCTGCGGGATGTAGTCGTCGACCGTCTTCATCAGCGCGATCACCGCGTCATGGCCGATGGCCTTGTCGCCGTTGTCGAGCGCGACCTTCGCCGAGCCCTTGGTGATCGGGATGTCGTCGCCGGGGAAATCGTACTTCGACAGAAGCTCGCGGATTTCCATCTCGACGAGCTCGAGCAGCTCGGCGTCGTCGACCAGGTCGACCTTGTTCATGAACACCACCAGCGCGGGAACGCCGACCTGGCGTGCCAGCAGGATGTGCTCGCGGGTCTGCGGCATCGGGCCGTCGGCAGCCGACACAACCAGGATCGCGCCGTCCATCTGCGCCGCACCCGTGATCATGTTCTTCACATAGTCGGCGTGGCCGGGGCAGTCGACATGCGCATAGTGGCGCGCTGCCGTCTCGTACTCGACGTGCGCCGTCGAGATCGTGATGCCGCGGGCCTTCTCCTCAGGCGCCTTGTCGATCTGGTCGTACGCCGTATACGACGCGCCGCCAGACTCAGCCAAAACCTTCGTGATCGCAGCCGTCAAAGACGTCTTGCCATGGTCGACGTGACCAATCGTACCAATGTTGCAATGCGGCTTCGTGCGCGCGAATTTCTCTTTGGCCATTCGTGCGCGCGAATTTCTCTTTGGCCAT
>NZ_JBFTZP010000037.1:0-1284 GCF_056406735.1 Allobosea sp. P1_B10 | reverse complement strand
AAACTGGACATCGTGGGTAGGTGGATTTTCGGCCTGAACGCGGCATGATTGTCGTGAACAGGAGCGGATATGACGAGACGCGTGCGCCGGAACCACAGCCCGGTTTTCAAAGCGAAGGTCGCTTTGGCGGCGATCAAGGGCGAGAAGACGCTGGCCGAATTGGCTCAGCAGTTCGACGTCCACCCCAACCAGATCACGCAATGGCGCAGCCAACTCCTTGAAGGGGCTGCCGGTGTCTTTGGCTCCGAAGCGAAGTCCGTGTCCAACGCACCAACGATCGACGTGAAGACGCTGCATGCGAAGATCGGGGAGCTGGCTCTGGAGAACGATTTTTTGTCCGGCGCGCTCGGCAAGGCCGGCCTTCTGAGCGCAAAGCGATGATCGACCGCGCGCACGATCTGCCACTGAACCGGCAGGCGAAGGCGCTCGGGATCAGCCGGGGCAGCGTCTATTATCTGCCCCGCGCGGTTCCTGCCACCGACCTGGCGTTGATGCGCGCGATCGATGCGCTGCATCTGGAATACCCCTTCGCTGGCAGCCGCATGTTGCAGGGGCTTCTCGAGGCCGATGGCCATACGGCTGGGCGTCTTCACGTTGCCACGCTGATGAAGCGCATGGGGATCAAGGCGCTTTATCGCCGGCCGAACACCTCCAAGCCAGCACCGGGGCACAAGATCTTCCCCTATCTGCTGCGCAAGCTGCCGGTGACGCGGCCCAATCAGGCCTGGGCGATGGACATCACCTACATCCCGATGGCGCGGGGCTTCGTGTATCTGACGGCCGTCGTCGACTGGTTCAGCCGCAAGGTGCTGGCCTGGCGGCTCTCGATCACGATGGACGTCGCCTTCTGCATCGAGGCCGTCGAGGAGGCGCTGATGCGCTTCGGCAAGCCCGAGATCTTCAATACGGACCAGGGCTCGCAGTTCACCAGCCGCGAGTTCACCGCCCTGCTGATCGGCGCCGGCATCCAGATCAGCATGGACGGCAAGGGCGCCTGGCGCGACAACGTCTTCGTCGAGCGCATCTGGAAATCCGTCAAATACGAGGAGGTCTACCTGCGAGCCTACGCCAGCGTGTCCGACGCGCGCGCCTCGATCGGCCGGTATCTCGCCTTCTACAACGGCAGGAGACCTCATCAGAGCCTGGCACGGCAGACGCCCGATCAGGTCTACTTCAACCCGCTGCAGCCAATCCCGGTTGCAGCATAACAAGGGCCGAAATCCACCTAACCACAGCCCGCAAACTGTTCAGACAAACCGAGCCAGCTCTAACCGAGCCAGCTCT
>NZ_JBFTZP010000036.1:0-2635 GCF_056406735.1 Allobosea sp. P1_B10 | reverse complement strand
AATACGAGGAGGTCTACCTGCGAGCCTACGCCAGCGTGTCCGACGCGCGCGCCTCGATCGGCCGGTATCTCGCCTTCTACAACGGCAGGAGACCTCATCAGAGCCTGGCACGGCAGACGCCCGATCAGGTCTACTTCAACCCGCTGCAGCCAATCCCGGTTGCAGCATAACAAGGGCCGAAATCCACCTAACCACAGCCCGCAAACTGTTCAGACAAACCGAGCCAGCTCTGGTCGCCAGTGTCTTCCTGCTGACAGCTTCGACGATCATGCTACGGACGGGCATCACGGCGCGCTGGACGGCTTTCGTCGGCTATGGCGCAGCGGCCTTCATACTGGTCGGAAGCCACGCCGTCGACTGGGCGTTCCTAGTATTCCCGCTCTGGGTGCTCCTCGTCAGTATAGACATACTGTCGAGGGAATATCGAAATTCCAAGTCATCGTCCTGAATTTTGCGTCCTCTCACGACTTTTTCTTGGAGAGCACTCGTACCGCATCCTCAATATCGTCGAAGGTGGTGGTCGTCTCGGCGCCATTAAAGAAGCCAGCGCGCCGCAATATTTCGCGCGGTTCCTTGTGGAGTTCCGCGATTGCGAGCGTCAGGCCTTTCTCGGCGAGTTCCGTACGTAAGAGCCTGAGCATCGACGCCGCTGTGGAATCGACCTGCGCGACGGCACCCGCGTCTAGCACGAACCATGCCGTCCCAGCCGGCGCCTTGGCGGCGATGGCCTGGAAGCGCTCACGGACATACTCGGCGTTGAAGAACAGGATGCTGCCCTGGACCATGAACAGCACCATCCCTGACACCGGCTCCGCCTGCGCAATCTGGTGCAGCTTGTAGAATCCCGGCCGGCCTGCGATGCGCCCGAGCAGAGCGTCGCGCGGGCGCATCTCCTTGAGCAGGACGTACAGAAGCGTGCCCGTAATCGCGATGACGACGCCGCTGAGGACGCCGAGGCTGATGGCTCCCCACATACTGATCAGTGCAAATGCGAACTCCAGGCGACTGACGCGCCAGATTTCCCGAAGGCCCTCAAGGTCGATCAGGTTCAGCGCGGCGAATGCCAAGATCGCGCCCAGTGCCGGATTGGGCAGGAGACGCAGAGCGTCGTTGAGATAGAGCAGCAGCATCATCAGGGCGAAGGCCGCCACCAGCCCGGCTACCTGCGAGCGGCCCCCGGCAGAGATATTTATAGCCGTGCGAGAGTCCGCGACAGTGACCGGAAAGCCGCTGAACAGGCTGGATAAGATGTTGCTGGCGCCGAGCCCAGTCAGTTCCCGATCGGCATCGACATCGAAACGCTCCCTCGCGCCGAAGCTGCGCGCCGTCACCAGCCCTGAACTCACCCCGACAAGCCAGATCGCACCACCACCGAGCAGGAGGTCCCTGAAGGGCAGACCGCTGACGTCGGGAAGAGCAAGCGCCGGCATTGTGCTGGGCAAACTCCCGACCACCTTCATGCCACCGCCCTCGAGGTCCAACAGGGCCGAGGCGAGCCCTGCAACGAATATCACCACAAGCGGTCCGGGAACCGGCGAGCGCAGGCGCGCGAGCAGCACCAGCAGCCCGAACATCGCGCTGCCGAAGATGACGGAGGCCCAGTGGACCAGGCCGATCTTCCGAACGATTTCGAGCAGCGGCTGCACCAGCCCGTCCGACTCGATGCGCACGCCGGTCACGCGGCCGATCTGGCCGACCAAGATCGAGATCGAGATTCCGCAGATAAAGCCGATCAGGATCGGCCGTGACAAGAAGGAGGCGACAACGCCAAGACCCAGTTTGCCCGCCAGAATACACATGACGCCGACCAAAAGCGCAAGCGCAGCCGCGACCGCGACGCGTTTTCCCGGGTCATCGAGCGGCAGGTTCGCAAGTGCGGCGGCCAACACCGTCATCGTCGCCGCGTCGGGCCCGACGATCAGCTTACGAGACGGCCCGAACAAGGCATAACCAATCAACGCCAATATGCTTGCATAGAGGCCGACTTCAACCGGCAGGCCAGCGATGGCAGGATAGGCGATCGCGCTTGGTATCGCGACGGCCGCGACGGCGAGGCCCGCCGTCACGTCGAAGCGCAGCCATTCCCGCTTGTAGCCTCGTATGCCCTTCGGGAGCGAAAAACGCTCGATCATGGACATCTCTCCCGGAACGGCGACGCGGCTGAAACAATCGCCCACGGGTGAGCCTGGGAGCGAAGCGTTGCGATCGAGCACTCGTAGACCTTGCTCGCAGGCTACGGCTTCTCCGGGGTGACCTTCTCCCAGGTCTTGTCCGGGTTGAAGCTCTGGATGCGCGCCGCGACGGAGCTCGTGCGCGGTCCGAGATCCTTCTGATAGACCGTCCCCTCGTGATTGAGCATGAAGCTCATCACACCGGAACGGCCATATTCGGCTGGATAAGCGAGAAGGGCAAAGCCCCCGAACATCTTGCCGCCAGCGGCATAGTCGATGGCTCCGCCCGGCGCCGCCGGGCCCTGCCGTTTCAGAATTCTGTAGTAGTAGCCGTGGTATGGCGCGCGCACGTCTTGGGCACTGTAGCCTTCAGCGGCGGCTTTTGCGGCAAATTCGCCCAGAGGGCTGGGCTCCTCCCCGGCAGCTGATTGCCAGTAGAGGCCATCCGCCAGTAGAGGCCATCC
>NZ_JBFTZP010000035.1:0-4869 GCF_056406735.1 Allobosea sp. P1_B10 | reverse complement strand
ATCTCGAGCTGTTCAGGCTTTACCTGACCGTGGCCTGGGAAGGCCTGCCTCGGATCGGCGGCGAAGTCCCGAACCCATTTGCGCAGCACATTTTCGTGCACGTCCAGATCGCGCGACGCCTGCGCCACGCTGACCCCACGGTCCTTGATCAGCCGAACCGCCTCAATCTTGAATTCACGCCCAAACTTCCGTCGTTGCATATGCCACCTCCGGCTTCAGGAAACACCCAATCTTGGTGTCCACGAAACCGGCAGCAGGCCACCAAGCTCTCTGGAGGAGGTGGCGAACGTGACTCCCATCATACCCATAATGCGGAGTTGAAGGGTGGTACCGACCCCAAAGGTAAGGCCACTATTTAATACAAAGTTCGTCGTCGGGGACAGGCTCCCTGCTGCGCCCATGATACCCGGGCCGCCGGACCGGTGTCCTTGGCGAACTGCACAAACTTGAGGCGCAGAAACGCGGCCACCACTCCGTTTGGGTTAGGTTTCTACCTTATTCGGGGAGTTATTTTTGACGGGACGCCGCGCTAGCCTTTGTGCAAAAGGGAGGCGGCGATGAACCATCTCTATTGCTATTGCGGCAACCGGCACCAGGCGAGCAGAGTTCTCAATGCTCTGTGGGACGTCATCAGCCTTGACCATGAGCCCCGGCCGAAAGATTGGCATCCCCGTCCCAACGACGTCGCCCGCGTGCGGCTTACCACTGTTAGTGGTCTGGGGCCGGTCGGTCAGGACATTGTCCGCTCCTGGCTGGAGGACCATGGCTTCCCCAGCAAGGGCCGGCGCGGATTCCTCCATTGACCAGCCCCCGACTCTCGTCTTCGAGCGCAGGCCAGAGTCAAGAACGACGTCAAACCGCGGACATTGACCAACGGGGCCAACGGAGCAAAGCTGATGCTGGTAGCGCTCGGCGTCACAGTTGGAATGCTCATTGCCGTCTGGATAGGCTGGAAGTTCGGCCGCTATCTCGGATGAGGTCGTGGGCGGACATTGCTAACGGCTGAGCGGTTGCCAGTGAGCGCCTCGACGGCCTTCCCTTCGATCCGCAACTGTGCGGACGCAGTGTATACCGCGTAGGCCTACAGCCTCCAGGCTCCTTACGCCGCTACCGAATAGCCTTGCTGCTCGTGGAACGTTCACGAGATGCGCCTGTGGGACTTAGTTGCCTTATCCATAAATCGGCAGCTGTGACCAATGATGCGTATCGCGCCTCTTGCCCCTCGTCTCGCTTGGTCTTCGCGAGTGTCATGATGGCGTTGACTGCGGCTTCAAACTCTTTTGTGTTTGTGATCGAGAGTATTGGCAACGTCGATCCCCTCCAGTCCGCTATATCGTAGATTCCAGCGGCCTTAAGCCGCGGCTTCCCCTCAACCCTGATAGGCTAGCCGCCAGCAAGGGCTCCGGCCCCTTGTGCTGGCGGCCGACCCGCAGGCCGACCTGGGGGGTACGGCTAGCTGCGGGCGAGACACTGCGCCGCTAGGAATGACCATGCGTCAACCAGTTTTTTTGGGTATGCTGGAATGGCGCCATTGGGAGCCACCCCATTTCCATAAAGCCATCGTTATAGACCATGAGAAGCCTCAGACGGACGATTAATCCGGATTGGACGGGGGCCTTTGTTGTCGTTCACGGCGGGCCGACGAAGCAACGCGACGACGCGGTTCCATTCCCGGATAGCCTGCGAAAGCCTCACGAGCTCTTCCCCTGTGACGGCTGCTTCGGCAGTCTGCCGCACGGCTTCCTCACGCTCGACTTCATCGCCGATGCAGTAGACAATCATTCGGGCTGCTCGCTCTTACGGTCGTGACTATGCTGTTGAGCCCCGACGAGCGCGGCAAACCAGTGCTCACGCCGAACCGTCCAGAGTTCGTATCCCGGCTCGAAATTAGATGGAGGGCCGTCCAGGGTACCGAGTTTGAACTCGATTTCAGCATGCCCGTCTTCAGCATCAAACAGAGACGAGCCACATGATGGGCAGAAATGCCGGCCTCCGGCTCGACTGTTCCAGGACCGGGTCTCGCCGGTAACTTTGGTATGCGCTCTCTGCCAAACACCGAAGTAGGAATACGCTGATCCCGTTTCCTTGCGGCAGGTCTCACAATGGCAGAGGCCAATACGAACTGGTTCGCCCTCGATCTCGTAGCGGACTTTACCGCAATTGCACCCGCCTGAGAGCTTCATGGGTAGGACCTCCTGTGGGCGACTCAACTGGCTCCGCGATCAGGTGTTCCGTGACGGCACGACGGCTGCGATTTTTAGTCATCGTGCCGCTTCCCGGCAGCGCAAAATCTTCTATGCGCCCGGTCAGAAGTCGTGACTTCTCTCGGCGAGAGCTTCCAAGGATGGTGAGACCAAGCGGTAGACTGCCATCGGCGCGCCGCCAAGGGGCTAGAGCACGGACGCTCGGCGTGAACCCGTTCTACGTGGAACAGTCCGGAGAAGTTGCGCCTATGCCCCCGCCGGCGCCCATGGCGCACGGGCGTGCTAGGCGCACTCGCCTTGCGCGCTCTGCTGGAGGGCGGTTGGATGGTCGCGGAGACAACCTTGAAGGGGAGAAGCGACAATGTCAGAGCGCGCACGCAAATTTGTGTCCGCATGGATCGAAGGACATATCCAGATTGACGTCTACGTGGCTGAGGAGGGCGACGGGCGACCAGAGATGTTTGCGCAGACATGCGAGATGGAAGCCCTCAACGTGGGGATTTCAGCGGACGAGATCCGCGAGGAGTATCCGGATTTGTTGGCCACCATGGCCGAGGCGATTGGCGCGACAGCCCAGTCTGAAGTCGATCGCCTCCTCGCCAAAGACCCGTGAAACGTCGGGAGATGTGGCGCTACCCGGCCTCGCGCGCGCCCGTGGGTACTGTTCCGAGGATGTCTCGCGCGCGGGCAGGTGCAGCGTATGCGCGTACTGCTCCGGGTAACGCGAGGAGGGATTAGAAGGCCGCAGAGGGCCGACAAAATTTTCCCGGCTCCCGGGGAACCAAAAGTCGGGTATGCCGCCCCTCCACCTTCTGAGGCTTGTCCTAGGGCATCCTAATCGAATGAGGAGGCTTGGCTGGCAAGTTGGGTTTGCCCTCCCGTTGACTGCGGCCGGTACAAGGGCCTGCGCGAGGATGCCGATGAGGTCGAGGTATACCGTCTCGATGATGAGCCACCAGAAGGTGGCCATTGACGCAGGAGGACGTCATGCGAACGGATATCGGGCCTGAAGGCATTCCGGTGGATCCCGCCGTCGAACCTGTCATTCACACGGTCGATCAATACGAGGCAGCGACCCGACGCGTTCAGCAACTCACATTCTGCCGGAACGAGAGTCGAGAAGGGTTGGAACGCGACGCACTACTCAAAGCCATCATGGCGTGGGACCGGAGACACGACGACGCGACTGGATGGGAATGAGAAGCGGGTTAGTGCACTCGCCGGGGCCTGGCTTTGTCGACCCAAACTTCAATCGCGTCCGCGATTCCCAACAGCTCTTGCTCATCTTCGCTGCCCTCGTGGCAACCGAGGAGCTCTTCAGCGCGATCAAGGGCTGCTTCGTACTCGGCGTCGGTCTGAATTTCGATCAACTGCATGGGCGCTTCCCCCTCAAGCGCAGAACTGCCGCCGATAATTAGGGTTCCTGAATCGGCCCCATAACTCAGCCCGGACCGCTGATATGCTCGTGAATGCTCATTCCGATTGCAGCTGCTTCCCCCCGCATCGCGAGCACCGGAAGTGCCGCCAGATGTCGATGACGCGTGTGGCAGCCGGCAGGTTGTCGATCGGTACGTCGGTGCGCCCATGGCAGTCCAGGCAGTGGAGCTCAGCCTTTTGCAGGTTCTGCGCGAGCTGGCTCCACACAGTCGGGCTGGCGTTCTTGGGATCCGGCGGCTTCATGCAGGCGAGGCATTCTGTCGCCGGATCTCACTCTCCCAGGCGTTTGCAGATGCGACCAGGGCTCGCAGCATCTGTTCTTCGGGGGAGCCCCGCCGTGCACCCGAGAGGGCAACTATACTAGCCAATGCGTCTTCGAAGGCTGCAGTGGTGTCAATGACGGGCGCCTCAATGGCAGTTATCCCCGCGCCAGCAGGCTCTGCATCAACACTGGCGATTTCGAAGGGAGCAATGGAGAGCCACGCCTGCAATGCCGTTGCCGTACGACTGCGCGCCTTCGACACGCGTTCCATTTCGACGCTCATTTGGCCGGGCGCAGCAATTTCTGCCTGACGGATCGCGCTATCGAGATGCGCAAATTCTGCAACAAACTTTTGGCCTAACAAGTCACTCACGTCTACTCACCGCTCCGTCGCCGCACCGTGCATAACTGCCTCGCAGCCCGGCGCAGCTCGGCATACGAGCGTGTCGCAATTGCGGATCACGCCTTGAGCGCAAAACGGCGATCGGTCTCTAGCTGCGGATCGCAGTCGGCGTATTAGGCAAGCGAGCGCGCCCGGTTGCGGCTTAACTCAACACGAAGATTTCGTTCTCATTACGTTCTGATTTCGAGGGCGCAGCATGAAACTTCAGAGCGGCAGCCAAGCTCTGCCGTGGAGGCTATCGCGCGCAGGCATCGCGGGCTGCGGCGTACTGAGCGTCCAGTTCCAATGCAGCTACGAGTTGGCAATATTCGGAGATCATTGCGTTGTTGCTCGGCCGCTCAGGTCTTGTCCAATACTCGAGCCCCATCCACGCCAGCTCATAAGCCTCGCAAATATCAAGGAAGGCTTCGCTTGATGCGAGTTCAAACCGTGCCCGCCAATGTGGCAGGCGCAATTTCAGACGAGTCCGTCCGCGCTCCTGGATCCGCGTCATGGTTCGGATCTCGATCAATCAATGCTGCTTGCGATCGGCGTCATCCTCGTGGTCGCCCGCAACTGTGCAC
>NZ_JBFTZP010000034.1:0-6161 GCF_056406735.1 Allobosea sp. P1_B10 | reverse complement strand
TTCAGGAGGTGTCATCGTCACGGGCCCGACGGCTGTCTCGTCGGCCTCGTTGGGTGGTGGCAGCAGCGACGGCCGGTTCGTCGGTGGTGCCCAGATCGGCTATAACTGGCAATCTGGCGCAATCGTGTACGGCCTCGAGACCGACATCCAGTATGTCGACGCGGGGGGCGGCGGTGTCGCCTGGGGCCCCTATACATGGTGGGGTGGCGGGGGCAGTGGCGATGGCGCCTATTTCGGCACCGTTCGCGCCCGCTTGGGCTACGCCTTCGACCGGACCCTGATCTACATCACGGGCGGCTTGGCCTACGGTGGCCTCAACACTAACCCTATCACCGGAAACTCCACGAGCAATACCGGCTGGACCATCGGTGGCGGTGTCGAATATGCCTTCACCAACAACTGGACCTTCAAGGTGGAGGGACTTTACGTTGATACCGGCGAGGAAAGCGAGACACGTACCTTTATTAACCCGGTAGGCGGTGCCCTTCCGGCTGGGGTCTATACCGCAACAACCAGTGGTGGCGGCGGCGCCGGGCTTCTTCGCGTCGGCGTGAACTACAAGTTCTGAGACCGACACAAGGACCTGGAAGCAGCCCGGCGCTTTGCTCCGGGCTGCTTAGACCGATGCCCGCTCCGACAAGCGGAGGAGACGGATTAGGCGGATCGGCCTTCGTCCAGTCTAGACATCGGCGTGATTCATATAGCTCCGCATTGCCTGCCCTCAACCGCTAGCCAGTGAAGGAATTGACCATGAAAACTATTATTATGACCGCTGCCGCAATCTTTTCTATATCTTCAGTATCTATCGCAAGCGCTCAAGTTGAATTAAAAACCTACGCCGATGATAATGGTTACCTCAATGTTCAGAAGCTGACTTGCGCTCAACTCGCAGGAACGTTTCAAGAAGATGCTAATTTACTTACGACATGGTATAGCGGCTGGTACAATGGGCTTGGCAAGAAGCATTTTATCAACATCGCGCGCGCCAAGGAAGCCGAGCACGAGATTATCGTTTACTGTAAGGCGAACCCGCGAGTGACAGTCATCAAGGCGATTGGCTCTGTGTTCGACAAGATGCGCAAGGAACGTGGTATAGTTCTCGCAAAATGACGGCGCGTCGACTCCCGCGAGATCCGCAGAGAGTCGACGAGTGATGGTGACACGATCGAAGCGAAGCATGTCGCCCGAGCGCGCCGCTGCAATGAAGGCATCCGTGCTGACCTTCTACCACGAGGTTCGAGGCTGGTGCGGGCAGATTCCAATCCGGCACGACAGTTTACGTCGCCCTGTCGAATCCCAGCGACGCGCTCAATTTGGTCGACTCACAACTAAACGCCGCCATTGACGATAGGCGCCGCGGCACTGGCGCTGGCGACATCCATGATTTTGATTGAGGCACCGAGTTAACAGAGCGGCTGAGCTCGGCAGTTCAGCCGCCTGCTGACGTTCTGCGAAGCTATTCACGTCGGAATAGCGCCATTAGGGTTGTGCTAGCGGTGGCGGTGAGGGCGACACTGCGAGGAGCCTTATCCACAAACCGGCGTGCTCAGGCGACTATGCGGCTGCCCGTTCAGGTTGCTGCGCCAGGCGCCCGGTCACGGCCAGGTAATGATCCCCGGAATGCATGACAGCGAGAACAACCTTTGTGCCATCGTCACAGTCGAGCGTAAGCCGGTGGAATAACTCACCCGGGTCGAGCCGCGACGTGTCACAAAGCAGGTAGCCTGCTCGGGTGTCGCCGTAGTCGCTGCCGAATTCATACCTGAGCGGGATCGACTTCCCGCCACGCAGGGCCAGTATCCCTTTTCCTGTGTGCATGACATGTCTCCGCTTAGCAGCGTCGATGCGACACCGCGACCGGTCATTCCCAAAAAAGGCTTGGAGACAACTGCCTCGTTAGAAGATTCCTAATCCTTCCGGATAGCAAGACGAATCGCGCATCACTCCGAAAGAGGTAGGACGGATGCCGGATCCAGTCCGACTGCGAACGCAGTGGCGGAGATGGCTATATCGAGGACCGAGCCTGGCGCCATGTCGCAAGTCGCATAAAATCAAAAACAGGAGCCAAACCAAAGGGCGGCGGGCGAAAACAGGCTGGGGTCTGCCCCAATCAGACGGCAACGAATGCCAGCACTGAGCCGCGACACGGTCATAACTTGAATTTTCATGCGTCCCCGCTCTGATTGACATCGTGCTTATTCCCCTAACTGATATTGCGCACGCTGCGCCGGAGCTGCCCGCAATCGCTGAAGGATCACAGCTAGATCTTTGCCTAGCAGGCCGGCCGTTCCACCTTCCAAGGCTGAAATGACGCGCTCGATTATTTCTTGAACGGGAAGTCCCGAACCATCGCAATTGATCGCGAATTCAACCGCCGTCAGCGCCTTTTTGCAGGAATCAAGCTGTTTTAACGAGTCGTTCAAGTCCTGCCTCCCATTCCCCTGCGTCATGAAGCACGGAGCAGCGGGATTGGCTAGGGTTTCGGCTTCTTCTTCCGCTCACGCACAGCAACATATCTCCCCGTTACAATGCTCGGGTCATGCGCCTGCTGGGCGGCTCGGGTGGCAAGCTGAGCTTCCACCGTGGGCCAGTGCCAGCGAATGATCTGGCCGCGGTTGATGTGTGCCTGGGGAGCGAAGCCGGCCCGTACCCACATTTCAAACGTGTCCGGGATGATTTGCATCAACGCTGCAGCTGTGCTGCGGGTCACGAAGACTGGCGGAGGGGCTCGTCGGCCATGGCTGATTCCGCTCGATCACTTTTTCTAGCCGAGCCCGCGCCATCTGCCGCTTTTTGCGCTCCGCCTCCTTGGCCGTATCCTTCTTCTTCGATCCAAGGAGTTCCTGAGCCCGCTTGGAAAGGTTAAATAGCGACTCTCGTGCCGGTATGTGCACCGCTCGACCGTGATAGTGGATCGGCGGCGAGCGCATCGCCTGCCAGATGTCGAGGATATCTTGCTCGCTGAAGAGATTATCCCGCTTTGACCGAGAGCAGGCGCCGATATCTCGTCCGAGCTTTATGAGTGCCCGCTTTCAATCCGCATACGAGCGGAAGCCTCGTCGGCCGTATAGACTGTGTCCAGGGGCGCGGTGTTGGTCATGGCCTAACGCCGCCGTAGGTCACACCCGTAAGCTTGCGGCACTGCCTACGGGCCAAACGTGTCTGCTTTTCGATGCAGGTGGCCAGGTCGGCGAGGTGCACCCCCCTTGGGGATCGCTTGCTGTCGTCCATCCGAACGATCGGAATTTGAATCTCACCAGCATCGGCCTTTGCGACGAACCCGTCTGGAGTCAGGTGGGTGAAGCAGTCCCTGCAAATTTCCCAGAGCGGGACGACTGCGCGCCCGTCATACTGGGCCATCAAAATGAGAGATGTCTTCATGTCGATCCCCTTTCCATGGGGATCCTGACTCGAAAATTTGCCATGGCAAGCGATAGACTCTGGCGACAGAATCTAATTTTAATTTAAATTTGCTATTTTCTTTTGACGTCAGACATTAATCTTGAATATTCCACATGTTCGCGCTCGCTCTCAGCTTCACGACGCCTTCGCCGCGCTTGTCGGAGACGAACTCGATGCCGGCTGCGCGATGCATTCAGTGCAGCGTCTCGCCCTCGTCGGCTTCCAAGATCTTCTTCAACCCAACGCGTTGGATTTCGGCCTGAAGGTAGTCCCAGGCGGCTTGGTCGGTGGGAAACGTCTCATCCCAGACGGTTGAGTTCCAGTCCTCGTCGACCAACTCCAAGGCCCAACCTTCGCGATCATCTAGGCCGTAGATATTGACCTTGACCGTGATTCCGTCGTGCGTGATCTCGCGTGAGAGATCCGAGTGTATGACGTTGGGCTCTTCCTCGTCGCTTGCCATGTCGGTCTCCGTTTGAGCTATTTAGCGCTGCGGAGCGCCACACCCGGGCCGGCAGGGTCCACACCCGGCTCGACAAACTGCACGCCCGCGAAGATGAGTGCTTGAGCGAGCACCCGCAATGTCGCGCTCTGTGGCATCGACTTGCCGCTCTCGAAATTGCGGATGGTGGCGTTCCCGATCTTGGCGGCGTCAGCGAGATCTTGCTGGGTCCATTCCAAAAGGGCACGGGCCGCACGGCATTGAGCTGATGAGATCATGGCTGGCAGACTACCGCAACACTCGCTTCACCGCTAGGGCTAGCGATTATCGCTTGACAGAATATTTAGAGTTATCTATCGCTATGGTTGGCGAAATTCGCTAATCATAAGAGCCGCGCCATGAACGCCCATACCTACATGCCCCGCGATACTATGGCCGTTTCACCGCCCGCACACAGGTTCCGTTGTCAGAGGCCGCTCGTCTGTGGCGCGCCTGCCAGGAGCCCAGGGCGAACAACGATAATCTCCCCGCGCAGCCCGAGACGGTATTGGCGGAAGTCTTCTCAAAGGCGTGGAGGCGCGCTGACGAGATGGAGCAGATCTCGTACCGCCTGAAAATGCTATGGGAACTGCTCTATCCTGAGATCGAGGGCGCCTTCGGAATGGCGGTCGGCCCGTACAACTTCGTTATCGAAGGCACGCCGGAGCACGATCGCTTTCGGATCTTGAGCAATGCGCAGAGCGAGCTGCTGTTCCACCATCTCGCTGCGGTCGGCAGCATGATCGAGGAGATGCGGAAGGTGGCCTGAGCGGTGCGCGACAAGTCGGCGCCGGCACGGTTTCGAAGGTGCCGGCGCCGTGGCCCCTGGGGGGCAGCGCTGCGGTTGAGCAATCGGTAGCATAGAAATCAGGGCCAGCGACGCGTCGAAGCCCGCAGCAGCAGCGCCGTGAGAACCCGTCAGCCGAAAGGCTGCCAAGGGCGCGAGAAGAGTCGCCAAGTTGGCGAATCTTTAGCAAGACACAGGCGAACTGGAGAACATCGTCAGGGCCATCGCTGCGATCGCAGCGTAGCTCCTCGCCGGGCGGGGGCTTAAACGCGGCGAGCGCCCCCCACCCCTACTCAAACGTGCCGGTGGATGGCGGGTGGCGAGATTCCCACGTCTCCAGAGCGTCGGACAGACTGGCTAGCTCGGTGCGTTCCTGATGACCGCTGCTGGGGTCTAGCAATTCGGCCTTGCGCTTCTTAGCCGCCTTGTATTCGGACTCGGACGCGATTGTCTGGCTTTCAACTTTCGGGCCGTTGGCATCGCTTCCGATATCTGTGGCGTTTTCCCATAGGGCGCACGCCTCGGATAATGCCGTCAGCTCCGCTTCCAGTAACGGTTGGGGATCGTCTGATGGGTTGCGAATCTCGTTGATACGAACGCGGGCGCGCTCGAATGCCTCAGGAGAGTCGATAGCGAATTGAATCGGAGCCATTGCATCCCTCGGCCTGTCGGTTGAGGCTGAAACGGCTGTGAGCCGGTGGCGTTCCAAAACGCCCTAACGCAAATGAGGCGGTGCCTTTCAATGCTTAGCACCTTCGCCCGCGCTCAAATATCGCGATACCGCAAGTTCGAGCGCGCGTCGCTCGCGGCCCTCGGGGCTATCAGACTTGGCGTCCTCTAAGACGCGAATCCGTGACAGCGCCTCCCGATACTGGTGGCTGGTGGAGATTAAGGTAGATTGAGCTAAGGCACCGGCTTCTTGCGTACGCATAGCGAGCCTCCTGATAGCGAGACCCTACGCCCGTCCGGACGAACTGCCTAAGCTAATGCGCTGCCGAACGCGGTGCTGGCCCGTAAATCGAAAAGGCGGCGGGGAGGGCGCACAATCAAGGTTATGTCATCCGACAAAAAAATCAGAAAAACTCAATGATTTCAATGGCAGTGGCGGAAGGGGTGTCTCTCCTACGTGGCGGGTGATGGAATGCCCCCGCTCAACAGAGAAATCCATTCCAGTTCCGTTCACGCATCCGTGATTTGGAATGGAACTTAAATGGGCGGGACGCCGTTCCCCCAGGCATCGCGGCCAGTCCGCAAATCCTTGGGAGACCACCATGAAAAAGCTGATCATCGCTTCCTTGATCGCAACGGCGACCTCCTTCGGCGCCATGGCCCAGACCGCTACCACCTCGCCGAAGCCCGCCCCGACCGCCCCGGCGGATGCCAATGCCCCGCTGCCGGGCGCCAACAGCTTCACCGAGGGCCAGGCCAAGAGCCGCCTGGAGGCCAACGGCTACACCAACGTCACCGGCCTCAAGAAGGACTCAAGAAGGA
>NZ_JBFTZP010000033.1:0-6344 GCF_056406735.1 Allobosea sp. P1_B10 | reverse complement strand
GACCGGAACCGCAAGAACATCGCCGTCCACGTTTCTCTTTCTGTCTTCAATTTTCAAACAGCGGCATCAAGAGACAGACAATCCACCGATCGCTCGGCTAGGACGCCTAAATTCTCAGAGAAGCAGTAGTAGGCGGCGGCGCCAGCGGCGCTGCCGTCTCGATGGCCGGGTTATAGGGGCAACCAACCGATCACGTCAACAGCCCTTTTTGCGATTCATTCAAATTCATTTTCGGGACAGGCCCGACAAGGCTCTTGGTGCTCACCCTGCCCTAGTGATGAATTCGCGAATGAGAGCGCCGGCGTGTTGGGTCAGGAGCGACTCCGGACGGAACAGCAGTCCAGCGACCGACAATGCCGCGTGCTCCACGGCGAGGACCTCCCCCGCCTCGCTCCGAGCGGTCACCCGCAACGGCTCCCGAACCCCGCCGGATGCGACGACGTAGCGGTGGTAGCAGCCAACCGAGAACGGCTCGGTCGCTCCGGGCAGCATCCATGAGGCGCCGGCCGACGGTACGGCCAGGGCGCGATCGCCGTGGCGCGGCGCTTGCGACAGCGTGGCCTCCGCTCCGAAAACCTGCGCGAGCGCGACCATGCCATGCCCCAATGCGAGGACCGGGCGGCCTTCTGCCAGGAGCTGGGTGATCGCATCGCGTGCATCGGCAAGGCCACGGTCCGAGAGATCGGGCGCCACGATATAGGCGCCGTCCTGCGTGAGCCCGCCTGCCCCGGCAACCAACGGCCGCCGAACGACCTGGCCACCTGCCGTCTCCAACAGCACCTGCAACGACTGCGCAAAAGGCTCTCCTCCCAGGATCGTCACCGCGAGCGGGATCGCGGCCGGGGTTGGCCTTGCCGCGCAGGCTGGCTCGCGCGACTGCGCGGCCTGTTGCGCTGCCATGTCGAGCGTTCGCAGCAGCGCGCTCGCCTTTGTCTGGGTCTCGCGCTCTTCGTCCTCGGGATCCGACGAATGCAGGATCGTCGCGCCGACCGCGATCTCGGCGACGCCGCCTGCAAGCCGCATGGAACGCAGGACAATCCCCGTGTCGAGACGACCATCGAAGCCGAGGCGGCCGATGGCGCCGCCATACCAGCGACGCGGAGCGCCCTCATTGGCGTCGATGAAGGCGATAGCCTCCTGCCGCGGCGCGCCGGTCAGCGTCACGGCCCAGACATGCGCGCGAAAAGCGTCGATGGCATCGCGATCGGGACGGAGCTGGCCCTCGACGTGATCGACGGTATGCAGGAGATGCGAGTAGGTCTCGATCTGACGGCGCCCTAGCAGGCGGACCGAACCGGGGACGCAGAGCCCCGCCTTGTCGTCACGATCAATATCCGTGCACATCGTCAGCTCGGCGGCAGCCTTCGATGAATTGAGCAGTTCGAGCGCGCGCTCGGCATCGATCAGCGCGTCGCCTCCGCGGCGGACCGTACCGGAAATCGGGCAGCTTTCGACGCGGCTGCCATCGACGCGGACGAACATCTCGGGCGAGGCCCCGACCAGCGCCTCGCTTCCCAGGTTCGCCAGGAATTCGTAGGGGCTCGGATTGATGCGGTCGAGCAGGCGGAAGAGCGCATCGGGCCCCGCCTTGGTCTCGCGCCTGAATGTCTGCGCAAGGACGACTTCGAAGAGCTCGCCCGAGCGACAGGCTTCGACCGCCTGGCGGACCATATCGGCATAGGAGCGGGAGGCCGCAGGCGTGCCGGCCGGCGCACCGGGCGGCTCGGCCTCGGCTCCGGCGCGCGGCAAGCCGTGCGTCGATGATAGGCCCAGCGTAAAATCATAGGCGATCACTCTCGCCTGCCCGGTCTCGGGATGATCGGCCGCGACGATCAGGTCCGGCAGATAGAGCACCATGTCCTCGTGCCCCGCTCCGCGCGCGGCGTCGCGTTGCAACTGCAGGGTATGGAAAGCCATGTCGAAACCGAAGGGCCCGAACAGGCCGAGATGCGCGTCGCTCGAGCCGAAGGCGGAGACGAGGCTGCGCAGGGTCTCGAAGACCGTTTCGCTCGTGGCGAGCCGGCCGGTGATCGCGTCAGGGACGACCGTGAGATCGGCGATCCCTCCGTCGGAAAACGCCTTGGCGATGGCCGGCAGCAGTACGGCGCCCCGCGCATTCAGGGCGCGACACGACAGAACGTCCGCCCGCAACGCGATTCGGATCGGCGGGTCAACGAAACCGATCCACGCCGGGCGATAGCGGCCGGGGAAGGTGAAATTGCAGCGCAGCAGCAGTCCCTGTCGCGTGCCAAGTGCGTCGATCAACGCGTCGAGGCTCTGGGTTGCGTTGGCGAGCGTCTCGCTGCGCGTCACGACAAGGCCGGATGGGGTAGCGAAGCTGTGAGTCACGTCGATGATGTCCGCTGATAGTCGAGATGCCGCTCCAGGCGGGCGGCGACCCGGGAGAGGCCGAAGCAGATGGTGAAGAAGAACAGTCCGGCGAAGAGATAGGCCTCGGCCGAATAGCCGTTCCATTTGGGGTCGGCGATGGTGAGCTGGACGACGCCGAGGAGGTCGAACACTCCGACGACGAGCACCAGGGTGGAATCCTTCAGGATCTGGATGAAGGTGCTGACGATGTTCGGCAGCGCGGCGCGCACGACCTGCGGCAGCACGACAAGGCCAAGGCAGCTCCAGTAGCCGAGCCCGAGCGACCGGGCCGCCTCGCCCTGCCCCGGCGGGATCGTACGCAATGCGCCGCGGATCACCTCAGCCATGTAGGCGGCCGCATAGAGGCACAGCCCTACCACGACGCGCGTGAACAGGCCGATCGCCTCCCCGCCGGGAAGGAAGAGCGGCAGCAGAACGACCGCCATGAACAAAATCGCCAGCAGCGGGACGCCCCGGATGACCTCGACGGTAATGTTTGCCAGTCCGCGCCACAGCGGGCTCGCAGCCTCGCGCCCGAGCGCCAGGATAATTCCAGCCGGCAACGAGGTGACCATGGCGGTGATCGAGAGGAGGACCGTCACGAACAGGCCGCCCCACTGGTCGGTCTCGACCGGGGAGAGGCCGAGCACCCCGCCTACCGCAAGCGCGAAGGCCGCCGAAATCCCGAAACCGGCGCCCGCGACCAGCCAAATCGCCCGCCGGCGCAACCCCGGGACCAGCGGCAGGGCAAGCCAGCCGAGCATCAGCACAAAGCCGAGATTCAAGCGCCAACGTTCGGGCGCGGGATAGAAGCCATAGATGAACTGGGGCAGCCGCTCGCGAATGAACAGCCAGCAGGCGCCGCCGGCGTTGCATGTGGCAGCTTCGCCCCAGGGCGGCGTGGCGTCGAGAACCGCCCAATGCAGCAGCCTCGGTCCAAGGAGAAAGCCGACTGCCAGGATGGCGACAAGGAGGACGATTGTCCCCGGGCGCCACGACCTCTGCGCGCGCGACGCAGGCGGGGGAGAGGCCACGGTCATGGACATGAGGGGGGACCGTCGTTCGTCATCGCGGAGCGCCGCAGCGATGGACAAGCGCGGAAATCGCCAGGCTGATCACGAGATAAACCGCCATCGTGATCCCGATGACCTCGACGGCCTGACCGGTCTGGTTGAGCGTGGTCTTGCCGAAGACCTGCATCAGATCTGGGAAGCCCACGGCGGCTGCGAGCGACGACGCCTTCACGACGTTGACGAACTGGTTGCCGAGCGCAGGCAGGGCCGCCCGGATCGCCTGCGGCAGAATGATCAACCGCAATGTCGGCAGCCGGCGCAGGCCCAGCGACTGAGCCGCTTCCCACTGGCTTGCAGGCACGGCGACGAAGCCGCTGCGAAACGCCTCGCCGATGAACGCCGCGGCATAGATCGCCAATGCGCAGACCAGTGCCGCAAATTCCGGCGGCAGCGTCAGGCCGCCCGTGACATTGAAACCGCGCTGCCGCGGCAGGTCCCAGTCGGCACCGAGACAGGCGCCGAGAAGCAGGCACAGCGCTCCTGCCGATGCGGCGAGCCCGAGCGCTCGGGGCGAAACGCCGAGCGGCTGCGCAAGCCGCCGGGACAGAAGTGCGACCAGCCCCAGCGCGGCGCCGGCCACCAGGCAACCGAGGGTGGCCCCCGCGAAGCCCGGTGTTGCGACCACGATCCCGCGATTGTTGATCAGGGCGAAGCCGGCAACATGAATCGACTGGCGGACAGGTGGCAAGGCACTGAAAACCATGCCGTACCAGACCAGGAGCTGCAGCAGCAGCGGCGTATTCCGCACGAGCTCGGTCACGGTCGTGGCCATACTGCGCAAGAGCGCGTCGCCGGAGAGACGGGCGACGGCAAGGGCAAGCCCGAATATGGTCGCCAGCCCGATTGCCAGCGCGGACACAAAAAGTGTGTTCAAGAGCCCGACAAGGAAGGCCCTGGCATAGCTCTTCGTCGCGTCGAACGGGATAAGCCCGAAACCGATGTCGAACCCGGCCGTATCCCAGAGAAACCCGAAGCCCGCGTGAATACCGCGGGCTTGCAGGGTCAGGATCGCCAGGACAGACAGCAAGGCGACGACGCAGCCGGTCCCCACATAGACGGCATACTCGACCGCACGGCCGCGCAGGAGGCTCTTGCTCCCGCCTTGATAACCTACGGCCATTGCTCGAGGTCCGCTAAGCCCAGTCGTCCGTCACTGGAATGACGGAGAGAACAGCAATCCACCATTGCTCCACAGGCGGTTCAGGCTGTTTTCGCGCGGGATCACGACAGCGGCCTTGGGGCCGAGATTGCGCTCGTACATCTCGCCGTAATTGCCCACGGCCTTGATCACCCGTGCAGCCCATTCCTTGTCGAGCCCGAGCAGTTTGCCCAGCTCGCCATCGGAGCCGAGCAGGCGGCGAACTTCGGGATCCGTCGCGCTCTTGGCGAGTTCATCGACCTTGGCTGCCGTGACGCCGTGTTCCTCGCCTGCGATGAGGGCATTGAGGGTCCAGCGCACGAGGTTCGCCCAAGCGTCGTCGCCCTGGCGCACGACCGGGCCGTTAGCGGCCTTCGAGATCGTCTCGGGCAGGATGATATGCGCGTTCGGATCCTTCATCTTGCCGAGCCGGGCCGACAATGTGGACTTGTCGGTGGTGACCGCATCGCAGCGCTCTGCCTCGTAGGCGGCGATGACCTGGTCGGCCTGCTCGAAGACCACGGGCTTGTACGTCATGCTGTGCTGCCGGAAATAGTCCGCCAGGTTGCGTTCCGTCGTCGTTCCGGTCTGGGTGCAGATGGTTGCGCCGTCGAGATCGCGGGCGGTCTTGATCCCCGCCGATTTGCGGACGACGAAGCCCTGGCCGTCGAAGAACGTCACTCCGGGGAAGTTGAGCCCGAGCCCGGCCTCTCGCGACATGTTCCAGGTCACGGAGCGGGACAGGATGTCGACCTGGCCCGATTGCAACTGGGCAAAGCGCGCGGCGGGGGTCGCCGGCAGGAACTTGACCTTGTCGGGGTCACCCAGGACGGCAGTCGCGACGGCGCGGCAGAAATCCACGTCGAGTCCACTCCAGCGGCCGGCGGCGTCCGCGGCGAAGAAGCCTGCGAAGCTCTCGCCAACGCCGCAATTGAGCGTGCCGCGGGCCTTGACCGTGTCGAACGTGGCCGCCTGGGCGCTGCTCAGCGCCGGGACGACAAGAAGAGCCGCAGCGATGGCAAGTTTACGTAGTCCCATGGCAAGAATCCTGAATGCTCGAGGCAGAGGCGTACCTGTAGGCAGCTGATTCCGGCGATGCAAGCCATGTTGGAAGCGGCGCGGCCTGCCGGGGAACACAGGGCTTTTCCGCGTCGACAACTTCGTTGGCATTCACTCGAGCGCATCCGGCCGGAGGAGCGGCAGCCATCATGGAGAGACGAGTACCATGATGCCAAGACCCAGAACGACGTTTAAAGACGCGATGCAGCCGATGACTGCACGCCACAGGGCGGCGATTGATCGCGCATAGCCGATTTCGGCCGAGCAAAATGCGAAGTCTTGCCACGACTCGTCTTCGGTTCTGGGAAGACGTGGATTTCGTGCCAGCAAGTTCCGATGTGCCAGTACGGCGCGCTCCGGCCTGCGAGCGTCGACAGTTTCGGTGTCGCTGGCATGCGCCGGCGTAGGTCGGTGCGCCCTACGCAAAAGGGTCGGATACGATCGGGCGGCAGCTTTCGAAAAGTCTGACGCAATCTTGCCCCATTAGCACAAAACCCCCGCGGGCTTTCGCCGAGCGGGGGTTTTGTGTGTGTTTTGTGATTTGGTTGCGGGGGCCAGATTTGAACTGACGACCTTCAGGTTATGAGCCTGACGAGCTACCGGGCTGCTCCACCCCGCGATATGGCGCCGGTTTTGTGCCGGGCTTTGAACGGCAACGCGGCGCTGGAGCTTTCGCTCCAACGCCGCGCGCTGTCTATCATATG
>NZ_JBFTZP010000032.1:0-7417 GCF_056406735.1 Allobosea sp. P1_B10 | reverse complement strand
GTATCGGACGGTCATGCGGCTGCTGCCGATGGCTTTACACGCCCGCCGTTCGCTCATCGTGTGATGCGCCACGCGATGCGCGACGGCGTTCCGCTCGGCGGCGGGCGTCACCATTTCTTTCCCAGCAATTCCTTCAGCGCGACGTTGGCGAGCATCGCGTCGGCGAGCATTCGCTTCAGCGTGGCGTTCACAGCGTAAGCGCGTCCCGGGGTGAGCGAGACGTCTTCGAGTGTCCGGCGGCGCCTGGCCTCGGACACGTCCATCCCGCCGAACTTCGCCTTCCACTTGTAGATGCTGGCGTCGCTAACACCGTGCTCGCGGCACAGATCAGCGACCGAGACCCCGGTCTCCTGTTCCTTCAGGATCGCGATGATCTGCTCTTCCGAGAAGCGGCTGCGCTTCATGTCCTGGTCCTCTCAAGGGGCCAGAACGAACTTCAAACCGGATTAGAACCCAAAGGCAACGTCGCCTGCCGGCGGTTTCGTGGGCACCGAGATTGTGTGTTTCATGAAGCCGGCGGTGGTCGATGAAGCCCGAGATGACGGCGCGACTCGTCGCCGACGCGCGCATCATGGCGGTCTGGCGCAGGGGCAATCCTGACGCCTTACTTCACCACTAAGACCAGGGCAGCCAATATACCAGCGAGCAGTTCCAGAAGTTGATGGCCGACAATGGCGTCACATGTTCGATGAGCCGGTCCGGCAACGTCCGGGACAATGCCGCTCTGGAGAGCTTCTTCTCGTCGCTCAAAACCGAACGGATCAGGGGCAAGGTCTACCGCACGCGCGACGAGGCGCGCGGCGACGTACTCGACTACGTGGAGAGGTTCTACAATGCCGTCCGCCGGCACTCGACGATAGGCTACGTCAGCCCGATTGAGTTCGAGCGGAAGGTGGCATTAGCTTAACTGCGCGTCCACAGAACCGTCAGCCGGCCAGTTCGCATGGTAGAGGCATCTGCGCATCCGTGATTGGCAAACTGGAGTTTGACCGTTACACCCCGAACGGTGATCGACCTTCCATATTCGTAACTGGGACAGCACGTGGAATTGGGGACTACGACCATGCCGGCAGTTGCTCTTGCCAGCGAGCATGTGAACTCACAGGTGGATCCTGGCAGTATAACGCGCCTTCCACCACTTCGCTCGATGTTTTGGCGCCCTAACTATCTAGCCGATTCTGCTTGGATTGAGCATTTACCCTTTGCGTTCTGGCTGATCGAAGCTCATCGCCCGCGGGTGTTAGTCGAACTCGGAACGCATACAGGCGTTTCATATTTTGGCTTTTGCCAGGCCGTCGAGCGATTGGGACTCGACACACAGTGCTACGCGGTCGACACTTGGAAGGGCGATGAACACGCGGGCTATTACGGTGAAGAAGTTTTCTCTGAGGTTCGCTCTTATAACGAGAATCATTATTCAACGTTCTCACGTCTAGTTCGGTCATCATTTGATGATGCGATGCATTATTTCAGCGAAGATTCTATCGATCTACTTCATATCGACGGACTTCATACGCTAGATGCAGTTAGTCGCGACTTCGAAAATTGGCTCCCTAAACTGTCGCAGCGTGCTGTCGTTATCTTTCATGATACCAACGTAAGAGAGCGAAATTTCGGCGTCTTTAAGCTGTTCGAGCGACTGCGCAAGAAATACCCAGCCTTCGAATTTTTACACGGGCATGGACTGGGAGTTCTTGGCGTCGGGCAACACCAATCTGAAGCATTAGCGAAACTCTTTGCTGCGGATGTGGACCCTCCGTCCAGGCAATCCACCCATGAAGTTTTTGGCCGTCTAGGGAGGGCGTGTGCAGACGCACGGGCTATCGCGGACCGGGAGGCAATTAGCAAAAGCCTACAGAAGCAACTTGCTTCGGCGCAAAAGCAAACAGGCGATCTGAAGAACGCACTAGACCAGAAGCAGGTTGAACTTGACAAGCGCACATTTGAGTTCAAACAGGAATTGGAGCGCCTAAATTCTTTAGGCAACAGCAAGAAGGTCGAACACGAGCTAGTTGCGGAACGGTCTCGCAATGCAGAGGAGCGCGTAGCAGAGTTGCGGTCGCAACTAGCAGCAATAGTCGCGTCGACCGATGCCGAGAATGTTCAATCGGCGGCGGTTACCGGTTTGCGTGCCGATCTTGAAAGCGCGAATTCGCGCCTCCGGGAGTTAGAGGCGGTAGAAGCCGAAAACGCAAGGCTAGGCCAAGCATTAGAGGCGCGAGACGCTGAATTGCAGGCGATTGCTACTGCACGTGAGATCGAGCGCCAGCTATCGCGAAAGAGTCTCGAGGAGGCAAATGTTGAACGCAAGAGACTCGAGGCTGAGAAGGAATCATTGACGGCGGCCGACGACGAGAAAGCACGACTGCTGGACGAAACGTCGAAGGGATTTGCTCTCGCCAGCGACCGCTTGAAGGCGATTACCTTCAGTCGCAACACGTTGAGGCAGCGGTTGGCATTACGGGGCAAGCAGGCAGCCGCTGCAGCGCGCAGGCAAGCCACCTTGTCCTTGCAATTAGACGCGCTGCAGACGGAGTTGAGTCTTGCGCGCAATCTCGTCGCGCTATCGACCACAATTACCAATGAGCGCGACGCGTTGACCGTTAAATTGGCTATGCGAGAACAAGATTCATCACGCGCTCGCCTATGTGGGAAGGAATATAGCGCAGAAGCGACTCGGCGGGAGGCCGAGATTATCGGGCAGCCCCAAGAACTTGTCGTATCGACCGCTCGAGTGGATGGCGGCAATGCGACACGCGCGACCATGGTTACGGAGCGCGAGTCGTTGGCAGTTGGGCTCGGCAATCGTGATGTGGATTTGAAGCTTGCGGAGCAACAGAGCCGCGAGCTTCTGTCAGAAAATGCGCGCCTAGAGCGTGACATTGCTGAGCGTTTTAGAGAGCTAGCGGACATAACCAGGCTTCTGGTGGACCACAAAATGGAACTGCAGCTGCGCGTAGCGCAGGCGGATGGGCTACGCAGGCAAATGGAGGAGATGCATCGCCGCTATACTTGGCGCGCTAATAGTCCGTGGCGCGCCGCTTTTGACGCACTCGGCGGCGCGCGATCTCGCGCTAAACGCTTGATCACGGCTTCGAAGCTGTTTGACGCGGGCTACTACCGCGCGTGCAATCCCGACGTTGCCATGTCTGGTTACGAGCCGCTTGAACACTTCATCAAATTTGGTGGCAAGGAAGGTCGAAATCCGTCAGCGCATTTCTCGGTTCAGAAATATTTGGCCCTCTATCCGGATGTCTATCATGAAGGGTTCAACGCGTTGGCTCACTACGTCGAATTTGGATGTGTGGAAGGTCGGAAGGCTCCGAATGTTTAAATCGAGCACAACAGTATAGCCCGGTTCCAGAGGATACTGTTGAAAAGGTGGCGAGGGATCGCCGCAGACCCGGAACGGATTTCGCGGAGTGGGGCTTCGCTCGGTTAGGCAAGCCTGAGCGGCGATCCTTTGGCTTGAGTTTGTAGATTTTCCGGAGGCGCTGGGCTGCTGCGGCAAGATTGACCTGTCACTGGTTTGTCATCCAGCGGCGATTAGAGCCTCGACAGGTTTTACGCCGTGTGGCGCGGTGAGAGCAACGGGCGATCGGCAGCGCTGGTCGGGGTTGCGCAGCCGATCGTTCGTTGCGGTGAAGTTGGCGGCGTAGGCCGCAGGCGTCAGGTAGCCCAGCGACGAATGCGGAGGCTGCAGGTTGTAGTCGGCAATCCAAACCGCGATCTTCGCGCGGGCGTCGTCGAGGTCGAAGAACAGCGTCTCATTGAGAAGCTCGTCGCACATGCGGCCGTTGAAGCTCTCGGCGAAGCCGTTCTGCATCGGCTTGCCCGGCGCGATGAAGTGCCAGTCGATACCGCTGTCGCGGCATCAGGCGAGCATGGCGTTGCAGGTGAACTCCGTGCCGTGGTCGCTGACGATAATCCCCAGCTTGCCGTGCCGCTCGATGATCGCCGTCAGTTCGCTAGCCACGCGGCGTCCTGAGATCGAGGTGTCGGGAATTGCGCCCAGGCACTGCTTGGTGACGTCGTCGATGATGTTCAGAATGCGAAAGCGCCTGCCGTTCTCGAACTGGTCATGCACAAAATCCGTCGACCATCGCGCATTCGGCTTGGCCTCGACCAGGATCGGCGCCCGCGTGCCAACGGCCTTGCGACGGGCGAGTCGCTTGCGAACCGAGAGCCCTTCCTCGCGATAGAGGCGGTGGATGCGGTTGACGCCCGAGGGTTCGCCCTCCCGCCTGACCAGGGTGAACAGCCGCCGATAGCCGAGCCGCGTTCGCTCGTTCACCAGATCGCGTAAGCGGGCGCGAAGCTCGGTGTCGGGAGGCCGACATGACCAATAGCGAATCATCTTCCGGTCAGCGTCGATGATGCTGCAGGCCCGCCGTTCCGAAAGGCCCATGACGGCCTGCAAATGCGCGACGGCGTCGCGTCGCACGGCAGGCCCTACCATTTTTGGGACAGGAGCTCCCGCATCGCCGCCACGTCCGGCATCTGCTCGGCCAGCAGCTTCTTCAGCTTGGCGTTCTCGTCCTCAAGCTGCTTCAGGCGCTTGGCTTCGGACACGTCCATGCCGCCGAACTTGGCCTTCCAGTTATGGAGCATCGCCCCGGAGACACCGTGCTCGCGCGCCAGATCGGCGGTCTTCGCACCAGCCTCATGCTCCGTGAACCGTGCTCGCTTCATCTGTCCGTCCTTGAGAAGGCCGGACTCTAAATCTCCGTGGAGGAAAAACGCAGTGGCACGTCACCCGGAGGCTATGGTCCAGACATGCGTTCACCTGCTGCCGCATAACCTAGATTTTGTCTCCTACAACGATCCAATTCCCGTCGACGCAGCGTGACCTTGCGGTTTGACGACGGGTCAGGCGGTATGTGAGCGCCCGATATCCCTTGCCACGCCGAGCACGTAGCGGCCGTAGTCGCCCTTGGCGAGCCGTTGCCCGAGGGTCTCCAGCTGCTGCGCCGAGATCCATCCCTGGCGGCAGGCGATCTCCTCGGGGCAGGCGATGCGCAGGCCCTGGCGGCTCTCGAGCGTGCGCACGAACTCGCCGGCCTCGAGAAGGCTGTCGGGTGTGCCGGTGTCGAGCCAGGCGAAGCCGCGGCCCATGGTCTCGACCGAGAGCTGCCCGCGCTCGAGATAGATCCGGTTGACGTCGGTGATCTCCAACTCGCCGCGCGGCGAGGGCGCCAGGTTGGCGGCGATCTCGACGACGTCGGAATCGTAGAAGTACAGGCCCGTGACGGCCCAGTTGGACTGGGGCGCCTTGGGCTTCTCCTCGATCGAGATGGCCTTGCCGCCGGCGTCGAAGGAGACGACGCCGTACCGCTCGGGATCGCGGACATGATAGGCAAACACCGTCGCGCCGGAGCGGTTGGCGGCGGCCTGCATCATGTCGGGCAGGGTGTGGCCGTAGAAGAGGTTGTCGCCCAGGATCAGCACGGAGGGCTGGTCGCCGACGAACGCGGCGCCGATGATATAGGCCTGCGCCAGCCCGCCGGGGTTGGGCTGCTGCGCATAGGACAGCTCCATGCCCCAGTCGGAGCCGTCGCCGAGCAGGCGCTGGAAATGCGGCAGGTCGTGCGGGGTCGAGATGATCAGGACCTCGCGGATCCCCGCCAGCATCAGCGTCGACAGCGGATAGTAGATCATCGGCTTGTCGTAGACCGGCAGCAGCTGCTTCGACATCGCCAGCGTCATCGGATGCAGCCGCGTGCCGGAGCCGCCGGCCAGGATGATGCCCTTCATCGTGTTCTACTCCGCGGATTCATGACTGATGAGGCGTTGGACGCAAATGCGCAGCGAGCCGCGCCAGTCCGGCAAGGTGATGCCGTGACGTGCCGAGAGCTTGCTGCAATCGAGGCGCGAATTGGCCGGCCGCGTGGCCGGCGTCGGATAGTCAGAGGTCGCGATGCGCTTGACCGAGACCGGAGTCAGCCCGGCTTCGACGCGCGCGGCAAAGATCGCCTCGGCGACGTCGGCCCAGACGGCCTCGCCCTGGGCAGTCATGTGGAAGATGCCGCGAAAGCCCGCATCGTGCGGCTTGGCGACGAGGTTTTGCGCGACGCCCAGGATCGCATCGGCGATATCGAGCGCGTTGGTCGGGTTGCCGGTCTGGTCGGCGACGACGCCGATTTCGTCGCGCGTCTGGGCAAGCCGCAGCATGGTGCGGACAAAGTTCTTGCCGAAGGGGCTGTAGACCCAGGCCGTGCGCAGGATCGCGTGATTGGCGCTCGCCGCCGCCACCGCCTGCTCGCCCAGAAGCTTGCTGCGGCCATAGGCCGAGATCGGCCCGGTCTCGTCATCCTCGCGATAGGGCCGGTCGAGCGTGCCGTCGAAGACGTAGTCGGTCGAGATCTGGATGATGGGCACGCCGAGCGCGGCCGTGGCCTGCGCCACCGCACCGGCCGCGCGGCCATTGACCAGGAGCGCGGCCTCTTGCTCGGTCTCGGCGAGATCGACGGCGGTGAAGGCTGCCGCATTCACCACGAGATCGGGCGCCGCAGCCGCAATCGCAGGCGCGATCGTCTCGAGCCGTTCGAGATCGAGCGTGGGGCGGCCCAACGGGATGATGGTGACGCCGGCCGGCGCCCGCTCCATCAGCGCGCGCGCGACCTGTCCGTTCAGTCCGGTGACGGCGATCCGCATGGCGCTCAGTCGAAATAGCGCGGCAGGTCGGCCAGGCGCGGATGCTTGCGGTCCTTGTCCGACAGTGTCAGGGCTTCGGGCGGCAGGCGCCAGTCGATGCCGAGAGCCGGATCGTCGAAGGCCAGGCCATGGTCGTTTTGCGGCCCATAGAGCGCCGTGACCTTGTAGAGCACCTCGGTGTCGGGCTCGAGCGTGACGAAGCCATGCGCGAAGCCGACGGGCACGAGCAGCTGCTTCCAGTTCGCCGCCGAGAGCTCGACCGCGACATGCTGGCCGAAGGTCGGCGAGGACGCCCGGATATCGACCGCGATATCGAGGATGGCGCCACGCACGACGCGCACGAGCTTGTCCTGCGCGAAGGGCGCCGACTGGAAATGCAGGCCGCGCAACGTGCCGACCGGGGCCGAGAGCGAGTGGTTGTCCTGCACGAAGGTCAGGTCGATGCCGGCGGCCAGCATGTCGGCCTGCTTGTAGACCTCGGAGAAGAAGCCCCGGTGATCGCCGTGCTTCTTGGGCACGATGATCTTCACAGCGGGAATGGCGGTGGCTTCGACGGTCAGCATGGCAGTCTTCTGTTGGATTTAAAAACGCGCGTCAGGCCGCGCCGAGGCGTTCGCCGCGATAGACGCCGGAGCGGATGTCGCCCCACCAGCCGGGATTGTCCAGATACCATTCGACCGTGCGGCGCAGGCCCGAGGCAAAGCTCTCCTTGGGGGTCCAGCCGAGTTCGCGGCCGATCTTGCCGGCGTCGATGGCATAGCGC
>NZ_JBFTZP010000031.1:0-8734 GCF_056406735.1 Allobosea sp. P1_B10 | reverse complement strand
CCGGTCTTACGACAACTACGAAACCGCCCGCTCGGTCGTCGAGCAGCTAGAGGTAGCCGGCATCTCCAGCAGCAACGTCAGCATCGTCGGCCGTGGCGGCGACACCGGTGAGAGCAACGCCGAGGAAGGCGCTGGGATTGGCGCAGGCGTCGGTGGCGCCGCCGGTCTGCTTGCCGGTTTGGGCATGCTGGCCATTCCCGGCGTCGGTCCCGTGGTGGCCGCAGGTTGGCTTGCCGCCACCGCAGCCGGTGCCATTGCCGGTGCCGCCGCTGGTGGCCTGGTTGGCTCCTTCATCAAGGAAGGCCACGACGAGGACGAGGCGAACTATTACGCCGAGACCGTCCGTCGCGGCGGCTCCGTCGTCTCCGTCCGTGCGGAGCCCGATCAGGTGCTGAACGTCGAGGCGATCCTCGACGGTGCGACCCCGATTGATCGGACAGAGCGCACGGCTGCGTATCGCAAGGAAGGCTGGAACCGCTTCGATGAGAACGCTGACCCATACGATCGCGAGGCGACAGCATCCGGCCGAATGACGCCCCCGGTCATTTGATCGGACAGAGTGAATGCCTATCAGGCCCCGCGGGAAACCTCGGGGCCTTTTCGTTGTGATCGCCCCTTTGGCAGCGAAAAGAGGCGCATCTAAACAACGGGTGGCGGGCGGATCACTTCGCGTTGCCCGACCCGCTCAGTAGAAGGCATCATGACATTCGACAACGTGCCCATGCAGCGCGGCGTGTCCGTTGAATGGCAACACTTCAATGTCGAATAGTGGCGCACCGCTGCCAGCAGGCGCTTTGATAGGAAGCCGTCCTGGAACCGATCCACCTTAGTGGCGTTCTAAAGAGGCTCTCGATCGCAGATTGGCTGCCGTTCCGGGCTGGGGATAGCCGTGTCCGTACCGTCTCGTCGCACCATTCTCGCTCTGCTATCCACCACCTGCGTGTTTGCGAACCACACAGCGCAGGCTCAGGCTACCGCCGAGCCCAGGAAAGGCTTCAGCTACGATGACGTGGTTGAGCGAGCGAAGGCATTGGCAAATCAGCCCTTCGATGCCGAAAGCTCCAAAATCCCGGCCGAGTTATCGAATCTGACCTATGACAGCTACCGTGAAATTCGATTTCGTCGGGACAAGGCCTTCTGGCGCGAAGGCGGCTCAGACTATCGCCTTCTGCCATTCCATCTGGGCTTCCTGCATGACAAGCCGGTGCAGGTTCACATCATCAATCATGGCAACGCGATCCCGATACCGTTCACGACGGGCCTCTTCGAGTACGGCAAGGTGCCCGTTCCGAAAGGACTCTCACCTGCACTTGGCTTTGCGGGGTTTGCTGTCACGACCAACCTCAACGACCCCAGGATTCAGGACGAGGTCATCTCGTTCCTGGGCGCGAGCTATTTCCGTCTCATCGGGCGCGGTCATCGCTATGGACTTTCGGCACGGTCGCTCGCTCTGGACGTAGGTGGCAAGCAGCCGGAGGAGTTCCCTTTCATGCGATCGCTCTGGGTGGAGGAACCGTCGCGCGACGCGACGGACCTCGTCATCTACGCGCTCATTGATTCCCCATCGGTCGCTGGTGCCTATCGCTATGTCGTTAGACCAGGCCGCGAAACCTCAGTGGATGTCACTGCGACGATCATCCCCCGCGATGACATCGAGCGGATCGGGATCGCACCATTGACCTCGATGTTTCAGGCTGGGGAAGGCGATCTGGCCCAACGTTCAGATTTCCGGCCAGAGATCCACGACTCCGACGGCTTGATGATGCAGTCCGGGACTGGTGAATGGATCTGGCGGCCCGTTCGCAATCCGAAGGCGTTGCGCATTTCGAGCTTCGGCGACAAGAACCCGCGCGGCTTTGGTCTCATGCAACGCGACCGCGACTTCGGAAGCTATCAGGATCTTGAAGCGCGTTATGAGGCGAGGCCAGGCTATTGGGTCACACCTCAGGACGACTGGGGCGAGGGCCGGATCGATCTGATCGAAATTCCAACGACGAACGAGGCGTTTGACAATGTCGTCGCGTGCTGGACGCCGAATAAACCGCTGCCTTCGCGCCAACCTGCCGAGTTCCGATACCGCATAACCGCGGTATCGACGACATGGCATCTGCACTCGTACGCGCAAGCGCAGCAGAGCTTCAACGGCTCGGATGTCGAGGATGGCGTGACCGATGGCAAGGGCACAAAACGTTTCATTGTCGATTTTGCCGGTGGCGATCTGGCCTACTACCAAAGCGAGCCCGAACGTGTGGAACTTGTCGCAACGACGACCAGCGGTTCGATCGTCTCTAAGATCCTCACAATCAACTCGCCACTGAAGGGAGTGCGCGTAATTGTCGATGCGACGTTACCCGATGGTCAATCGGCAGAGCTCAGAATCTTCCTTAAATCGCGAAAGCGCACATTGAGCGAGACGTGGACCGCCACTTGGTCGGTTCCGGCCGGCGAATCGCTCGCGCACCCGCCCAGGAAATGATCGCAATCGGCGCCCTCGCAACCTCTATGTTCGATTGCCAATGAAGCTGCGACAACACCCTTTCATTATCGCTCTATTCTCGGCTGCCGTTGGGGTCGTCGGTTGCCTCGTCGTCGGCAACTTGTTGCCGGAGCCGCACGAATTACGGCAACCACTTCCGCATCATCTTGCATCGTCGGATCGCCAGCTCAAGGCGTCCATGGGCGCACTTTTCGGGTCGAACTATGTGCCCGGAAACAAGGTCGAGACCCTCGTCAACGGCGTCCAGATCTTTCCTGCAATGCTGCGCGCCATACGCGAAGCGCGGCAGACCATCAGTTTCGAGACGTATATCTACTGGCGTGGCGCCATCGCTAACGAATTCGCCGATGCGCTCTCGGCAAAAGCCCGTGAGGGCCTGAGCGTAAAGGTCCTGCTCGACTGGGTCGGAAGCATTCCGATGGACGAAGGGCTCATCGAGCGACTGCAGGACGCCGGCGTCGAGGTGGTCCGGTTCCGCCCGATCACTTGGTACACGATCGATCGGCTGAATAATCGCACACACAGGAAATTGCTGGTTGTCGATGGACGCGTTGGGTTTACCGGCGGTGTGGGCATCGCTGACGAATGGAACGGTAATGCGCGCGCGCCGGGCGAATGGCGCGACACTCATTATCGCTTGGAAGGGCCTGCAGCGGCAGAGCTCCAATCGGCATTTGCCGATCACTGGATCGAGGCGACCGGCGAGTTGCTACTCGGCGACCGCTTTTTCCCGGATATATCCCCCGTAGGCGATCAAGCTGCCCAGGTGGTGGTCAGCTCGACGCATCAGCGCAACGTCATGCACCTGATGCTGATGACGGCGCTTGCTTCCGCTCAAAAGAATATCCGGATCGCAACCCCCTATTTCGTTCCCGACGACCTGATCAGACAACAGCTCCTAGAGGCCCGCAAGCGTGGTGTGGAGGTGCAGATCATCATTCCCGGGCCTCAGACCGATGCGCGCGTCGTCAGGAAAGCATCCCGGCACCTTTGGGGCGATCTCCTTCAAGCCGGCGTAACGATCAGCGAGTATCAGCCCACATTCTTCCATTGTAAGCTTGTGGTTGTCGACGACATCTGGACGTCGGTCGGCTCGACGAACATCGATGACCGCGCTTTGAGGCTCAACGACGAAGCGAACGTCAATCTGTTCGATCAGCGTTTTGCCAGCATCCAGATTGCCACGTTCGACAAGGATGCCGCAGCCTCCAAGCCGTACTCCTTTGCAGATTGGCAAAATCGCTCGGCGAACGAAAAATTCTCCGATTGGCTCTCAAGCCTTGCGCGGTCGCAAATTTGATGGCCTTGCGGTCTGACTTGCATCGACGCGCCTGCTGAATCAATGTCGACTTCGCGACGTGAGCGGCGGCTCGCATTCTTCAGGTGCCTTTCCTCTGCTACCAAGGTGCCTTTTAGTCGCTTCGACACAGTAGCCGGTACTCTCATCACCCAGAGCGGCCGAACTGCCGATGACGGTCCGTGATCAGGTGACGATGAGTAGTCAGCTGGCGGATAGTGCGGCGGTTGCACGCATTAAGGGGCCTAGCGCTAGTGCGTTTTCGGGCTGCGAGGCGGTGTCTGATTGCGGCGCCTCGCGGCTCAAGTCCTAAAGAGCTGGCGTTCCCCGTTCGGTCGAGCGCCAACGGTCGGCTCTCGGGCGCTCAACAGGAAAACCTGGCCAGCACGTCAGTCAGTGCTGGATGCAAGAGTCCACGTTATTCAAGGTTTACTTCCGTCACACTCAGCCAAACGCGGCGCGTACAAAGAACCCCACCCCGCCAGCGCCCGGCGGCCATCCGCAAGCTGCGCATAAACAAGTGCCAAGCATGGATCATGTGCGGGCAAACCTGCTGTGTTGTCCGAACATCGGCCGCCGTTGCGACACTGGCCAACCGGATCGCGTCATCCAGCGACCTCTTATTGGGACCAACCTCGATCAGCAACTGCGGCAAACCCCGCAAATCCGCGTAAATCGGTGAGACCATTGGCATGCGCGGATCGCGTCCGTGCAGATACGGCTCCACCAATTCTTGCTAAGACGGACGCTGAATCAACGGGTCCACCGCAGCTTTGGTTTGCAAAAAACCGGGCCACCCAATGGGGGCAGATCAGAGCAGCCGGGCGGCGAGGCTGGCAAAGACGCCCGCCGGGCCAAGAAGACAAGTTCCTGAATTTGAATGACCCCGAGTTCGCCGGGGGCACAGGCGGGCGGCCGCGAAACTGGCTGCGCGGTCGCCCGACTACAGTTTAAACTGTTCTTCGAGGGCGTGAGCGAAGCGGCCGGGATTTAGGGCAGCGGCGACATAATCCTGATCCCTTTTTACAAGGCATCATCCATCTCTTTTGCAAACGCTTCCGGCGGTGCACGGCAGCGGTCACCGTGCCAGCGAAAACGCGGCGAAGAGGAATACGGCGCAGACCGCGATCAGAATGATAAGTGTCGCCACTTTAGCCGAATTTGGCATTGGTCCTCCGCCAAACAGCCTAGGGCCACTAGTACCGCCGAGCACTGACGTGCTGGCGGTGCAGGGGCCGCCCGTTTCGGGGCGGACTTATCTCCAAGTCCGACCCATGGCGATGGCAAAAGCACTGGGTTCTGCTGCCATAACCGACCTGCGAAGTTCACCAGCCGCATCGTTACTCATGCCGGCAGTAGAGCCTGGGCGTGGAGTTGAGACCTTGAACTTGATCGCCGCTGCTTGCTGGGCAATGGCAGAATAATCTCGAACGTGGGCTGCAATCTCCTGGAGTGCCAGATCGATCTGACGCTTGAGCGCCGGCTTGCCCCAGTCTTCAACTGTGCTCATCGCGGAGTGAAGAATACGAAACTGTTCCTCAAGTACGTCGTCGAGCGTCATTCCATTTGATACATTATGTCCCGCGCTGAGACTTGCCTTGGCTGAGTGTGCCATGTTGGTTCTCCTCAGTACCCCCGCGGATCTGAGCGCAACATCGGTGCCAGCATGTATCAACAGAAAGAGCCCCACTTTGGGTGGGGCTCTGACTTATTATTACTCGATAATCTGAACGACTTTCCGCGTCCGAGGCTCGACCAGAACGGTCTTATCATTGACTACAGTGTATCGATATTCAGTCTTGCCATACTTTGCCGGTACCTCGCGATAAGTCACGGTCTCCGGTAGTACGGCGCCGATCACAACGTTCTCGCGATAAGCGACGGACGGAACTTTCTGCTCCCTCACATACGTGCGGAACTCAGTTCGGTGGTCGGCAGCGATTCCGCCCACGATGGCGCCGCCCACGGCGCCGCCCACAGCACCCACCGCAGCACCAGCGGGCCCACCTATGATCGCCCCGCCCACTGCGCCCGTTGCGGCCCCACTCGCAGCACCCCCGGCCGCACCCTGATTCGACTGAGCAAATGCGGTCGCAGGAATGACAGTAAGAGCGGCAACCAGAACAAGATTCCTGATCATGGTGTTTCTCCCTTTGGACCCCCGTACCGGCAACACAACAGTCTGAACGGATGATGGTTCCATGAATAACTGTTCATAATCAGGGGGTTGGCGCTGCGGGGGGCTGTGGCTCCAGAGAGCTTTCTGCGATCCGGAAGCGGGTCAGGCAGGCCGGCGATATGGTTGCGTCGAATGCGACGCGAGCGGGCGGCGCTGCGCGCTGTGTTGCAGGACTGGGATACGGACGCGCTGGAGGCTGAACAGCGCCGCAAGGGCCTGAACACCCGTCAAAAGGGCTTTGGCGACTACTACGGCGACAAACCTAAGCCGTTAGCCCCCGACAATCGGCAGTCGTTTGGCTTCGACGTCGATGCTTGGTCCGATAAGCCCGCTGCCCCTGGCAAGCCTATATCTAGCCGCTTGCCACCTACGCGTCCCGACAGCCTGCCCAAGGCCGTTCCGATGCTAAAGTCGTTTGAGGATATCTATTCGGCGGGCATTCCCAAGACCGTCAAACCAGAGGTGGGTTCCACCGCCATCGACGCGGCCAAGGATAAGGCGACGGAGGCGAAGACGAGCATCGAGGGGCTGAATGTCACCGCTTCCCCTCGTGTCGACCTTTCGTCGCTGGACCGGCTCGAATCCAAATCGACGGTATCCTCGCGAAAATGCGCCAGGTTGTTCAATTGTCCCAGCACGCGGGGAATAGCATCGCGTCCGCTGGCACGGCGGCCGGACGTGGCCGCAGCGGATACGCTGAAGCTGCGGCAAAACTGGAACGCAGTCGCCAGTCAAACAATCAGGACCGGCCATTCGTCTAGCGATACGGGTTCATGGCCTGGCGCGCAGAGGCCGAAAATAGAATTGCAGGCGGCAGTGGCCGCTTGTAAAAAATCCGCCCGTCAGCTCGGATGTACAGCGACGGGCGGGTAGGATTCCTCAGACTGCCGCCTTCTTCGGCCGCCCGCGCTTAGCTTTCGGCGCGGGCTCAGGCATCGGCTTGCCCGTGGCAGCCGCGTTACGTCCGAGGCCGAGCGATTTCGCCATGGCGGAGCGCTTCTCCGAGTAGTTCGGCGCGACCATCGGATAATCGGACGGCAGGCCCCACTTGGCGCGATACTGGGCGGGGGTGATGCCGAACTTCGCGCCCAGATGGCGCGTCAGCGATTTGAATGACTTGCCGTCTTCGAGGCAGATGATGGCCTCTGGCGTGACAGACTTCCTGATGGAGACAGCCGGAACGAGCGGGGCGGAGACGGGGGCTTCCGGCTCGCTGCCAAGCTTGCTGAGCGCGGCGAACGTGTTTGCGATAAGGGCGGCAAGATCGCCTACGGGTAGGTCGTTGTTCGCGACATAGGCCGAAATAATCTCGACCGTCAGGTCGAGAATTTCGTGTTTTTCGTTTTCCATGGAAGGCAATATAGCGCGAATTCTCGGGCTATCCATTGGCTGCGGACACTCGCCGTCGGACTTTTTGTCGCACAGTGACCTTTTATGCTAAGCGCATTCCTGCGCGGGAGAGGTGCTTCCTTTGAGCCTTCCGCGCGCCCGGCCAAGGCTCCAATTTCCTTCATCGCGGCTTCGTATTGCTCGACGTTGCTGATGGTGATTTTGGGCACTGCTACTCTCCTTCGCCCGCATCACGACTGCGGTTGCTCCCGGTTGCTGGCATGCGCAGGCAGAACCACGCCTTGGATACAGTGTCGACTGCATAGACGATAACCGCAGCGGGGTGGCTTGAGCCGATTTGTTGCCGGAGCTATCGCTTGTAAGCGTCGCGGGTTGCGGCATACTGAGCGTCGCGCTCCAACGACGCGACGAGTTCCTGAAATTCCGCAATCATTTCAGTGTTTATCTGCCGTTCGGCTCTTGTCCAATATTCAAGCCCCAACCATGCCAGTTCATAGGCCTCGCAGATATCAAGGAAGGCTTCGCCCGAGGCGGCGTCAAAGCGAGCCCGCCAATGTGGCAGGCGCAATTTCAGACGAGCCCGTCCGCGCTCCTGGATCCGCGTCATGCTTCGGATCTCGATCAATCGGGATGCCGTTTGCGATGAGCGTCATCCTCGCGCCGGCCGGCACCGTCGCACGCCATGCTGCCATCGATCTATTGCCCCGGCGGGACGCAGATGCATCCTCGTTGGTTCCACCAAACTTCCGTTCTCGACGTTCCGAATCTCTGACACGTCTGGAGTTGGCTTCGTCATGCTCGCGAGGCTTAAACAGTTGATCTCGTCAGAATGAGCCAGTCGTAGGCTAAAAGCGCACATATGCCAACATCATACAGTCACGTGTTAGAGTATGCGTGCGATCGAGAGAATAATTATCAGGTTTAACTAAGGTGATGAAAATAACACTTCTCTCCTGATTTTGGTTCCCTTCGTTAGAAATTTGATGATCGTTAGCTTTCTCCTAATCGTTTCATGTGCAACCAATAACTGGCTGACTGTGCATGGAGGAGGATCTCATGCGTCTACGCTTTGTATCCACTGCTATAGCAACATGCCTTGCGACCTCGGCTTTCGCGGCCGATCTTCCAAGTCGCGCGCCGCCCGTCGTCACGTATGCACCGGTGTTTACTTGGACCGGATTGTACGTCGGCCTCAATGCCGGCGTGGGATGGGGTGATTCAGGAGGTGTCATCGTCACGGGCCCGACGGCTGTCTCGTCGGCCTCGTTGGGTGGTGGCAGCAGCGACGGCCGGTTCGTCGGTGGTGCCCAGATCGGCTATAACTGGCAATCTGGCGCAATCGTGTACGGCCTCGAGACCGACATCCAGTATGTCGACGCGGGGGGCGGCGGTGTCGCCTGGGGCCCCTATA
>NZ_JBFTZP010000030.1:0-9539 GCF_056406735.1 Allobosea sp. P1_B10 | reverse complement strand
ACCGGCAGCCCCTTCAAGGAGTTGGCTGCGCCATTGCGTGATCTGGTTGGGGTGGACGTCGAACTGCTGAGCCAATTCGGCCAGCGTCTTCTCGCCCTTGATCGCCGCCAAAGCGACCTTCGCTTTGAAAACCGGGCTGTGGTTCCGGCGCACGCGTCTCGTCATATCCGCTCCTGTTCACGACAATCATGCCGCGTTCAGGCCGAAAATCCACCTACCCACGATGTCCAGTTTTCCCGAGCCAGCTCTACCTTCATAGCGTAGATGCTCGTCAGATTGTATGCAAAGGCCCTGGCCAGGGTGAAGGTCACGGAACCCGAGAGTTCGCGAGGCGACGCCGCATGGGTGATCAGGATCGCCCCGATAGCGGCGGCTGCAGTGAACAGCATCCCAACGAAGAGCAGGCCGCTGCCTAGAAACACAGTGGCAAACAATTTGTGCTCCTGTGCGCCCAGCCTGTCACGCAACACGCCCATGAACCAAAGGAAGGCGACTCCGGCGAAGGGGATCAGGTTCATCGCCAGGGCAACCTTCCACGACTGCGCACCGAGCCACTCGCCGGGATCCCTCGGATGCAGGCGCAGCGTTTGCAGGACGAGCAAAACCGCCAGCAGCAGCAGCGCTGAAAAAATGATGCCGGCGACCGCAGCGGCTCGCGGTGTCTTTAAGCCGTCGGGCGTGCCACGAGGTAAGGACACGATAGCCCCTGTCACAGGGAGCCAGTACTGAGGCCGAGCCGTTCAGCGCATGAAACTAGCTCGAAAGCGGAGCGCAGCTGCATCTTCTCCATGACCTTGCGACGGTGTGCCTTCACTGTGCGCTCGGTCATACCGAGTTCGAACGCGACCTGCTTGTTCATCCTGCCCATTGCGACCAACTCGAAAACTTGCCGTTCGCGCCCCGTCAGTCGCTGCAATCGTGCCGTCAACGTGCACACGCGGCTTTCTCGCTCATTGGCGAGGCGATGCCGTGCGATCGCACGGTCGATCGCACGGATGAACTCCTCGCGCTCCACCGGTTTCGTAAAAAAGTCCTCGGCTCCCGCCTTGATCGCCTGGACGCCCGTGCGCACGTCACTGTGCCCCGTGAGAAAAATGACGGGCAGATTCGACCCGGTCTTGATCAAGCGGTCGAAAAAATCGTGCACGGCCGCATCACGGGTCTGCATATCGACGACGATGCAGCCTGCGCGCTCCCGGTCCGGCATCTTCTCGAGAATCTCATCGGCACTGCCGTAAGCCAACGTCTGATAGCCGCGCGCCTTGAGAAGGCGGTCGATCTCGGTCTTTGAGGCGCTATCGGCCTCAACCACATATACGAGAGCTGACATGGCTCGTCTCCCGATTGCTGCATTTAGCGATGGGTTCGCATGCTCAGGGGGCTTTCAAGGTATCTCGGGTGCAGCGCTGGTAACGGCTTGCTATGCCGCCTTCCAGGGAATGGTACCGGTAGATCGCCCCGTCCGCGGCCAGAGCGAGGATCGCGCGCGCGGTGTCGGTTGCGACGGATGTCGTGCAGCTCAGGCGAACGAGTTGCCTGTCGCCAGTTGGACTGACGCCGACGAGTCGGCAGGTCGCGAGCGGCGTCGAGAGCCGTCGACCGGAGACGATGAAGGCTGGAGCGAAGGCGCTGGCCGGGCGTCTGAAGGCAACCGCATTTCGTGTTGCTACGAAAACGCTGGCACAAGGCGTTCCCTCTTCGAGCCATGCGCCTTGGAGACGGGCGGCCTGTGACCATGCCCCCTGGATTGGGACCAGCGCCAAGACAAGCACCAGCATCGACAGGCGACGATTCATGACGAACATTGTGCCCTCCACGTCTTGTTGCATGCCCGCCTGCCGGTCCCGCAAATCTCATGCGCAGCGACCACTCGCGAGCCTCTTGCTCACGAAAGACGGATCCCGCCGACAACCTTTGGGCAATGTCTCGGCACGGGAATAAAGACTGCAACCGCACCTCACAGCTAGTAGGTTACGGTTGGTTACGGGCGGGTGAGTGCGCGGCAGGGCCGGCCGGAGGAGAGAGCCTGCTGCTATTTTGCCCGACTCGCGAAACACGGCTGCGCAGGAAAGCCGGCAAGGATCGCGCCGCGGCGGAGAATGGCACGGTCGCGTGCGTTGAAGTTACGCTTGTCGAGCTCGCCATTGAAGTCGTCGAAGAAGCCGGGGCGCATTTTCAGGAAATCCCTTCGGAATTGCGCTGTCTCCCTCTCCAGCCCCAAGCGCGCGAAAATCAGTGCAGCGACAAAGTGATAGATGGGGAATTGGCGCAGATTGGCCCGGCGTATGAGATCGGCTGCGCGCTCATTGTCACCTTGCATGTAGGCAGCCAAAGCCAAAAGACCGGTGTAATATCCGGAGTGACCTGGATTTCTGGTCAGCGCCTCCTCGAGCAGAGCCGTCCCTCGCGGCCAGTCTCCGGCTTGGGCCACGCGGCTGCCGAACTCGGCGAGCAGTTCGGCGTCGTTTGGATTGAGCGCGAGCGCCTGGGAGCCGACCTTGAGTGCCTCGACGGGCTCCCTGCTGAAGAACAGGACAGTCATCAAGGCCTGAAGCGCCCGGACGTTCTCGGGATCTATGCGAACGGCGCGCTCGGCGACGGCACGCGCGCGCTCCGCCGGCGGAGGGCCGGGACGGCGGTTCAACTGGAAGCGATCTTCGTCAAGGTAAATATAGGACAGCATCGCCCAGCCGGTCGCATGCTCCGGGTAGCGATTTGTGATCTGCTCAAGGCATTCGCGTGTCTGAGCATGCCCGATCTCGTCGAGTTCGGTGCGATAGCGATAAAAGCGGACGGTGCATCGATAGGCATCTAAATTCTGTGCACTCCTTGCCGGTGTTGGCCGTGGGAGGGCATTGAAAATGACTCCGTAAGGCTGGGCGACTGCGGTGGCGACCTTGGAAGCGATCGTCCTTTGCATGTCGACGATATCATTGGCTCGCGGATCGACATCATAGGCGCCGGACCAGACGATGGCTGATGTCTCACCGTCGAGTACGCGGCTGGTTACCCTGAGCCTGTCCTCTGAAAAACGGATGCTGCCCTCCAGCACGAAGCGGCTGCCGAACCGGTTTGCACTTTCCGCAACCGAGGCGCCGGGCGACAGCGCGGCCGAGGTCTCTCGTCCAAACACTGTCAGCTCTTTGAAGCGCGCGAGCTGTACCAGCAGCTCCTCTCCCAGCCCTGCCACGTAGAAAGCCCCCTCGGGCGTTCCCGACAGGTTCAAGAAAGGCTTGACGATCAGGGACGGCCCCTCCGGACGATCAGTTCCTCCAGCGAAAGCCGCCGGTGGCGACGGCGATTCCACACGAACGAGAGCGGCGATGGCGATCGTCGCAACGGCTATCAGAGCGGCGGCGAGACCGGGATGTCGCAGCCGAGCATCGATGACCTCACCGAGGCCTAGCTTCCGGTGGGGCTCCAATTGCTGGATGGATTCCCCATCATCCGAGCAATCGCCACGCTGACGAAAGCGGGGCACATAACCGCCTTTCGGAATATCGATCAGGACCGGGTCAGAGCTTCCAGCGAGAAGATAATATCGTTCGAGAGCACGCCTGAGCCGGCCTGCCTCAATGCGAACCACCGGGTCGTTCTGAGTTTCGAGATTCGCATTTCGTCCGAAGACCTCGATTGCGACCGAATAGGCCTTGATGCGCTGCGGCCGGCCCGCGAGCGTTTCATCGACTACGTAGATAAGGAACCGGCGTAGCCGCTCTGGCACACTGAATTCGGCACTGGATAGGATTCGCCTCAATTGAGCGCGGACATTAGCCTCGCTCGGCCCCTGCAGGTCCTGCTCGTCAGTGCCATCGTCGGAATCTTCCAGCCGCTTTCGTTCCATGGACGCCGCTCCCCCAGCGGGTCGAGTATCCAGCTAACGACAACTCTCAGACAGGCGCCTTTGACCGTAACCTCTCGTAAAATACTCCCACTCCGTTCGTGACGCCAGCTAGGAATGTTCATTCGCGGGGGCTTGGTCCGATGGATCCAGGAATTTTGGCCGCCATTCAGAAGCTGCCGAAATACGAAGCGGCGATCAAGGAACTGGCCCTGCGCAGTGAGAGCTTCCGCAGCTTGTGCGGGGATCTTGCCGAAGCGGAGCAGGCAATTCGTCGCCGAAGGCATGCGGAGACGCCTGACCAAGCGGCGCAGCTCGCTGAGTATAGGCATCTCGTCGAAGATCTCGAAGCCGAACTCAGACAAGCTATTACCACGTGGCAGGCCCAGTCAAAAGGTCGACACCAAATTTGAAGCTGGATCGCATCCACAAAGAGGAGAGTTCTGATGTCGAAGCACATGAACTGGATCTTGGCGATCGCGCTGGCGGTGGGCGTCGCGGGCTGCGCGGGTCCGACTGTGACCACCAGCACAGTTATCGTCGCTGGCGTCGGGCCGGTGGAGATCGAGCGCCTGGATGTCGAGGTCGTGGATGTACAGCCGTCCGAGCGTATGGTGGTCGTGAGGCAGGGAAGGCGCTCATGGGATGTCGCGGTGCCAGCGGTGTTCGGCAGTCTGCAGAATATCCAGCCCGGTGACAGGGTCGAGATTCGGCGCGTCGAAGGTGCGCTCCTGGGCGTCAGGCGTGCGAGGAGGGGCGCCAGGCCTGGTGTCGTCTATACTGAAGCCGTCAGCGGACCCTTCCAAAATCTGCCGGACAAGTTCGTCGTGCGCTCGCTGACCCTCACCGCACAGTTTCAGGCGTTTGATCCTGGCACAGGTATCGTCAGCTATGATGGCCCTCTTGGACCACGGTCCCTGACGGTGATGGATCCCGCCATCAAGCAAGATCTCAGGCGCCTCCGGCGCGGCGACATGGTCGACCTGACCCTGGCCGAAGCCTTCCACTTCCAAAAGTACTGAAGCCAATTGTTCTGCGTTGGCATGCCGGCCGCAGCGGCGGTCGGCATGCAACGGCAACTGGCAATGCAGGAGACGCGAGCAATGTCGACCGCCACTCAAAACCCCGTTGCGGGCACGCTTGCCGACGAGAGCTTCATGTCTGCGGACGATCTCCGCGCCTATATGACGGAGCTCGATATAGCCAGAGCGTCCAAGATGGTGGGTGCAATAGACCAAGCCGAGCATGCGCGGAAGAAGCTTATCGCTACGCTGAGCGAGGAGATCGTCGTCTCGCCCGAGAAGATCGCGGAAATCAAGCAGAGTCTCGCGACGAAGACGCGAGCAGCAGCTGGGCGCGGCGAGAAGGAGGTTCTCGTCATGCGCTTTCCAAGCGCGCTCTGCACCGACAAGGGACGGGCGATCAACAATGCGGAGGCGGATTGGCCGACAACACTCACCGGGAGGCCGCGGCAGGCCTACGAGTTTTGGAAGGAACATCTGCAGCCGGCCAAGTACAAGCTGCGCGCCATGATCATCGAGTGGCCCGGCGGGCTACCGGGTGATGTCGCGTTCTATCTCAGTTGGTAGCAGCGTGAGAGGAGGCCGGCGATGAAAGCAGATGCAAACGAGCCGCTGAACCGGAAGTCCTATGAGCGCAAGCTGCGGGACTTGCATTCGGAGTTGGTCAAGCTTCAGGAGTGGGCGAAGCTGGCCGGTGGCAAGGTCTGCATCGTGTTCGAGGGGCGAGACGGCGCCGGGAAGGGTGGCGTCATCAAGGCGATCACGGAACGCGTCAGCCCCAGGGTCTTCCGTGTCGTTGCGCTGCCGCCGCCCACCGAGCGCGAGCGCTCGCAGATGTATGTCCAGCGCTATCTACCGCATCTGCCGGCTGCGGGCGAAGTCGTGATCTTCGACCGCAGCTGGTACAACCGCGCCGGCGTCGAGCGGGTGATGGGCTACTGCACCGAGGAACAGGCCAAGAGCTTTCTCCAGATTGTACCGAATGTGGAAAAGGCGATCGTCGAGTCCGGCACGATCCTGCTGAAGTACTGGCTCGAAGTTGGGCAGGAAGAACAGACGCGCCGCATGCAGGAGCGCATCAACGATCCTAGAAAAATTTGGAAGCTCTCTCCGATGGATCTGAAGTCGTATTCGCGCTGGTACGATTACTCGCGCGCCCGCGACGAGATGTTCCGCGCGAGCGATACCACTTGGGCGCCGTGGCACGCTGTGCGCTCCGACGATAAGCGCAAGGCGCGGCTCGCCCTTATTGCGCACATTCTCTCCTCCATCCCCTACGCAGCACCGGCGCGCGAGAAGATCAAGCTGCCCAAGCGACAGAAGCCCGGCGGCTACGAGGAAGCTGACTTTGCGCGGAACTGGATAGGCTAGGCCACCTTCAACCATCCGCGCGGCTGCCGCGTTGACCTCAGCCAAGTCCTACAACGCAATACCCAAAAGTTACGCAGCTTGAATCGGAGCCTTCCAATGGCTGATGGCCTTCATCCTCTGGCACCTCATCAGCCGCCGGCCTTTATCACCGCGCCGGGTGAGACCGACACGCTGATGATCGTAACAGCTGCAATCCTCGTCGTCGCAGTGCTTGGCGTCGGCCTGCTCTTCCTGCGGCTGCACACTTTGCCGGAGCGCATGGCGCACAAGTCTCAGAAACTCCAGTTCGAAATCGTGGCGGTGCTCGGACTGCTCGCATTGTTCACTCACGTGCATCTGTTCTGGGTGGCAGGCCTGATCCTCGCGCTGATCGAAATTCCAGATTTCTCGGGACTGTTCGGACGCATGGCGCATGCGCTTGAACGCATCGCCGGACTGGCTCCGCGTCGGACTGAGGCGATCGAGGGGGAAGTGCAGACGCCGGGGATTGAGCATGTCGCGGTTGAGAAAAACACCACAAATCCAGTGGAGTCGACCCATGCTTGAGATCCTGTTTTGTTCCCTGCTGACCATCGTTCCAGACTACCTCTACCGACGGTACCGGCAGGGCAAGCGTCTCGGCAAAGAGATCACCTTCTACTCCGTTTGGTTTGAGCTAAGGTGGGGGATCACCGCCTGTCTGATGCTGACAATCGGCCTGATCACTGTGATCTTCTACAACCACCCGTCTACGACTAGCGCCGCCGTGATGTTTCGAACAGTGCCGATCGTCTCGGAAACCAATGGCCGCGTGGCGCAAGTTCATCTCGGTGTCAGCGGAACGGTTGCGAAAGGGGCCCCAATCTTCGAACTCGACAGCAGCAAGCAGGGGGCCGCCGTTGAAGTCGCGCGGCTAAAGATTGCCGAGGTCGAGGCTGCGCTCATAGTCGCGCGGGCGGAGATCCTCGCTGACGATAGCAAAATTCAGGAGGCGAGAGCCCAGCACAAACAGGCGCTCGACGAACTCGAGACCAAGCAGGAACTACGTCGTCGCAATGACGACATCGTTGCGCGGCGCGAGATCGAGCGGCTTGAGAACCTCGTGGCCGGGCGCGAAGCGGCGGTTGCGGCCGCTGTCGCGACGAAGGGGGCGGCCCAGACGCGCATCACGACGCTGCTCCCAGCGGAAAGAGACAGCGCGGAAGCAGCTCTCGCCCAAGCCCAAACTGAGCTGGACAAGACGGTGATCCGCGCGGGGGTGAACGGGCGCGTCGAGCAGTTCACCCTGCGGGTGGGCGACATCGTCAACCCTTTCATGCGGCCGGCCGGCGTCCTGATCCCTGACGAGGCTGGGCGGGTAGCGTTGCAAGCGGGCTTCTCGCAGATTGAGGCGCAGGTCATGAAGGTCGGCATGATTGCTGAGGTAACCTGCATGTCGAAGCCGTGGGTTGTGATCCCGATGGTCGTGACCAGCGTGCAGGACTTCATTGCGGCGGGCCAGTTGCGAAGTGGTGAGCAGCTGCTCGACGTCCAGCAGGTTTCCAAGCCGGGAACGCTCCTGGCGTTTCTGGAGCCTCTTCATAGGGGCGGTCTCGAGGGCGTCACGCCCGGCAGCAGCTGCATCGCCAACGCCTATTCCAGCAATCACGACCTGATCACATCGGGGAAGCTCTCGACGGGGCGAAAAATCGTGCTTCATGCCGTGGACGCAGTAGGGCTAGTCCATGCGCTTCTGTTGCGCATTCAAGCACTCGTACTGCCGATCCAAACGCTCGTATTCGGCGGCCATTGAAAGAGATGGAGTTCTGCGATGGTCGCTCATTCACGCCATCGATGCAGGCGGGGCTACCCATGTTCGATCCCGCGAGTTCAAGTATTACTTCTTCGCGGTTAGACCCGGGTGCTGATCGAATCGAAGTTCAGGCGCTCGTTTTTAAGGTCAGACGTCAAAGGGCAGCAGTTCATGGCGAATGTAGCGCACCTTCTTGCGGCCGGGCGGTGACCCTCGCTGCCAAAACGAGGTTGGGCATAACAGGTTGAGCTGAGTGGTGCTGTGATGGCTACTGAAGAAGAGTCCTCTGTGACACCTATGGGCGCGGTTTTCGGTGGCCTTCCCCCTGAAAAGTGGCCCTCCCTGAAGTAGGCTTTTTGAGCCTTTGGAGGATGCCCGCGATGCCGCAGAAGAAGCACAAGCCTGAGGAGATCGTCGCGAAGCTGCGGCAGGTCGACGTGCTGTTATCGCAGGGGCGCCCGGTCGCGGAGGCGATCCGGGCCATCGGCGTGACGGCGTTCACGTATTATCGCTGGCGCAAAGAGTTTGGCGGGCTGAAGTCCGACAGGTGAAGCGCCTGAAGGATCTGGAGAAGGAGAACGAGCGGTTGCGCAACGCCGTCTCGGATCTGATGTTGGAGAAGCTGATCCTCAAAGAGGCCGCCTCGGGAAACTACTAGGCCCCGCCCGTCGTCGCCGCTGCATCGACCACGCCATGATGAAGTTCGGCGTGTCGGAGCGGTTGGCGTGCCGGGTTCTGGGGCAACATCGATCTACGCATCGCAAGGTTCCGAAGGGCCGCACTGACGATGCGGCGCTGACCGCCGACATTGTCGAGCTCGCCACCCAGTATGGCCGTTACGGCTACCGCCGGATCGCGGCCATGCTGGAGACAGCCGGTTGGGCGGTGAACGTCAAACGTGTCGAGCGGATCTGGCGGCGGGAGGGACTGAAGGTGCCGGCCAGTCAACCTAAGAAAGGCCGTCTCTGGCTGAATGACGGATTATGCATCCGGCTTCGGCCGGAATATCCCGACCATGTCTGGTCCTACGACTTCGTCGAGGATCGCACCCACAACGGTCGGAAGTTCCGCATGCTGAACGTCATTGATGAGTTCACCCGGGAATGCATTGCGATCCGAATCGACCGGAAGCTCAAATCCACCGACGTCATCGACGTGCTATCCGATCTCTTCATCCTACGCGGCGTGCCCGGGCATGTTCGTTCGGACAACGGTCCCGAGTTCGTCGCCAGGGCGGTGCGGGAGTGGATCGCGGCGGTCGGCGCGAAGACGGCCTTTATCGAGCCTAGAGCATGCTTCTTTTACACGGAAGCATATCCTGCATTTGTGATGTAGTTTGCGCATTCGGTCGGTGAGACGAGGTGGAGTAGGTCTCCGAGCTTTCGCCATGTCGCTTCAACGGTTCTGGCCTCAGCATCGCGCATCCAGTGCTTGAGCTTGGCGAAGAGTTGCTCGATCGGGTTGAGGTCGGGGCTGTAGGGCGGCAGGAAGAGCATGTGTGCACCGGCCTGGCGGATGGCGCGGCGAGCGGCCT
>NZ_JBFTZP010000029.1:0-9618 GCF_056406735.1 Allobosea sp. P1_B10 | reverse complement strand
CCTTCAAGGAGTTGGCTGCGCCATTGCGTGATCTGGTTGGGGTGGACGTCGAACTGCTGAGCCAATTCGGCCAGCGTCTTCTCGCCCTTGATCGCCGCCAAAGCGACCTTCGCTTTGAAAACCGGGCTGTGGTTCCGGCGCACGCGTCTCGTCATATCCGCTCCTGTTCACGACAATCATGCCGCGTTCAGGCCGAAAATCCACCTACCCACGATGTCCAGTTTTCCCGAGCCAGCTCTCACTGCGCGGTACCTCGTAAGGGTAGTACGACGGGCGGTATAGACGTCGTGCCGGTCAGGCGGCCTTTGCAACCGCTGCCATTGTTTGTCAAGGCACTGATCTTCGTGAGCAGATTGTCCGTTTTCGTCTCTTCGGCCTACGTGGCAGCCAGAAGCATCACCGCACGGTGTAGGGCCAAGCAAATTGCACGTCTGGTTCATTGATCGTTCCGTTGGCCGTAAGCGGCCGTGGCCGGATGGCTGGGTATGAAGCTGCCTCGCCGCCCATTTGCCTTTCCGCGACCCCTCAAGTCTGGCGAGCTCGATGACGTTGCTGACCGGCTCTCGGTTCCGGTTTTTTGAAGTCGGGCCTTTTCGACCGCAATGCTGAAGCCTTGCTACGTCGTCAAGGATCAGGTGGCAGCGCGAATTCTGCGCCGCCATGCTTCCCAGCAGGGGGTGAGTAGAATCATGTCGAAGTCCGGTGCGAGCGCTTGGGCGAAGATTTCTGCCTCCTTTGCCTGGGCAGTCGGCAAGCCGCATCGGGTTCTGAAAGCGAGATCGACGCCAGCGAGATACTCGCGAAGTCGGTCGTTCGACATCCGCAGCGATGAGCGGTCATTATGCCAGGTGTTGATGCCACGCAGGGGAGGGGACCCGAGCAGTGGGGCGAACAGCTCGGTCTCACCAGCCGTGAATACATGAACATGTGGGTTGATCAGACCGGCACGAATTGCGGCTTCGGCCGCCTCCCCCACCAACAGCGCTCGGGCCACGAACATGGCGTGCTGATTGCGCTCGCCAGCATCGATCCAGGCCTTGCTCAGTGTCACCGGGGATTCGGAGCGAAGGGTCGCCTGCCAGATTTGCATGTAGTCATCTGCCAGCGCGGACACTGCGCGTGGAACCCCAGTTCTCGGGAGCAACTGGGCCACGGCTGGGACCGCGACAAGGTCGGGCATCTGGCGCCCGATGATGTTCATCCCCCGGAATGTAATGCTGGAGATCCACGGGCCAACCGCGGCGACGCAAAGAGCTGCGAGCGCCGCCGAACGAAACATCGCCGAGCTGCGCGCGCGCGGAAGGCTGCCTACAACGACAGCGGCTATTGCCGCGAGGCCGATGCTGCCGGTATTCTGGCTCTCGACGAGTATTATCATGCAGAGGGCAGCCGCCAGCAACAGCACCGCCCGCCACGAACGGCCAATGGCTGGCAAGCGCTTCATAAGTGGCCGAGAGGAATCTCGGGCTTCTGTCCTGTAACGGGGCATGACGGAAATGATAACGGCGAAAGTGGCTGCGACGACGACAATGTTGCGGGCTGCCGTCGCGGTGGCAGCATAGGCCATGCCTCCCTTGTTCAGACTCAACATCATCTGGATATCGTTCAAATAAGCTTTCGGGATGCCCGTTAGAACCTGCGCAACTATGAAAATCGCGAGCAACAGGGCGAAAGCCCGAAGGACTGTGACGCGTGCCGGTGCGCTCAGAACGGCGAATATCGCCAGCATGACGCCTGCTCCGACGAAGCCCGTGACCTTCGTCGCCGCGAGCAGCGCCAGCACATATCCGATGAGCAGCGCCTGTCCCCAGCCGCGGTGGCGCGGGGAGAATATCCAGACAAGAAGCAGACAGAGAAGCGCCGCCGTGAGCCGGTTGTAGCTGGCATGATAGCTAATCTCAGGTCCGTTGTCGTACTCGACGATCATGGGGATCAATGTCGAGAGCGCGACGAATGCGATTACAAACAGCGCGCGCAGCAGGGTCGGCTGAGCCTTGGCAATTGGAACCAGCGCAGGCAGAACGAGAAGCCAGCCCATCCATTGATAGAGTAGGAAACTCGCTGCATCGTAGCGGAAGAGGTATGGGAAAACTGCCTGGTAGAGGGGCATCGGGCCATGGGGCAACGGAAAGTCGACATGGGGCCTCAAGCCCTGCGCGATACGTCGCGCTCCTTCGAGGACAGCGATGAAATCTTCCGTGTTTCGCCCAACAGGGAGGGCCGGTACCAGCAGGCAAATGGCGAACGCTGCCAAGGTGATACAGAGCACAATCAGGGGAACGAAAGCGACCCGGGCTGCCCATTGGAGCCGCATGCGAAGGCCGACTTCGTCTCGCGCGCCCATATAGGTTAGCTGTGTCATCGGAATGTCCCTCGGTCGTAGCAGCGACGCGGCGCGTCCAAGGCGCGTTGACATGCAAAGCCGGGCTCCGCCGATTGTGCTCAGTTCTTCAAGCGCAGCTACATATCGGGTCCATCGGGGCCTTGCGCTCAGCGGAAGACCCACAGCCTATAGAAAGCGACTTTCCCCTCGATCGCGGCTCGTAGCGCGAGAAGCTTGTCGATTGCGGCACCGATCAAAACCGCCCCGAGCGAGACGCACCGGTCGAGATCATGAAGTCGCCGCCATTGACGCGGCAAAACGTCGTGAACTCAGCGGCGGCCCGGGATGGGAGCATCGCACCCTTGTATTTTCATCCACATTGAGGGCGCAGCTCCCCGTCATGTAAGACATGATTTGCCCGTTGCGACCTTGGGTCCGACCGCAACGATGCGCCGCCCAGCGAGCTTCATGAATGGCAGTGCACGTTCCTGGGAGCCTTCTGCGCATCGGACGCCACATTCGGATGGTAAGTAAGTACGTCCTTCACGACGAAGAGGGGCCGTGCCTTGCTCTCGAGGTAGAGACGCCCGACGTATTCTCCCATAATACCAAGCACGATCATCTGCATGCTCCCCATGACCAGGATGATCGAAAGAAGGCTTGTCCAGCCCTGTGCGGTTGCGCCGAAGAACCAAGAACCGATCGAATAGGCGAGCAGGAGAACACCGGCGAGCCCGCCCAGAAAACCAAGGTACGAGGCGAGACGAAGTGGGACGACTGAGAAGCTGGTCACCGCATCGACTGCGAGTCTGAGCATTTTGCCAAATGTGTAGCCTGTCTCGCCGGTCATGCGAGACGCACGATCATACAATATTGGGCGTTGGTCGAAGCCGATCCAGCTGATCAAGCCCCGGATAAAGCGGAACTGTTCTGGAAATTTATTGAAAACGTCGACTGTTTTACGGTTCATCAATCGAAAGTCGCCGGTAGCACGCGGTATATCGATGTCAGCGAGATAGCTGAGGATGCGATAGAAGCCTTTGGCGGTAGCGAGCTTGAACCAAGTCTCGCCGGCTCTGCTGCGCCGTTGTCCGTAGACAACATCGGCCCCGTCATCCATGGATTGCATCATCTCCGCCAGCAACTCGGGCGGATCCTGCAGATCGGCGTCGATGATAAGCACCCGCTCGCCGCGACTGTACATTAACCCGGCGCTAAGCGCGCGCTGGTGACCAAAATTTCTCGACAGGTTGATGGCAATAAGGGCCGGTTCCGTCTTTCCGAGTTCATGGAGCAAGCTTGCGGTCTGATCTCGTGATCCGTCATTGACCAGTATGATTTCGAACGAAGGTCCAACGGATGCTCGCGCCGCCGCCGATGCCCTTCGATAGAATTCGACGATGCACCCTTCTTCGTTAAAGCAAGGCGCGACAATCGATAGAATCGGAACTTCGCTCGGGTCACATGCCCGCCCCAGCGCCGCCCCAGCCGGATAGTGATTGTCAGCTGTCGATGGCGGCGGCACAATTTGCGATTTGGCCCGCAAGTCCGTAGGTGCGAAATCAGCAGTTTCTGACATGTTGGCCCCCAAATTCTGGCAGCGCTTCACCTTACGGAGCAGAGGCAAATGCGCCATTGCCCATTGGGGCTACAACTAATTTTCACGCGCGACCAATTCAGCGCCAAAGGCAAAGTGTCGACTTCAGCGAAATAATGACAATTAACCGGCAACTAATGGCGTTATCTAGGCCTATATCTTAACAATAACTCGTTCTACTGATGCCTGATCGAATTTCACTAATCGGAGAACCAAGACACCTGTCTAGCTCAGAGGCCATTGGAGAATCCCTGAGCCCTGCGCCCTGAGCGTTCGAGACGTCATCCTAACCGGAACGGCTCCTCAGGGTGCGGGCCCATTTTCAAACGGCCTTTTTGCGAGGCAGGTTTTCACCTGCATGAGTGCAGTTGCTCAGCGAACCCACCGAAACCCTGTCCCTCGATCCCTTCGGCGTCAGCGATACCGCTTCACCGGTGGCCTTCGTCATCGTACTGAGCGCCCTCGTCTTCGCAGACAATTTCAGCGTCGCAGCCTTCCTCCAGATCACAGTCGCTATCGATCCGGTCCAGCGCCTCGACTAGCCCGGCGATGACGCTCTCGATCCGGCGCCGAGCGTGGAAGTTGACCGTAGGGTTTGCCGCCAGATGGCGATTGCTCGCGAGCACCTGGGCAAGCGTCTCACCAACGGCGCAGAGCAAGGCCGGATCGGGCTGGGTTGCGGCGGCGGGGCTGAATGCGTGGCTCATGAGCGGCGCTCCATGGGGATGACACGGCGGCCGATCAGCAATTCCCCATCGCTGTAGATGACGGGCCGGTGGCCGTAGAAGCTGAAGGTTGGAAGCGTCACAGGCTTGGCGCGGTAGGTGACGCGGGCGGGCTTGCCCTTCGATCGGCGGGCCGAGATCCGGGCCGGGCTCATGAGGCATCTCCCTGTTGGATCGTGGCCAGCGCGCAGAGCATCCGCGCCTCTGCCGTGCCGACGACGTTCGCCCATTGGGCAAAGGTGGCGTGAGTGCCTTGCAGCCGCTCTTGGATGCCCTTGGCGGCCTGAAGGTCGGCGCTAGCCGTGGCGATGAGTTCGGCCTTGGTCTTGTGCAGAAGCTCGAACCCCAGCCGACCATGCACGCGAGCGCATGATGACCGAAACCGTGCACGAGATCCGCCCTCGGACGGTCGAGCAGCGGGAGCAGGCAATCGCTCCCATCCTCCCCGTTATGCCCTCCATCATCGACATCACAATCCAGCTTGAGCGCATCCGCCAGACTGCGGAAGCGGGGTTGGCCGTGCTGCGGGTTTTCGATGCCTGCGAGAGGGGCGAAGGCTGGGAGGCGTGCAATATCTATTGCGTTGATGATGCCACCTTCTCAGTTCAGGCCGATGCTTTGACAGGAATCAAAACCCTCAAAGAGTACGTGGAGTGGATGAAGGGCCTTCTAACCTTTGTCGATGGATCATACGAGATCAAAGCATTTGCGACTGACGAGGCTCGAAGAAGTGTAATTGCTTTTGCAGTGTTGCACGGCATTCACACGGGAGAGGGCGGTCCTGTGCCCGCAACAAACAAGAGCGTCGACGCCGAATACGTCTACGTCATGCAATTTGACGGAGACAAGATTCGGCATATGGACAAGATTTGGAACGATGGATGGACGATGAAGAAATTTGGCTGGGTAGGATAGGAGGCCAGCGGTTTTGCCGCTGATTAGGACGTCGGCAGCTCAATTTTAGTCGAACTGGCGGGGGGGCGCCTACAGATCCGATATGGAATTTCCCAGTCTACATCTTGATACCCGCAGCTTCGAACCAGCTAGTGAAACCGTATGGCGAAGACGCCGGAGGGGCTGGGATCGTCGCGGCCTCATGGATCATATTGCGGACCGCTTTTATTTTGCCTTTTCCATTTTATCCAAGTTCGGGAGCTCCTCTGCTACCGCAATGAACTGCTCTACTGCGCGCGCAGCCAGATCCTGTTCTGGATCGGCTTTCCACAGGTCAACTATGATGTAGCCCAAGCGCTCTCTGGCCGCCGCTTGAGCGGTCGCGCCAATTGTTGAGGCGTCGTTGATGCCCAACCAAGCTGCATCGAACGCCGCGCCTAGTTTGGCCAGTTCCTCGGGTTCAGCGACACGGTTCGAAAAGGCATAGCGTCCCCCTGTGTCGAATGACATGGCGACGCTAGCCATTGTTTTGATAGATTCCAAGGTGGATAGCGCGCTGAGGAAGAACTGAGCAATGGTCAATATCGCAGTCAGAACCGTTGCCGAGTTTGAGGCTGCGGTATCGCTGATCAGGAAATGTCATGGCGCACCTGAAGGCAGCCCAGAGCATGCTCGCATGATCATGCTGATAGAGGCTGCGGAGGCTTGGATGCGCCTTCCCGGCAGATTATAGCGCTCCGTCGACCCCCGCTCACAATCCCTCCCTAGGGGCGCAACCATTTCGATGCGGAGGAGTTTACTCGGCGCGTCAACGCGATTGGCGCCGCCGCGAAGCATCTTTAGAGTGAGATCGAGCACCTGTTGAAGGACGTCGCCATGAGCGGCATTCCTGACAATGAAAATACTTCCCCTAATCGAAAGTTTGGAGCGATTAGCTCCGCGAAAAGCGACAAAGCACGCGAAAACCGATGGAATGCAGTGCTGTTTCTACTCCTATTGGTTTGGATCGCGATACTTGCGCTTCTGGGCTACAGCATTGGATGGCTATACTATTTGCTTAGATAGGCCCCGACAATCAGACCTTACAAAACGCTGGAACGCTCGTGACCTAGCGCTTATTGCGGAGAAGGTTTCGTATGACTTTGAACCGCACCAGAAGGGCTGCCGCGCTCGTTGCGCCGGCGGCGCCCGCCCAGCTGCTATTATGCGCTGCCGGGAATATGGCCCTCGGTAGGGCGCGTGGCTGTAAGGGGAAGACTTCTGCCTGATCCCATGGCGCCGTCATCCACGCCTCGCATTCCTCCGGCGTCGTGAGGATAACCGGCATGGCCTTTGGATGGATTGTGCCGACCTCGGCGTTCGGCTCCGTCGTCAGGAAGGCATAGAGGTCGATCGTCTCCATGCCGGTCTTGATTTTGCGGACGCTCTCCCATTGCGGCGCCCATACCCCGGCGAAGAAGGCCGTGGGCCGCTCCTCGCCAAAGGCGAACCAGACATCCTGCTTGGAGCCATGGTCGAGCTCGCTGAAGGACGTGAAAGGCACCAGGCAGCGGCTCTCGATGCCAAGCCAGCGCTTCCAATGCGCGGATGAGGTATTGCGGACGTTCGTCGTCCCGCCGTCAGGCTCGACCTTCAACAACTCGTTGAAGTCGACATCCTTGCCCTTCGCACGCAGTTTGTCCGCGCGCTTGGTTGCGGCCTGGTAGATCGCCTGCTTCGAACTGGGCATGCCCCAGCGGGTCATCGCCAGCCGTGGCGCCCCGCCCTCATTGCGGATGATCGGCGCTTGATAGTCCGGGAATATCCCCGGCTGCGATGGCATGTTGACGCCGGCATCGTCGAACGTCGCGAACAGCTTGCGCATCGCCTCGACGTTCCGGGTGTGTCTGTAGAGATTACACATCCCGGCAGGCTAGCCGACTGCAAGCTGTCCGTCAGCTATCGACTCTCTGCGGATCTCGTGGGAGTCGACGAGCCGTCATTTGGCGAGGACGATGCCACGTTCCTTGCGCATCTTGTCGAACACCGAGCCAATCGCCTTAATGACTGTGACGCGCGGGTTCGCCTTGCAAAAAACGATTATCTCGTGCTCGGCTTCCTTGGCACGCGCGATGTTAATAAAATGCTTTTTGCCGAGTCCATTGTACCAGCCACTATACCATGTCGTAAGGAGGTTGGCGTCTTCTTGAAAAGTGCCCGCAAGTTGGGCGCAAGTCAGCTTCTGTACATTGAGGTAACCATTAGAGTCGGCGTAAGTTTTTAATTCAACTTGAGCTTTTGCGCTAGATATTGAAAATCCGATAAACATTGCCGTGGCTATGATGATCGTTTTCATAGTCTATTCCTTCAATGTGCGGCGGTTAAGGGGGCGCTATACGCGACTACATGAATGATGCGGTGTCTAGTCTGGACAAAGTGGGCGCGTTCTATGCGGGAGAGCCAGCGCGGCGCACGGCTAATGGGAGAGGGCCGGTCCGCCTAATCCGTCTCCTCCAGTGGTCGGGTCGGCTCCGGTCAAAGCAGCCCGGAGCAAAGCGCCGGGCTGCTTTGAGGTCCTTGTGTCGGTCTCAGAACTTGTAGTTCACGCCAACGCGAAGAAGCCCGGCACCGCCACCACCGCCGGTTGTCGCGGTGTAGACCCCCGCCGGAAGGGCTCCGCCTACCGGGTTAATAAAGGTACGTGTCTCGCTTCCCTCGCCGGTATCAACGTAAAGTCCCTCCACCTTGAAGGTCCAGTTGTTGGTGAAGGCATATTCGACACCGCCACCGATGGTCCAGCCGGTATTGCTCGTGGAGTTTCCGGTGATCGGGTTAGTGTTGAGGCCACCATAGGCCAAGCCGCCCGTGATGTAGATCAGGGTTCGGTCGAAGGCGTAGCCCAGGCGGGCGCGAACGGTGCCGAAATAGGCGCCATCGCCACTGCCCCCGCCGCCCCACCAGCTATAGGGGCCCCAGGCGACACCGCCACCCCCGGCATCGACATACTGGATGTCGGTCTCCAGGCCGTACACGATTGCGCCAGATTGCCAGTTATAGCCGATCTGGGCACCGCCGACGAACCGCCCGTCGCTGCTGCCGCCACCCAACGAGGCCGACGAGATAGCCGTCGGGCCCGTGACGATGACGCCTCCTGAATCACCCCATCCCACGCCGGCATTTAGGCCGACGTACAATCCGGTCCAAGTAAACACCGGTGCATACGTGACGACGGGCGGCGCGCGACTCGGAAGATCGGCCGCGAAAGCCGAGGTCGCAAGGCATGTTGCTATAGCAGTGGATACAAGGCGTAGACGCATGAGATCCTCCTCCATGCACTGTCAGCCATTTATTGGTTGCACAGGAATCGTTTAGCAGAAAGCAAACGAACACCAATTGCTGACGAAGGGAACCAAAATCAGGAGAGAAGTGTTATTTTCATCACTTGGGTGGAATCTGAAAATTCGGCACTCAATCGCGTGGGTACTTTAGAATTTGACTGTATGACGTTGGTATGTGCGCGTTTTTAGCCTGCGCGTGGCTCGTGATCAACCTTCGAAGCCTCGCGAGTGCGACCCAAGCCAACTCCTGACGCGCCAAAGGTCCGGAACGTCGAGAATGGAAGATCTGTGACTGCATTCGAGGATGCATCTGGGTCCGCCGTCTATTGTGCTTTCGCGAGTTGGACGGCCTGGCTCACTGACGCGGAAATCTTCGATGCCATGTCGGCCTCGTTGTTGATGCTAAATGCGAGGTCAGAGTCGTAAATATTGGACCATACGATCTGGCCCGTGTCGGCTTGCACCAGGCGGATCGAGATCCTGATCTTGTCCTTCACCTCTCGGATCGCCCCTTGCAGCAAGTACCGTTTTTTCCCGCGGCGAGTGCCTGTCTGAGATGGTGTCACGGCACCATCTGAGCTCACGCTCGGGAAAATTGCCAACCCTTGCTTTGCCGAAAGAGCTGTGATGACCTCGTCAGATAGCTGTGTCGCTACCATCGCGACATCGGCGCTGCGCGTCAAATTCTCGAACGGCTTGACCAGGATGACAGTCCTGGAAATACCAGAAACCGGAATTGGCCGCTCTGAGAGGCTCTGAGAG
>NZ_JBFTZP010000028.1:0-11711 GCF_056406735.1 Allobosea sp. P1_B10 | reverse complement strand
GGCGCGGGCGGTGCGGATATAGTCCTCGGTCAGCACGCCGAGCATCGCGGCGCGCGTCACGCGCATCACATAGGCCATCATGATGATGCCGAGGTTCAGCGCGGGCAGCGCGAGCTGGCGCATGCGATCGGCGAAGTCGGTGCCGCTCGCAGCGCCGCCCAGCACCGGAAACCAGCCGAGCTGGATCGAGAACACGATCAGCATCAGGATGCCGGAGACGAAAGCGGGAAACGACAGGCCCACCAGCGAGACGACGCGCGAGACATAGTCGAGCCAGCCATTGCGGGTCAGCGCGGCTGCAACGCCCAGCGGCAGGCCGAAGATCAGCCCGATCACGATCGCAGCCAGGGTCAGCTCGATCGTCGAGGGCAGCACCGTCATCACCTCGTGGATGACTGTGCGCCCGGTGCTCATCGAGGTGCCGAGATTGCCGGTGAAGACGTCGCCGAGGAAGGCGAGGTACTGGACGTAGAAGGGCTGGTCGAGACCGAGCTTGGTGCGCAGCGCTGCCAGCGCCTCGGTGCTCGCCTGATCGCCCAGGATCACCGAGGCCGCATCGCCGGGGACGAGCCTGACCAGCACGAAAATCGCGGTCAGCATCACCAGCAGCGTCGGCATCGCCAGCAGGAGGCGTCTTAATGTGTAGGCGATCATGCGGCGCGTCTCCGATCTGCGGCTGCATTTGCAGGCCCGTTGGCCGCGAGCCGTGCCGGGCCGGCACCGCTCTGGTTCATTCGCATGGTAACCCTCACTGTTGGGGCGGGTCGGTGATGCCGGGTAGCGGCGGAGCCGCGGACGCTGCAGACGCTCATGCGGCGCTGTCCGTCTGGTCGAGGGCGGCCAGTTCGCCGAGCGTGACGGGCTTCAGCGGCGCCCGGATACGGTAGAAGCCGAGATCCTCGGGCGGGCGGCCTTGCGCGCCGGCGAGCACATGCATGACCGTGTAGCCGCACTGGCGGCCTTGGCAGGGGCCCATGCCGGCGCGTGTGAATGCCTTGACCTGGTTGGGGCCGGGCCGTCCGACCTGCGCGCGCTCGCGCAGCGTGCCGGCGGTCACCTCCTCGCAGCGGCAGACGATGGTCTCGTCCGGCGGCGCGAAGACCTGCGCGCGCGGGGCGTAGAGCGCGTCGAGGAAGGGGCGGAAGGCGAGTTCGCGTCCGAGCAGCTTGCGCGCGGGTGCGGCCTCGCTTTCGGCGATCACGGCCGAGACCTTGCCCAGCCGGGCCGCGACCGCGAGCCCCGCGAGCGTCCCGCGCTGCTCGGCGGCGATGGCGCCGGCGATGCCCGCCCCGTCGCCCGCGACGAACAATCCGGGCTGCGAGCTCTCGCCCCAGCCGTCGAGAGCCGGCGCATAGCATCGCTGGTCCTGCCGCCATTCGAGCTCGCAGCCCATGGCGTGCGGCGAATGGATAGAGGGCACAAGCCCTTCATGCACCAGCAATACCTCGGCCGGCGTCTCGTGCCAGCTGCCGCCCTGGGAACGATAGCGCAGGGTCTGGAGCCTGCCCTCGCCTCTCGCCTTGATCTCGGCGACATGCTTGACCGTCTTCACGCCGGCACGCTTCAGCGCAAGCTGCCAGGCCAGGCCCTTGAACAGGTCGCCGGCCTTGCCGAGTGCGGCGGGCAGATGCCGCAGCGCCTTGCCCATGCGGCCGGGCGGCGTCGTTTCGAGGAAACCCGCGATCTGGCCGCCAGCCGCCAGAAGCTGCGTCATGTAGAGCAGCGGCAGCGGCCCGCTGCCCGCGATCCAGACCGGCTTTTCCGGCACCTGATCGGCCGTCTTGAGCAGGATCTGGCCTGCACCCACGGTCAGCACGCCCGGCAGCGTCCAGCCAGGGAACGGAACAGGCCGCTCCTGCGCGCCGGTCGCCAGGATTACGGCCTTCGCCGAAACGGTGCGGGCCTTGCCGCTACTGGTGACGAACGCGCGAAAACCCGGCTCGATCTGCCAGAGCTGCGCGCCAGCCTCATAGGTCGCCCCACAGGCGCGGAAAGCCGCTGCACGCGAGGCACCCGCGAGATAGGATTCGCCCAGCCGCTGCCCGCGGGGGCTTGCGGCAACGGTCTCGACCGAGCGCCAGATCTGGCCGCCCGGCGCCGGCTGGTCGTCGACGACGAGGACATCGAGGCCGTGCCGCCGTGCGGCGACCGCCGCTGCCATGCCGGCAGGGCCGGCGCCGACGATGAGGAGATCGATCGCGCTCATGCCGACAACACCCTGCGTCCGAGCTGACGCGACACCTTCATGCCATCGCGCACCGTGGTCAGGCAGGTCTGCACCGAGCCGACGCCGTCGACCTCGGCCAGGCATTCGAAGCAGACACCCATCATGCAATAGGGCGCGCGCGGCGACTGCGTCACCGTCGAGGTGCGGTTCCAGCCCTCGGGCTGGCGCAGCAGCACGGCAGCGAGGTTCTCGCCGGGCTCGGCCGTCACGGCCTTCCCGTCAATCAGGATCGTCACGGCAGACGGCCCGGGATCATGCAGCTTTCGGAACATCAAAACGTCTCTGGTGGAAGGGGGCGGCCGGATCTCTGCACGGTGGTCAGGCTGCGGCGGCAGCGACCTGTCGGCCGTGGAAAGGCTGCAGGATGGCCGGGCGCTCGCCGGAGATGATCCACTCCGGCAGCAGCGTGGCGTGCACCGGGGCCATGCCGACCGCGCCATGGCAGATGAAGGCCCAGGCACCATTCACGGTCTGGGACGACCCATAGACCGGGTGTCCGCGCTCGAGCTTCGTGCGGATGCCCGACCAGTGCCGGACGAGCTTCAGGCCCTGCAATTGCGGGAAGAGCTTCACGGTCTTCCTCGCGAGCGAGACGGCCGCCGAGACGTTGGTGCTGCGGTCGAGCCCGACCTTCTCGGCTGTCGCGCCGATCATCACCGTGCCGTCGACGGTCTGGCGCAGGCCGTTCATCATATAGGGGAAGATGCGCTCGCAGCGTTCCGTGACGAGGATCTGCCCGCGCTCGGCTACGAGGCTGGCCTCGATCCCGATCTGCCTCGCGAGGTCGAGGGATTCGGCGCCGCAGGTGACCACGATCTTCGGCGCGCGGAAGCTGGCGTCGCCGCTCGTGACGAGATGAATGCCGGCCTCGTTTCGGATACCGGTGACGCGATGACCGGGCAGCAGCGTGCCGCCATGGCTTTGGAAGCCGGTATGCAGCGCCAGCAGCAGCTTGAGCGGATTCACATGGCCGTCCCGCCGGCAGAAGCTCGCCCCGCTGATGTCGGCGCCGAGCTGGGCGCGCGGCATCAGCTTCTGGAGGTCCTGGCGCTCCAGCATCTCGAAATCCGGCTCGGGCTCGCCGGACTGGAGGTGCAGCGCCTGCAGCATCTCGCGCCGCGATTCCAGCGAGCCCGGCGCGTTGTAGAAGAGCTGGTTGCTGTTGCTGGCGCTGGAGCAAAGGTAGAGCCCTCCATCCAGCTCGAGCTCGACATCGGTCTTCGCGACGTCGCGCAGTTCGCGCGCGAATTCGACCCAGCTGTCGGCCGCCCGGCGGGTGATGTTCTGGTATTCGGGGCAGCTGGCCCCTTTGCCGGATGTACGGATCAGGCCGAAATTGGCTCGCGAGGCGCGGAAATCGGTGTCGTCTCCATCCAAGATTACGACCTTCTGGCCGGCTTTCGCGAGGCCATAGCCAACAGCGGCGCCCAGGAGGCCGCCTCCGACGATGATGACGTCTAGTTCTTGCAACGGAGCCTCCGCAGGCAGTCTGCGCATCTGATCGGGCTATGCGGTCGCCTTGTCGGGAGCCGACAGGAGATGGGAAAGTCGCGAGGGCGCGGCGCCGGCGAGCGCCTCGATGGCCTCCAGTGTCGCGTTCTGGCGCTGCTCGGAGATGGATGCGCGGGTGAGATCGAGGAATTTCTGGCGAAGGAGCGCCGAACAATCCCCCATCTGCCAGTCGCCGCTGCAATGTTCAGAGCGACGTTCGATGACGCGATCGCCGCAGCGGACGCGCAGGACGGCGCCGGTACTGGCCGGAAACGCAGCTTCCAGCCCGGGATCTTGGCTCAGCGTGACGAGGCGGGCCAGCGAGATGACCGCTGCATCGCCTAGGAAGGTGTCGTCGATGACCGCAACGGCCTCGCGGCCCGCGACCAGGGCGAGCGCGACGCAATAGGGAAAGCTGTATTGCGCGGAGATCGCGTTCGGCGGCGCCGGATAGTTGTTGAGCGAGAGGCCCCGGCGATAGGTCGCGATCTCGATCGCCGTGATCTCGCCCGGTTGCAGGCCCTCGTCGCGAAGTGCCAGCGCCATGTCGATCGCCGGGTGGATGTGGCGGCAGGCGGAGTAGAACTTGAAGTAGTTGCGCGTGATCTGCCATTCGATGGGCTCCCGCGGCAGGATCACGTCGCGGTCGAAGAGTTTTGGATTGTCGAGCGCGTCGCGCGGCCCGGTCGCGCCTTCGGCCGCCATTTCCGCTGCCATCAGTCCGGTCACTGCGGCAAAGGGAATGCCTTCCTTGATCGTGTTGCCCTTTTCCTTGCTCCAGCCATTGGCGAGCAGGTTGGGGCCGAGCGCGCCGGCGATGGACAGCGCGTGGCAGGTCGTGTCCTCATCCAGACGCAGCAGGCGTGCAGCGGTCGCTGCGCAGGCATAGGCCATCCAGCGCCCGCTGGCGGATGTGTCGAGAGCGGGGATATCGCGCGAGGCCGAGACGCGCACCGCGATCTCGTAGCCGACCGCGATGGCCGCCAGCAGGTCTGTGCCGGGCGTGCCTTCCCGTTCGCCGAGGGCGAGCGCGAGCGGCACGATGCCCGCGGCCGGGTGGCCGCAGGCAAGGCGGTGCCCGTCATCGAGATCGAGCGCTGTGGCTGTACTCGCATTGGCGAAGATGGCTGCGGTGACCGACGCATTGGCCCCATGCTGCCAGACTGCGCTCGCGCCCGCGCCCCAGAGACGACGGCCCAAGGCGCGGCCGATCCGGCCGATCTCGGTCTCGGCTCCCACCGCCGCACAGGCGATCACGTCCGGCACGACCATCCGGGCGCGGCGCAGCGCTTCCTCAGGAATGTCCGAAGTCCGCGTCCCCACGACGAAGGCAGCCAGAGACTGGGTCAGGAAGGGCTGCCGGCCGGATGCCCGGCCCGGCGCCTCGTTGCGCGAGCAGTCAGCCACTTAGGCGGCGCTCCCCTGCCAGCCTTCGCGCACCAGCGTCTGCAGTGCTGCGGGCGTCATGCCGCCGAGATCGAGCGCGGCGAGGATATCGTTCTCGGCCCGGAAGTCGCGACCGTAGAGCGCCGCGAAAACCGTGATGCCGGCATCGTGGATCGCAGCCGGCGCTCCGGTGATCCTGCCGAGCAGAACCGTTGTCAGCAAGCCGAAAGGCACGTCCTCGGTGACATAGCGCGTTGCGACATTCGTCGGGCCCTTGGGCGCGCCGCCCTGGTTGTGCCGGGCCAGCGCCATCTCGCCGACGGGGCCGTTTGGGACGCCATAGGACGCATGATAATGATCCCGCACCGTCTTCAGCGCGTAGCCAAACCGTTGCGCGATCTCGAGGCGCTCGCCGTCGAGCCCCTCGCAGAGCCGGCCGACGCTGTCGGTGATGTGCTCGTGCTGCCCCCAGACCTCGCCCTTCTCGATGCGCGTGAAGTTGCACAGGGACACGCCCATGTGGTTCTGCGGATTGAGATTGCCCAGCGTGATCACCAGCAGATCGTCCTGCAAGGCAAAGCGCGGACCGAAGATCGCCTCGCAACGCGCCAGCGCCTCGGCGTTCCGGGAGGCCGGGACGGAGGCCATGTCGATCGTCTTCTTCACCGCTGAGACATTGACGGCCGTTGCGCCATTCTGCCGTCCGGTGACCAGCGGTACGCTCCAGGCGACGACGGGCGCCGCGACACCGCGTTGCGCGAGAAGCTTGGCGATATAGAGCGCACTGAGCGAGATCTGCGAGCTGACGATGACGATCTGGTTCGCCGAAATGTGCGGCGCGATCGCATCCATCACCGCCTTCTGGCCATAGGCCGGCAGGGCGACGACGATGGCATCGGCGCCAGCAACGAGCGCCTCGGCCGAATGCGCGATGGTGGGAGCGAACTCGCCCGCAACGACGCCCGTCGCCGTGAGCGGGGCGCCCGAGGCCAGTTCCTGAGTGCGGCGCCCCGAGGGCGACCACAGCGTGGCCGCGTGGCCGTTCTGGATGAGGAAGGCGGCGGCGCCGTAAGCAACGGCGCCAGCGCCAGCGATCGCGATACGCATCTAGATGTCCCAGAAGAGACGCCAGATTCAGCCGCGGGCAGATCGCTCTTAGATCAAGCATATACCAGGATATGCTTTGCGAGGCGGGTGACGATTTGCAGGATTCTCCGAGAACCTTGCGAAATCATGCCCTGATCTGCTTTGCGGCTCAATCCGTGGCGACCGGTTGAACTTTGTATTGAAACGGTAACATCGCGACCCTATAGCGTCGAATTCCAAATCCCGCGAGGCGTGTGCCAAAAGGTTATCGGATGAGGCGACTGCTCAATCTTCGCCAGGTCGAGGCGTTCAAGTCGGTCATCGAGAACGGCACCGTGCGCCGCGCCGCCCAGCTGCTCTTCATTTCGCAGCCCGCCGTCAGCAAGCTCATCGGCAACCTGGAGGCGGATCTGAAGCTCGAACTGTTCGAGCGGGTGAAGGGCCGGCTCGTGCCGACCGAGCGCGGCATGCGCTTCTATGAGGAGGTGGACCGGATCTTCTCCGGCCTGCGGCAACTGGAGAACGCAGCCGACGCCATTCGCCGCCAGGAACAGGGCAGCCTCACCATCGGTGTCATGCCCACCATCGGCAGCTGCTTCATCCAGGACGTGACGACGACCTTCTTGAAGGCGAGCCCCGAGGTCTATTGCACGATCTTCGCACGCACCTCGGCATGGCTGGGCGAATGGCTGCATGCGCGCCGCCTCGATGTTGCGATCGTCAACTGGCCGATCGACACGTCATTCGTCGCGACGGAGGTCATCCTCGAAGAGCCGCTCGTCTGCATCATGCCGGCAGACCACCCGCTTGCGGCGCGCGATGTCGTGGAGCCGCACGATATCGACGGCGTGCCCTTCGTCTCCTACGGGCGCGAGAACCTGACCGCGGATTCGGTCACGCGGACGCTGGACAGGTATGGCGTGACGCAGAATGTGGTCCTGTCGGTCAATCTGGCGAGCACGCTCAACCAGTTCGTCGCGGCGGGGACCGGCATCTCGATCGTACACCCGCTGAACCTGCGGGGCGTCGGTCCGGAGATCGCAATCCGGCGCTTCGAGCCATCGATCAAGATGGCCTACGAGCTCTGCTGGCTGCGCGACAGCCGCAACCAGAAGATCATCGACCAGTTCGTCGAGGAGACCCGCTGTGTGGCGAAGCGGGTCTCCTCGGAGATCGGCGCTCTTACTTGAGCGTCGTCAGCTCCGTGATGGGCGGGGCGAGGTTCATCGCACCCTTGAGCTCGTAGCCATAGTCGACGCGCGGGCTGCGGCCCCAGGTCAGCAGCAGCTCAAACAGCGGGACGGCGCAGACGTCGTCGTGGATCTTCTTCTGCGCGGTGCTCCAGAGCTTCTTCTGGGCGTCCTGGCTCGGCGCCAGGCGCGCCACCGTGATTTCCTCGTCAGCAACGGAGCAGTGCGAGAAGTTGGTCACGCCGGTCGGCTTACCCGGGATCGCGTCGGAATGGTAGAACTCCGACAGATAGGTGTCCGCCAGCGGGAAGCGCGCCGCGCCATACATCACCATCGCGCTCGTATTCTTGCGGATGAGGCTGTGATAGGTGGCATTGTCGACGACCTGCAGGTCGATCTTGATACCTGCGCGCGACAGCTGCGCCTGGATGATCTCCATGATCGCGAGCTGCGAGGCGCTGTTGGCGGAGACGACCTTAAGCGTGAAGCCCGCGGCATGGCCGGCTTCCGCCAGCAGCGCCTTCGCCTTGGCCAGATCGAACGTCACGGAGCGGGTCGCGCAGTCCTCGCCGAAATAGCCGTTCGGGACGACCGAGCAGCCCTTGGGCGCCACATCCGCGCCGAAGAACTTGGTGAAGGCGTCGGTATCGATGGCGAGTTCGATCGCCTTGCGGACGCGAACGTCGTCCAGCGGCGCGATCGTGCGGTTCAGGTGCAGCGTGCGGAACTCGCCCGGGCGCAGGATGTCGACGATCATGTTGCCGCGCTTGCGGGCGGCATTGACCCAGCGCTGCTCGCGCTTGCCGGCGACGATGTCGAGTTCGCCGGAGGTGAAGGCGAGATCGCGCGCGCTGTCTGACGGGATCAGGCGATAGAGGATGCCATCGAGCTTGGGCGTACCGCGGAAATAGTCCTTGTGGGGCGCGAGCTTCACATGTTGCTGGGTCAGGTGCTCCTCGAGCTTGAAGGGCCCCGTGCCGACCGGATTGCTCGAGAATTTCTCTTGCAGTTCCTCGGCGGCGCGTTTGCTGACGATGTTGCCACCGTGATAATTAGCGACATTACCCAGGAAATTTGCATCCGGATATTTCAGTGTGATGCGGACAGTATGGTCGTCGACCTTCTCGATCGATTCGACGCCAGCATAGTTGGCGGCAAAGGAAGAACTCTTGCTGCTAGCGGCGCGCCGCAGGGAGTAGACCACGTCATCGGCCGTGACCTCGCCCCAGTTTCCGTGGAACTTCACGCCCTTGCGCAGATGGAAGGTCCAGACCTTGCCGTCGGGGCTGGTCTCCCACTTCTCGGCCAGATCCGGCTCGAGCTTGCTGGGGTCGGCGCTGCCGGGTGGGAAGCGCACGAGGCCGCTGAACAGCCAGCCCATCAGCGGCTTGTCCGTGGTGGAGGTGGCACGGTGCGGGTCCATGGTGGAGACGTCCGCGCCGCTGGTGCTGATACGAATGAGATTCTGCTGGGCGACGGAGTCCGTCGCGGCGAGGCCGCAGCCGATCAGCATGGCAAACGCAGATACGATAGAAAGCTTTTTCATGGTCCCCTCGACGAAAACGCCAGCCGAGGCTAGGAGCCAGTTCCCTCTACGTCGAGTTCCAATAAAACCGCGCCCTATAGCCATGGGTTATCGAGTTTTGGCGCAGCGCTTCCTGCTTGGGCCGACGTAACGAAGCATCGCATGCCGGCCCGTCGTCTGCGCAGTTTAGTCTCCCCGACGGTGTCGAAATTCCGGCTGCGCGGACCGCGGTGCCGCGTTCGTCATAGATCCGTCTGCTCGAAGATGAGCAACGCATCGTCGACCTCGAGACCAAGATATCGGACTGTGCTCTTAAGCTTGGCGTGACCAAGCAAGAGCTGACACGCCCGCAGCGACGCGGGCCTGCCGCGCCAGTCATAATAGCCTGACGCGGGGCCCTTGAAGACACGGGCCATGGTCTTGATCGGAAAGACGGCCTGATGCGCGCTCATGAACTGGAAAACCCGTTCGGGTTCGCCTTGCTCTCCCGCGCGAACCAGGCCGCCGCCTTTGACAGGATATCGCGCTCCTGGCGCAATCGATGGCTCTCACGGCGAAGACGGATCAGTTCTTCACGCTCTGCGCTGGTCGGGCCATCGCTGCGCTTGCCGGCGTCGCGCTCGGCCTGACCAACCGAGTTGGCGATCGACTGCGCGGTCGGTCAAATCCCGGGCAAGCTCGTCAGGCGTTCGTCCGGATCGGACCCAACTCTACCATCTTGTCGCCGGAACTCCGGCGGATAGGCACCTCTAAAACGCGGCATCGGACACTCCAGAAAATGACTTCAAGGATCTCCACAAAACCGGGGCAACTCCAGCTCTAACTCCCACTCCCACTCCCACTCCCACTCCCAACTGTCGAAAAGCAGACGTTCCAAGAGTCGGCAACCGGCCACCTCCGGCTGCTTGACCTTTTGGCGTCAGCGGGCTGCCGGGAAGCAGACGTTCCAAAGGTCAGCTAGGGGCCAGCTGCGGAAGTATGAGCGGACTTCAGGATCAATGTCAGATCAGACAGCCTGTGTTTTTCGTGGCCGCTCGATCGACTGGACTTCGTTCGCACAGCAAGCATTGGTGTCCGTGGCGACGCGACGAGACGCGCCGATCTTCTGAGGCAACCCTGCCGGCCTGGCGCCGCGGCGGGGTCGCGGTGGTGACGGGATGACCCCGTCTGCCCCGAGGAGATCATCATGTTTCGTCGAACCAGCAAGACCGCGCCAATCGCATCCCTACCTCCGGTGGCCGTCGCCACAAGCGCGATTTCAGCCCCGCGTCCGAGCAGCAAACTTGGCATCGTGCTCGGTCTGCTTGAGGCAACGGAAGGCGCCAGCCTGACTAAACTCGTTTCAGTAACGAACTGGCAGCCTCATACCGTACGAGCAGCTCTCACCGGCTTGCGAAAGCGCGGCTTTGTCATCGCGATAGAAATGGGCGTTGCCGCAGATGGCGCGAGGATTTCAGTCTACCGTATCGCTGCGGGGCAGGCCCAATGAGCCCGACCACGCAGCCCAGAATGGCCAAGCCTGCGGTGTCGGGACTGACCGACGAGTTGACGAGCCTCTCCACGCTGGGGTTCGATGAGCTGCGCGGCCGCTTCCGCAAACTCTACCGCACTTCAGCTCCCGCTGGCCTCTCGCGCGAGATGGTCGCGCGCCTGGTTGCTCATCGCATGCAAGAGCAGCAACTCGGCAAACTCAACGCCGAACTGGCACGCCACCTGGCAAAGCTGGCGCGGGGTCAGGAGACCCGTCGACGGATCAAGACAGGATCCGTGCTGGTGCGCGAGCATGATGGAGTTAGCCATGAGGTCGTGATCGTTCCCGATGGCTTCCTTTGGAACGGTGAGACCCATCGCAGCCTCTCAACCTTGGCCAAGCGCATTACCGGCACGACCTGGAACGGCCCGCGCTTCTTTGGTCTCCGGCAACGCCCGCCCGTCAGGGTGTCGCCATGATCACGCCTCCCACGACCAAGCCGCAGCGTTGCGCGATTTACACCCGCAAATCGACCGAGCATAATCTCGACCTCGCCTTCAACTCGCTCGATGCGCAGCGCGAAGCCTGCGAGGCCTATATCAAGAGCCAGGCCCATGAGGGCTGGAACCTGATTGGCGATCGCTTCGATGATGGCGGCTTGTCTGGCGCCTCTTTGGAACGCCCTGCCCTGCAGCAATTACTCGATGCGGTTCGAGCGAAACGCATCGACATCATCGTCGTCTACAAGGTCGACCGTCTCACCCGCTCGCTCGCCGACTTTGCCAAGCTCGTCGAGCTGTTTGATGAGCACGGCGTTTCGTTCGTCTCGGTGACGCAGTCGTTCAACACAACAACGAGCATGGGCAGGCTGACTTTGAATGTCTTGCTGTCATTCGCCCAGTTTGAGCGTGAGGTCATCGGTGAACGCGTCCGCGACAAGATCGCTGCCTCTAAGACCAAAGGTCTCTGGGTCGGTGGTCCCATCCCCCTCGGCTATCGCAGCGAGAAGAAGCAGCTCATCACCGTCGAGCAGGATGCTGCGCTAGTGCGTCGCATCTTCAAGCTCTATCTCGATCTCGGCTCGGTCGGCGCGGTCGCCGAGACGTTGGACCGTGAGGGCATCCGCACCAGGTTGGGCTGCAGCTTCCGGGTCGGCATGCTCGCCCACCTGCTCAAGAACCGCTTCTATCTGGGTGAGATCGTCTGGCGCGGCGTGTCGCATCGCGGAGCACATGAGCCGATTGTGACGCTGGACATATTCGATGCGGTCCAGCGCGCGCTCGCGGCGGCGGCCGTCGATCGCAAGGGCCGATCGGCCAATACCGCCTTTACCCC
>NZ_JBFTZP010000027.1:0-17328 GCF_056406735.1 Allobosea sp. P1_B10 | reverse complement strand
CCAAGGAGGAGGGCGGTCGCCACACCCCGTTCTTCACCAACTACCGCCCGCAGTTCTACTTCCGCACGACGGACGTGACCGGCGTGGTGCACCTGCCCGAGGGTACCGAGATGGTCATGCCTGGCGACAACATCGCCATGGAAGTGCACCTGATCGTGCCGATCGCGATGGAAGAGAAGCTGCGCTTCGCCATCCGTGAAGGCGGCCGCACCGTCGGTGCCGGCGTCGTCGCAAGCATCATCGCGTAACAACTCAGGCTTGGACTGTTTGGGAAGGGCGGCGGTCACGCCGCCCTTTTCGTTTGGCGCCGGCAGTCGGGCATTGCAGTTCCGCATCGTCCTCGTCCGCTGGTCTCGAGAGCGGCTTTCGATTCGCCGAATGGCCCGGGCCTGTTGCCCGCGCGCTGCTGGTTGCGCTTACAGCAAGCCACGCCAAGTCGCTGCAGCGTGCCGATACGGCGCTCTGCATGGCCAACGAGAGCGGCTGCAACCACCTCCGGTGCCCGGCCGGCGGCTGACCGCGCGGATTGTCGAGAACAATTGCAGGCGCGCGCATTTTCGACTTGAAATGCCCCGCGCATTGGGGCAAAGGAACCGCGTCCGCAGGGGTGTAGCTCAGTTGGTAGAGTACCGGTCTCCAAAACCGGTTGTCGTAGGTTCGAGCCCTACCGCCCCTGCCAGTTCCTCGGTTCAGATCCTGGCATGCTTGCCGATCCCGCCGCCGAACGCCCTCTCAACATTCTGTTTAGTTCGATACATCATCCGCCGGGTGTTGCCCTGCCGCGAGCACCAGTCTCGCGTCCGCCGGGGAGGGCCGTGCCCGCGCTCGCGCTGCGACAGCGAGGCTCGCCGGAGTTTTCGGGGCAAAAGGCGCTTGGCTAACGCCTGCGGCCGTTGTAAGAGGCTCCTCATGACGGCGCGCGACCCCTCGGGTCCCGCGCCGCGAATGTTTCAGGACGGCCGATTCGGCGGCGGCGCAAGCCCGCAGCGGCGAATCGGAACCCGAGGTAAATCCATGGCGAAGAGCAATCCCTTCAGCTTCCTGCAGGATGTCCGCACCGAGGCGACAAAGGTCACCTGGCCATCGCGGCGTGAGACGCTGATCACCACAGGCCTCGTGCTGGCCATGGTCGTGGTCTCGAGCCTGTTCTTCCTTTTCACCGATACGATCATTCGCTGGTCGCTCGGCCTCATCCTCGGCGCGCGCTGAACGGAGATAATGACGTGAGCACCCGCTGGTACATCGTCCACGCCTATTCCAACTTCGAGAACAAGGTCGCGCAGTCGATCCGCGACCAGGCGGCGCAACGCCATCTCGCCGACAAGTTCGACGAGGTCCTGGTCCCGACCGAGAAGGTCGTCGAGGTTCGTCGCGGCCGCAAGGTCGAGGCCGAGCGCAAGTTCTTCCCGGGCTATGTCCTGGTGAAGTGCGAGATGACCGATGAGGTCTACCACCTCATCAAGAACACGCCGAAGGTCACGGGCTTCCTGGGCGCCGACAAGGCCAAGCCCATGCCGATCCCCGAGAGCGAGGCGATGCGCATCAAGGGCCAGGTGGCCGAGGGCGTCGAGCGTCCCAAGCCCACGATCGTCTTCGAGATCGGCGAGCAGGTGAAAGTGGCCGACGGTCCGTTCGCCTCGTTCAACGGTGTCGTCGAGGACGTCGACCACGGTCGCGCCCGCCTCAAGGTCGCGGTTTCGATCTTCGGCCGCGCAACGCCGGTGGAGCTGGAATACGGGCAGGTCGAGAAGCTCTGAGGGCTTCCGGTCGACCCCAGGATCTTCATCCTTCGAGGGCGCGGGAGCGCCGTCTCGAAGGATATTCCAGGGGAAGCTGCCGTTCTGAAATATCATTCGAGACGCAGCCTCGCGCTGCTCCTCGGGATTGAAGGGGACGGGTTCATTCATAGTTGATGAATCCACTTCCCTTCGGCGCTGCCTTGTGTCATAGGCCGCGCCTCACATGCGTGGGAGGTAGGCCGGTCGCCAACCGGATCACCCTGCCGCACCACGCTCTGCAACCATCCCGACCCGAACGAAAATGCGTTCAAGGGCGGGACGTCGTCGTTCCGATAGGCAGCGGAGCGAGCGGCAGGAGCAGCCATCATGGCAAAGAAGATCACGGGCTACGTGAAGCTTCAGGTTCCGGCGGGCGCGGCCAATCCGTCGCCGCCGATCGGTCCGGCGCTGGGTCAGCGCGGCCTTAACATCATGGAATTCTGCAAGGCCTTCAACGCGAAGACCTCTCAGATGGAAAAGGGCATGCCGATCCCGGTGATCATCACCGCGTATCAGGATCGCTCCTTCACCTTCGAGATGAAGCAGCCGCCGGTGTCCTACTGGCTCAAGAAGGCTGCCGGCCTGACCTCGGGTTCCAAGACCCCCGGTCGCGGCGGCAACGTCGGCAAGGTGACGGTCGCCCAGATCAACGAGATCGCCGAGAAGAAGATGGCCGATCTCAACTGCGATACCGTCGAATCGGCCTCGTCCATGATCAAGGGCTCTGCCCGGTCGATGGGCCTGGAAGTCGTGGGCTGAGGGGGCGAAAATGGCACATATCGGAAAGCGCGTCGTCAAGGGCCGTGAAGGCATTGACCGCACCAAGCTCTACCCGCTCACCGACGCGGTCGCCTTCGTCAAGGAGCGCGCCACCGCCAAGTTCGACGAGACCGTTGAAGTCTCGATGAACCTGGGCGTCGATCCTCGTCACGCCGACCAGATGGTCCGTGGCGTCTGCAACCTGCCCAACGGCACCGGCCGCGTTCTGCGCGTCGCCGTGTTCGCCCGCGGCGCGAAGGCGGAAGAGGCCAAGAAGGCCGGAGCTGACATCGTCGGCGCCGAAGAGCTGGTCGACATCGTCTCCAAGGGCACGATCGAGTTCGATCGCTGCATCGCGACCCCGGACATGATGCCGCTCGTCGGTCGTCTCGGTAAGGTGCTCGGCCCGCGCGGCCTGATGCCGAACCCGAAGGTCGGCACGGTGACCATGGACATCACCAATGCGGTCGCCGCCTCCAAGGGCGGTTCGGTCGAGTTCCGCGTCGAGAAGGCCGGCATCGTGCATGCCGCCGTCGGCAAGGTCTCGTTCACGTCCGAGAAGCTGGCCGAGAACATCAAGGCGTTCGCCGACTCGGTCGCCAAGGCCAAGCCTGCCGGCGCCAAGGGCACCTATATCCAGCGCGTCGCGATCTCCTCGACCATGGGTCCGGGCGTCAAGATCGAACCGAACACGGTTCTGGCCGGCTGAGCGGCTGACGGCCGGTCTCGCGCCGGCCATCGCCCTTGACTTGACGCGATGGCGTCAAGTCCCCACTTGGCAGAAGCAGGCGAAAGCGTTAAGACGCTGCCTGTTTCCATAAGTGACCTGGGCTCCAGCGTGCTTCGCACGAAGGGGTCCGTTTCGCGTTTTTTGGCGGTTTACCGCCGAAAAATGGATGCTTTGGCTGCAGGAAGCGATTCCGGGCGCCGAATCATCCAAGTCCTGTCTGAGACTGCAGGTGCGCCGGGAGTTCGCTCGCGGGCATAATTTCGCCAAGAGGCCTGCATAGACGGTGCAAGAGCTTATCCGGGACCGCTCGCGGTTCCGAAGACGGTTCGAACCATCTCGCCCGAAATCGGCCTGCAAGGGCTGGGGACGGGGACAGGGCACTGAGCGTCGCTCTCATCCTGCTTCGGTGTCAACCGGGGTGTGGTGCGGGTGGCAAGTGCAACTGGCGGCACGCCCTCAAGCATGCCGCCTACCGGAGAGAGCCCAGTGGATAGAACGGCAAAGACAGATGCCGTCGCGACGCTGAACGAAGTGTTTGCGAACACCTCGGTCGTCGTCGTGGCCCACTATGCGGGTTTGACGGTGGCCCAGTTCCAGAAGCTTCGTCGCGAGATGAAGGCCAATGGCGCCACCGTTAAGGTCGCAAAGAACCGGCTGGCCAAGATCGCTCTTGAAGGCACCGACGTCGCGTCCATCAGCCCCTTGCTGACGGGTCCCACCCTGATCGCTTATTCCAACGATCCGGTCGCGGCGCCGAAGGTCGCCACCGCTTTCGCCAAGGACAATGACAAGCTTGTCATCCTCGGCGGCGCGATGGGCACGACCGCCCTGAACCCCGAAGGTGTCAAGGCTCTCGCCTCGATGCCCTCGCTCGACGAACTGCGCGCCAAGTTGCTCGGCCTTCTCCAGGCCCCGGCAACCAAGATCGCCCAGCTCTCGACCGCGCCTGCCGCAAAGCTCGCGCGCGTGTTCCAGGCATATGCCGACAAGGATGCGGCCTGATTTTTGGCCAGTTACCCCTGATCAAGTTCGAACCTCTTTTTACGTAGGAAATCAAAATGGCTGATCTTGCTAAGCTCGTTGACGAGCTCTCCGCCCTGACGGTCCTCGAGGCCGCTGACCTCGCCAAGCTTCTCGAAGAGAAGTGGGGCGTCTCCGCTGCCGCCGCCGTTGCGGTTGCCGGCCCGGCCGCTGGCCCCGCTGCTGCCGCTGCTGAAGAGCAGACCGAGTTCACCGTCGTTCTTGCCGCCGCTGGCGACAAGAAGATCGAGGTCATCAAGGAAGTCCGCGCCATCACCGGCCTGGGCCTCAAGGAAGCCAAGGATCTCGTCGAAGCCGCTCCGAAGCCTGTCAAGGAGTCGGTTGGCAAGGACGAAGCCGAGAAGCTCAAGAAGCAGCTTGAGGCCGTCGGCGCCAAGGTCGAGCTCAAGTGAGCAGGGCCGGCATGATGCCGGTCCGACTTTAATCGCTAAACACAGTCCCGGGGCGGTTCGCCGCCTCCGGGGCTGTTGCGTCGTTTCCGTACATCGTGTGCGGAGAGGTTGCAAAGGCTCCCAGCGCAACTTTTCGTTGTGGGGCGAGACAGGCAAGTCAGCGCAGAGCGCTGAACGGCTCACCCGGCGGCCAGGTCGCCGATCACCCGATACGGCTGGGGCCGCCGGGTGAGCCGTCTGGAGGCGGATGATGTCTGGTCGGATCGGCCGGGGATCGGAATTCGTCTCTGAACCAGAGGTTGGGGCGTGATGTCGCCCGAAAGGTGGTTTCCACTTTTCGGCATCATGCGCCGGAGATTGCGAGGAACAACATGGTCAATTCGCTCCAGGGTCGCAGGCGCGTCCGCAAGTTCTTCGGAAAACTCAAGGAAGTGGCGCAGATGCCGAACCTCATCGAGGTTCAGAAGGCATCCTATGACCAGTTCCTGATGGTCGATGAACCCAAGGGTGGCCGCGGCGACGAAGGCCTGCAGTCCGTGTTCAAGTCGGTCTTCCCGATCGGCGACTTCTCGGGCGCCTCGCTGCTCGAGTTCGTGAAGTACACCTTCGAGCCCCCGAAATACGACGTCGATGAGTGCCGCCAGCGCGGCATGACCTTCAGCGCGCCCCTCAAGGTGACGCTGCGCCTGATCGTGTTCGATATCGATCCCGACACCCAGGCCAAGTCGGTCAAGGACATCAAGGAGCAGGATGTCTACATGGGCGACATGCCGCTCATGACGGACAACGGCACCTTCATCGTCAACGGCACCGAGCGCGTCATCGTCTCGCAGATGCACCGTTCGCCGGGCGTGTTCTTCGACCACGACAAGGGCAAGACCCATTCGTCGGGCAAGCTGCTCTTCGCCGCGCGCATCATCCCGTATCGCGGTTCCTGGCTGGACATCGAGTTCGACGCCAAGGACATCGTCTACGCCCGTATCGACCGGAAGCGTAAGATCCCGGTCACGTCGCTGCTGTTCGCGCTCGGCATGGACGGCGAGGAAATCCTCAGCCGCTTCTACAACCACATTGCCTACACCCGCGACGCCAAGGGCTGGCGCGTGCCTTACGACGCCGAGCGCATGAAGGGCTTCAAGGCGACCGAGGACATGATCGACGCCGACACCGGCGAGGTCGTGGTCGAGGCCGGCAAGAAGCTTGTCGCCCGTACCGCACGCCAGCTGGCCGAGAAGGGCCTCAAGTTCCTGCGCGCAACGGACGAGGACCTCTACACCCAGTACATCGCGGAAGACCTGGTCAACCCGCAGACCGGCGAAGTCTTCGCCGAGGCCGGCGAGGAGATCAACGAGAAGGTCCTCAAGCTGCTGACGGACAACGGGTTCGACGAGATCCCGGTGCTCGACATCGACCACATCACGGTCGGCCCCTATATCCGCAACACTCTCAACGTGGACAAGAACTCGCGTCGCGAAGAGGCGCTGTTCGACATCTACCGCGTGATGCGTCCGGGCGAGCCGCCGACCCTCGAGACGGCTGAGAACATGTTCCAGTCGCTGTTCTTCGACTCGGAGCGCTACGACCTGTCGGCCGTCGGCCGCGTGAAGATGAACATGCGTCTCGACCTCGACGCCGAGGACACCGTGCGCATCCTGCGCAAGGAAGACATCTTCGCGGTCGTGAAGGCGCTGGTCGACCTGCGCGACGGCAAGGGCGAGATCGACGACATCGACCATCTCGGCAACCGCCGCGTGCGTTCGGTCGGCGAGCTCATGGAGAACCAGTATCGCCTGGGCTTGCTGCGCATGGAGCGCGCCATCAAGGAGCGCATGTCGTCGGTCGACATCGACACCGTGATGCCGCAGGACCTGATCAACGCCAAGCCGGCGGCTGCCGCCGTGCGCGAGTTCTTCGGCTCGTCGCAGCTGTCGCAGTTCATGGATCAGACGAACCCGCTCTCGGAAGTCACTCACAAGCGTCGTCTTTCGGCTCTTGGACCGGGTGGTCTCACCCGTGAGCGCGCCGGCTTCGAAGTGCGCGACGTGCACCCGACCCACTATGGCCGCATCTGCCCGATTGAGACGCCGGAAGGCCCGAACATCGGCCTGATCAACTCGCTCGCCACCTTCGCGCGGGTGAACAAGTACGGCTTCATCGAGAGCCCCTATCGCCGCATCCGCGACGGCAAGCAGACCGACGAGATCATCTATCTCTCGGCCATGGAAGAGGCGAAGTACAACGTCGCCCAGGCCAATGCCGCCGTCGACACCGAAGGCCGCCTGACGGACGACCTCATCGTCTGCCGTCGCGCCGGTGAAGTCATCGTCACCCCGGTCGACAAGGTCGATTTCCAGGACGTCTCGCCCAAGCAGCTCGTCTCGGTTGCGGCGGCGCTGATCCCGTTCCTCGAGAACGACGACGCGAACCGCGCGCTGATGGGCTCGAACATGCAGCGCCAGGCGGTGCCGCTGGTTCGCGCCGACGCGCCGTTCGTCGGCACCGGCATGGAAGCCGTCGTCGCCCGCGATTCCGGCGCTGCCATCGCGGCTCGCCGCGCCGGCATCGTCGACCAGGTCGATGCGACACGTATCGTTATCCGCGCGTCGGACGAGATGGACCCGACGAAGCCGGGCGTCGATATCTATCGTCTGCAGAAGTTCCAGCGCTCGAACCAGTCGACCTGCATCACGCAGCGTCCGCTGGTGCGCGTCGGCGACATCATCAAGAAGGGTGACATCGTCGCCGACGGCCCGTCGACCGAGTTTGGCGAGCTCGCGCTCGGCCGCAACGTGCTCGTCGCCTTCATGCCGTGGAACGGCTACAACTTCGAGGATTCCATCCTTCTCTCGGAGAAGATCGTCTCGGAAGACATCTTCACCTCGATCCATATCGAGGAATTCGAGGTCATGGCCCGCGACACCAAGCTGGGCCCGGAGGAAATCACGCGCGATATCCCGAACGTCTCGGAAGAAGCGCTGAAGAACCTCGACGAAGCCGGCATCGTCTATATCGGCGCCGAAGTGGCGGCTGGCGACATCCTCGTCGGCAAGATCACGCCGAAGGGCGAGAGCCCGATGACCCCGGAAGAGAAGCTGCTTCGCGCCATCTTCGGCGAGAAGGCCTCCGACGTCCGCGACACCTCGCTGCGGGTTCCCCCGGGCGTGCAGGGCACCATCGTCGAAGTGCGCGTGTTCAATCGCCACGGCGTCGACAAGGACGAGCGCGCCCAGGCCATCGAGCGCGAGGAGATCGAGCGTCTCGCCAAGGACCGTGACGACGAGCAGGCGATCCTGGACCGCAACACCTTTGCGCGTCTGGCCGATATCCTGACCGGCAAGGTCGGTCTGGCGGGTCCGAAGGGCTTCAAGAAGGACACTGTCATCACCCGCGAGGGCATGACCGAGTTCCCGCGTTCGCAGTGGTGGCTGTTTGCGGTCGGCGACGACCCGCTGATGACCGAAATCGAAGCCATGCGTAAGCAGTACGACGAGTCGAAGAAGCGCCTCGAGCAGCGCTTCCTCGACAAGGTCGAGAAGCTGCAGCGTGGCGACGAACTGCCCCCGGGCGTGATGAAGATGGTCAAGGTCTTCGTCGCGGTGAAGCGCAAGATCCAGCCGGGCGACAAGATGGCTGGCCGTCACGGCAACAAGGGCGTGGTTTCGCGCATCGTTGCGGCCGAGGACATGCCGTTCCTCGAGGACGGCACCCATGCCGACATCGTGCTGAACCCGCTGGGCGTGCCTTCGCGCATGAACGTCGGCCAGATCCTGGAGACGCATCTGGGCTGGGCTGCTGCCGGTCTCGGCAAGCAGATCGGCGCGGCGATCGACGCCTACAAGAAGGCTCATGACGTCAAGGCGCTGCGGGCTTCGTTCGACGCCGTCTACGAGGACAATGAGATCATCGCCTCGATGGACGAGAACGAACTCGTCGAGATGGGCCAGAACCTGCGCCGCGGCGTTCCGATGGCCACCCCGGTGTTCAACGGCGCCAAGGAGGCCGATATCGAGCGGCTGCTGGAACAGGCGGGTCTGCACTCGTCGGGCCAGTCGACCCTCTATGACGGCCGCACCGGCGAGCCCTTCGACCGCAAGGTCACGATGGGCTACATCTACATGCTGAAGCTGCACCACCTGGTCGACGACAAGATCCATGCGCGTTCGATCGGCCCGTACTCGCTCGTTACCCAGCAGCCGCTGGGCGGCAAGGCGCAGTTCGGCGGACAGCGCTTCGGCGAGATGGAGGTCTGGGCGCTCGAAGCCTATGGCGCCGCCTACACGCTGCAGGAAATGCTGACGGTGAAGTCGGACGACGTCGCGGGCCGTACCAAGGTCTACGAGTCGATCGTGCGCGGCGAGGACAACTTCGAAGCGGGCATCCCGGAGAGCTTCAACGTGCTCGTCAAGGAAATGCGCTCGCTCGGCCTCAACGTCGAGCTGATCAGCAACAAGGTGAAGCCGGGCGAGTTGCCGCCGGCTGAAGCGGCCGAGTAAGCCGCGCGGCGCGTCTGGCTGGACGCGCCTGGGATTGGGAAATGCCGGCGGCACTCACGCCGCCGGCCGATGGTTATGATAGCCGGGCAGGGTGGTCTCATCCCCCGCCGGCGGTAGGAGACAGGCGATGAAGCAAGAGGTCATGAACCTTTTCGGCCAGCAGCCGGTCCAGCAGGCCTTCGACGCGATCAAGATCTCGATCGCTTCGCCGGAGAAGATCCTGTCCTGGTCCTATGGCGAAATCAAAAAGCCGGAGACCATCAACTACCGGACCTTCAAGCCCGAGCGCGACGGCCTGTTCTGCGCCCGCATCTTCGGGCCGATCAAGGACTACGAGTGCCTGTGCGGCAAGTACAAGCGCATGAAGTTCAAGGGCGTCATCTGCGAGAAGTGCGGCGTTGAAGTGACGCTCGCCCGCGTCCGGCGCGAGCGCATGGGCCATATCGAGCTCGCGGCTCCCGTCGCTCACATCTGGTTCCTGAAGTCGCTGCCCTCGCGCATCGGCCTGCTGATGGACATGCCGCTCAAGGATCTCGAGCGCATTCTCTATTTCGAGTCGTATGTCGTCATCGAGCCGGGCCTTACCCCTCTGAAGGATCGCCAGATCCTGTCCGAGGAGGAGTACGTCCGCTGCCAGGAAGAATACGGCGCCGACACCTTCACCGCCATGATCGGCGCGGAAGCGATCCGCGAGATGCTGCGCGCGCTCGACCTCGACCAGATCAACGCCGATCTCAAGCATGAGATCGCGACGACGACGTCGGAGCTGAAGCCCAAGAAGCTGATGAAGCGCCTCAAGATCATCGAGGCGTTCCAGCTCTCGGGCAACAAGCCGGAATGGATGGTCATGACCATCATCCCGGTGATCCCGCCCGATCTGCGCCCGCTGGTGCCGCTCGATGGCGGTCGCTTCGCGACCTCCGACCTGAACGACCTCTATCGTCGCGTCATCAACCGCAACAACCGCCTGAAGCGCCTGATCGAGCTGCGCGCGCCCGACATCATCATCCGCAACGAAAAGCGGATGCTGCAGGAGTCGGTCGACGCCCTGTTCGACAACGGCCGTCGCGGTCGCGTCATCACGGGTGCCAACAAGCGTCCGCTGAAGTCGCTCGCCGACATGCTGAAGGGCAAGCAGGGCCGCTTCCGCCAGAACCTGCTCGGCAAGCGCGTCGACTACTCTGGCCGTTCGGTCATCGTCGTCGGTCCGGAGCTCAAGCTGCACCAGTGCGGCCTGCCGAAGAAGATGGCGCTCGAGCTGTTCAAGCCGTTCATCTATGCGCGCCTCGACGCCAAGGGCTACTCGACTACGGTCAAGCAGGCCAAGAAGCTCGTCGAGAAGGAGAAGCCGGAGGTCTGGGATATCCTGGACGAGGTCATCCGCGAGCATCCGGTGATGCTGAACCGCGCGCCGACGCTGCACCGCCTCGGCATTCAGGCCTTCGAGCCCACGCTGATCGAAGGCAAGGCGATCCAGCTTCACCCGCTGGTCTGCGCCGCGTTCAACGCCGACTTCGACGGCGACCAGATGGCCGTGCACGTCCCGCTGTCGCTCGAGGCGCAGCTGGAAGCGCGCGTCCTGATGATGTCGACCAACAACATCCTGCATCCCGCAAACGGTCTGCCGATCATCGTGCCGTCGCAGGACATCGTGCTCGGCCTCTATTACCTCTCGATCGTCTCTGACGGCGAGCCCGGTCAGGGCAAGGTGTTCGGCGACTTCGGTGAGCTCGAATACGCGCTGCACGAGAAGGTCGTGACGCTGCATTCGAAGATCCGGTACCGCTGGACCGGTGTCGACGAGGCCGGCAAGACCTACACCAAGATCTACGAGACCACGCCTGGTCGCGTGATCCTGTCGACGGCGCTGCCCAAGCACCCGAACATGACCTTCGACGTCACCAACAAGCTGATGACGAAGAAGGAAATTCAGGCGATGATCGACGCCGTCTATCGCGGCTGCGGTCAGAAGGAATCGGTGATCTTCTGCGACAGGATCATGTCGCTGGGCTTCACGCACGCCTTCAAGGCCGGCATTTCCTTCGGCAAGGACGACATGGTCGTGCCGGAGAACAAGTGGGAGATCGTCGACACCACCCGCGCGCTCGCCAAGGATTACGAGCAGCAGTACCAGGACGGCCTGATCACCCAGGGTGAGAAGTACAACAAGGTCGTCGACGCCTGGGCAAAGTGCTCCGACAAGCTGGCCCAGGAGATGATGGCGCGCATCTCGACCGTTAAGAAGGACGAGAACGGTCGCGATAAGCCGATCAACTCGATCTACATGATGAGCCACTCCGGAGCGCGTGGTTCGCCAGCCCAGATGCGCCAGCTCGCCGCCATGCGCGGCCTGATGGCCAAGCCGTCCGGTGAGATCATCGAGGCGCCGATCATCTCGAACTTCAAGGAAGGCCTCGACGTTCTCGAGTACTTCAACTCGACCCACGGTGCCCGTAAGGGCCTCGCCGATACCGCGCTCAAGACAGCCAACTCCGGCTATCTCACGCGTCGTCTCGTCGACGTGGCGCAGGATGCCATCATCTCCGAGCTCGATTGCGGTTCGGACACTGGCATCAAGATGCGCGCCATCATCGACGCCGGCCAGGTCGTGGCTTCGCTCGGCATCCGTATTCTCGGCCGTTCTGCTGCCGAGGACGTCACGGATATCGACGGCAAGGTCCTGGTGCCGAAGGGCACGATGATCGACGAGGCTCACATCGAGGCGATCAACGCCGCCGGTGTGCAGGAGGTGAAGATCCGTTCGGTGCTGACCTGCGCCACCAAGAACGGCGTCTGCGCCACCTGCTACGGCCGCGACCTTGCTCGCGGCACGCCTGTCAACATGGGCGAAGCCGTCGGCGTCATCGCGGCGCAGTCGATCGGCGAGCCGGGCACCCAGCTCACGATGCGTACGTTCCACATCGGCGGCGCGGCGACGATTGCCGACCAGTCGTTCGTGGAGTCGAACTTCGAGGGCGTCGTGAAGATGCGCAACCGCAACGTTGCGCGGAACTCGGACGGCGACCTGATCGCAATGGCGCGCAACATCGCCATCGTGATCGTCGGCCCCGACGGTGCAGAGCGTGCGGTCCATCGCGTCCAGTTCGGCTCGAAGCTTCGGGTCGACGAGGGCGACAAGGTCAAGCGCGGCCAGCGCCTGATCGAGTGGGATCCCTATTCCCGCCCGATCCTGGCGGAAGTCGACGGCTCCGTCGGCTTCGAGGACCTGATCGACGGCATGTCGATCACCGAGACGACCGACGAAGCAACGGGCATCAACAAGCGCGTCGTCATCGACTGGCGCGGTTCGGCCCGTACCTCGGATCTTCGCCCGGCCCTGACCGTCAACGGTCCGGACGGCAAGATCGCCAAGCTCGCGCGCGGCGGTGAGGCTCGCTACATCCTGCCGGTCGAGGGCATCATCTCGGTGGAGCCGGGCGTGCACATCAAGGCCGGCGACGTGCTGGCTCGTGTCTCGACCGACTCGGCCAAGACCCGCGACATCACCGGCGGTCTGCCGCGTGTGGCGGAGCTGTTCGAGGCGCGTCGTCCGAAGGATGCGGCGATCATCGCCGAGAAGGCCGGCGTCATCGGCTTCGGCAAGGACTACAAGAACAAGCGTCGCGTCACCCTGACGCCGCATGACGGTTCCGAGGGGCTCGAGTACCTGATCCCCAAGGGCAAGCACATCCATCTCCAGGACGGCGACGTCGTCGAGATGGGCGACTACATCCTCGACGGCAATCCGGCCCCGCACGACATCCTTGCGATCAAGGGCGTCGAGGAGCTGGCCGCTTATCTGGTGAACGAAATCCAGGAGGTCTATCGCCTCCAGGGCGTGGGCATCAACGACAAGCACATCGAGGTGATCGTCCGGCAGATGCTGCAGAAGATCGAGATCACCGAGTCGGGCGATACCGACATTCTCACCGGTGACCAGGTCGACCGCATCGAGCTGCAGGAGATCAATGCCAAGATGAAGGAAGAGGGCAAGAAGCCCGCCTCCGGCGTCCCGGTCCTGCTCGGCATCACCAAGGCGAGCTTGCAGACCCGGTCGTTCATCTCGGCCGCGTCGTTCCAGGAGACCACCCGCGTCCTCACCGAGGCGGCTGTCAACGGCAAGTACGACACGCTGGAAGGCCTCAAGGAGAACGTCATCGTCGGCTCGCTCATCCCGGCCGGCACCGGCGCTCAGGTTGCCCGCATCAAGCAGGTGGCCACGCGTCGCGACGATCTCATCGTCGGTCAGAAGGCAGATGCGGCGGCGAAGGCCGCGGCGTCCGCCGCCAAGGCTGCAGCTGCCACGGCTGCCGCCGTCGCAGCGGCGCTGCCTGCCGCCGAGTAAGGCCTCTTAGCCTTCCATTAACGATCAAGGCCGCCCTTCGGGGCGGCCTTTTTCATGAAGGGCCGTCGGGGCAGGGCCGGGCAGGGCGCTTGGCAAGGCTCGAGGTCGCGATAATGGCCCGGAATGCTGCCGCAAGGCGAAGACATTGCTAATTCGGGGTTGACGCGACTCAGATGCCGAGTCATAAGCGCGGCACTGTCGATGGTTGTCGGACACGTATGTCGCTTTCGCCTTGTTGCGAGCGAATTTCGCGGCCGAAACTCCATCGGAATTCCAGCGTCGATTGACGACATGGTGAGATGCATGACTGCGGAGCAATCTGTGGTCCTCTGCTGGCGAAAGCGCCTGAGGTTTCCCTGCCGGGGACCGATGGCGCGGTTTCGTTTGTGCCATGGCTTCGTTCGATCTGGGCAATCGATTTCGAGATTTCCAACCGCTCAGTGGAGCGAGAGGCCAGAATGCCGACAATCAGCCAGCTCATTCGCAAGCCACGTTCGCCCGTCAAGGCGCGTAACACCGCTCCGGCGCTCGAGTCCTGCCCGCAGAAGCGCGGCGTCTGCACGCGCGTCTACACGACGACGCCTAAGAAGCCGAACTCTGCTCTGCGTAAGGTCGCCAAGGTGCGCCTGACCAACGGCTTCGAGGTGATCGGGTACATTCCTGGTGAGGGTCACAACCTCCAGGAGCACTCTGTCGTCATGATCCGTGGCGGCCGCGTCAAGGACTTGCCCGGCGTGCGCTACCATATCCTGCGCGGCGTGCTCGACACCCAGGGCGTCAAGAACCGCAAACAGCGCCGCTCGAAGTACGGCGCCAAGCGTCCCAAGTAATTTCCTGCCTGACCAGCAGGGCATGAGGCTCGAGCTGGTTCGCAGCTTTTTGAATTGACCGGAGACTAGACGATGTCCCGCCGCCATAGCGCTGAAAAGCGCGAGATCATTCCGGATCCGAAGTTCCACGATATCATCGTGACGAAGTTCATGAATTCCGTGATGTACGAAGGCAAGAAGTCGACTGCCGAGCGCATCGTCTACGGTGCCTTCGACATCATCGAGGCCAAGATGAAGAGCGACCCGCTCGCCGTCTTCAAGAGCGCCCTCGAGAATGTCGCTCCCGCGATCGAGGTGCGTTCGCGCCGCGTCGGCGGTGCCACGTATCAGGTTCCGGTCGAGGTTCGCACCGAGCGCCGTCAGGCGCTGGCGATCCGCTGGCTGATCTCGGCCGCTCGCGGTCGTAACGACAAGACAATGGTTGAGCGTCTCTCCTCGGAGCTGATGGATGCAGCCAGCAACCGTGGCAACGCAGTGAAGAAGCGCGAAGACACGCACCGGATGGCTGAAGCCAACCGGGCCTTCTCGCACTATCGCTGGTAATCGTTCACGGCACTTCGGCAAGACGAAAGCACTATCATGGCCCGTTCTCACCCTATCGACCGTTATCGTAACTTCGGCATCATGGCCCACATCGATGCCGGAAAGACGACGACGACCGAGCGTATCCTGTTCTACACAGGCAAGTCGCACAAGATCGGCGAAGTCCATGATGGCGCTGCCACCATGGACTGGATGACGCAGGAGCAGGAGCGTGGCATCACGATCACCTCCGCTGCGACGACCTGCCTGTGGCAAGATCACCGCCTGAACATCATCGACACCCCCGGCCACGTCGACTTCACCATTGAAGTCGAGCGTTCGCTGCGCGTGCTCGACGGTGCCGTCTGCGTGCTCGATGGCAACCAGGGCGTCGAGCCCCAGACCGAGACCGTCTGGCGCCAGGCCGACAAGTACGACGTCCCGCGCATCGTGTTCGTCAACAAGATGGACAAGACCGGCGCTGATTTCTATCGCTGCGTGCAGGACATCATCGATCGCGTCGCCGGCAAGCCCGTTTGCCTGCAGATCCCGATCGGCGCCGAGTCCGAATTCGCTGGCGTGATCGACCTGATCAAGATGAAGGCGATCGTCTGGAACGGAGAGGCGCTGGGTGCCTCCTTCGAAGAGAAGGACATCCCCGCCGACCTGCTCGACAAGGCCGTCGAATATCGCGGCAAGCTGATTGAAGCCGCCGTCGACATGGACGATGCGGCCATGGAAGCTTACCTGGATGGCACCGAGCCGGACGCGGAGACCCTGCGTCGCCTGGTCCGCACCGCCGTTCAGCGCCGCGCCTTCCATCCCGTGCTTTGCGGTTCGGCCTTCAAGAACAAGGGCGTTCAGCCCCTGCTCGACGCGGTCGTCGACTTCCTGCCTTCGCCCGTCGATCGCGGCGAGATCAAGGGCATCGACTTCAAGACCGAAGAAGACACCGTCCGTCGCCCCACCGACGAAGATCCCTTCTCCATGCTCGCCTTCAAGATCATGGACGATCCCTTCGTCGGCACGATCACCTTCTGCCGCGTCTATTCCGGCAAGGTTGAGACCGGGCAGGGCGTCATCAACTCGACCCGCGACAAGAAAGAGCGTGTCGGCCGCATGCTGCTGATGCACGCGAACAACCGCGAGGACATCAAGGAGGCTTTCGCCGGCGACATCGTCGCCCTGGCCGGCCTCAAGGACGTCCGCACCGGCGACACGCTGTGCGACCCGATCAATGCCGTCATCCTCGAGCGCATGGAATTCCCCGAGCCGGTCATCACGATCGCGATCGAGCCGAAGTCCAAGGCCGACCAGGAGAAGCTGGGCCTCGCCCTGGCGAAGCTCGCGAACGAGGATCCCTCGTTCCGCGTTTCGACCGACCAGGAGAGCGGCCAGACCATCCTCAAGGGCATGGGCGAGCTGCACCTCGACATTAAGGTCGACATCCTGCGCCGGACCTACAAGGTGGACGCCAACATCGGCGCCCCCCAGGTGGCCTATCGCGAGACGCTGACCAAGAAGGTCGAGATCGACTACACCCACAAGAAGCAGACCGGCGGTACCGGCCAGTTCGCCCGCGTCAAGCTGGTGATCGAGCCGAACGAGACCGGCAAGGGCTTCGAGTTCGAGTCGAAGGTCGTCGGCGGTACGGTTCCTAAGGAATACATCCCCGGCGTCGAAAAGGGCCTCAACTCGGTCATCGGCTCCGGCGTGATCGCCGGCTTCCCGGTGGTCGACGTCAAGGTGACCTTGATCGATGGCGCCTTCCACGAAGTCGACTCGTCGGCACTGGCCTTCGAAATCGCCTCTCGCGCTGCTCTGCGTGAAGGTCTGCAGAAGGGTGGTTCGGTTCTGCTCGAGCCGATCATGAAGGTCGAAGTGGTGACCCCGGAAGATTACACCGGTTCGGTCATCGGCGATCTGAACTCGCGTCGTGGCCAGATCCAGGGCCAGGACATGCGTGGCAACGCCGTGGTCGTCAACGCCATGGTGCCGCTCGCAAACATGTTCGGCTACGTCAACCAGCTGCGTTCGTTCAGCCAGGGACGCGCCAACTATACGATGCAGTTCGACCACTACGAGCAGGTTCCTTCGGCGGTCGCTGCCGAGGTCCAGGCCAAGTACGCCTGATCCTGCTGAACTATTCGCACGAACACTTGAAAACGATCTGACGGACGGAGGCTACGATGGCCAAAGAGAAATTCGCGCGCACGAAGCCGCATTGCAACATTGGTACGATTGGTCACGTCGACCATGGCAAGACGTCTTTGACGGCTGCGATCACGAAGGTTTTGGCTGAGTCTGGCGGCGCGTCGTATACGGCGTACGACCAGATCGACAAGGCGCCTGAGGAGAAGGCCCGCGGCATCACGATCTCGACGGCGCACGTCGAGTACGAGACGGCAGCGCGCCACTATGCGCATGTCGACTGCCCC
>NZ_JBFTZP010000026.1:0-18725 GCF_056406735.1 Allobosea sp. P1_B10 | reverse complement strand
CCGCCCCACCATGTATAGGGGCCCCAGGCGACACCGCCGCCCCCCGCGTCGACATACTGGATGTCGGTCTCGAGGCCGTACACGATTGCGCCAGATTGCCAGTTATAGCCGATCTGGGCACCACCGACGAACCGGCCGTCGCTGCTGCCACCACCCAACGAGGCCGACGAGACAGCCGTCGGGCCCGTGACGATGACACCTCCTGAATCACCCCATCCCACGCCGGCATTTAGGCCGACGTACAATCCGGTCCAAGTAAACACCGGTGCATACGTGACGACGGGCGGCGCGCGACTTGGAAGATCGGCCGCGAAAGCCGAGGTCGCAAGGCATGTTGCTATTGCAGTGGATACAAAGCGTAGACGCATGAGATCCTCCTCCATGCACAGTCAGCCAGTTATTGGTTGCACAGGAAACGATTAGCAGAAAGTTGACGATGAGCAATTGCTAACGAACGAAACCAAAATCAGGAGAGCAGTGATATTTTCGTCACTTGTGGAAATCTGAAAACTCGGCGCTCGATGGCGCGGATACTTCAGGACATCATTGTATGATGTTGTGATGTGAGCACTTTTCAACCTGCGATCGGCGCGTTTTGATGATGTCAGCCATTGAAGCCTCGCGAGCACTACCGTATCCCGGAGCCAGACGCGCGAGAGATGCAGAACGGTCGAGAACTTAAGTCTTGCGCCTCCACGTGTAATGCCTGCCTGCGGCGGCCGAAAGGCTGGAGTCTGCTCCTGTGAAGAAATCGCTCCGCAGGAAGCCGCGCGAGCGATTGGCATCTGCAATCCAAGCGCCCCAATCCTGCCGCACCGCAAGCGCGTTATCAACATCTGGCAGCATTTTCGGTGCTCGCGCTGCGGCGGCAAGCGGCTCCAGTCCCGTATGAGCATCTACAAGCACTATCAAGCGCTGCAGATAGGACGGGCAAGCGGCATGGGCTCGGGGGCTCAGACCTGAGAGGTTCAGGAGGCGGGAGGACCACCGTGGCCGCGTTCATCACCATCACGAGCCAAGTAGAATACGAGCAGGCGATTGCACGGATTCACGAGTTGCAAGGCGCGTTGGAAGGCACACCAGAGGAAGCCGAACTGGCGAGCCTCGAAGCGGCGGTCAATGAATGGAGCCGCAGCTTCGACGACGACGCGGGCGGCAACGCTCTACAGGAGCCAAATGAATAGGCCGATCGCGACGGCGACCATCACCCATGACAATAGCATTAGGACGGTAGACGTGCGGTCAGGCCACCCTTCATCGCTGCGAACGTGTCTCATGGGGATCCTCCGCCTGCCTGTCGCAGTTCGCGCCTGATGCGCAATTGGTCAACGACCTCGTGGCGTGCGTGCTCTGGGCGCAGCTAGAGGGCGAGAAGGTCTAATTCGAAGGATGGCCCCAAGGGACCGCGGTCTCGAGTTCAAGGTAGCGCTCAACCGCGCGGCCGGCGAGCATCTCCCCCGGAGCCACCGGGTAGAGTTCAAAGATAATGCCGGCGAGGCGCTTGCGGGCTGCGGATTGCGGCTGCGCACGAATGCTTTGCACGCTGGTGACGCCCATCCACGCTGCTTCAAAAGTTGCAGCCAGTTTCGCGAGCTCTTCAGAAGTGATCGTTCGAAACGGCATGGCACTTAAACCTCCTTTCAGAGTCTCAAGCAGACCTCCGTCGTCAATCGCATAAATGGACCACGGGGCATCGCTTCTGGGCTGATTTCAAAATTAGCGACCATGCATCGCAAATGCGATTTGGTACGCGCTACTTACCCTTAGGGATTACTCATCTCTCGTCGTCGTCTGCGGTTGTGCTCTCAAGCTTGAGCGAAGCGCCAGGTCGAGGATCTGCTCGCGTAGCCGTCGGGAATGCGGTTCCAAACCCGATTCGGTCGCGGCTTGCGGCCCTCGAGCGCCTCGATGCCACCGACCAGGAGGTGCTCATACCAGCGATTGAAGGTCGAGCGTGCTATGCCCAGCTTCTGCAGCGTGCACCGCGCCGACGGATGAGACCGCTCGACCAGCTAGATGATCTCGGGTTTCTCGGATCCGGGTTATCTCATGCGTCGTCGCCCCCATCCGCGATCATGCTCTTTCAGTATTCACAGCTCGGCGACAACCTCTTCAGCTCGCGCGCTTCCTTGCGCACCGCCTTGACCTCGTCGCTGGTGACAGCGCACGCCGTGTCGCTGGCTAACCGCTTCTTGCCGGCTTCCAGGAATTCCTTCGACCACGTGTAATAGAGGCTCTCGGCAATCCCTTCACGCCGGCACAGCGCGGCGATGCTCTCCTCGCCGTGAAGCCCTTCCAGCACAACCCCGATCCTCTCCGCGGACGAGTGCTGCTTGCGCGTCACCCGCCGGGTGTCCTCGATCACCTGCTCTGCGGCGCTTTGCCGGTAACGGATTTCCGTCTCATTTGCGCTCATCAAAAGCTTCCATGAAGCAGAAATCCGCGGTTCGCACTCAGCCAGAATTGGTACCATCAGAGCTGGCGCCGGACAGCCGCGTCCGCGTTCTCAGCGCCTGCCCGCCCGATTGACGGGTCCGCCGCGGTTCGCCGGCGTTCCTGGCCGCACTCCCACCCCCGGTGCGCCGACGCCCGGTGTCGCAACGGCGCGGGCGACCGGGCGGGGCCGCAGTACGACGCCAGCCCTGGCAATGCAGCCGGTGGGATAGCCGACATACTGGCAGTAAACCACAGCTCGGGCATCTCCGCCTTCTACGGAGACGAAGGTGGCGACGAGAGCCGCCAATGCGATCGGGAACTTCATGGTACCCTCCATCAGCTAGGTTGCGGGGAGACCACGAGGAGAGGGCGTAGTGCGTAGAGCATTGGGACCTCCAAGGCCGATGCTGGACTGCCACCTCATCTGCGTACGTGATCAGCTTGCCATCAGCGCAATCAGGACAGGTCCCCAGGCCGTCAGCAGAATGTTGCCGATCGCATAGGGAACCGTGTAGCCCAGTGCCGGGATGCTGCTCTGCGCCTCGTCCTGTATCGCCCTGAGAGCGGCGGTGATCGTGCCGGCGCCAGCGCAGGCTCCGAGCACGATGAGCGGGTTCATCTTCAAGACGTAGCGACCGAACAGGATTCCCACGGTGTGGGGGAGAAGCGCCGAAACCAGGCCGACGGCTACGAGACTGAGACCGGTCGATTTCAGGCCGGCGACGAAACTGGGACCTGCGCCAAGGCCGACGATGCCGATGAACATGCAGAGTCCGACGGTATCGAAGATCCAGATTGCCGCTTCGGGGATGCGGCCGAAAAAGGGATAGGCGGAGCGTAGCCAGCCGAACAGCAGGCCCATGAACAAGGCGCCGCCGCTCGCCGTCAGCGTCAGCGGTACACCCCAGACGACCACCGAGAGCAGGCCGAACAGCCCGCCCAGGAAAATGCCCAGTCCCACGAAGACCATGTCCGTCGCCGCAGTGCGCCTGTCGGGATAGCCGACAGCGGCTGCCACGCGCTCGACCTCGGCGATCGGCCCCATCAGGGCCAGCATGTCGCCCCGGTTGAGATGCGTCGTCGGGCTGATCGGCATGGCGATGCCCGCGCGCGTCAGTTTCGCCAGAAATACGCCGCGCGTGAAGTGGTCCTCGGCGAGTTCGGCCAGGGATCTGCCGTCGATTTTGCGGCTGGTCACGATCACATCGAGCGCTTCGATCGGAATGTCCAGAAGCTCGGGATCGCTGACCTCGGCGCCGATGAGATCGCCATGCGCGGCATGGATCTCGTGGCGCGCCATGACTGCGATAACGTCCCCCTCCTGGACTCGATGATCCGAGGTCGGATCGAACAGGGTATCGCCGCTGCGCCCGCGCAGCACGAAGACCCGGGAAGTCCTAGGCAGGCTCTCCAGTTCGGCTACCGTCTTGCTTAGCAGGTTGGGGTTCTCGACCCGGTAGGCCCGAACGTCGAACAGGCGCGCGGCAGAGGTGACGCCTTCCGTCTCCGCGGCCGATCCAGGCATCTCACTGCGCTGCGCAGCCGCCTCCTCGCGGAGGTTGATGCCCATCAGTCTCGGGCCGACCTTCGGCAAGAACCAGACCAAGGCGGTTGTCCCGATCAGATAGGTGACGGCGTAGGCGACGGGGATATTGTTGATGAGCGCCGTGCGCTCGGCCTGAGGGAGGTCGAGCCGTTGGATGGCCTCGCCCGCTGTGCCGATGACCGTCGATTCCGAGAAGGCCCCCGCCAGCAACCCTGCCGCGGTCCCCATGTCGTAGCCGAGCAGGTTGGCGAAGGTCAGGGCCACGAGGAGGCAGGTCACGCACAGGACCACCGTCAGCGCCATCTGCGGCAGAGCATCCTTCTTGAGGGCGCGGAAGAACTGCGGCCCCACCTTGTACCCGGTGGTGAACAGGAAGAGGTCGAAGAATACCGCCTTGACGATGGCCGGGACCTTGATGTCGAGCTGTCCGACCAGGACGCCTGCCAGAAGACAGCCGACGACGACGCCCAGGCTGAAGCCACCGAATGTCAGCTTGCCGATCGCGAACCCGAGCGCAATCGTCAGAAAGACGGCGAGCTCGGGGTTGTTCTGCAGGGCTTCGACGACGAAACGCATGCTGGCTCTCTCGGCGGAAGCACGGGGCTGCGGCTGCGCTGGGAGGCGGCCGCGCCTGTTCGGTTCGGGCAGGAGGACGCCTGGCCGTCAGCTCGCCTTCTCTTTGGCCGCTCCCTTGGCCGGCAAACCGGCGCCCGTTGCCTTCACGGTCGAGAGTGCGAGATTGTAGGCGTCGAAGGCCTGCCGGTAGCCGCGCGCGACCGCGCGCGTCGCACGCCCGATCTGGCTGTAGACCTCGTCATCGAGATTGGCGAAAGATACGCGCACCGACCAGTTGGGTGCGTGGAAGCCGCCTCCGTTCAGGAGCACGATGCCGTGGTCCTCGGCGAGCCGGAACACGATATCGAGCGGGTGGATGTGCTCCTTCATGTAGGCGACGACCTCCGGGCCGACGTATTTGTTGGCCCAGAACTCGAAATCGACCAGGCCGTAATAGCGGTCATGCAGCAGGTTCTCCGGCACCTCGATGCCGAGCCCCTCGATCAGGCGGTCGGCCCTGTTCCTGACGATGTCCATGCAGGTCTTCTGGTAGAGCTTCGCCTCGTCCATCATCTCCGAGAGCGAGAACAACGACATCATCACTTGCTGCGGCAGGGAGAGCCCGGCGGTGTGGTTGAGCGCGATGTCGCGGCTGTCGGCGACGATGCGGTCGATCAGCTTCATCTCGCGCGGCTTCAGCGTCAGGGGGCCGTAGCGCTTGTCGAGCGCCTGCAGGATCTTCTCGGGATGCCTGGCGATCGCCTTGTCGAAGATGTTCTCCGGGTGGATGGCGATGACGCCGAGCCGCCAGCCGGTGCAGCCGAAATACTTCGAGTAGGAGTAGACGCCGATCGTGTTGCGCGGCAGCGCGCCGAGCAGGCCGCGGAACCCTTTCACGAAAGTCCCGTAGACGTCGTCGGTCAGCAGGAGGAGGTCGGGACGCTTCGTCTCGACCAGCCTGACGATCTTGGCGATGGTCTCCTCGCTCAGCGCGACCGCATAGGGATTGCCGGGATTGACTACGAAGAACGCCTTGATCTTGGGGTCTTCGAGCTTCTTCAGCTCCTCGTCCGTGAACTGGAAGCGGTTCTCCTGCGGCGCAGCCACCGAGACGACCTCGAGGCCATAATCCTCGAGATGCGGCATTTCGAGATAGGGTGTGAAGATCGGCGTCGCGAGCGCGATCGTGTCGCCGGCATTCAGCAGGCGGTTGGCCTTCAGCGACTTGAAGATGTAGCACATTGCCGCCGTGCCGCCCTCGACGGCATAGAGATCGAACTGACCCGGAGGACGGGGCTCGCCGCACATCGCCCACATCAGATATTCGTGCACGATACGCTCGTTGTGGACGAGCATGCGGTCGGGCACCGGGTAGTTGTCGCCGATGATCGAGTCGACGAGCTCGTGCACGAACGCGTCGGGCTTGAAGTCGAACTTCTTCACGGCGAAGGCCACCATCTGCTTCAGGAAGCTGGCGCCGGGCGCCTCGGCATGCGCGTCCAGCCAGTTCTCCAGCCGCCCCGCGATGCCGTCGGGCTTGGGCATGCCGCCGATCCCGGCCGGCTTGTTCATCACGCGGCGGCTTTCGGTGATCGCGAACTGACCGAGTAGGAAGAAACCCTCGCGCGGTGTCATCGCCACCCAGTTCGGGTTGCCGCGGCCTGCATTCAGAAGCGCGATCGACGACTCTTGCGCGGTCAGCTTGGCGAGGCGGATCAGCTCGTCCTTGATCTCGAAGGGGCTGAGCTTCTCGAAGCTGCGCAGTATGACAGGATCCATGACATTCTCCCGTTGAGAGCTGAGATCGCAGGCGCTCGTTTCTTCACGTCATGAGAATGATGATCACCATGCCCCAGATCGTCAGAAGCGTGTTTCCAACGGCGTAGGTCACGGTGTAGCCGAGTGCCGGAACCTGGCTGCCTGCCGTCTCGCAGACCATGCCGAGAGCGGCTGTCGTGGTGCGGGCCCCGGCGCAGGCACCGAGCAGGATCGCAGGGTCGAAACGAAAGATGTATTTGCCGGCGAACATGGCCAGGATCAGCGGGATCGTCGTCGCCAGCGCGCCCCAGAGAAACAGGCCGACGCCTTGAGTCTGCAGTCCCTTGACGAAGCCCGGACCTGCGGAGATGCCGACGACGGCGATAAAGATGTTGAGTCCGACCGAATTCATGAACCAGACCGTCGAGCTTGGAATGCGACCGAAGATGGGGCGCACGGAGCGAAGCCAGCCGAAGACGAGGCCCGAGATCAGTGCGCCGCCAGCGGTAGAGAGCGTCAGCGGGACGCCGCCAACCTTGAAGACGAGCGCCCCGATCAACGCACCGAGCGTGATGGCAGCGCCGATGAAGGCGACATCGGCGACGTCGCTTGGGCGGTCGGCGTGGCCGACGACCTTTGCGATCGCGGCAATGTCCTGTGTCCGCCCGACCACCGTGAGAATGTCGCCCCGATTGATCACGGTGTCGCGCAGGATCGGGATGCTGACGGCGGTGGCACCGCGAACAATCTTTCTAAGAAAAACACCTCGGGCCGCCGGCATTCGAGAGAGCTCGGCGAGCGTCTTGCCGTCGGCGTCCTTGCTGGTGACGTAGACATCGACGCCTTCGGCCTTCACATCGAGAAGTTCCGGGTCCTCGATCTCCTCGGCGTTCTGGCCGATCAGATTGACGAGCACTTCGCGCGGCCCGGCAACGGCCACTATATCGCCTTCCTGCAGGATCGTGTCGGTTGTTGCATCCTCAATGATGCCATTGCGCCTGATACGCTCTACGAAGACGCGCGCGTCGGGCACGAGTGCTTCGGCGTCCGCGGCGCGCATGCCGGCGACCTGGGCGCCACTTCGCAGCCGGAAGGCGCGTAGCTCGAAACGCCGCCAGACCGAGCCCGGACCGCCGATTTCTTTGCCTCCGCCAAGCCTGGCTTCGTAGTCCTTACAGGCCTGGACGAGGTCGATGCCGAGAAGTTTCGGTCCCAACAGTGCCAGGACCATGGCTGAGCCGACGGTGCCGAATATGTAGGTCACCGCATAGGCGACCGGCATCGCGTCGAGATACTCCTTGGTCTGTTCGGGAGAAAGACCGAGACGGTTGATCGCGTCGGTCGCAAGGCCCATCGAGGCCGAGATCGTCTGGGTGCCGGCGTAGAGACCAGCTGCATATCCCGGATGATATCCCGCAAATTTGGCGATCATCACGGGCACTACGAGGCAGAACACGGTCACGACAACTGCAAAGATCGCCTGGGGAGCGCCGTCCTTGGCAATGCCCCTCACGAATTGCGGTCCGACGCCGTAGCCGACCGCAAACAGGAACATCAGGAAGAACGTCGACTTCACATGGGGGGAGATCGTAATGCCGAGCTGGCCGATCACGACCGCCGCGATCAGCGTCGAGGTCACAGCTCCGAGACTAAATCCCTTGTAGGCGAAGCCGCCGACATAGTAGCCGATCGCCAGTGAGAGAAAGAGCGCGATCTCGGGATAGCTGCGTAGTGTGGCAACGAACCAGTCGAACATGCCGATCACCTATTTCCGAAGTCGGACCCGCCGRTCTGCGGGGCGGCCCGYTTGAAATTGGGTTTACCTGACGATCTCACTTCTTCTTTCCGGCGAGAGCGTCGAGCTTGAGCAGTTTGAGGCCCTTGGCTTTCTCGTAGCCGTGGATTTCCTTCACATCGAGCTTGCGCATGAAGGCGATGGTCTCGTGCGTCACGACCTGGCCCGGAACCAGGATTGGGAAGCCGGGCGGGTAGGGGATCACGAAATTGGCCGAGATCAGGGCTGGACCGCTCTCGAGGCGGCGGTCGCATTCCTTGCTGTCGATCGGAACGTACTCGCATTTCTCCGCCGCATAGGCCGAGAAGAACGCCGTGCGCATATCGCCCTCCGGCGTCGTCTTGCCGGCATCGGCGCGAAAGGCCTCGTCAAACCGGCTGAAATCCGGAAGATCCGGCACATCGTTCATCAGGCTGTGCACGCGCGCCTCGAAAGCCTTGCGCTCGTTTTCTCCGCCGTGACTTAGACGTTTCTCGATATCGTTGCTGATCTTCAGCAGAACGCCGATCAGAAGTGCGACGTCACTGCGGGTGTTGTTGATGTTTGACTGCAGCAGCACGGAATTACGGGAGGTCTTGTTGACCTGGAKATTGTACTGCGCGGCGAGCAGGCCCTTGAACGAGGTGCCGTCAAATCCCGCCGTGCCGCAAACCAGCGTCATCCGGGTGGGATCCAGGCAGAACTCGTCTTCGCGCATACTGCGCAGCTGATCGTCCCAGCGTSTTTCAGGGGCGAGAAAATCGACGAAGCCGCTTGTACGGTATGTCTCGGGCACCATTCCGTCCGCACCAACAACCTTGAAGTATTTGGAGATCACCGGATGCGTTGCGACCTCGCGCCGAATGTCCAGCGCGACCTCTATGGCGTTCATCACCAGGCCATAGCCCTCGAGTTCCATCTGTCGGCGGGCGACATCGAGGCTTGCGATCAGTTGCTGGTTCGGGCTGGTCGAAGCATGCGTGAAGACCGCCTCGTGGAATTGAGACTCGACCTTGTGGAAATCGACGTCCTTGACCAGCACCATCGAGCCCTGCCGCAGCGCCGACATTGATTTGTGGGTCGAGTTCGTCTGGTAGACGCGCAGCCGGACAGCGCGCGGATCGGGCACAAGCCGGGTGTCGAGCAGGGTATCGACRGACGGCTTCGGSCCGAGCGTCTTTCGCTGCTCTTCATATTGCGCGACYGCASCGGGTTCGCGMATCCAGGCTTCGATGTCGGCGGCCGCGCCCATCGCGGTGCGCGGCCGCAGGAAGGGCGACCAGCGCGCGAAACCAAACCAGGCCTCGTCCCAGAGGAAGATCAGGTCAGGCTTGATCGCGAGACATTCCTGCATCACGCGCCGGGTGTTGTAGATGTGGCCGTCGAAGGTGCAGTTGGTCAGATCGACCATCTTGACGCGATCGAGACGCCCCTCGGCGTCGAGGTCGAGCAAGGCCTTCTTGATGGTGCGCAGCGGYACCGCGCCGTACATCGAGAGCTCCGGCATCGGGAAGGCYTCGACGTAGAATGGCTGTGCGCCGCACAGCACSAGGCCATAATGGTGYGATTTGTGGCAATTGCGGTCGAGGATGACGATRTCGCCAGGCGCGATCAGCGCCTGCAGCACCATCTTGTTGGAGGTGCTTGTGCCATTGGTGACGAAGAACACCTGATCGGCGCCGAAGGCGCGCGCGGCCATTTCCTGCGCCCGCTTGATGTTGCCTGTGGGCTCCAGAAGGCTGTCGAGACCGCCTGTCGTGGCGCTGCTCTCAGCGAGAAAAAGGTTGATGCCGTAGAAATGGCCCATGTCGCGGATCCACGGCGAGCGGAAGATGGACTTGCCGCGCGCGATCGGGAGAGCGTGGAAGGTGCCGATGGGTCGCTGCGCATAGAGCTTGAGATTGTCGAAGAACGGCGTTTCGTAGCGCGCCTTGATGCCTTCCAGCACCGAGAGATGGAGTTCCAGCGGCTCCTCGATCTGGTACATGACGCGCCGGATCATCGCCGCGCGCGGGTCGCCCGCGAGCTTCTCGACGCGCCGGTCCGATAACAGGTAGATGTCTAGTTCGGGCCGGATCGCCTTCAGTCCCGCAGCGAGACGCAGTGCCAGATCGGCCTCGTCGGCCTTGTCGAGGAACGGTTGCTGGGTCGCCAGCAACTTGCGCAGCACCGGGGCGTCGTGCCGGGACTTGAGGGCAAAGCCCTCGTAGATGATGACAGCGCCGATATCGGGGTTGACCACGGCTGCGCAGATCGCATCCTCCAGGCTGTCGACCAAGACCGTCTCGTAGATGAAGGCGTCCTCGGGCCGCCTTAGTCGRCGGAACTCGCTAGCCATGTGCGGCCAGCGTGCGGCGGGGGCCGGCGTCACGGTCAGAAGCTCGAAATATGGCCGATAAGCAGTCGCKTCCCCCAGCGAGGAGGGCAGGGCATCGACCGGCTCCGAAAGCGACAGGTCGACCGATTGCCATTCCTTCGCGTCGTGCTTGTAGTTGCCSGTGATGATGGCCAGGGAAATTCGCTTGGCGAGGGCGAGGAAGCCGTTTGCGTCGTCGTTTTTSAGCCGCTCGCCCAGGGCGCCGATCAACTCCTGACCCGGAAAGGCGTGGAACCCYTCAATCGCACCGAGTTCATCAAACGCCGCCTCGACCTCACCTCGGAGCTGAGCATCCTTGACCCAGGCGCGTGCGACCGCGTGGAGATCCCGCCAGCGATCAGTGCGGCCAGACGGTGCCGAGAAGAAATGATCGATGGAACGCGATTCCCGAACGATGGAGTCCATCTCGAAATCCCCTCCTTGCTGGTCGTCCGATGCGGGTAGGACGCCTCTTCACCAGTCATGGAACGCACGGCGTTATCGGGCGCGACTTCAACACAAGCCGAGCCGGTGGCGTATTGTCCTTGAGGACAGGTTTCTGCAGCGCGCTTTCGTTTAAAATCGAGGAGACATCTGGCCAGGCCCCGCGAGGGCATGTCGACGGCAGTTGGGAGGATCGGCGTCGCGTCTGGGGCGCTCACGCCGGGGTAGGAGTTGAGCCGATGATCAGAATTCTCTTCCTCGAAATGATCTTGATAACGACCGTGATATTGGGTTGGTATGGCCAAGATAAAGCTCTCGCCTGCAATAAAACGGCGGGCTGTACAATGGATTCCGTCTACGACGACTATAAAATGAAGCGGGATGGCCGGATGGACAAGGCGATGGCTGAAGGTCGCGCCAACGTCGAGGACTTTCGCGCACACCGTGCGGCAGAGCAGTCCTACGGGGTCAGACGGTAAACGGCTCGAGCGTCGCGCGGCCAAGTCAGCGAAGTTGTTGTCTCATGAGCACCGGCGGCGCTGGTGCCCATAATCGGGAGAATCGCATGTCTGTGCGGATCGTGCTCGCCTGCGTCGTCGTGAGTGGCATGGCCTCCCAACCACTGGCGCAGACGCCAACCCCTCAACCCCCGCCGCCCGCCACCGTCCCTTCGGAGCAGAGCGAGCAGCTTCTGAGCAGCGCCGARCTCGACGCCCTGGTCGCTCCCATCGCGCTCTATCCCGACACGCTGCTAGCTCAGGTCCTGATGGCCGCGAGTTATCCGCTCGAGGTCGTGCAGGCGGATCGCTGGGTCACGGCCAACAAGAAGCTGAAGGGCGACCAGCTCAAGGCCGCAGCCGAAAAACAGCCTTGGGATGTCAGCGTTAAATCCCTGGTGGCCACTCCGTCCGTGCTTGAGCTGATGAGCAAGAACCTCGACTGGACACAGAAGCTCGGCGACGCGGTCCTGGCTCAGCAGCCTGACGTGATGGACGGTGTCCAGAGGATGAGGACCAGGGCTTACGATGCCAAAAAGCTGTCATCTGGCTCCCAGCAGACGGTTACAGTCCGGCAGGAGAGCGGCAAGCAGACGATCCTGATCGAGCCCACGGTGCCCGGTACCGTCTACGTGCCTTACTACGATCCCGGAGTGGTCTACGGATCGTGGCCCTATCCTGCCTATCCGCCCTATTACTTCCCGGCAGGAGGTTATGTTGCCGCTGGSGTGGTTGCRACGGGCATCGCCTTCGGAACAGCTTACGCGCTCGGACGCTGGAATACCGGCAATTACTGGGGSGGAAACGTCAACTGGAATAACAACAACATCAATGTCGACCGCAACCGTGTGACCCATTGGGAGCACAATCCCCAGCATCGACACGGCGTTCAGTACCGCAACAACGCGGTGCAGCAGAAGTTCGCGAACAACAACCTTCGCGCTGGCAGCGAGGGCCGGATGGACTTTCGGGGCCGCAGCGGTGAGCAGGTGCTCCAGCCRCGCGACGGCCTGGGCAATGCAGGCGCGGGCGCCCGTCCGGAGCAACGGCCCGGAGAGCGGGCGAATGCAGGCAATCGGCCTGATCGCGGGCCGGCGGATCGGGCAGGSGCCGGCAATCGGTCAGACCGGCCCGGGSCTGACCGCGCCCGGCCCGGCGGAAATGCCGGTCGCGGCGGCGCGCAACGGGCCGCGACGCAGCCGAAGCGTCCTGCCGCAGGCGCCAACCGCCCCGGTCCTGCGCGCGACAGCGCATTCGGCAACATGCAGCCGGGCCGGGCCGCCAATCTGCAATCGCAGCGCGGGCATGCCAGCATGGGCCGCATGCCGGGCGGCGGCGCGCGGGCGATGCATGCCGGYGGACCTGCGATGCGAGGCGGCGGCGCTCAGATGTCGCGCGGCGGGTACGGTGGCGGCGGACGGGGGGGCGGCGGCGGAGGGCGCGGGGGTGGCGGCGGTGGACGTCGCTCCGACATCCAGCTCAAGCACGATGTCGTACTGCTCGGACGGCTCGACAACGGGCTTGGCTTCTACCGCTTTGCCTATGGCGGCTCTCAGAGAGCCTTTGTCGGCGTTATCGCCCAGGAGGTACAGGATGTGGCGCCGTGGACGGTGAGCCGCGGCTCTGATGGGTATCTGCGCGTCGATTACCGCCAGCTGGGCATAGCTTTCCAGACCTTCGAGCAGTGGCAGGCAGGAGGCGGGCTGCTGCCCGTGGTGCACTGAGAAGCTGAGATGCATGGCTCGATCCACGCCTGTCAGTACTGAGGAAGCTGTTCGATGATGATCAAATGGCCGGCTGCGCGCAAACTCGTACGACTGCTCTGTGGGGGAGCCGTCGCAGGTATCGCAATGGCGACGGCGTGCAGCGCGCAGGAACCTTTCAAATCCCCCTCCGACGCCGTGACGGCTCTCGTTGCCGCTGCGCGCAACAACGACGCAACGCGTCTACGACGCATTGTAGGCGTTGTCGGACGCGACACGCTTTCGTCCGGCGACGATGTCGCCGATGCCGCCGAGCGGCGGCGCTTTCTTGAGGCCTTTGACAGCCGGCATGACGTCCGCGAGAACGGCGACAAGGCGACATTGTTGGTCGGCGCGGACGAGTTTCCCTTCCCGATACCGCTGCTTCGCAGCGGCAAGGGGTGGCAATTCGAYGGGGACGCGGGTCGCAAAGAGATCCTCGCCCGACGGATCGGCCGCAATGAGCTTGATGCGATCCAGACCAGCCTCGCCGTCCTCGATGCGCAGCGGGACTATGCCKCTAAGGACCGCACGGGCCAGGGGGCGGGGGTYTATGCGCAGAGGATCACCAGCAGACCCGGCGCCAAGGATGGCCTCTACTGGCAATCAGCTGCCGGGGAGGAGCCCAGCCCTCTGGGCGAATTTGCCGCAAAAGCSGCCGCTGAAGGCTACAGTGCYCAAGACGTGCGCGCGCCATACAACGGCTATTACTACAGAATTCTGAAACGTCAGGGCCCGGCGGCGCCGGGCGGAACCATCGACTATGCCGCTGGCGGCAAGATGTTCGGGGGCTTTGCCCTTCTCGCTTATCCAGCCGAATATGGCCGTTCCGGTGTGATGAGCTTCATGCTCAATCACGAGGGCACGGTCTATCAGAAGGATCTCGGACCGCGCACGAGCTCCGTCGCGGCGCGCATCCAGAGCTTCAACCCGGACAAGACCTGGGAGAAGGTCACCCCGGAGAAACCGTAGCCTGCGAGCAAGGTCCACGAGTGCTCGATCGCAACGCTTCGCTCCCAGATCACAGGCGAACGAGAAAAGCCTGGCGGCGAAGATGCTGGTCAGCCGCAAACCGCCTGGACGGCCGATGCCGCAGCATGTCGCGCGCGCCAATGCTGGCAAGTCGGCAATCCGGGCTGCGGTCGAGCACGTCTTCGCCCATCAGAAGAACAGGTTCGGCCTGTCCATCCGCACCATTGGCCCGGCTCGCGCCGAGGCAAAACTGACCCTGGCCAACATCGCCTACAACTTCGACCGGCTGATCTTCAATAAACGCGTCAGGGCCATGGGATGAGCCTGCCCGAAATCCAGGATCGGCGCTGAAATCAGCCGAAAATGCCGCTCCTCAGGCAGCCTGACGCCGATCATCATGCCGCCAAGGCGCCAATGCGTCGATCCGGGAGGCAATGTTGCGTAAATCGATCCTCGTGCCATCGGAGGTCTGAATTGCCGCCGCCGCAAGCTTGTTGCCAACAAGCAGTTCATCAACGATGAGCTGCATTTCCTCGCAATTGAGAATTACATAGCCGCTCCACCATTTTTAGAAACCGAGATAACGATATGATTCCGAGTCGATCTTTGAGTAGAGAGATTGTACTGCTTCGACCAAAGCGTGTTTGCGGGATTCTGCCTCTCGAAATTCTGAACCAACGAAGCGACGTGGAAGATGCCGGCATCCAGATCGCCTGCGAGCGCCGTCAACCAGCTGCCGCCGAGCAGCCCCTCGCGTACCGCGTCGGAAACTGACCCCTGACACTAGCCCAGTAGGACAACGGCGTGCCGGCGACCATAATTGGGCCGAAAAGCTCCTAGCGAAGCGATGCCAGGATCATGACTGCCCTGCCAGCTTGGCAATTGCCGATTACGCAAGGCTTGCCCTCAGCATCCGGATGCCGCTCGATGACCTTCTCAAAGAAGATTGCCTCGGCGCGCGCGATGTCCTCAATCTGGCCGTGCATCGGATCGGGCAAGAAGCCGATAAAATAACACGGGTGCCCCGCCTTCAGGGCAACGCCGATTTCGCTGTCGGCCCTGAAGCCGCCAATCCCGGGGCCATGGCTTGCGCGCGGATCGACGACAACGAAGGGACGCTTGCGTTGGTCGATGACTATCTGGGGCGGGGGAACGATGCCGGCCAAAACGTAGTTGAGCGGGCGCGCGAGGTTGCGCCCGTCGCAATCAATTCCGCTTCATAGTCGAGTACGTTTGGAGCGAGCTGTTCGCGTGCTCCTCATACTGTCCGGCCCGCTTGCGCATTGTATTGAGGTACAGGATCGCGCGTTGCCACGCGTCGGTCGAGTAAGCAAATGCGCTGTGCAGCGTGGACAGTTCTGATTTCCCCGGTGGCCTCGGATTGGTCATTACACCCTCCCGCCGGAACTCAGTTCACGGTCGGCGCGCTCCGAACTCGACGGCTGGGCACCGCCGACGAACCGGCCGTCGACGGGAGATATTGCTTCTTTGCGATCTGAACCAGTGAGAGCGTTCACTGAGGCAATGTCAGGGCGCAAAACAATTGGCCTACCGCCGGTGCTATGGACAGGCGGTAGGCCGTGAGATGACGGCCGATGAAGAACGGTTCGCACCTGTCCCGGGCCTCGGCACGTTGAGCCCAAAGTCAACAATTATATACACCCGTCGCGCAACGGCGCGTTGTTCTGCGCGCTGCACCTGCGACGCTGACAGGCGTCATCGGCCGTCCAACTCGGGCCGCTGCGCTCGACGTGTAGCCACTCACTCCAGGGACTGAGTACCGCTCCCCGAGCTCAGCCGCCATCGCTCCGAAGATCAACGCGGCCAAGGAGAGCCATACGCGCTTCGATCTTGTCATTGTTGACCTCCCCTCACGAAATGTGACGGCATATCCGCCACCTTGTCTTGGATCTCTTTCAGATCGATCGACTGTGCGTTCGAGACGTTCTTGAACACAAAATCGTCCGCCGCAACCTCGCCGCCGAATTTCCAGTCACGGAACTGAATGCTGTATTGCGGCGCCTGACTGGTCAGTTTGGACGTGACCAAGAACTGGCACGGATAGGGGCGCGCGCCCTGCGCAACCCAGACCTGCCAGTCCACGTCATCCTTGCGAAAAGCAAGTGAATCACACTCGACGCCATTGATGACGCCGCTGCCAAGATCCTTGGCGTCGTAGACCCCTTGGATCAATTCGTCGAACACGTTGCCCAGCAGAATGTCGGATGCAGGCAGAGGCCTGTTGTGTTTGTCCTTGAGCTCCTCGATGATCTGGTCGACGGTGCCTGGAGCTGCGATTTGAGCGTATGTGTTTACGTTCTTGCCCAGCAGCGTCAGGGTTTTTCCGTCAAAGAGTATCTCGACATCGCTAAAGCCACCGGCTCGCGTGGCGCGCACCTTGTCCGGGCGGCTGAGGGTCACGGCTCCGGAGCTCGCGAGGCCGATTTTCTGGTCGGTTGGCGTCACGACCTCGAACATGGAGTCAAAGGCAAAGGAGAGCGTTTTCTGCCCGACGAGGAAGTCAGACATTGCCTTCAGCATTTTCCGTGCTTCGGCAGAGTCCGTGAACCTGCTTAACTCCACCCGGCGGTTCAACGCGCGACCGGAGGAAGTCTCGTTGCTCGCAATAGGGAGGCTCTCTCCGAGACCCGCCGTTATCAGCCTTTGGGTGTCGACGCCTCGTTCGACAAGCGCTGCCTTGACCGCGTCCGCACGCTCTCGGGATAGGGTAACATTGGGCGCGGGATCGCCTGTCGCATCCGTATGCCCGATGATCCGTAATCGCCAGTCGGGGAAACTCTGCATTGTCGTCGTGATGTCGTCCAGAAGACCTTTCGAACTTGCCTCGATCGTCGCCTTATCCGAATCAAAGCGAAGCCCGTAAAGATCGAACCGTTGCTTGGTTTGCAGGGCCTGCTCCATGCTCTCGCGACGGTAACGGGCCTGCATATCCTCCGCTGTCTGTGCCCGAGACGGCACGCTCATGAGCGTCAACATAGCGATGCCGCTCAACAGCCCAAGAACGCGGAGATCAGCCTTATTTAGGGACTTGTTCATTCCACCATTCCTTTCCTGTAGCAGTCATTGATTGGGCAGTGGCTCGCTTCTGTTGGTTTGACAACCAGCGGTCGCCTAGCTTTTCGACCAGCTATTAGGTGGACCGACGCCATAAGTTCCAAGACACCTACTCGTGTGATGGGAACATTTTGACAGAACTTCGCACCCCGGGGTTCCACACCGCAGCGCCGCAGCAATCTGGGACGCGCTACTCTCCATATAGCAGCAGCGCTCGCATCCAAGTGCAACTAAGGCTGCCGCGACCCGAAACGTCTATTGGCCTTAGGGACAGTATTTTGAGGCTTGGGCCGCTCGGCGTGGAATTCTGAAAGTCGATGCAGCTTGAATCGCAACAGACCCAATTCGTGAACGTAGACTAGCCTTGGAGGCGGGCATTCAAGTGTCGAACTAGAGTCTGCACCTGCGCTGCGTGCTCTCGCGCCTGTTCCGCGCTTCCTTGAAGGTCTCGCTGACTTGCACGCGATTAGGGCGCCCAGCGTTTTATGGTGAACTCGCTCATCTGGCCGAAGCGGTGTCTACGCCCAGCCGCCCTTGCGTGGTCTTGAGACCTTACTGGCCTACCTCGCCCGCTACCCCTGCGTCGCCGTCACCAAGCCGCACCAACAGGGCCGGCATGTCGCAGCCACCTACGGCGAAGTTGGACGTCGCCTTGCCAATGTGAACAGCCGTTTCATTTGCGACAGCGAGCGGTCGACCTCGCCTAAATGGGGGATCTTCACAGGAGTGGACTCCGGCCTTTCGGCCGTACGAATGGAGCCGCAAGACTTCCGATCTAGACCGTTCCGAATCTCTTGCACGTCTAGATCCGGGCTTCGGTAGTGTTCGCGCGACTTCAATGGTCGATATCGTCAGAACGAGCGGTCGCAGCCTAAAAAGCGGACACATTCCAACGGTATACAATCAATCTCTAAAGTATCCGCGCGATCGAGTGCCGAGTTTTCCGGCTTCACCCAAGTGATGAAAATAACACTTCTCTCCTGATTTTGGTTCCCTTCGTCAGCAATTGGTGTTCGTTAGCTTTCTGCTAATCGATTCCTGTGCAACCAATAACAGGCTGACAGTGCATGGAGGAGGATCACATGCGTCTACGCCTTGTATCCACTGCTATAGCAACATGCCTTGCGACCTCGGCTTTCGCGGCCGATCTTCCGAGTCGCGCGCCGCCCGTCGTCACGTATGCACCGGTGTTTACTTGGACCGGATTGTACGTCGGCCTAAATGCCGGCGTGGGATGGGGTGATTCAGGAGGTGTCATCGTCACGGGCCCGACGGCTGTCTCGTCGGCCTCGTTGGGTGGTGGCAGCAGCGACGGCCGGTTCGTCGGTGGTGCCCAGATCGGCTATAACTGGCAATCTGGCGCCATCGTGTACGGCCTCGAGACCGACATCCAGTATGTCGACGCGGGGGGCGGCGGTGTCGCCTGGGGCCCCTATACATGGTGGGGCGGCGGGGGCAGTGGCGATGGCGCCTATTTCGGCACCGTTCGCGCCCGCCTGGGCTACGCCTTCGACCGGACCCTGATCTACATCACGGGCGGCTTGGCCTATGGTGGCCTCAACACTAACCC
>NZ_JBFTZP010000025.1:0-19579 GCF_056406735.1 Allobosea sp. P1_B10 | reverse complement strand
ACCGGCAGCCCCTTCAAGGAGTTGGCTGCGCCATTGCGTGATCTGGTTGGGGTGGACGTCGAACTGCTGAGCCAATTCGGCCAGCGTCTTCTCGCCCTTGATCGCCGCCAAAGCGACCTTCGCTTTGAAAACCGGGCTGTGGTTCCGGCGCACGCGTCTCGTCATATCCGCTCCTGTTCACGACAATCATGCCGCGTTCAGGCCGAAAATCCACCTACCCACGATGTCCAGTTTTCCCGAGCCAGCTCTGATCATCGGCGGAGGTTTACTCGCCGTCGCGCTCGGATGCATCGGCTTGGGGCTTTACCTAAGCCGAGCGTCGAACCCGGATGACGTTGTCGGCAAGGCGGCGGCGACCCTGCCCGACATGCCTCGCCTGCCCAGGGTCACCGGTTCAGCGATTCTGGCCGGCGGTGCGGTGACGGGTCTCGTCGCCGGGCTCCTGGTGGCCAGAAGGTCATGGCGAAATGGCGAACGTTTGAGCTCTGTCCTCGACGATGAGCAGATCCGTCATGCGCCGCGTCGTTGATCAGTTTACGGCGGGCCGCCTGAAAGCGCCCCTTGCTGACATCGCCGTGGCCCTGGCGGTCGGTTTCGGCTCAGTCTTGGCGATCTCCGCGTTGCAGCGCGACTCGGTGAGTGCGCGGGATGCCGACAACGAAGCGAAATCCGCCCACAAGACCCAGCAGGGGGCGAGTGCGGAGAAGCCGCACGAAATCCCCCCGAAAGGTTGGTGGGAAATCGCCCGTCGTACCTATCGCCAGATGGATGAGGACCGCGTCCGCGCCGTTGCCGCGGGCGTGACGTTCTACGCCCTGCTGGCGCTGTTCCCGGCATTGACGGCGATCGTCTCGCTCTATGGCCTCGTCGCTGAGCCTGCGACCATCTCCGACCACGTGGCCACGGCGGAAGGCCTGTTGCCCGCAGGCTCGGGCGCCTTCCTTCAGGAGCAGATCGGGCGGATCGTGCAGGGCGGTTCGGGCAAGCTCGGGGTCGCGTTCCTGCTCAGCCTGGGTCTCGCGGTCTGGAGTGCGAACGCCGGCGTGAAGGCCGTCTTCGACGCGCTCAACGTGGCTTACGGCGAGAATGAGAAGCGGGGGTTCCTGAAATTGAACCTGATTTCGCTGTGCTTTACCGTGGGCATCCTGTCATTCGTTGTTCTTGCCATCGTCGGCGTCGCCGCCGTCCCGGTCGCGCTCGACTACCTGCATCTGGGAAGCGCGGCCGAATGGCTGATATGGGCAGGCCGATGGCCCCTCCTGATCGCCGTCCTTATGGCCGGCTTGTCGGCGCTTTATCGGTTCGGCCCCAGCCGGGACGAAGCTCAATGGAAATGGGTCAGCCCCGGCGCCATCTTCGCGAGTGTCGCCTGGCTGGTCGGCTCGCTCCTGTTCTCATGGTACGTCGCGAATTTCGAGGACTACAACGAGACCTACGGAACTATCGGCGCGGTCATCGGCCTCCTGTCGTGGATGTGGCTCTCCGCCACCATCGTGCTCGTCGGCGCGGAGTTAAACTCGGAGGCCGAACGGCAGACTGACCAGGACACAACGAAAGGACCCGCCAAACCTATCGGACTTCGCGGCGCCGATGCCGCTGATCGCAAGGGCTGACGTCCACCCGTGGCGCAGATCGATGCCAAACTCGTCGGCTGACCGTGTCTGATCGGCAGCGCTACCGATTACTGCGGGTGCCAGGTCGGGCCTCAGCCGGAGGACGACATCGACGCAGGAAAGTTGAGCTATGATCCAAGCCGCCCCGACGTCAATGATCGCCGGCGTCGCATCGCGGTCCACCACATGCCCGAGGATCTCCTCGACCTCGGCGATCTCGTCGTCAGTCAGAGAAGTCACGGTCGCCGGCGGCAGGGACAGCGTCAGCAGGCGCTCAGGTCCATCGCCTTCGACGGTGATTTCCACCAGTCCGACACCGCATTCCCGGACCAGCTTGTCTTTCGTTGGCTTGGCCACTCGCGGCGGTCCTGAGGTGGTCGCGATCAAGAAGCGTTCGGCTCCCGGCTCACCACGATGGCTGCTGCGCAAGATCTGCTGACCCCACGGCGTGGGCCAAGGCGAACCTCGAATTCCTCGTCAAGGAGAGCGTGAAGGCGCACGGCGACCTGTCGCGCTTCAGCTTCCAGGGACCCGAGTTGGAGCTATCGTCGAGGACGGCGCTGGCCATGGCGTTGGCCGTGCACGAACTGGCGACCAACGCGATCAAGTACGGCGCCCTGAGCCAGGACACCGGGCAAATCGCGGTGACCTGGTTGGTGACCGACGGCGACTTCAAGTTCGAGTGGCGCGAGGGCGGCGGTCCCGTCGTGGCGGCGCCGACCCAGCGCGGCTTCGGCTCCCGCATGATCGAGCGTGCGCTGGCCGGATACTTCAGTGGCCAGGCCGCGATCGAGTACGCACCGTCCGGCGTCGTGTTCAGGCTCGAATGTCCGGTCGACGCCCTGACCGAGGACTGATCGGTCCCCGCCTCCCAGGGCCAGCCGGCCCCTACACGCGGGGATGACTGGCTAATTTCTCGCTCGCGGGCTATGGCTGAGCCCCGGGGGCGAACCGAAACATGCTGGCTACCAATCCAATCTTCGACGTGGATATCAGCAACGAGCTCGATTGTCGGCCGGTGGATTCGCCCGACTACCTCGAAGAGAAGAAAGCCATCCAGGACCTGGTCCTGCGTATGGGCGAGGCCCCAGGAGAGGTCCTGCCGCGCTTCGTCGAGCTCGCGATGAGCATGACGGGCGGCGAGACCGCCGGCATCAGCATCTACGAAGCCGAGCCGGTCCCCATCTTCCGCTGGCACCATCTGCGCGGCGAACTCGCCCGGTTCAACAACGCGACGACGCCGCGCCACCACAGCCCTTGCGGCGTGACCCTCGACCGCACGCGTCCGGTCCTGATGCAGTATGTGGAGCGAGTCTACGAATGGGTTGCCGCCGCTGGCATCTCGCTGCCCGAGGTGTTGCTGGTTCCGATCTTCATCGGCTCCAAGGAGCCCGTCGGGACGCTGTGGATCTCGTCCAACCAGCCCGGCCATTTCCATGCCGGACATGCCCGCATCGCCACCGAGTTGGCCACGTTCGTCGCCACCGCGCTGCGGGTCCAGCGGACGGAGAAAAGCCTCGTCGACGCGCTGGAGCGGTCCGAGACGCTGGCGCATGAGATGAGCCACCGGGTGAGGAACCTGTTCGCTCTCGTTAACACCATGATCCGCTTCGGCGCCAAGAGCGCCAAGGACATGGACGACTTCTCAAAGAGCCTGTCTGGCAGGGTTCACGCGCTCGCGGGTGCGCACCAGCTGGTATGGGCTCGGGAGGAGACGGCGGCGACCTCGCAGTTCGAGCAGATCATCCGGTCGGTGATCGAACCCCACCAGTCCGACAACGGCCTTCGCTTCGGCCTGGTCGGAACAACTATGTCGATCAAGCCGGAATCGATAAGCGGCCTGGCGCTGGTGATCAACGAGCTCGCCACCAACGCGATCAAGTACGGCGCGCTCGCGGCCGACGAGGGCACGGTAGCGATTTCCTGGAGCGTCGAGGACGACCACCTGTCGGTCCGCTGGGAGGAGAGGGGCGGTGCCGCGATCGAGGCCCCGCCGGAACGCATCGGCTTCGGCAGCAGGCTGCTAGACAGCACCATCGTCCGTCAATTTGGCGGGGCGGTCTCGCACGATTGGCAGCACGAGGGGGTGGTGGTGTCGATTAAGCTGCCGCTGACTGCAATCTCGGCTTAGGCGGTCACCGGAAGCCAAGATCGGACGGTCCGTTTCAGACCGACCAGCTTTTGGTCAAGGAGAGAGCTGCCACAAAATCACCGGGCTTCTCGCTCGATGGAGGCGGCGCGATGATCCCATCGACGAGGTAGTTGATCGCCGACATGAAGGCGGTCCGGGAGAACGGCTTGGCGATCACGCCGTGGGCGCCCGCGAAATCCGGGGGGATCTTGGCCGGGTTCGCCGTCACGAAGACGATGATCGCGCCTGCCCAGCGCTTCTGGATCAGCGCGCTGACGTCCAGGCCATTCGTCCCCCTGGCGAGGTGCATGTCGACGAAGGCTAGGTCCGGATCGATGTCGGCCTTGAGCGCCTCGACGTCGTAGAGTGAAGCGGCCTCGCCGACGACGACATGCCCGGCGTCCTCGACCATGGATTCAACGTCCATCGCCAGGAGGGCCTCGTCCTCGACTATCAGAACCTTGAGGGGCTTCGACTTCGGCATTCTAGTGAGAGCTCTTCTTCGTCAGCGTGACGCGCGTGCCCCGCTCCAGCCGGTACCACGTGACCTTGGCCCCCGCCTGCTTGGACAACCTGGAGATCAAGGTGCGCCCCAAGCCGTCGCCCATTCTGTCCAGGTCGATGCCGTGACCGTTGTCCTCCACGGAGAGAAGGTATCCCTCGCCACTGCTACGCGCGGTCAGCTTGATCGTTCCACTTCGACCATCGCTCAGGCCATGTTTGATCACGTTGGTAAGCATCTCGTTAAGTACGAGGCCCAGCGAAGACGCGTAATCGGATTGGACCTTGATAGGCTCGATATCCACGACGAGTTTGATGTCGCGGCGACCGCTGGCTGCGATGACGCCGGCCGCCATGCTCTCGGCGAAACCCGCGATGTCAAACTTGGAGACGTCGTCGGACTGATACAGCCGCCTATGAACCGTCGCCAGCGCGTCGATCCGCTCCATGATGACATCCAGCTTGGCGGTGATCACCGGATCGTCGATCTGGCGGGACTGGAGCCTCAGCAGGGCGCCGATCATCGTCAGGTTGTTCTTCACCCGATGATCGACCTCGTGCAGCAAGAGTGTCTTTGCGTCCAACGCCGCCTCTAGATCCAAGGTGCGCTGCCTGACCACCGCATCGACTGCCCGACGGTCCTCGATGTCGATCAGAACGCCTGAAAAGCTGGTCGGAGTGCCGTCTGGCGCCAGATCGACGCGACCATTGGCTTCCAACCAAAGAAAGTCTCCGTCCGCACGCTTGGTTCGATATTGATGCACATAGGAGCCGCCTCGTGCCATGGCGGCCTCGATCGCTACGCTCAAGCCCGCTTGGTCTTCAGGATGGACAGCGGTCATGATCCGGGTGAGCGTGAGATCGCCCGTGCGGGCAATGCCCTCGATGGCGAAGGTTGCAGCGAACCCATCGTCGACCGTGAACTGATCGGCGACGAGATCCCAAACCCATGTGCCGATAATCGCGCCCGCCGACATCGCCAGTTTGACACGCTCGACGTTGAGCCTGGCATGAGCCTCGCTCGCGGCAAGCGCGGTCTGCTCCTTCGCGAGCCGCCTCTCGACCAGAATGCGGGCGGTTGTTTCCGGCGTGATATTGAGGACGGCGGCGACGCTGCCATCCTCGTCACGAAGAGGGGACAGCGAGTAATTGAACCAGGCGGTCTCGGTGCCGCCACCGTCGAGTCGCGCCATGACAAACGGGGCATCCTCGAAGTAGACCGGCTCGCCTCCCGCGCGAACGCTCTCGAACTGGGGTTGCAACTCCTCCCAGATCTCTGCCCAGACAACCGAACCGGGTTGGCCCAGCGCCGCAGGGTGCTTGGCCGTCAGGATCCTGCGGTAGGCGTCGTTATAGATCAGGGCGAACTGGGGGCCCGACCATAGGCAGATCGGAAAAGGAGAATCGAAGATCGACCGCGCCATTGTCCGTAGGGCTGGGGACCAGCCAGTCGTCGGCCCAAGCGGGGTGCGCAACCAATCCAGATCACGCGCGAACGAACGTACATCGCCGGCCCCCGCAAAAAGCGCGGCAGCGTCCGCCTTGGCTTCATCTCTCAAGTGCAGGAAGTTATCGCTCGCCACGCTCACCGGCTCTCAATCGCGTTGGACAGATTCGATGCATGGAGACGTCAGCCGGCATCCGAGTGAAACGCTTTCATGCGTTGGCCTGAGCCAAACCGCAATGATGGGGTGATTGTTGCCGGTGCAGTCCAGAATTTATGAGGGCTGCGCTTCTCCTGCCCGCGCTTGCCAAGTGAGGGGCGCATCGCGGGAGCCCCGACCATGCCTCACTGGCCTTCCAGTATTTATGATCAAGTCTGCATCCAGTCCACGGCGCGGCACGTAATCAACCAACGCGACAATGAAAATCTGTCAAAACTCCTGACGGAAGAAAAGTTATGATTTTTTCTAGTATTAAAATTTTGAGTTAGAATATAAAGTAAATTGTTTTGGAACTATTTTTTAATCTCCAAGTTCTTCAGTCGATTGGAAGCAAAATTTGGAGATCTATTATGGCAACGTACGATAGAAATTTAGCCACAGACCGAAGCCGCCGCACATTCCTACGTTGGTCGAGCGCGGCTGCTGCTGCAGCGGTCGCATTCGGCGTGAACGTCCCTGGCCTCAAGCTTGGCGAGGCCTTTGCGCAATCCCGTGCGGTCGATCTCGGTGGCGGCGACCTTGGCGTCCTGAACTACGCCTACGCTTTGGAGCAGCTGGAAGCGGCGTTCTACACGCAGGTCATCGCCAGTCCTTACGCCGGCATGAACGCCTACGAGCGGACCCTGCTGACCGACATCCGCAATCATGAGATCTCGCATCGCGAGTTCTTCAAGAAGGCTCTCGGCGCCAATCGGATTCCCGATCTGGCGGTCAACTTCTCAGCAGTGAACTTCGGCGATCGCATGAGCGTCCTGAAGACGGCCATGACCTTCGAGGACCTCGGCGTCTCCGCATATAACGGCGGTGGTGCTGCGATCCAGAACCCGAAATATCTCGCGGCCGCCGGCTCGATCGTGTCTGTCGAGGCACGTCATGCCGCGACGATCCGGGACATGCTGCGGCCCTTCACCGTAGCGTTTGCCGGTGACGACGTCATTACGCGCGGCGGTGTCGATGTTGCCAACCCGCCTTCGACGGTCCTTCGCACCGCTGCTCCCTTCATCGCAACGCCGGTCACCGCGTCGCAGCTTCCTTGAGCGCCGCCTGTTCAGCCTCGCATTTGAAAGACATCATCATGAACACCGACACCCTCCTCTCCACGCTCGATCCAGACCTCGCCGGCGCGCTGGCGTCCCGTCGCGATCTCTTCTTCTCCTCAGCCAGAAAGCTCGGCGCCGTCGCCTCGGTCCCCGTCGTGCTCGCGGCCGTCTCCACCCAGGCATTCGGCCAAGGCATGCCGGCGCAGGTCGCAGACGTGCTCAATTTCGCGCTGACGCTCGAATATCTGGAGGCCGAGTTCTACAATATGGGCCTGAAGGCCGGGGTCGTGCCCGATCGCTTCTCGCCGGTGTTCCGCCAGATCAGCGAGCATGAGCAGGCGCATGTGACCCTGCTCAGCTCGACGCTCGGCGCAGGCGCAGTGGCCAAGCCGCAGTTCGACTTCACGGCTGGCGGCAAATACGCCAACGTGTTTCGCGACTTCAAGACCTTCGCCACGGTGGCGCAGACGTTCGAAGACACCGGTGTTGCGGCTTATGCTGGTCAGGCCCCCGCCCTAATGGGCTCGAACGCCGCCCTGACTACCGCGCTTCGTATCCACTCTGTTGAAGCCCGGCACGCCGCTGAGGTCCGACTCGTACGCGGTGTGAAGCCCTGGAAGGGCGCCTTCGACAAGGCGATGACCAAGCAGCAGGTCCTCGCTGCCGTCAGGCCTTTCATCGTCGCCTGATCGCGGAAGCAAACGAGCGGCGCCATGCCCAGGTCGGGTGTGGCGCCGCAAGCTTGCAATGGAGCATAACATGGATCGTCGATCGTTCATCGCAGGAACCACCTGCACGCTGATGGCCGCGTCGGCCAGCGCTCAGACCCGTACCGCCTCTGCCAAAGCTGCTGTCACCATCGAGCGCTTCGATGCACCTGGTCGAGCTCCGCATGCGGCCGTCCTGCTCCTGCACGGCTCGGATGGCCTGACCTACCCCGGGCGATATGCAGCGGCGGCCCGAGCAATCGCGTCTGCCGGCTTCACGGTTTTTCTACCCCATTATCTTGAGAGCACGGGCGATCGGCGCGCCGCTTACGACGAACTGGAATCGAAGTTTCCCACATGGCTGGCGGCCAATTCCGCTGCGCTTAGCCAAATCGTCGGTGACCCGGCCGTGGCCCGCAATCGCGTCGGCATTGTCGGCGTCTCGCTAGGCGGCGCGCTCGCGCTGGCTCTCTCGGCGCAGGACAAGCGGGTGAAGGCCGTCGTCAGTTATTTCGGTTATCTGCCGGGGCAACTGCGGGGCTCTCGCCGTTTCGCGCCGACTTTGATCCTGCATGGCGATGCCGATCGGCTTGTCTCGGTCTCCAACGCCTACGCGATCGAGACCCTGCTGAAAGCCCGCGGCGCAGTTGTCGAACGGCAGATCTATCCTGGCGAAGGACACGGCTTTGGAGGCGCCGCATCGACCGACGCTGCAATGCGCACTGCCGCATTTCTCAACCGGTACATCGGATGATGGTCTCGGTGTTGTCGCTGTCGGTCCGGTCCCGAGCCACAGTAGTCGGGATCGGAGGTCGGTTCACGCGACGGTGCCACCGCGATTGGCTCCGTAGTCGAACGCGATTGAGTGGGAGCAACCGCCGGCATGCTGACGTTGGTGCGTCGGTCCGACATAATCAACCGCAGCGAACTCGGCCTGCAACTCGATGCCAACCCCATCGCGGGCGCTTCTCCCGTCACCGGCTTCGTGCGCGCCGTTTGGGCGCACTATCACCAGCGCGATGCCGAGCTTGCCGTCACGCTCGACGGCCTCCCCGGCGCCAGGTTTGCGGCGACCGGCGCCCAACCCACCGCAATGCGGCGCTTCTTACTGAGGGCGCCGACATCAGCCTCAGCCAAACCGTCGGCCTCGGGATGCGCATCGACAGCGAACTCTCGGCCAACACAAGCCGTGCCGGCGGAACCGCTCAATTTAGTGTCAGCTTGTAAGCGCGACCGCTGACGGCCCGTTAATCAGCATGCGGGCAATCCTGGTGTGGCTGATGTGCGCAGCGGGGGGCGGGTCGACCGTTGCGGCCTTGGAGATCGGCGCAGTCGGGCTTGCCTTGCAATTCGGCTTTGCGCCTTCCCTGGCGATCCTGTTCACGGTCCCGCTGTGCATCGCCTCGGTTGCCGGCGGCATCTGACCGGCTCATCGAGCAGGTGACGCCGTTTTCTGCCAGCAACTCCTGGAAGTGCTGGCTGGTGTATTGGCTCCCCTGATCCGAATGGTGCAGCAGCGCGTCTGGCTTGCCTCGACGCCAGATCGCCATCACGAGCGCGTCGGTGACGAGCTGCGCGGTCATCTCGGCCTTCATCGACCAGCCGACCACCCGGCGGGAGAAGAGGTCGATGACGGCCGCAACATAGAGCCAGCCCTCTGCGGTCCAGACATAGGTGAAGTCGGCGATCCAGCGCTGGTTGGGCCGCTCGGCATGGAACTCCCGATCGAGCGTGTTGGGAGCGATTGTCGACCGCTGGCCCTCATCCCTCGGCAGCCCTCGTCGGCGTGGCCTTGCGCGCAACGCCTGCGCCCGCATCAACCGCTCGATCCGATGCAGGCCACAATCGASGCCTTCAGCCAGCACGTCTCGCCAGACACGGCGCGCGCCATAGGTGCGATCCGAGCCGATGAAGCTTGCCCGGACCTTCGTGCCAACCTCCTCGTCGTCACGCGCACGCTTGCTCGGCGACCGGTTGAGCCAGGCATGGAAGCCCGAYCGTGACACATCCAGCGCTTCACAAAGCCACGTCACCGGCCAGATACCACGGTGCTTCGCGATGAACGTGAACCTCATGTCACATCCTTCGCGAAGTAGGCCGCGGCCTTTTTTAGAATGTCACGCTCCGCCTTGAGCTTGGCGACCTCCCGCCGCAGCTTGTCGATCTCGAGCTGTTCAGGCTTTACCTGACCGTGGCCTGGGAAGGCCTGCCYCGGATCGGCGGCGAAGTCCCSAACCCATTTGCGCAGCACATTCTCGTGCACGTCCAGATCGCGCGACGCCTGCGCCACGCTGACCCCACGGTCCTTGATCAGCCGACCGCCTCAATCTTGAATTCACGCCCAAACTTCCGTCGTTGCATATGCCACCTCCGGCTTCAGGAAACACCCAATCTTGGTGTCCACGAAACCGGCAGCAGGCCAGTAGCGCTTTTCGTCGGTGAAGCGCACCGCCAGCTCGCGTGGGCTCAGCTCCGTTTCGCGCAGCGCCAGCTCGACGATCTCGGCCCAGATTGGGTCGGGAATCCGGTTCCAGACGCGGTCGGGCCGTGAGTGATGATCGGCGAGCGCCTCGACCCTGCCGGAGAGATAGCGATCATACCAGCGATAGAAGGTCGCCCTGGGCGGTCACGGCCGCGAGCCTGGCGAGGCTTGCGCCTTCTGCTGCCTGCAGCAGGCCTAGGACAATGCCGAGCTTGCTGCTGGGGCGGGTGGCCTGGCTCGAAGCAAAGCAACGACTGAGGCAGCTGCATTCTGCCCTGCCGTCGGTTCAGGCGCAGACGAGGGGATGTGGGTGGGCGATGATTTGGTCTTCCGGCGTTGGCGCTGCATGGCGATCTCTTCGCGGTTTGAGGCGGGGCCATCCCCGCACCACCGTGACCCCGCCCCAGCGTGCAGCCGGCAGGGTCATCATCGAAGATCGCGCGCCAAGTCCGCGTCGCCGTCGAGACAGCAATGCGTGCTTAACGAACGAAGTCCAGTCGAATTTGGGACAGGGCGAGCACCCAGATTCGTTGCAAGCGTTGGCCGTTGCCGTGTGCGGTGCTTCTGCAGCTGGCCCATTGCAGTCGCTGGCAATGTCCGCAACTGAACCATTCAGTTTGGAAGCTGGCGACGGCGCGCTCGAATCCTTGGCCTTCCGGACTTTGGCGCCGTCCGCTCTCTGGCGATCAGCCCCTCGCAGTGATGTCGGGGTAGGCTCGTGCGAGCGCACGAACGGGGCCGTGGCTGCCTTTTGATGTTCGCGTTAGGCATCTTCCTCCAGCTCCAGTCGGCAGCCTCCTTCGACAGGCATTTCTAAGCATTCGGATGAAAGCCCGGCCGCGCCTGGGCCCGTATGCTGATATTGTCCCTCGGTACAATAGAGACCCCCGCCAGTTGGCTTCTAAACTCGCCAATCGTTGCCGTGCCGACCTCCAAAGTGTGCGGCAATTGCTGTTGGGCCTGCTCAAAGGCCTGCCCGATTCAGCAAATGGAGACGTGGCATGACGATCTGTCGACGCGGATTGCTCGGTTTTTGCGCCAGCGTGGCAATTTCGGCGGGCGCGGTCATCCCTGCGCTCGCGCAGCAACAACCGCCAGCCTCAGCCCAAAAGCCGAACATCATCATGATCGTGTCCGACGACACTGGTTACGGCGATCTCGGCCCCTATGGTGGCGGTATCGGCCGCGGCATGCCGACCCCCAACATCGACAGGCTGGCGGCGGAGGGCATGACGTTCTTTTCCTTCTATGCCCAACCCAGCTGTACGCCGGGGCGCGCAGCCATGCAGACGGGGCGCATCCCCAACCGCAGCGGCATGACGACCGTTGCATTCCAGGGCCAGGGCGGCGGCCTCCCGGCTGCAGAATGGACGCTCGCGTCAGTGTTGAAGACCAGCGGCTACAGGACGTTCTTCACCGGAAAGTGGCACCTTGGCGAGGCCGATTACGCGCTGCCCAACGCGCAGGGCTATGACGAGATGAAGTATTGCGGCCTGTATCACCTCAATGCTTACACCTACGCGGACCCGACCTGGTTCCCTGACATGGCGCCGGAACTCAGGGCGATGTTCCAGCGGGTGACCAAGGGCGCGCTCTCGGGCAATGCCGGGCAACCGGCACGAGAAGAATTCAAGATCAACGGGCAATATGTCGACACGCCGGCACAGGGCGTGGTCGGAATCCCCTTCTTCGACGGCTACGTCGAAAAAGCGGCGCTCGACTACATCGACCGCAATGCGAACTCGGCCGAGCCGATTTTCATGAGCATCAATTTCATGAAGGTGCATCAGCCGAACATGCCGCATCCAGACTACGTCCATAAGTCGATGTCCAAGAGCAAGTATGCCGACTCCGTGCATGAACTCGACGCGCGGATCGGCCGCATCATGGACAAGGTCCGTTCGAACCCCAGGCTCGCCGCCAACACGCTGGTGTTCTACACCACCGACAACGGCGCCTGGCAGGACGTGTATCCTGACGCCGGCTACACGCCCTTCCGCGGCACCAAGGGTACGCTTCGCGAAGGCGGGAACCGCGTTCCCGCAATCGCCTGGATGCCGGGCAAGATCGCGGCGAACTCGAAGAACCACGAGATCACCGGCGGTCTGGATCTGATGGCGACATTCGCCGCAGTCGGCGGAGCGCGGATGCCGACGCAGGACCGCGCCAATCAGCCGATCATCTTCGACAGCTTTGACCTGTCTCCGGTCCTCTTCGGTACCGGCCCTTCACCGCGGACATCGTGGTTCTATTTCACCGAGAATGAACTGTCGCCGGGCGCCGCGCGTGTCGGCAACTACAAGGCAGTGTTCAACCTGCGTGGTGACAACGGCGTGTCCACCGGCGGCTTGGCCGTCGATACCAATCTGGGTTGGAAGGGAGCAGAGAAATACGTCGCTACGGTGCCGCAGGTCTTCGACCTGTGGCAGGATCCCCAGGAGCGCTACGACATCTTCATGAACAACTATACCGAACGCACCTGGACCATGGTGACGATCAGTGAAACGATCAAGGACCTGATGAAGACCTATGTGCAGTATCCGCCGCGCAAGTTGCAAAGTGAGACGTATACCGGCCCGATGACGCTCTCGGATTACGAGAAGTTCCAGAGCGTTCGCGATCTGCTTGCCAAGGAAGGCATCAGTCTTCCGATGCCATCCGGAAACTGATTGGTCCGCCTCAGCCGGCAAACCGGGCCGCGATCGAGCGACGCGGCCCGGACCAGCTTCAGCGGCCGCGCAGTTGCCAGGAGAGAGGCGCATATGAACTTTGTTCGATTGATCTCTGTGCCGATGTTCGCGGTTCTCGCCCTGTCGGCCTGCCAGTCTTCGCAGTCGAAGCAGGCCGAGCTCGCCAGCATTTGCGCCAATCCGTACAACCGGGCGCCCGGCAGTTTCTATTTTACCGAATGTCAGACGATCGCTCCCTCCGCGAGTTCGCAGCTTCAGAGGAACTATCTCCTCGAAGCGCCGACCGGTGACTGATGCGAACGAATGCGATGGACCAGGCAGCACGCAAAACCTTTGCAAGCATCATGTTGCCCATGCGCATGTTCGCTCCGGCGGGCACGGAGGAGCCGAGTTCGGGCGAATTTGCCAAGGCCCCCCACAGCCCGATCGCCAACATGATCGGCGTGCCGCAGCGACACCCAATGGGAACGCCGCCGGGCAGGTCAGGACGCAAGTCCAGTTTCTGCTTCTGAAATAGCAGCCACTTTCCGGAGGCGACATGCGACGCAGATCGAGAATGGGCCGACGGTTTTGGTTACGTTCCTCGAGAGGCACGTTGGCGTTCGTCTTCGCAGCCACGGCGGCCATCAGCGCGGATCCATTTCCTGTCCCCGTTGTTCTGCCGCAGCCTCCGTCAGTCTGGCAGTTCCAGGCCACGGGCTATGGCTGGGCGACCGCACTCAACGGCCGCGTCGGCGTCAGAGACCTGCCGCCGGTCAAAGTCGATATGAGCTTTGGCGACGTTTTGAAGGACCTCAACGGCGCGCTTATGGCGTCGTTCCTCGCCAAGAAGGGCGACTGGCTGATCCTCACCGACATCGTCTGGGCGGCGCTGTCGGATGACGCTATCGTCAGACCTCCTGGAATACGCCACCCGACCCTCGCCGCGATCGCGCCGGGGACGAAGGTCGACTTCAAGATGCGGCAGCTGATCGCCTCGGCACTCGTCGGCTACAGGCTGCCGATCGGCGGACCGGATCTCGACGTCTATGCGACCGCAGGCCTGCGCTACCAGCGCCTGACGGCAGAGATCGAAGCGTCGCCCGGATTGATTCCCGTCACGCTCAGCCGGCGCAGCCTCGAGCAATGGGTCGATCCGACCGTGGGGTTCGCCGCGACCTGGCGGATAAACGAGCGCTGGTTTGCCAATCTCCTCGGTGATGTCGGCGGCTTTGGGGTTGGATCGCGATTCACGGCTCAGGGCCTTGTAACCATCGGCTATCGCTGGACAAATTCAATTTCCACAGCCGTGGGATATCGGGCGATCTACACCGACTACCGTAACGACGGGTTCACCTATCGCACGACCCAGCACGGTGTCTTTTCGAGCATTGCCTATCACTTCTGACCCCGCCAGTTCCGATGGGGATGTCATGACAGGCTTGGACATTGCTGGCCGAACGGTATCTGCGGTTCCAGGGGGCGACGATGTCTGTTGCAAGGCTGCGCCACCAGCCGACATGATTGGCGTGCCTGGCGGGAGATTCCGCATGGGGTCCGATCGCCACTATCCGGAGGAGGCACCGGCCCATCTCGTAACAGTCGACGGCTTCTGGATGGATCGAACGCCCGTGACAAACCGGCAGTTCAAGGCGTTCGTCAAAGCGACCGGCCATGTCACCTTTGCGGAAATAGCTCCCGATGCGGATGACTATCCTGGCACGTCGTCGCAAATGCTCTACGCAGGTTCCCTGGTGTTCTGCCAGCCTGCGGGCCCCGTCGACCGACGCGATTTCCATCACTGGTGGAGGCTGATGAAAGGGGCGAACTGGCGCCGCCCCTATGGCCCCCGGAGCACCATCAACGCGCTCGACAATCACCCGGTTGTCCATGTGGCCTTCGCCGACGCTCTCGCCTATGCGCGCTGGGCCGGCAAAGACCTGCCCACCGAGGCTGAATGGGAGTTTGCCGCACGCGGCGGGCTGGACGGTGCCGAATATGCCTGGGGCGATGAATTCGCTCCCGGCGGACGCCATATGGCAAACACCTGGCAAGGCGAATTTCCCTCTCAGAACCTGGGTGAGGATGGCTTCGAACGCACCTCGCCGGTCACGGCCTTTCCGCCGAACGGCTACGGCCTACAGGACATGATCGGCAACGTCTGGGAATGGACCACCGACTGGTACGCGCCAAAGCACCAGGCCGATTCCCGGAAGACCTGCTGCATTCCGCACAATCCTCGGGGCGGCCTCGAAGACGGCAGCTACGATCCCGACCTGCCGGAGATCAAAATCCCGCGCAAAGTGATCAAGGGCGGCTCTCACCTTTGCGCGCCCAACTATTGCCGCCGCTACCGGCCCGCCGCACGCCATGCGGAACCGGTCGATACCTCGACCAGTCATCTTGGCTTCCGCTGTGTCTGGAGACCGCCAACAGCACAATAGTCTCAGGAACAGCAGCAAGCGCCCGCGCCACCGTCAGCGAGCTTCCATTGATGGAGATCGAAATGAAATCCGATCTGTTTTGCAGCGCCGGTCTGAATCGTCGCGTGCTGCTCTCGGTATTGACTGCGATGCCTGTTCTGATCGGACCGCTGCGCCCGTCAGTTGCGCTGGCGCAGTCCGACCCGCTGTCGTCCTGGAATGATGGCTCGGCCAAGTCATCGATCACAAGCTTCGTCGCGCGTGTCACGTCACAAGGTGGCGCCGACTTTGTGGCGCCGGGCGAGCGCATCGCGGTGTTCGACAACGACGGCACATTGTGGGCTGAGCAACCGATGTACGTGCAACTCGCGTTTGTTCTGGATCGAGTCAGGATGTTCGCTCCGCAAAATCCCGGATGGAAGACCAGGCAACCTTTCAAGGCGGTCCTCGATGGCGATATGAGCGCGCTCGCGGCTTCGGGCGAGCAGGGCCTGATGCAACTGATCGCGGTAACTCATGCCGGCATGACTTCGGACGAGTTCGCGAGAATCGCCTTGGAATGGCTCGCCACCGCGCGCCACCCGCGCTTCAAGCGCCCCTATACCGAGTTGGTTTACCAGCCGATGCTGGAGTTGCTCACCTATCTCCGGGCGAACGGCTTCAAGACCTACATCGTCTCCGGTGGCGGCGTCGAGTTCATGCGGCCATGGACCGAGAGGGTGTACGGCATCCCTCCCGAGCAGGTTGTCGGCTCCTCGATCAAGACGACATTCGAGATGCGTGACGGCCGGCCAACGATCTTCCGTCTGCCGCAGATCAACTTCATCGACGACAAGAGCGGCAAGCCCATCGGGATCAACCAGCAGATCGGCCGGCGTCCCATCGCGGCGTTCGGGAATTCAGATGGCGATCTCGAAATGCTGCAATGGACCACAATGTCAGGTGGGCCGCGCTTCGGCCTGATCGTTCACCACACCGATGCCGAACGCGAGTTCTCCTATGACCGTCAGGCGCATTTCGGCAAACTCGACAAGGCGCTCGACGCCGCAACAGCCAATCAGTGGACCGTCGTCGATATGAAGCGCGATTGGAAAAAGGTCTTCCAGTTCCAGGATTGAGACCTCGAACGGTTTCGCCGTGACGTTGGCGTACTACGCTCCAGACGAGCGCAGAGATCGAGCGCTTTGACCCGACAAGGGGCACCGCTCACCGGCGATGCCTCAAAGGTGGCGTGAAAATGCATCGCTGACCAATGTCAGCATCTTGGCTGTGCCGCAGTGTCTCGTTGTGGCGCGAGGCTGCCCCGAGGTCCCCACCTGAGCAACCGGCCGGCTCCCTATGCTGTATGTGAGAGGCTGTCTTCAGTCAGCGTTCGCGCCGGTAGTGCATGGCGACCGCACCATTGCGAAGCGGCTTCGCCGAGACGAGCGCGAGCCGTCGCGTGCTGAGCAGCCCGTCCTGGTACAGCGTCGGGCCGTGGCCGGCGATCCTGGGATGGATGAGGAACTTGTACTCGTCGATCAGATCCAGCCGGTCCAGCTCGGTCGCAAGCTTGCCGCTACCGAGCAGCACGCCCGCCGGGGTCGCGTCCTTGAGCCTCTGCACGCCTGTTCGCAGGTCCTCGGCGACAAGGTGGCTGTTGCTCCACGGGAAATCCTTGCGCGTCGACGACACTACGTATTTCGGCTTGTCCTCCAGCTTGACGGCCCACTCTCGGATCGTCGGCGGCGCCTCCACGTCGCCGCGAGCTACCGCCGGCCAGTAGCTTTCCATCATCTCGTAGGTGATACGGCCCCACAGCATTGCCCCGCGCTCGTCCATAAGGCGGGTGAAAAACGCGTGCGTCTCGTCGTCGGCGATTCCCTCTCGATGATCGACGCAGCCGTCCAGGGTGACGTTTATGCTGAAGGTCAACAGTCCCATGCGACGAGCCTAAGCCATCAGGTCGAAAAGACGTAGGCTATTGCTCCCGCCGATTCCGGTTCCGCGGTGGGTGGCGCGCCCGGCTCTCGACGAGCGCACGGTGAAGGTCCGCTACCTCGCCAACACCCAACGACCGCTTGTGGCGCATTTGCTCAGGTTCCAACTAACGGCCATTTCCAGGAACGTGCATTTGGCTAATAGAGGCGGATGACAGCCGTGTTGACAATCTTACCGACCGTTGGCCCGGTTCTAATCTAATGCATGGTGGGCTTGGCGGCCACGGTTGAGGTGTCCGGCGAGGTGGGTTGGGTTTGCGCCGCCGGCAACACCACAGCGAGCGGTGCTGGCGGCTTGTAGCCGAGCGAGGAGTGCGGGCGCCGGTATTGTAGTGCTGACCCAGCCCTCGATGGCGATCCGAGCCTCGGCGAGGCTGTAGAAGATCTCGCCGTTGAGGAACTCGTCGCGAAGCTTGGAGGTGAAGCTCTCGCAGTGGCCGTTCTCCCAAGGCAAGCCTGGCTCGATGAAGGCCGTCTTCGCGCCGACCGCTGTGATCCACCCCCGCTCTGCTTTGGCGACGAACTCGGGACCATTATCCGAACGAACATGCCCTGGCACGCCGCGCAGGATGAAGAGGTCCGACAGGACATCGATGACATCGGTGGATTTCAGCTTCCGGTCGATCCGGATCGCGATGCATTCCCGGGTGAACTCGTCGATCACGTCTGCGCAAACGCAAGCGTTTGTCGCGACATGCGAAACCTCCGGCCATTATGGGTGCGATCCTCGACAAAGTCGTAGGAACAAGCATGGTTGGGATACTCCGGTCGCAGCCGAACGCAGGATCCATCGTTCAGCCATAAGCGGCCCTTCTTCGGTTGCCTTGCGGGCACCTTGAGCCCTTCCCGCCGCCAGATCCGTTCGACACGTTTGACGTTCCCGGCCCAGCCTGACGAGCGCAGCATCGCTGCGATCCGGCGTTAGCCGTAACGGCCATACCGGGTGGCGAACTCCACAATGTCGGCGGTCAGCGCCGCATCGTCGGTGCGGCCCTTCGGAACCTTGCTTTGCGTAGATCGATGCTGCCCCAGAACCCGGCACGCCAACCGCTCCGACACGCCGAACTTCATCATGGCGCGGTCGATGCAGCGGCGACGACGGGCGGGGCTCAGACGTTTCCCGAGGCAGCCTCCTTGAGAATGAGCTTCTCCAGCGTCAGATCTGAAATGGCTTTGCACAGCCGCTCGTTCTCCTTCTCCAGATCCTGCAGTCGCTTCACCTGATCGGATTTCAGCCTGCCAAACTCATTGCGCCAGCGGTAATAGGTGAATGCCGTTACGCTGATGGCCCGGATCGCCTCCGCGACCGGGCGCCCCTGGGACAACAGCACGTCGACCTGGCGCAACTTCGCGACGATCTCTTCAGGCTTGTACTTCTTCTGCGGCATCGCGGCATCCTCCAAGGCTCAAAAGCCTACCTCAGGGAGGACCACTTTTCACGGGGCAGGCCAATTTTACGACCGGGCATTCGGCGGCCAAGAATTATACATGGCTTCGAACAGTTGGCGCAAAGACGCCGACTCGCCTCGCAGAGGGCTTACTTATTGTTAAGATTGGCGATCCAAATGGCGAGAGCCTTACCATGCCCTTGCCGACAGCATCGCGTCTACCAATCGCAAGCAAGGATGGACCAGACAACTATGCGCAAGTTTCCAGCCGAAGACATCGACTGTTTTGCTGGAAATCGGGAAGCCGGCCTACATGTTGCTGCAATCTGAGGATTGAGCGAGCTGGGCGGTCTAAGCAGCCCGGAGCAAAGCGCCGGGCTGCTTCCAGGTCCTTGTGTCGGTCTCAGAACTTGTAGTTCACGCCGACGCGAAGAAGCCCGGCGCCGCCACCACCACTGGTTGTCGCGGTATAGACCCCAGCCGGAAGGGCACCGCCTACCGGGTTAATAAAGGTCCGTGTCTCGCTTCCCTCGCCGGTATCAACGTAAAGTCCCTCCACCTTGAAGGTCCAGTTGTTGGTGAAGGCATATTCGACACCGCCACCGATGGTCCAGCCGGTATTGCTCGTGGAGTTTCCGGTGATMGGGTTAGTGTTGAGGCCACCATAGGCCAAGCCGCCCGTGATGTAGATCAGGGTCCGGTCGAAGGCGTAGCCCAGGCGGGCGCGAACGGTGCCGAAATAGGCGCCATCGCCACTGCCCCCGCCGCCCCACCATGTATAGGGGCCCCAGGCGACACCGCCGCCCCCCGCGTCGACATACTGGATGTCGGTCTCGAGGCCGTACACGATTGCGCCAGATTGCCAGTTATAGCCGATCTGGGCACCACCGACGAACCGGCCGTCGCTGCTGCCACCACCCAACGAGGCCGACGAGACAGCCGTCGGGCCCGTGACGATGACACCTCCTGAATCACCCCATCC
>NZ_JBFTZP010000024.1:0-22787 GCF_056406735.1 Allobosea sp. P1_B10 | reverse complement strand
CGCGAGGTGAGGGGGCCATCGGGAACCTTGATCGAGAAGAACTCGAGCGTCTCGTCGTAGTTGGTGCTGACGACGCTGTAGGCGCGCAGCAACGGCTTCTCGCCGACCTTGAGCCCGATCATCGTGAACTGGCCGTTCTTGAAGCGGAAGGCAGTGTCGCGCGTCGTGGTGAAGCTGAACAGCGTCTCCGTCCAGTGATGGACGCTCAGCACCGTCTCCTCGAAATAGTTGCTCATCAGATCAGTCTCACTAAGGCTTGAGGCGAGTGAAGCAGCGTTCAGGCGGACGCTTCGGGGACGAATTTCAGCTTGTCGGGGACGCCCTTCCAGTCGTCGGCATCGACGGGCGGCTCACGGCGATCGGTGATGTTGGGCCAGATTGCCGCGAGGCGGCCGTTAAGCTCGATCCAGCGCTGCGCGCCATCCGCGGTATCGGGCACGATCGCCTCGGCCGGGCATTCGGGCTCGCAGACGCCGCAATCGATGCATTCGTCCGGGTTGATGACGAGCATCGTCTCGCCTTCGTAGAAGCAATCCACCGGGCAGACCGAGACGCAGTCGGTGTATTTGCAGCGTATGCAGGCGTCGGTTACGGCGAAAGACATGCCCATCCTCCGAGCTTGACAGGCCTGGAAATGCCTGCTCAAAATCGTTCGTACGCAAACGATATGATTGCAAGTTTCGCGCTTGTCAATCATCCGAAAACAAGCGCAGCGCGACGGCGGAGGCTATGATGGCGGAACAGCAGGCAGCGACGATCAAGGCCGACCACAAGCTGGTCATCAGGAATATCGGCCTGCTGTTGAGCGGCGACATCAACAACCCGATCCTCGAGGCGGACACGCTGGTCGCCATTGGCGGCAGGATCGCAGCCTTCGGTCGGTTCAAGGATCTGGATACCGACAGCGCCGACAGCATCATCGATGCGAATGGCTCCGTCCTGCTGCCCGGAATGATCGACAGCCATGTTCATCCGGTCGCCGGCGACTGGACGCCGCGCCAGAACCAGATCGGCTGGATCGACTCGACTATGCATGGCGGCGTCACCACCATGATCTCGGCTGGCGAGGTGCATACGCCGGGCCGTCCCAAGGACATTGTCGGGCTCAAGGCGATGGCGATCTATGCCCAGCGCGCCTTCACCAATTTTCGGCCCGGCGGCGTCAAGATCCATGCCGGCGCGCCGGTGATCGAGCCCGGCATGCTGGAGCAGGATTTCAAGGATCTCGCCGATGCCGGCGTGAAGCTTTTGGGTGAAGTGGGTCTCGGCGGCGTCAAGGACGGCGCGCAGGCCAAGCAGATGGTGGCCTGGGCCCGGAAGTACGGCATCCAGTCGACGATCCACACCGGCGGTCCCTCGATCCCCAGCTCGGGCCTGATCGGCGCCGATGTCGTGCTCGAGGCCGACACCGACATCGTCGGCCACATCAATGGCGGCCACACCGCATTGCCCGACCGCGAGATCCGCTGCATCTGCGAGGGCTGCAAGCGCGGACTCGAACTCGTCCATAACGGCAATGAGCGCGCGGCCCTCTACACCCTGCGCGTCGCCCGCGAGATGGGCGAATTGCAGCGCGTCATTCTCGGCACCGATGGGCCGGCCGGCTCTGGCGTGCAGCCGCTGGGCATCGCCCGCATGGTCTCGATGCTGTCCTCGCTCGGCGATGTCCCCGCCGAGATCGCGTTCTGCTTCGCCACAGGCAATACCGCGCGCATGCGCAATCTCGATTGCGGCCTGATCGAGGTCGGCCGCTCCGCCGATTTCGTCTTCATGGACAAGGCCCAGCATTCCGCGGGCACGAACTTCCTGCACAGCATCCAGCTGGGCGATCTGCCGGGCGTCGGCATGGTGGTGATCGACGGGATCGTCCGCTCCGGCATCAGCCGCAATACGCCGCCGGCCGAGAAGGTCCCGTTCGTCGTCACGCACTAGGCGACGTCTTGAGAGAAAGCGATTGCGGCTCGTCTGGAATCGCTAGTATCTCATTTGCATACGAATGATGGCGAAGCGCTCGGGGGCGGCGAGGGTGGATACTGCACGGATATGCGAGTTCGCATGACGCGGGCCCCGCGACGCTTCGCCCTGCGCGTCAATGGCGCCGAGCACCACGTTGAGGGTGAGCCCGACACGCCGCTGCTCTTTTTCCTGCGCAACGATCTCGCTCTGAACAGCCCGAAATTCGGCTGCGGCCTCGGGGAATGCGGCGCCTGTACGGTGCTGCTCGACGGTGTGGCGGCACGCGCCTGCGTCTATCCGGTCCGGCTCGCCGCCGGACGCGATATCGTCACGCTGGAGGGGCTCGGCACGGTCGAGGCTCCGCATCCGATCCAGCAGGCCTTCATCGACGCGCAGGCGGCCCAATGCGGCTATTGCATCAACGGGATGGTGATGACGGCCAAGGCTTTCCTCGATGTGCGACCCCAACCAAGCGAGAGCGAGGTGAGCGAGGCGCTGCGCTACAATCTCTGTCGCTGCGGCACCCATGTGGAGATCGTGCGGGCGGTGATGCTCGCCGCGCAGCGCGGCTGGCCGTCCGGCGGAGCCGGATTGTGACGCACGGGGTTCCGCCGCTTGCCCGACGTGCCCTGCTCAGCCGCGGCGGGGTCATCGCCATCGTGTCCCCGCGCAAGCATGTTCCCACGGACGCGACGGCGGAGGACGGCCTCGACATCCATCTCTGCCTGACGGCGGAGGGGCGTGTAGCGGCGTTCTGCGGCCATGTCGATCTCGGCACCGGTATCCGCACCGCTCTGGCCCAGATCGTCGCCGAGGAGCTGGATTTCCCGTTCGCTGCGGTCGAGATGGTGCTCGGCGACACCGAGCAGACTCCAGACCAGGGCGCTACCATCGCCAGCGAGACCATTCAGGTCACGGCGATCCCGCTGCGCATCGCGGCCGCGCAGGTCAGGAGCGAATTGATCACGCTCGCCGCTGCGGCGCTGGAGTGCCGAGGCGACGAGATCGACATCGTCGACGGGATCGTCGGGCGGGCCGGCAAGACGGAACCTGCGCTCGGCCTCCAGTCGCTGCTGGGCAATCGACGCCGGCTGCTTCCGCTGGCCGAGACTGCTGATTTCAAGCCGGTCGAGCGCCATGGCATCGTCGGCCGGTCGGTCGAGCGCGTCGATATCCCGGCCAAGGTCACCGGGCAGTTTGTCTATGTGCATGATGTCCGCGTGCCCGGCATGCTGCATGGCCGCGTGGTGCGCCCACCCTATTCCGGGCTCGACAGCGGAGATTTCGTCGGCCGCAGCCTGATCGCGGTCGAGCGCGACTCCATCGCCCATATCCCGGGCATTCGCGCCGTTGTCGTCGAAGGCGACTTCGTGGGCGTGGTCGCCGAGCGGGAGGAGCAGGCCGCGCGCGCGGCAGAAGAACTTGTGACGCGCTGGAGGGAGTTTCCAGCGCCGAGCGATCTGCGGGACGTCGAGAACGCCTTGCGCACGCATCCGGCGACCGCCCGCAGGCTGGTCGACGAAGGCGATGTCGACGCCGCTTTGGCGACGCTCGAGAAGCGGCTCGACCGGACCTATGTCTGGCCCTACCACATGCATGGCTCCATCGGGCCGTCCTGCGCAGTGGCCGATGTCCGCGCCGACGGTATCACGGTCTGGACGGGCAGTCAGAATCCTTACCCGCTGCGCTCGGATCTCGCCCTGCTCATGGGCATTCCCGCGGAGAGGATCGAGGTGATCCGCCACGAGGCGGCCGGCTGCTATGGCCGCAACTGCGCCGACGATGTCGCGGCCGACGCCGCGCTGCTGTCGCGCGCGGTCGGTGCGCCGGTGCGCGTCCAGCTCACTCGCGAGCAGGAGCATCTCTGGGAGCCCAAGGGGGCGGGCCAGCTGATGGACATCGCTGGTGGCCTGGGGCCCGGCGGCTCGCTTGCAGCCTATGATTTCCACACGCGCTACCCCTCCAACGCCGCCCCGACGCTGGCGCTGCTGCTGACCGGGCGAATCCCGAACCAGCCGGCGACGCTGAAGATGGGCGACCGCACGGCCCGGCCGTCCTATGCCTATGAGAACATCCGGGTCACGGCCTATGACATGGCGCCGATCGTGCGGGCCTCCTGGCTGCGCGGCGTCTCGGCCCTGCCCAATGTCTTCGCGCATGAAAGCTATATCGACGAACTCGCCCACGAGGCAGGCGCCGATCCGGTGGCGTTCCGCCTGCGGCACATCACCGACGAACGCGCAGCTGAACTGACGCGAGCGACCGCGGAGCGCGCCGGCTGGGAACCTCATATTGGCCCGCGCATGCGGGCCGAGGGCGACATTCTTCATGGGCGCGGCTTTGCGCAGGCTCGCTATGTCCATGGCAACTGGCCAGGCGTCGGGGCCGCATGGGCTGCCTGGGTCGCCGATGTCGCGGTCAACCGCACGACAGGCGAAGTCACGGTCAGCCGCGTCGTCGTCGGCCAGGATACCGGCATGATGATCAACCCGGCCGGGGTGCAGCACCAGATCCACGGCAATGTCGTGCAATCGACCAGCCGTGTCCTGCGCGAGGAGGTGACGTTCTCCGAAACCACGGCGGTGGCCGCGCGCGAATGGGGCGCCTATCCGGTCCTGACCTTCCCCGAATTGCCGGCCATCGACGTGATGCTGATGGAGCGCCAGAACGAGCCGCCGCTCGGGGCCGGCGAATCCGCTTCCGTTCCCAGCGCGGCGGCCATCGTCAACGCGGTCTTCGACGCCACTGGTGTGCGCTTTCGCGAATTGCCGCTGACGCCGGAGCGGGTGCTGGCCGGGCTGAACGGTCGCCCGGTCCTGCCTGCACCGCCGCAAGCCAGGCGCAAGCGCGGCCTTGGTTTCTGGAGCAAACTCGGTGGGGCGGCCGCGGCAGCCGCCGCCTTTGCGGCGGTGTCGTTGCCGCTGGCGCCGGAGATCGCGCCCATTGCCCGGCCCGAGCCCTCGACATGGTCGGCCGCGACCATCGAGCGGGGGCGCCAGCTTGCAGCGCTCGGTGCCTGCGCAGTCTGCCACGCCGGTAGGGATGGCGACCGCTATGCCGGCGGTCTCGCGCTGGAGACACCTTTCGGCACCGTGATGACCACCAACATCACGCCCGATCCTGAGACCGGCATCGGAAACTGGTCCTATGCCGCCTTCGAGCGGGCGATGCGGGCGGGCATCCATCGCGACGGCAGCCAGCTCTACCCGGCGTTTCCCTATACGAACTTCGCCAAGACGACCGAGGCCGACATGCAGGCGCTCTATGCGTTCCTGATGTCGCAGCCGGCGGTCTCGCGTGCCAATGAGCCAAGCAAGTTGGTGTTTCCGTTCAACCTGCGCCCACCGATGGCGATTTGGAACCTGCTCTACAACCGCGATACGCAGGTGAAGCCGGAGCCGGGGCGCTCGGCGGAATGGAACCGGGGACGCTATCTCGTCGACGGGCTCGGCCATTGCAGCGCCTGCCACTCGCCGCGCAACGCGGTCGGAGCCGTCAAGGCCGGCGCGTCCTATCTCGCAGGCGGGGAGGCCGAGGGCTGGGATGCTCCCGCCCTGACCGCCGCTTCGCCTTCACCGATCCCCTGGAGCGAGACGGACTTTTTCGCCTATCTGCGCACGGGCCACTCCGCCCGGCATGGCACGGCGTCTGGGCCAATGGCTCCGGTTGTCGAGGAACTGAAGGCGCTTCCCGACGCCGATATCCGCGCGATGTCGGTCTATCTCGCCTCGCTGAGCACGCCGATACCTGAAGCCGAGGCCGCCGCACGCAGCGAGGCGATCCTGAAGGCAACGGTGTCTGCTGCCCAACCGGCGGTGTCGCCGGCGGCGCGGCTCTATGAAGGCGCCTGCGCGGCCTGCCACGAGACGGGCCGGATCGCGCCGTTGGCTAACCAGGGCCCGGCGCTCGGCCTCAGCACGAAGCTGCATGCGGCGACGCCGACAAACCTCGTCAACATGCTGATGCAGGGCGGTGGCCATGGCACGGGCCAGATGCCGGCCTTCGGCAATGCGCTCGACGACGGCCAGATCGCGGATCTCGCAGCCTATCTGCGCACGCGTTTCGCGCCGGGGCAGCCAGCGTGGAACGGTATCGCGCAGACCGTCGACAAAGCGCGGGCCGCCCTTCGCTGAAAGGCGGCCCGCTCCGGTCGTCAGCAGGGGCGGGTGCTCAGCGCAGCCCGTCCTCGCCCTTGATCTCGTCGGTCTTCAAGCCTCCGATGCGCGGCAGCGGGCGTCCGGCGCTGGTCAGCACCACCGCCACCAGGATCTCGTCGGCGCGCGGAGCATCGGCTACGCGCACCTCCATGCCGTCGAAATGGCTGCGGACATAGGCCGCCGCCTTGTGGCCGAGCGGCACGTCGAGCACGGCGCCGAGCGTGCCGCGCTTCTTGGCCGAGGGAATCAGGGCCGGAGCCTTGCCGAGCAGCTTGCGCAGCGGCGCGCCGAGTTTCGGATGCAGAATGGCGGCGGCGTGTTCGAGTTCGCCGTTCTCGCCGACGATCGCGGCCTTGCCATAACCCTCGACCTGCTCGCCGGGAATGCCGAGCGCGGTGAGTGCGTGGCGCCCGAGCAGGTCGCCCAGCTCCTCGCCGATCGCGATCAGAGGCTCGAGATCCGCCTCGTAGCGTCCGGCGAACGGGTTGGCGATCACCGCGATGGCGGCCGCGCGGCGCACGGCCGGCTCGACCGCGCGGCCCATCTCGGAGTGGGTCTCGTCGACGATGGTGACGATCTTGCGGATATTGGCGCTCATCGCAGGCCGTCCTCGCCCTTGATCTCGGAGGCCTTCAGACCACCGACGCGGGCATGAATGCGCGAACCCGTCGTCATCACCAGCGCAAACAGCAACTCGTCTGCCTTGGGCGCATCGGTCAGGCCGACCTCGAAGGCGTCGAAATGGCTGCGGACATAGGAGGCGTTGACGTGCGTGACCGGGATATCGAGACGCGTGCCGGGGCCGCCGACCTTCTTGGTCGAGGCCACGATCGCCTTGGCATCGCCGAGGATCTCGCGCATCGCGTAGCCGCCGGGGACATGCCAGAGCGCGCCGTGCTCGAGTTCGCCTGCGGCGCCGACGATGGCGCCCTTGCCATAGCCCTCGATAGCCTTGGGATCACCGCCGAGCGCATCGAGCAGCTGGCGCGCGAGCGACAGGCCCAGCGGCTGCAGATCCTCCATGAAACCGGCGATATCGGCGACGTAGCGGCCGGCAAAGGGGTTGGCGATCACGGCAATCGCTGCCCCGCGCTTGAGCGGCGTTCCCGCGACAGGGCCGCCTTCGTGAAAGATCGTCTCGACGACGACCGAGAGCTTACGGATCGCGACATCAGGCATGGGCAAGTTTCCTCATGGTGTTCTTGGTGAAGGTTTCGCTGGCCAGAGTTTGGCTCCGGCCTTGAAGCTGGATGGCGCAGGCAGAGATCAGCCCGCGCCCGAGCAGCACGGCCGCCTGCGTCAGGCCGGCCTCGATCGCCTGCTCGATCTCGGGCTCGGAGAGGGCGCCGACCTGGCGGGTGACGAGTGCGTCGCCGAGATCGCTGTCGGACTGGAGCGTGTCGGCGGCGACGCGGGTGATCGCAGGGTGGCCGGGCAGGTCCACGGCATTGGCGATCACGGTGGCCGCGGCGTCGGCCATGGATGCGGTCGGTGCGATCACCGTGACCGCCTCGGCGATCCCCAGCGAAAAGCTGCGCCCTAGATAGCCACTGGTCGCGACGCCGCGCGCAGGGTCGGCCGACGCGATCATGGCTGTGCCGAAGAGACTCGGCCGGTCCGGCCGGTCCACGAGGCCGATGCGGAAGCTCTCTCCCCCGGCCAGATGAAGCGCGATGTCGCCGCCATTGTTGACGAAAGCGCGACGCAGGGGCGCTGCGGCGGTCATCGCGCCGAGAATTTCCTCCGCGACGGCGCCAGCCACGGCGGCCATCGGCGTGATGAAGCGCTCTGCCGCGAAGGGCAGGACCGCGGCGTGCATGCGACGGGCGACGATGCCTTCGGGACGCCGCCCTGTTTCCGTCACGGGGGTTCGAAGCAGGGCAAGCTCGTCGCAAAGCCCGGCCAGCAGGCCTTCGAACCGGTGTCCGGCTGCCATGTAGGCGTCACGCACGGCGGCGGGCTCGCCTTCGGCCTGGATGACGAGGTCGATGGGCCCCTGACGCAGGTGCAGTCGCTTGCCGTCCGGCAGAAGACGCATCGAGGGCTGTTCGGGCATGGCTCCAATCCGCAACGTCGCAATTACGGGGATCCGCGAGCATATCGGTCGCCGCACGAGATGCCCGGCGAGTATCATCTTCGTTCGTATACGAATGAGAATGGTCGTACGCTCGATGGCTGTCAAGCGGAACCGTTTTGCTGCCATAAGGTCTCGGCTCGCAGGCCGATAGCGGAGACAGCACGCCGGTCGATCTGGCGCCGGGCCATCGCCAAAGGTGGGGCTCGTTCCCCATATCGGGGTGCCGCCAGAATTGCGTAAGCCTTTAATATCCTTGAAGCTACGCGGAGTTTCTCGGATCGGGCGCCATGGCGCAGTAGGTCTCCATGATCCCTGCCGGGGTCGGCCGAGGCCTGTTCACACCTTCCCCAACTCCCCCTGCCGTCATAGGAGGTGCCGAGATCGCTCGTCATCGGCCTATGATTCTTGTGGGAGGTTTGACACAATATCATTGGTATGCGAACGATTATACAACGATGGCGAAAAGCCCTCAGGGGATGGAAATGGGTCAATTTCTAGCATTACGATCGCTGACCAAGCGCTATGGTGCCACGACCGTCGTCAACGACGTTTCGCTCGGCGTCGAGCGGGGCCGGTTCCTGACCCTTCTCGGCCCATCCGGGTCGGGCAAGACCTCGCTGCTGATGATGATCGCGGGTTTCGTCTCGCCCAGCGCCGGCGAGGTTCTGGTCGGCGGCCGCCCGATCACGCATGAGCCGCCCGAGAAGCGCAATTTCGGGATGGTGTTCCAGGGCTACGCCCTGTTTCCGCACATGACCGTCGCGCAGAATGTCGGGTTCTCGCTCGATGTCCGGGGCCATGGACAGGCTGCGATCCAGGATCGCGTGAAGCGCGTCCTCGACATGGTCCAGCTCAGCGCGCTCGCCGAGCGCATGCCCAAGCAGCTCTCCGGCGGGCAGCAGCAGCGGGTCGCGATCGCCCGGGCGCTGGCCTTCGAGCCCGAACTGCTGTTGCTCGACGAGCCCCTGAGCGCGCTCGACAAGAAGCTTCGGACGGAGGTGCAGGGCGAGCTGCGCGACCTTCACCAGCGGCTGGGCATGACCTTCGTCTGCGTCACCCACGACCAGGAGGAAGCGCTCTCCCTGTCGGACGAGATCGCCATCCTGCGTGAGGGGCGCCTCGAACAGACCGGTAGCCCGACAGCCCTGTATGCCGCCCCCCGGACGCGTTTCGTCGCGGATTTCCTGGGGCGCAGCAATTTCTTCGAGGTGACCATCACCGGGCAGCGGGAGGGCGGTCTCTCCTATCGGCTCGGTGAGCAGGATCTGACCCTGTCCGGGATCGATGCGAAGCCCGGCCAGAGCCTCTTGCTGGCACTGCGCCCCGAGAAGTTGAGCGTTTCCGCCCAGCGGCCATCGCAGGCGGTCAACGCCGTGCCCGGCACCGTGCTGTCCACCACCTATGCCGGTGCGCAACGCCATATCGCCGTCGATGCGGGAAAAGGCCTTAAGATGGACGCGACGGTGTCGGCAGATCAGGATCTGTCGACGCTCTCGCGCGGCGCCCCCGTCTGGCTCAGCTGGGATCCCGCGGCCACGATGAGCGTCAGCCATGACTGACATGGTAGCGAACGGGACGAAGGCCTGGCCTGGAGCGGAGGCTGCCGCCAGGCGCGCCCGATTTGCCGATTTCCGTTTCTCCGCCGCGATGATCGCGCCAGCGGTGATCCTGATGCTGGTTTTCTACCTGTATCCCTTGGTGCAGGTGCTGTTCATCAGCGTCACCGAGCCGACCCCGGGATTCGGCAATTATGCGCAACTGGTCACGAGCGCCTCGCTCCAGCGCGTGCTCTGGACCACGGCGCGCATATGCCTGATGACGACGGCCGTGGCGGTGTTGCTCGGCTATGTCGTGTCCTACGCGATGACGGCGGGCTCAGAGGGCGTGCGGCGCTGGACCCTGATCCTCGTCGTGGTGCCGCTCTGGGTCTCAGCGCTCGTCCGGGCCTTTGCCTGGGTCGTCGTGCTGCGGCGCGAAGGCGTGGTCAACACGGTCCTGCAGGGCATAGGCATCACCGACGCTCCGCTCGCTTTGGTCTGGAACGAGATCGGCGTCGTGATCGGCATGGTCCATTACATGCTGCCCTATGCCATCCTGCCGCTGTTTGCGAATATGCGCGACATCGACCAGCGCGCGGTCATGGCGGCGCGCGGCCTCGGCGCCAATCGCTTTCAGGCCTTCAAGCGCATTTTCCTGCCGCTGAGCGTGCCCGGCATCGTCGCGTCGGCCGCGCTGGTCCTGGTCTACTCGCTCGGCTTCTTCGTCATCCCCGCGATCCTGGGCGGAGGCAAGACGCTGATGATCGCCGAATATGTCCGGCTCCAGATCGTCGAGCTCGTCAATTGGGGCCTGGGCACGATGCTGGCCACCATCCTGGTCGCGGCCGTCGTCGTGCTGCTGGGGCTGGTGACCTGGACCATCGGTGCCCGGCGTCTGTTCGGTGGAGGCCACTCATGAGCGCACGCGATCCGATGATGCCCTCGCGCTGGACGCTCAGTGCGAACTGGCTGGTCCTGGCTCTCCTGATCCTGCCGATGACCGTGGTCCTGCCGGTTTCGCTGACCGACAAGACCTATCTGTCGCTGCCCGAGCACGGGCTATCGCTTCAGCACTATGCCCGGCTGTTCAGCAGCAGCGAATGGCTCGCCAGCTTCGGGCAGAGTGCCGTCATCGGCGTCCTCTCGACCCTCCTGGCGGTGATCGCGGGGGGGCTTGCCACCGTCGGCTGCTGGCAGCTCGGCACCGGGCTTGCGACGCCTGTGCGCGTCCTGCTTCTGCTGCCGCTGATCGTGCCCAGCGTCGTCTACGCGCTTGGCATCTACCGGCTCTTCATCGACCTCGATCTGCTCGACACTTATCTGGGCGTCATCCTTGCCCATGCGGTGACCGGCATCCCCTATGTCGTGATCACGACCTCGGCCTCGCTGACCAGCTTCGATCCCGCCTTGCTGCGCGCCGCGCGTGGGCTGGGCGCGACGCGGCTGCAGGCGCTGCGCAAGATCCTTCTGCCCAACATCGCGCCTGGCATCGCCTCGGGCGCCATCCTTGCCTTCATCCATTCCTGGGACGAGATCGTGGTGGTCCTGTTCGTGGCGAGCCGCAGCATCACGACGGTGCCGCGCCGGATCTGGGACGGGATCAACGATCAGCTCGATCCGATCATCGCCGCGGTCGCCACCGTGATGGTTCTCGTCTCGATGCTGCTGCTCGTGCTTAAGCAGGTCGCATCGCGCAAAGGCGCCCAAACCTGACGTCGCCCCATGAGAGGCGGTCGTTGACGCCCAATCAATAAAATAGTGGAGAGGGACCAATCATGGACACAACAAACAGCAACACCGAAGCGCAAACCGGCCCCGCCGCCCCGAAGCTGGGACAGGCAAGGCCCGACAGGCGCGAGATCATGCTCGGCTTGATGGCGCTGGCCGGCCTGCCCGTGCTCGACGCAACGTCTGCCAGCGCCGCCGCCAACGAGATCGTGGTGGCGAACTGGGGCGGCCCGGCTGCAACCGCGTTGTCCAAGGTGTGGAGCCAGATCGCGCAGGAGAAGCTGGGCGCAAAGCTCATCATCGACGGCAGCGGCCCCACACCGGGCAAGATCCGCGCCATGGCCGACGCCAAGAAGGTCATCTGGGACGTGATCGACGCCAATGTCGGCGGTTCGATCATGCTCGGCAATCTCGGCTTGGTCGAAGAGATCGACTATGCCGTCGTCGGCCACAAGGTGCCGAAAGAGTACGAATACAAATACGCCGTCTGCAACTACATCTTCTCCTATGTCCTGGCCTATAACGGTAAGACACTGGGCAAGACGCCGACGTCCTGGAAGGATTTCTGGAACGTCAAGGATTTCCCGGGCAAGCGCAGCCTGCGCGCCAGCTGCCCCGGGCAGCTCGAATGCGCATTGCTGGCCGACGGCGTGCCTGCCGACAAGATCTACCCGATCGACCTGCCTCGTGCGCTGGCCAAGATCAAGGAGATCAAGGAGCACACGATCTTCTGGAAGTCGGGCTCGCAGAGCGAGGACCTGTTCCGCCAGAACGAGATCGTCATGGGCAATATGTGGCACAACCGCACGAACCTCCTGCGCCAGGAGACGAACGGTGCGATCGACTGGATCTGGGACGGCGCCGTGATCGCGCCTGCCGTCTGGATGGTGCCCAAGGGCAATCCCGCCGGCAAGCAGAAGGCGATGGAGATGATCGCCCAGTTCCTCGACCCGGTCCGTCAGGCGGAGCTGTTCCAGCTCATCGGCATGGGCCCCAGCAATCCCGCCGCCGCGGCGCTCATCCCCGAGGAACTCCGCCGCTACAACCCCAGCGAACCCGCCAACCTCGCCAAGCAGATCCATGTCAGCGAGGAGTGGTACGGCAAGAACCTGGCCACGGCCGAAGCCCAGTATCTCGACGTGATCTCGTCGTAAGGCGCGCAAGGTGAGGGAGCCCAGCATGCGTCGGATCATCATCGATTGTGACCCGGGCCACGACGACGCCGTGGCGTTGCTGCTGGCGCTCGCCTCTCCCGAGGCGCTCGACATCGTCGGGGTCACCACGGTCGCCGGCAACATCGACGTCGTGCAGGGCGAGCGCAATGCGCGCGCGATCTGCGCCGCCGCCGGTCGGGCCGACATCCCGGTGCGGGCGGGCTGCGCGCGCCCGCTCGTCAATCCGTTTCGCGACGCGAGCGATTTCCATGGGAAGACCGGCATGGATGGCTGGCCGCTCGGCCTGCCCACCGGGCCGGCTCATCCCGAGCACGCGGTCGATTTCATCATCTCCGCCTTGCGCGCCGCCGAGGTGCCGCTGACCCTGGTCTGCCTGGCGCCGTTGACCAACATCGCCATCGCTTTGATCAAGGACCCGTCGCTGACGACCAAGATCGACGAGATCATCGTCGCAGGCGGAGCACGGCGCTCGGGCGGCAATGTCACGCCCTGCGCGACCTTCAACCTGGCCTGCGACCCGCACGCGGCCCATGTCGTGTTCGAGAGCGGCTGCCGCGTGACGGCGCTGAGCTTCGACGCCAGCAGCCAGATCATCGTCGGCCCCGCCGAACTGGCGCGGCTGCGCGCGCTGGATGCACCGGCGGCGCACATGACCTCCGACATCGTCTCGTTCTTCAACCGACGGCGCATCGAGGTCTACGGCTACGGCGAGGACCAGACTGCACTGACCGACCCCTGCCTGATCGCCTATCTGCTGGACCCGACGCTGTTTGCCGGCCGCAAGCTCAACATCATGATCGAGCACCGGTCAGATCTCACATCGGGCATGACCGTCGTCGACATGCTCGGCGTCACTGGGCGTCCACGCAACGCCCTCTGGATCGACGAGATCGACAAGGACGGCGTCATCGCTCTCTTCGAGCGTGTGCTCGCTCGCAGTCCCGTCATGGCAAGCGCCGAGCTGGCGAGCCTCTGAACCAGCCGCCTGGAATGAAGTTCGGATGGGATCGCAGGGCGAACCCATCCGCATTTGCCAGGCCTGCCCCGATGCAGCGGGTGCGTGCAGCCGGCCGTTGAACGGCCGGCGCAACCTTCGCGCTGTTCAGTGCTTGCTGTCGAGCGACGTACCGTTCAGTCCGGCAATCCAGTCGGACAGCATCGGCACGTAATCCTCGCCTTTCCCGCTCGCGACGGCGGCGGCGAAGCTGTTCTTCACGGCGTTTCCGATCGGGTTTGCCATGCCAGCGGCATTGGCGACGCTTTCGAGATAGCGGACATCCTTCAGGGCGTTGTTGAGCGTGAACTTGTGCGCGTCGCGGTCGCGCTCCAGCACGTATTTCATGAAGGTCTGGTAGAAGCCGCAATCCATCCGGCTGCCGCCGACGACGCTGTCGAAGGTCTGCGGTGTGATGCCGATCTTCTGGCCGAGCGCGAGAGCCTCCGCGTAGATCGCCGCATATCCCAGCGAGACGAAATTGTTCAACAGCTTCATCTTGTGGCCGTCGCCGACCGCGCCGAGATGCACCACCTTCTGGGCCCAGGCATCGCAGGCGGGCTTGATCCGGGCGAAGACTTCAGGCGATGCGCCAACCATAGCCGAGAGCTGGCCGAGCACGGACTGGGCCGGCGTCCCGCCCAGCGGCGCATCGGCGAGATGCAGGCCCTTGGCTTCCAGCTCTGCAGCAAGCTTGACCGTCACGGTCGGATCGGAGGTCGAGCAATCGACGACCACGGTGCCAGGCTTTGCACCGGCGATGATTCCATCGGGACCATTGACCACGGCCTCGACCTGGGCCGATCCCGTCACGCAAAGGAAGATGATAGTGGCGTTTTGCGCCAGCTCGCGCGGCGTTTTCGCCTCCTTGGCGCCGGCTGCGACAAGCTCCTCGACCGGCTTGCGGTTGCGATGCCCCATCACGGTGAGCGGGAAGCCTTTGGCGAGCAGATTGCTGGCCATGCCCTGCCCCATGAATCCGACTCCGATGAAGCCGACAGATTCCTTGATTGAACTCATCTTCAAACTCTCCCGCGATATGGACGCCGTACGGCTCGACGTCAAAATGTCTGCCAACGCGGCACCAGCTGGCGCGCGTCACCTGAGTCAGATGTCGGGCAAGGCCGCAGTGTCGCCGCTGCCACAACCGACAGCCGCCGTCACTGACGGCAGCTCGACACGCCGACGACAATTCATATGTACGCGAACGACATTGCCCGGCACCTGGCTGGACTGTCAAGCCGCGATGGACGCTAGCGGATCGGCGATCTCGGTGGGGCCGAAGGTGCGCTCAGAGCAGCCGCTTCAGCAGATCCAGCAACGTGGCCCGCTGTCGCACGGTGAGGGGCTGGAGCGTGAGCTTGCTCACCGACAAGGCCTTGGGAAACCGCTCCTGGGTGAGGCTCCGCCCGGCTTCGGTCAAGGCGAGGATGACGCGGCGACCATCGTCCGGGTGAGGGCGCGAGACGATGAGTTCGCGGCTGATCAGCCTGTCGACGACACCCTTGACGGTAGCGACGTCCATGGCCGCCTGGCGGCCGAGTTCGTTCTGCGAACAGGCGCCATCGACGTAGAGCCTGGTCAGAACGGCCCATTGAGTCGGGGTCAGGTCGCTGCCCATGACCTCCGAGAAAATCGCGACGTGGCGCTGGTTCGCCTGACGGAGGATGAAGCCGACCTGCTCGGAGAGATCATAGTCCTGGGGGGCGGCGGGGTCCGGCTCTGCTTGGTCCTTGGCTCGTTGCACCACCTGGAAAGACCTTTCACAGCCGCGGATCGAAACACCAGCCTTGCCGAACGCGGCGCCCTCGTCGAGCCCACGCTGACTGGAGCAGCGAGCCGTTATAGTGCGACCCCGCCGGTCGTGCCAGCATCGAGACCTGGACGCGCGACCTAGGCAGCCGCGTCACAACGGCCCTGGATGGCAGTATGAAAAAGGCCCGGCCGGCGTCTAGCCCAGCAGCCGTACCGCGCCGGGGGCAAGGGGCCAGGGGTTGTCCGCGCGCTGCGGCACGCGCTTCTGGCCTCCGGGCTTGAGGCTCTCGAGACGCACGACATGATCCATATGGCCGCCGAGCCGCTCGTAATCCGCCAGGGTGAGGGTGAATTCGAGCGGCGCGACCAAGGCGGGCGTCGGGACATAGCCGAAGGCATTCTCCGGCAGCCGCGTGACGTCGACCATGAAGGTTATTCCGCCGCCCGGCCAGATGTAGACCGGCGCGCCGCCACAGGTGACATGGGTCAGCGCATCCTTGACCGATTGGGTCAGCCGCACCGGATTTTCCGTGACGCCGGCGCGAAGCGAGCCGCCGGCACCTCCGATAAAGAGCACGGTCGACAGCGCCGGCTCGCAGTTTTCGGCGATACGCTCGACCGGCTCGACCAGTGCAGCGGGCATCTCCATCGCGACCGGGCGCAGATCCTCGTCGAGCTCGAAATAGGCGGAATGCTCGCCCGTGGTCGAGACCATCAGCAGGCGAAGACCCGGCCGTGCGACCTTCGGATCGAAGGGGCCGAGGATCTCCAGGGGATCGCTGATATTGGTGCCACCCCAGCCGGTGCCGGGCTGCGCGACCTGGAAATAACGGCCCGGCGTGGAGCGCCTGCCCTTGAGCTTGATGCCGGTCGGGGGAATGTCGAGAAGCTTGCCGGCCTGGTGCTCCGAGAGCACGCCGGTGATGTGATCGTCGACCACGACAACCTCGTCGACCTTGCCCTGCCATTGCTTGGCGAAGATGCCGATGGTCGCCGAACCGCAGCCGACGCGCATGCGCGTTTCCGTGACACCGTTGACGATCGGCGGCTTGCCGGCCTGCACGATCACGGTCTCGCCGCCATCGATGGCGAGTTCGATCGCCTTGCCGTTGCTGAGCGAGAGAAGGGCGTCACAGGTGACGCGACCCTCCTTCTTCGAGCCGCCGGTGAGATGGTGCACGCCGCCCAGCGACAGCATCTGCGAGCCGTATTCGCCGGTGGTGACGTGGCCGATGGCTTCGCCGTCGACCCGGACTGTCGCCGTCTCCGGTCCAAGGAACCGGTCAGTGTCGATCTTCACCTTGACGCCGCAATAGCTGAAGATGCCTTCGGTCACGACCGTGACCATATCGACACCATCCACTTCCGACGCGACGATGAAGGGCGCCGGCTTGTAGTCCGGATAGGTCGTGCCTGCGCCGATTGCCGTGACGAAGGCCTCGCCCGGCCGGACGATCTCACCGTTCCAGGCTCCGGACGCGCCGAAGGGGACGAGTTCGCCCCCCTGCTCCAGCGTCCGCTCGAGCAGGACATGCGGTTCCATTCGGACCAGGTCGCCGGCGACATTGCCATAGCGGTCGCAAGCGCCCACCGCCCCCGGCTTGATGATGCACATCACCGGACACGCATCGCACCGGATCTTGTCATCCTGAACAACTGCGCTCGTCGCGGTGGACATGGACAACTCGCCTGCATGAAAATAATTCGTTCGTATACAAACGATAATGACGTCGAGGTAGATTTCTGTCAAGGCGCATTCTCGGACGCGCTCAGCGGCGACGGCGGGCACAGATGTGTGATCGTGTCTGCGTTAGGCAGCAGCTGGCGGCGACGCTGCGCTCGAAATGGATGTCGATGCGGCGGATATCGGCTGGCGTCGCGCCGCGGACGCTGCGCAGGCTGTAAGCGATATCACCCCACATGGTCTATTGACCGGGGCCGTCTGGCACGCAGACGCCGCGAGCGCGATTCCACACGCCACGCAATCCTCGACACGCTGCGATGCCGCATCGGCCTTCTCCTTCGCCCACTCATTCGATTTGATGACGGTGGAGACCGCGGCGTCATGACGCGATCGTATTCGTGGCAGCCATGGCGGCCGCAGGCGAGCAGGAGCCCGAGAACGGCCCAGACTTGCCAAGGCCAATTTCGCGCAGCGGCGGCGAGGGCGACAAGGACCGTCATGTGGCAACGCCCGCCGGCAGATCGAGCGCATCAACCGGGCCCGTCGCCTTCCGCTCGCGAAAGAACTGGCGCAAAGTTCTGCGCAGTCATGGATATCTCCGGACATGAAAAAGCCCGGCCTGCGCCGTTCGCGCTAGGGTCGAAAATTCAACTGGGCGGGGTAAGAATGGGCGTTGACGAGCAGTGGAACCCTTCGCCAAAGGATTCTAGATTTGCCACTCTCTGTTCGAGAAGCACGCGAACATAGACCAGTCATGGACCATTGCCGAATTCGGCGTCGGTGTTTGGGGCTTTGCCCGCTTGTATCTTTCTCTCGCTCAAGAGGGATCGATTGTGAGCACAGCGGTCCGCGTCGCACTGCTGCCAATCAGATTGCATCAAGCGCTCTCCTCCGCTATCGAGCTTTTTTATGACAACGGATCGAAAAAGCGTCATCGCTCGTGGTGTGGCCCTCCCAAGCTCGAAGGGCATCGAAATTGGTCCGCTAGATAAGCCACTAATCTCACGCTCAGAATCATCCATATTTTATGCAGATCACGCCACGGCCGAACAGCTGCGGGCGAAATATGCTAATGATCCTCACGTAAATCTAAGTTCAATTCCTGACATCGACATCTTGCTAGGCGAAAATACGCTTCCCGACTTGGTCGGAGATTCGACCATGGATTACATTATCGCATCTCATGTCATAGAACATGTACCGGATTTGGTTCGGTTTCTAAGTGACACAAGTCAAGTGCTTCGCGCCGGCGGCGTTCTATGTCTAGCGATACCAGACAAACGATATACATTCGATGCGCTTCGAAGAGAAACGTTTATCGAAGATATAAGACATGCTTATTTCCAGAAAGCTAAGAGGCCGTCGCTTGATCAGGTTATCGATCATATAAAAAATGTTGTTATATTAGATCGAGAATTTGCGTGGAAAGATTATCCGGCGGCAGTTTCAAGTTCTCGATTGAAGCATAATCGCGACAGTATTATTCGACAAACGGAAGAGCACAAAAGCGGCAAATATGTTGATTGCCATTGCTGGGTGTTCACCCCAGCGGGCTTTATTGAATTGATTCAATCAACTTGCTTTGAATTTAATATACCTTATAAGATAAAAATATTTGTGGACACCCCTAGGCCACTCCTCGAATTTTATGTCCAACTCGAGAAAGTCGAGAATTCCGCGACGTAAACCTCGTCTCTTCACTCTAGCGCTGACCGTTCTTAGTTCGCTCCGCATTATAGCGGGCTCGAATAAGGCCCATCCAAAACGGTTCTCTAGGCGCGCAAAATTGGCTCGCTTCGTGCGCCGCTCGTTCAGCTTCTTGGAAGCGCTCGTTAGCTATGGTAAGGCGCTCGACCTCAACATGAACACCAAGGTATTTGGAGACGGGCTTTGCAGAGCGATAAGAAATTAATTGAGCTTATCCAGTCTTCCGATCTCTTCGACGCGGGGTGGTATTCTAGGACCTATCCCGATGTCAGTTTGACAAATTTATCGCCGCTCGATCATTTTTCGATGATCGGACTTCTCCTAAATCGCGATCCTGGCCCGAAGTTCAACGCGAAAGCATACTTTGCTCATTATAGCGATGTGAAAGACGCGGGCATCGAAGCGTTTCGACACTATCTGATCTCTGGTAGAGCCGAAGGCAGGAATGCGTTCCCTGTCCAGCGGGCGGCGTTGCGCGAGGGGGTGAGCAATCTCCCGCTCACGCTTCCGCCGGCGGCCGTTGATATTATCGTTCCAGTTTTCAACGCCTTGAGTGACGTGAAGAAATGTCTCAGGTCGATCGAGTCTAATAATGACGGAAATGCCAATTGCATTGTTGTAAATGACGGATCAAATCAAGAAACGGCCGCATGGCTCACAGATTTCTGCCAAAACAAAACTAATTTTAGTTTGATCAATAACTTGAATAACCTCGGCTACACGAAATCTGTCAACGTTGGTCTTAAAGCATCCAAAGCAGATTTCGTCATCCTGCTGAACAGCGACACGATCGTGAGCCGCAGTTGGATCGATGGCCTTCTGCGGTGCGCAAAATCCGACCCTCGAATTGGAATCGTAGGCCCTCTTTCCAATGCAGCCAGCTGGCAGAATGTCCCCGCGCTATTCGCGGACGATAAGACGTTCGCCATTAACCCTCTACCCCAAGGGGTATCCGTGAATGACATGGCGGATATTGTCGAAAGCACTTCTTTAAAACGTTATCCTTCGGTAGGTTTCGTGAATGGATTCTGCTTCTTGATCAAGCGCTCCGTAATCGACGCCGTGGGTTTTATGGATGAACTCAATTTTCCGAAGGGATACGGGGAAGAAAATGACTATTGTGTTCGAGTTAGAGATGCTGGCTTCACACTAAATATTTCCGACGATACATATGTTTACCATGCTAAATCTAGGAGCTTTGGCCACGATTCTAGGAAGGAACTATCGACGAACGCATCTAGGGTGTTAGACAAACTCCACACAAAAGCCAAGATGGACAGCCTTCTGACTTTTACAAGGAAGTCGCTAGATCTCGAACAGCACCGGTCTGCAATTTGCACCGGGCTCGCGCAATTCAAGGATGCGACTGATTTCGATATTTACCGACAAAAGATCGTGTTCCTTTTACCTGCGGGGCCCGGCGGCGGCGGTTCGCATTCCGTTGTCCAAGAGGCGTCGGACATGCTGCGCCGCGGCATAAACGTCAAGGTCGCGGTGCGATCGGTCGAGCACCATTCTTACCTCTCTACGTATACAGATATTCAGAATATTGCAGAAGTTCTTGAAGCCACAGATTTCAGCGATACCACTAGAATTTCTCCGGACGCCGATGTCGTTATAGCTACGATTTATTCGTCTGCGAAATACCTCGCTGCGATTTGCTCTGCTCGGAAGTACGTTCTCCCGGCTTACTACATCCAAGATTACGAACCGATGTTCTACGATCGAGACGACCCGAGGTATGCTGAAGCGTTCGCTTCATATACGGCTGTGCCCGGGTCTCTCCTTTTTGCTAAGACGGATTGGATACGCGAGACCGTTGCTGCGGAGCACGGTGTAACCGTTCATAAGGTGCAGCCGAGCATCGACCGTTCTGTTTACCGACCAAAGAAAAAGCGGCCGGATATCGTCACTCTGGCCGCCATGATTCGGCCGCAGACGCCGCGACGGGGCGCAGCGAGAACCATGAAGGCACTAAAGCGCTTGGCCGGTGAGTTCGCGGGTCGAATCAAGATTGAGACGTTCGGCTGTAACCCTGGCGACAAAGCGCTTACTGGAATTGAGTCAGATTTTTCGCATACCAATAATGGAGTGCTTAACCGCCCCCAGGTAGCCGAGGTCCTGCAGCGAGCCGACATTTTCCTTGACCTGTCCGATTATCAGGCGTTTGGGCGAACGGCTCTCGAGGCGATGGCTTGCGGGGCGACCTCGATCATCACTAAGCATGGTGGGGTGACGGAATTCGCCAGGGACGGGGCCAACGCCATCCTTGTTGACCCAGATGATGCTGATTCCATCCATCAAGCCGCGTCATCCTTAATCACCAACATCGGCCGTCTACGTGCGTTCCAGATTGCGGCCTTGGCCAAAGCATCTCGCTACTCTGTGTCTGGTGCAGCCCTCAGCGAGTTAGCGATTTTCGCCACAGCCCTTATTAAGCACCGCCAGGCGAACCCAAAGGCCCAACTCAAAACGCTTGCGGTCGTGCCCGATACAAGGGGGGACAAAAAGCCAACGGGATCAGCGTTCGTTCGGGCATTGATACCCTACCAACAGTCGGGCCTTTTGAACGATTACAGGCCGGTTATCTGCCCTGCGCGCGAACTGCCGCAGCTTTCCTCATTGCCGGGGGTCGCTCTCTTGCAGCGTCGGCTTCCCGGAATTTCGCTTTCCGATCTGGACCAATGGGCTTTGGATTGGCGCGCCGGCGGAGGGCGTATCGTCTTCGATATTGACGACGACTTGTTAGATGAAGCGGGGCTGACCGCCCGGCACTTCAACGGTGATTTTGAAGAGATGAAGGCCAAGATCATATGGGCGGCTCGCACCGCTGACACCGTTGTTGTTTCAACGCCGCGACTCGCGACGCGCATGCGAGCGTACAATGCGAATGTCTTGACTATTCCAAACTATCTCGATGCGAAGACCTGGCATCTGGCCAAAGAGCGCCCTGAGCCGGAAGCTGCTTTCCGGCGATCCGCGCAGCTAATCCGGATTGGATACGTTGGCACGCCAACACATGACGCTGATTTGGCGATCGTTGAATCTACGATGCACAAAATCGCCGCGGAGTTTGCAGGGCGCGTCAAAGTCGAGGTCGTCGGCGCGTTCGAAAACAAGCCCATCAAATTTGGCGAGAAGATTGGATTGCCGAGGCGAACGGAGTACCCGAATTTCGTCGAATGGCTGTTCAAGCGAACTCATTGGGATATCGGCATTGTTCCGTTAGCCGAAGACGCCTTCAACCTCAGCAAGAGCAATCTCAAATTTCTTGAATGCAGCGCGCTTGGCATGGGACTCGTTGTTTCGGACGTTCCTGCGTACAAAAGCGTTGCGAAGCATGGAAAGAACTGTCTTGTGGCCAAAAACACCGATGACGCATGGTATACGGCGATAAAGAAGTTAATTCTCGAACAAGATCTTCGGAGGGAACTAGAGATGAACGCTCGCCGTTACGTTGCGGAATACCACACTACACAGCGCCACTTGGCGACTTATCAGAATGCGCTCGCCGGGTAACGGGAGCCAAGATGGAAAATAGCGCTGGAATGTCCAGCGGACTCATTCGGCGCGTCAGCTTTTATTGCCTGGAGTAGCACTCTTGGATCCTTCAAGAATGACGGGACGAGGCCTACGCACGCGCCTATGCTGAGCGGCGGCGCGGAAATGCAGCCCCGCACGAGATCAAGCAATACACGCGTGCACAGATCGAGGCCATTGAGGCATTTTATCTGGAGACGGGCAAAATGCAGAAGCCTGGAACCCCTCTGACGTTGCCCTTGGGTTCTAATCCGGTTTGAAGTTCGTTCTGGCCCCTTGAGAGGACCAGGACATGAAGCGCAGCCGCTTCTCGGAAGAGCAGATCATCGCGATCCTGAAGGAACAGGAGACCGGGGTCTCGGTCGCTGATCTGTGCCGCGAGCACGGTGTTAGCGACGCCAGCATCTACAAGTGGAAGGCGAAGTTCGGCGGGATGGACGTGTCCGAGGCCAGGCGCCGCCGGACACTCGAAGACC
>NZ_JBFTZP010000023.1:0-23372 GCF_056406735.1 Allobosea sp. P1_B10 | reverse complement strand
GCTCCAGATCGCGCGCGTGACATTGCACCGCGATCATCTTTTGATCGACGTGATGGCCGAGGCCAACGATAGCCAGAGTCACCAGCCGATCCGAGTGCCCTTTGCCTGGCAACCGCAGGGGCGCCGCAAGGGAGTGGCTCATGAGTCAAAGCAGCCATCCCGGCTGGACCACGATTCAGCTGAGGCGATCCTGACGATGATCGCCCAGGCGCGGCACTGGATGGCGCAGCTGTGTGACGGCCAGATATCCTCGACTGAGGCCATCGCAATCCGCGAGGGCATGGGCGAGCGCAATGTTCGCAAGCTACTTCCACTGGCGTGTCTATCGCCCAAGGTCATCGGCGCCATCGCTGATGGAACCGCGCCTGCCAACCTCTCTGTCAGTCGACTCTGTGCAGCCCTGCCCCATGACTGGGCGAGCCAGGAACAGCGCTTCCTGATCCACTGACGGCTTGGGACCAGCGCATCGCAGCCCGCCGCTCTGCGGCGGGCTTCTGGTTCCGGCGCCCTTGTCGAACCGGTCTGGCCCAGGACCGATGCGAACCGGTCTCGCTGATATTCTCGCGGAATTTCAAAATGGGGTAGGCCAGACAGCCGACCAGAAACCTGCCCGATCTGGCGGAATCGCGCGCTTGAAGGCGAAGAGCAGACGGCGCGCCCCGGCTAACCCGCGACACCGTCGCGGAAACCCGCGAGCCACCCGAGAATCTGGTTCGCACAGAATATTTGGCTGACGACGCAGTTGGCGGCGAACCGGTCTGGGCAGAATTCGCTGATCATCAGGGAAAATACAGGGATTTTCTGCAAGATCGCCCCTGGCGCGAAGGTGCCGCCTCCCAATAGCTCAACCTTTATAGGACCTTGGCCGCGATTTCCCTAGTGTAGGAACAGGGACAGCTTTTATTGCATCAGGGATGAGAGCATACAATATCAGGGTTCTCGCTCATCGGTTCCCAGCATGCTTGACTGCGGCTTTGATCGGAGAGAAGCCACATTGGACAGCGACACCTACCGGCTTGAGCGTCTATTTATCGATCACAAGCTGAGCGAGGCGTATTGGCCGATCGAGCTTTGCATCGCATGGGTGATAACTGGTTCAAAACCAGGCGCAGCAGCGGCTTGGCTATCACTGCGTTTCGAAACAGAAGGACATTCGGACTGGGTCGTCGCTGAGGCTGCGCTTCTAGGTGATCTGCGGGCTGGCAACCTCACAGCGGAGGCCGCCGACGTCCAAGGCGAGCGGAGGCCACTGACAGAAATTGAGTGGCGAAACCTCAAGCTCAAACGGGTTGGCGCACACTACCAGGCGCACAGTCCCACGGGTCAGCACCAGTTTCGGGATATTCAGCTGAATGCAAGCAAACTCCAAAAGCGGCACCCCGGTCCTTCGGTTGCTATGCTTTCCCGGACCACTTCTATCGCCGCAGAGAATGCCGCCAAGCGTGTTCTTATCAAAAGCATGAAGGAAAACCCGCAATTTCCGACGAGCAAAGCCGAGCTTTTGAGACAATCTGACTTCTGCCAGCTGTCAAAGCGCGCCTTTGATCGGGCATATAGCGCGGCGGTTTTGGAGGCCGATGCGCCCGCCTGGGGCGCGGCGGGACGCCGCCCAAAATCGCCGCAGTAGCAATCGCCGCGCCAATTTAATCGCAGCGGCTATTTTGCTGCGTGCAGCCCATGGGATCCGAGTTCCTTCGGAAGGGTGCAGACGTTCTGCCCCGCAACCAAGGGCGCTTTCCATGACATCATCTTCGCAAGCGTTACCGCTCTCTAGCGAATGGGTTCCCATCTCCTCATTATACCCTAACCCACGCAATGCTCGCACGCACAGCCAGCGCCAGCTCAGGCTGATTGAGAAGAGCATCAAGAAATTCGGATTTCTCAATCCAATCCTGGCAACGGCCGAAGGTGTCGTCATCGCTGGTCATGGCCGATTGGCTGCTGCCAAGAATTTAGGCCTGACCGAAGTCCCTATGGTTCGGGTCAATCATCTTTCCCAAGACGAGATCCGTGCCTACTGCCTTGCGGACAATCAGTTGGCAACACTCGCGGGCTGGGACCGCGACATTCTTGCAATCGAACTCCAGCATCTGATCACTTTGCCGGAGATCGATGTCGAGTTCCTAGGCTTCGACGTGCCCGAAATTGATCTCATTATCGAAGATCAGCCGAGCAAGGGGAAGGCCGAGCCGAACGAAGCACCGCTTCAGGCTGGTGTCGGGGTTAGCCGAGCCGGCGACATTTGGCAGCTCGGCCCGCACAGGCTGTTCTGTGGAGACGCTCAGGATATAGCATCCTACGCTGCCGTGCTTGGCAATGACCTTGCTGGTGCCGTCTTCACCGATCCTCCCTACAATGTCCCCATTCGTGGCTTTGTCAGCAGCAGCGATCGATTGAATCATCGCGAATTTGTCATGGCCGCGGGTGAGATGAGCGAGGAGACCTTCACAAGCTTTCTGCGCTCGTCGCTGGCATTGATGACGCGATTCAGCCGGCCAGGCGCAGTCCTCTTCGTCTGCCTCGACTGGCGACACCAGTTCGAGCTGATTTCGGCCTGGCGCACTGTCGGCCTCGATCATCTCAACACATGCATCTGGGCCAAGGACAATGGGGGCATGGGCTCGCTCTATCGGTCCGCCCACGAGTTCGTCAGCGTTCTTAAAGTCCCGGGTGCCAAGCACCGCAACAATGTCGAGCTCGGTAAGCACGGTCGCAACCGCACGAACGTCTGGGCCTATCCAAGCGCCAGCAGCTTTTCCAAGGCCAATGATGAGGGGGCTCTCAACGCCCTGCATTCGACCGTTAAACCGCTCAACATGGTCGCAGACGCCCTTCTGGACGTCACGGCCCGTGGCGATCGGGTCCTGGACCCCTTCCTTGGCTCGGGGACGACACTGATCGCATGCGAGAAGGTCGGCCGCGTTTGCCACGGTATCGAGCTCGACCCGCTTTACGTCGATGTCGCGATCCGGCGCTGGCAGCGTTGGTCCGGCGCGCAGGCGGTGCATGCTACCTCGAACAAGACTTTCGACCAAATGGCGGCAGAGGTTGAGGAAGCGGTCGATGGCTGACGATCGCAATGACGATGAGAGCGTCGGCTACGGTCGCCCTCCCCGCAAGCACCAGTTCAAGCCGGGACAATCCGGAAACCCCAAGGGTAGGCCGAGGAGTTCCAAGAATTTTGCGACACTTTTTATCGAAGAGTTTGGAGCGAAGGTGCCTATCAATGAAGGGGGCAAACGGCGCCATATTGAGTTGCGCCGCCTCGCGATCCGGCAGTTGGCTCGAAAGGCCGGCGCCGGCGATCCCCGCGCCACCCAGATCATGCTTGAGGAAATGCGGCGGTTCGCCGAGCGCGCGGAAGCCGTTCCCGACACTATGATCAGCGCGGATGATGATCTGCTCATCGCCGACATTCTGCAGCGCGTGAGACGCGATGTCGATGACAACGGCGGAACCCAGCAATGCCTGCACTCGCACTGACTACCGAGCGCAGCTATTCCTACGTTCAGATGGTGGTGATCCAACCGATAAGACGAGCTGATGTCCACGTCAGCATCAGCAACCAGAGGGTTGATGCGAAAATGTACAGGGTGGGAAACAGATAATATTCAATGTTTTTTTGTGTCATCGATGGAAAACGAAAATAATATCTGAAAGTTCATTTTTAAAATATTATTAGTTAACTCGATTAAATCTGGAAACTATTATAACCATCTCATTTGGCGCGCGATGAAGGCGAAGCCAAGCGCTGTAATCAGCACGACAAGGATTAGAGACACGGCGAGCGTAGTCGAGCGTGGCATTGGCCTGTCCGTTAGTGTAAGGCGCAGCCGAAGCGCCGTTGCGACAAGAGGAGCTGGCGCCCCGACTACTGGCTCACGGCATCGGAGGGCTTCAGCCGCGAGTTAGGCGAACTCTGACCCCGCTGTGCTGCGTTCGCAATGTCATAGATTAGCCGGGCTACCCGGCCGTTTTCCGGAGGCCGATATCTGCGTGCAACCGTCAGCCGAAGCACAATCGCCAAAGAGCTGATGCGGCCGCACACGCTGCGGCGCAGGCTACCCCGGAGAAGGCTGACAGCACCGCGAACAGGCAGACCTCGGACATAAGCCTGTCGGGAGCCGCACCGTTAGACGCGGGCGGGCTGCTTCGATTGTAGTCCATTGCGAACCAGATCCTTTGACACGCGGGACCATAGCTAACGAACAGTAAATGGCCATCAAATTGCATCTTCGTCCTTAACGAGGGGCTCCCCTCCCATTCCGGAGCAAAACATGGACGCGACCGCTATCCAGCGGGCGCTGCTTTCGCTTGGCTATGGGCCGGGCGCGGTCGACGGCGTCGCCGGCGCCACCACGCGCAAGGCAGTGCGAGCCTTTCAGGAACGGCCGGGTTGGTTGCCGACGGCATCGCTGGCCCGAAGACATGGGCAGCACTGGCGGACGCTCTCAGGTCTGCGGGCAAGCCGCCCGCAACGACGGTGCCTCGCGCGGCCCCGCCGCCGCCCTGGCATGAAGAGCTGTTGCGCCGGAATGGGCTGCACGAGGCCCGCGATCGGACCGGGCTGATGGCCTGGCTGCGCAGCGACGGCAAGACGCTCGGTGATCCGTCCAAGCTGCCCTCGTGCGGTGACGCGGTCGAGACCTACATCGCGCTAACGTCGCCCGACGAGCCGCTGCCGGTTAACCCCTACCTCGCTCGCAATTGGTTTAAGCTCGGCATCGGGACTGGAGACGCCGGCGCTCGGTGATCCGCCCCCACCGGCTGGTCCAATGTGATTGTTAGTGGACGGTTGGCCTCGGCGCCAGCGCGGGCGGTGTAGCTGGTCTGGGTTGCGCAGCCGCCCGTGCTGTCATGGCGGGGATGAAGACCTCTGGCGCGGGAGGTTTGTATCCGAGCGAGCCGTGCGGACGCAGCGTGTTGAAGTGCCGCCGCCAGCTTTCGACGACGACCTTTGCCTCGGCGAGGGTGTAGAAGATCTCGCCGTCGAGGAGTTCGTCGCGCAACCGGGCATTGAACGACTCGATGAAGCCATTCTCCCAGGGGCTGCCGGGTGCGATGTAGGCGGTCTTCGCGCCAACCGCGCCGATCCATTCCTGGACAGCCTTCGCGACGAATTCGGGGCCGTTATCTGAACGAATATGCTCCGGGACGCCGCGCAGGATGAACAGGTCCGAGAGCACGTCGATGACGTCGATCGCCTTCAGCCTGCGATCGATGCGGATCGCCAGGCATTCATGCGTGAACTCGTCGATGATGTTGAGCATGCGATACTTTCTCCCGTCATGGGTGCGGTCCTCGACAAAGTCGTAGGACCAGACATGGTTGGGCCGCTCGGCGCGAAGACGGATACAGGATCCGTCCGCGAGCCAGAGACGGCTGCGTTTGGGCTGCCGGGCCGGAACCTTGAGCCCCTCGCGTCGCCAGATCCGCTCGACCCGCTTGTCGTTGACCACCCAGCCCGCCGTCGAGCGCAGCAGCGCGGCGATCTTGCGATAGCCGTAGCGACCAAAGCGGCGGACCAGCTCGACGATGTCGGCCGTGAGCCTCTCCTCGTCGTCTCGTCCGCATGGGATCTGGCGTTGAGTCGAGCGATGTTGTCCGAGCACACGGCAGACCCGCCGCTCCGACACCTTCAGAACGAGCCGGACATGCTCGATGCAGGCACGGCGACGCGCGGGGCCTACCAGTTTCCCGAAGCCGCCTCCTTCAGGATCAACTTGTCGAGCGTCAGGTCCGCGACGGCGCGGCGGAGCCGGGCGTTCTCGGCCTCAAGCTCCTTCATCCGCTTGACCTGATCCGACTTCAGGCCGCCGAACTCACGGCGCCAGCGGTAATAGCTCACCTCCGTCACCCCGATCGAGCGGATCGCGTCGGCAACGGATTGCCCCTGCGAGACCAGCACATCGACCTGGCGCAGCTTCGCGACGATCTCTTCGGGCTTGTGGCGCTTCTTCGGCATGGCGGTCCTCCTGTCTGCCAAAAGACATACTTCAGGCTGGACCAATTCAACGGGGGTGGATCAAGATCCGACGCGTCGAAGGTGTGATCCGGGGGGCAAGGCGTGCTCGCAAGGGCGCTCAGCCCAGCATCGTGTATACCGAGACGGTCAGCGATCCTTCCTTTCAGAACCTGCCAGACAAGTTTGTCGTGCGGTCGCTGACACTGACGGCGCGTTTCGAGAGCTTCGATCCGGCGAGCCGCGTCGTGAACTATGTCGGACCGGCCGGGCCGCGGACCCATACTGTGGCCGATCCTGTCATCCAGAACGATCTCAGGCGCCTCAGGCGCGGCGACATCGTCGAGTTGACCTTCGCCGAAGCCTTCCACTTCCAGAAGTACTGAGCTGGGCTTATCCGCCCGCCGTTAGAGCACCGTGGCCGGTGCAACAGCTCGTTGCGGGGACTTCTGTTCCAAGGAGCGTTCCCCGTTCGAGCCGTCTTGAGCGCGCGTTCACTGGCTAGCGACCCGTTATGATTTTGATCGGTGCCCCCAGTATCATAACGGGCAGCGCTACCACCGCCCCAAGCGTTTCGCCCATGACAGCTTGCGCTCCACTACCTGCACCCGGCTTCGCAGCGACGCCTTTTTCAAGCACAGCCGATAGTTGCGGAGCGACCGCGGCCAACTGCGCGAACTTTCCGTGGTTCGAGGAATCTGTGGCCTTCACATCGGTCATATCGATGACTACGGCGCCTAACGCTGCCAGCTCTTCGGTGTCACCCTCTGCTCCGAGACGTGATCCGCCTCCGGCGATGAAGCTGGAGGCGCGGAGTGCCTGATCATCCTTTGAGAGCACGATGTAGAAGGGCTTACGCGGCTTACCAAAACGGCGCATTTGCGACTTGAAGACATCGATATCGATGTCCGGAGCAGCGAGGAAAATGGCGCCCAGCTTGTTCGTCTGAGGCATGCCACCTGAAATCTTGATCTGTCGCAGCGCTTCGACCGTGACCCAATTGCCCATGGAATGGGCGAGAATGTTGACCTGTTCGGCGTCGCTGGCAAAGACCAGCCGAATGGTGCGTTCGAGGTCGTCGCGCGCTGTCGTTGCGCTGTTGGTGTCGTAAACGTACTGCGAGACTTGGCCTCTGGATGCCCAGGTAAAGAGAACGGGAACTGCCGGCGCCTTGGAATCGTGAACGACCTGGGCAAAGCGATAGAGCCCCTCGGCGAACATCGTGTTGTAGCCGTGGATGAAGATGAACACTTTCCGGCTGCCACGCGGGCGCGTCGCCAGCTGGGCGTTGAGGGACCTGACGAATTCCTTTTCACCGTCGAGATAGGCTGCCTGGCGGACGACGAAGTCAGTTGCCGGACTTCCGGGAGCCGTTGAAGCCCATTCGATCTCGCCAGTCTTGTGGTTCACCGGAACAGAAATGTCGATTTTTGCAAAGTCGAGTGGAGTAGCTCGCTCGCCACTGAACAATGTGCCGGGTCGGTCGTCGCGCTTGCGAGTGGTTGCGACGAGGAGGGTATGTGTCGTTGCCCCAGCGCTCTGTTGGGCAACGGGGTGGAGGAAGCCGGTCTCAGGCCGCGCGGCGCAGGCGGCAGACATTAGGGCTGCCGTCATTACAATAGCCAGAGAGACACGCCGAATGATCGTCTGGCGGTTCGCCGCGGCGACTGTTATGACCAAGCTCCTGCATGGCATTGTCGCTACACCCTTCGCGCCATAGCGACATTCGATTGGGTTATCGGCCTGCATATTTCGATCCGCATAGGGCGGAGAGCCCCCGCGCGGACTTTTTAATGCCCTGAAAATACCAGGAGCTTGATCGGAAGCACCGCGGCCTGGATCCGTAGCAGAAGCGCGTGGACGAGCCCGACGGCATCTACGGCATGCAGAGCGACGTTGTGCGCCGTGCTCAGCTTGCCCGAAGCGATCAGATCGTGGTTGCTGGAATAGGCGTTGGCGATGCAGCTACTGCCGGGCACGACGCCATTCAAGCCACCCTCATAAAGCGGCTCGAGAAAGGCGAGAATTGTGCCCGGAGCCCGCGCCTGCTGAACATCGACAAGTTGCTCACCCCCGCGGAATTGCCCCGCCGCGATGAAGTCCTGCAAATCGGTGACGACCATGGGGATGATCGTCCAGGGCTTCGACAGACAGGTGACCTCGGCGATCATGCCGACTTTCAGCACCTGCGCCTCGACTTGCCCGAAGCCCGCCTGAAGTACTCTTCGGCCAGCGTCCTCGGGGATCAATATGCCTGCCGGGCGCATGAACGGATTGACTATGTCGCCCACTCGCAGAGCGAACTGCTCGATATGGCCAGTGAAGCCTGCGCGGATCACCGTTTTTGTGAGCTCGACCTGGGCCTGGGCCAAGGCCGCCTGGGCGCTCGCCTTCTCCGCCGGCAGCAACACGGAAATCCGCGTCTGCGCCCCTTCACGGGCTCCCGTCGCCGCGCCGACCGCGGCCAGTCGACCCGCGACAAGGTTCTCGAGGCGCTCGATCTCGCGCTCTGCAACGGTGCCGGAATTGCGTGCTCTCAGCTCCTGCTTCGTCTGCAACTCATCCAGCGCCTGCTTGTGCTCGCTCCTCGCCTCCAAAATCTTGGCTTCATTCGTTTGGATATCGACACTGGCGACGACAACCGCGGCCTCAACCTCCGCTATCTTGCGACGGGCTGTCTCGACCTCCGCTTCTTGCTTGGCACTGTCGAGCCTGAAAATGGGCGTGCCCTGCGCGATTTTGTCACCGAGCCGGACATAGATCTCCGCAACTCGCCCATTCGTCTCTGGCAAGATCGGTACGGTCCGAAAGAACAGCGTCGCATTGGTCGTCGACGGGTGGTTGTAGAAGATCACCGTAATTAGGCCGATCGCTAGCATCAGGCAGGTAACGATGCCCCAGCGCAGCTCGAACCAGACCGAATAGAGAGTGATCTCGTGGCCGATCCGTTTGCCCTGACCGTAACGGCGATACAGATAGTCGGGCAGGATCGTCAAAAGCGAGCACAGCAGGATCTCAAGCACGGGTGGTCGCTCCACTCTGGTCACGCTTGGCTTCGGCCTGAACCGGAGCCGGCAACGGCGCGGGCAGCACCGGGTCATCGGCGATGACATCACCTTCGCCCGGCGCCTGACCGGCCATCTTCTCCAGCGAACCGGCCATACGCCGCTGCGGTCCCAAGAAGTCGGGAATCTCGATCAGGGCCAGCAGCAGCCCCGCGACCCAGAACAAATGGATATGTGTAAAGAGGGCCAAGAGTCCGAGCACAGCAACGATCTCAAACTGAAGCTTGTGCGCCTTGTGTGCCATCCGCTCCGGCAGCGTATGCAGGCGCAGGAAGATCAGTCCCACGCCGAGGATGGCGAGAAGGACCGTCACAACGGCGACGATCAAAAGTACGTCGGATTCACCTGGCTGCGTAATAAACGACGGCAAATGGGGCGAGGCTGCGGGGTGCGGAGATATAGCCAAAACAGCTCTCCCGTCGGAAAATCTTCGCAAGACCATCCTAGCAATCGAGGACGCAGTCAATGCGTGGGTTCTTGCCGCCGCAACTCGCCGGGATGCTGTATCTAAAACGAGAATCGGAAAGCCGATACGTTGTAACCGCGCACCTGTTCGATCGCATCTGGGCCGACGCTCGCTCTCGCTGTCGCGCCGAGCAGTTTGACCACGACGTGTTGCATCGGCTTCAGCGGATCCGCATTGCGGGAACACATGACTGGCCGGCGACGCTAAGTAAGCATCTTAGCGCCATTAGCTCGTTGCTCGGCTGTCGGCCCAATCGCAACGCCTGGAAGCAGACCTTCTGGATATCGGCTTAGGGCCAGAACCGCCCTCCCCGCTCCCGAGAGAAATGTGCCAGAAGCAGAAGTTGGAACTCAGCCCGAAACCGGACCTGCTGCGCAACTGACAGCCAGAGTTTCCGAACGACGCGTCAGGCGGCCGCGCGCCCCGCGCTGACTTTGGCGCCAAGCGTAGCAGGACATCTCGATCAGAGGGGACTTACAGACTTGCGGTTGAACATCGCCGCGAGCGCTATCCGCCACAGCGGTCTCATTGTGAGTTACGATAGTAGGCCATCAGTCTCGACGCTTCCCAGGTGCTCCAGTCCATGGCGCCGGCGATATAGCCTGCAGCTCTCCCTTGCGGATCTATGACGTAGCTCATCGGCATGCCGTAGAGCTGGAAGGTGGTCTGGACGCTGGATCTGGGGCCTGATGCGACGGTGCCTGATCCGTCATGGTAGCTGCGGAAGCCTTCGAGGCCGAGGCGGCGGATCAAGCGTTGCGCAAGGGCTGCGTCGCGGTCGATCGATACTGGTACGATCCGGAAACCGAGGTCGCTGCGCTGTTGCAGGCGATGCAGGATCGGCAGTTCCCGCAGGCAGGGCGGGCACCAGCTCGCCCAGAACGCCACTAGCACCGGCTGCCCGCGGAAGCGGCCGAGCGCCTGCTTCCGGCCCGCGAAATCGCTCAGCACGACGTCCGAGACATCCTCTCGCGGCTCCAGCATGATGAAGGGGGCGCCGCTGCCGGAAACGAGCGATGGCGGCCCCGACGCGACGGCCGTGGACGGGGCCGAGGCTGTTGCGAGTGCAGCCCCGCCCAGCAGGAGCCTGCGGCGCGTCGGATGCGCTGGCCTGGCGGTGGTGTTCATGTCTCTGTGCGTGGTCATGCGTCCAGCGTCCGGCCGCGCCTTAAGGCTCGCTTAAGCTCTACCGGGTCGAGCCTTGCCGATGAACGCAATTGCCCTGGGCCCCCTCGTATTGGCAGCCGACCGCTTTGCGGCGCTGCTCGCCATCGCCGTTTTCCTCGTCGCCTCCGCGCTCCTCGCAAGACGCGTCGACCGTCGCCTGGATAATTGGGCGACCACGGCCGTGCTGACGGGCATCATCGCCGCACGGGCGAGACATGTCTTCAGGCATTGGGACAGTTTCAGCGAGGAGCCCGGACGCATCCTCGCGCTCTGGCAGGGCGGCTTCGACATCGCTTCCGGGTTGCTGGGTGTTGCTGTGGTCACGGCCTGTTTTGCGCGCTCTCTGCGCTTTGCGTCGGCGGCGGCGGTTGTTGTCGGGCTCGCCGGCCTTGTGGGTTCGGTGACCTTGCAATTGACGCAAGCGACCTATGGCCAGCCCGCGCCCATCACGCGGATGGCGGGGCTCGATGGGAAAATGAGTTCGATCGTGGATTTCCGCGGCCGGCCCGTGGTCGTCAATCTCTGGGCGACGTGGTGCCCGCCCTGCCGGCGCGAGATGCCGATGATGTCGCGGCTTGCCTCAGAGCGCAGCGATGTCGAGTTCCTGTTCATCAACCAAGGCGAGAACGCGGCGAAAGTGCAGGCGTTCATGCAGCGCGACGGGCTGGCCCTCACAAATGTCCTGCTCGATGCCGCGATGGAGGTGCCGCGCCACTATGGCACCATCGGCCTGCCGGTCACGCTCTTCCTGCGTCCGGACGGCTCGCTCGCCCGGCTGCACACGGGCGAGATCTCGCGGGAAGCGCTGATCGCCGGGATCGAGGCGCTCACGCCCGGGACCAAGTGACCGGCCCCGGGCGGGCAGAGCCGCCTAGGCCGGGAGCACCACGACCTTCGCCCCCTCGGGGATGCGGTTGTAGAGGTCGATCACGTCCTGGTTCATCATCCGGATGCAGCCCGATGAGACGGCCTCGCCGATCGTATCCGGCTCGTTGGTCCCGTGGATGCGGTAGAGCGTGTCGCGGCCGTTCTTGAAGAGATAGAGCGCACGGGCGCCCAGCGGATTGCTCTCGCCCCCCGCCATGCCCCCGGCCCATTTCGCATAACGCTCCGGCTCGCGCTTGATCATGTCCCGGGTCGGGGTCCAGCGTGGCCAGCGCGCCTTGCGCTGGACAGTGGCCGTGCCCTTGAATTCCAGCCCCTCGCGCCCGACGCCCACGCCGTAGCGCAGGGCCTTGCCATCCTCCTGCACGAGAAAGAGGAAGCGGTTGGCGGGATCCACGATCAGCGTCCCCGGCGGGTGGGATGTCGGATAGTCGACGAGCTGGCGCAGGTTGCGGGGCTGCAATTCAGCCAGGGACACCGCGGGAACGCGGAACGGCTCGCCGGCCACCTCGCCATAGCGGCTCTGGTCTAGCGCACTTAACTGGGGCGCGGGCGCTGTTGTCACCGGCGGGCGCGCAGCCGTGGTGCAGCCGGCCGCGCCGAGCATGAGCAGCAGGCAGATGGCGCGCCGGCTCGGCCGGGCGCGCAGGCTCAGGGGGGATTGCCGCGCCACGGTCACTGCGAGGCCTGCTGCTTGCGGGCATCTGCCACGACCTGCTTGAACCCGGCGTAGTCCTGCGTCGAGGTCCGGAAGGGGCCGACCAGATAGGTCGGCGTGCCCTGGATGCCGAGCGATTCGGCCTGCGCCACGTTCCGGCGCAGCAGGGCTGTGATCTTGTCGGAGTTCGCCGTGAGATCGCTCTGCAGTCGCGCCATGTCGACGCCGGAGCCCTTCACGGCCGCCAGGAACTGCTCCTGCTTCAGCCGCCTGCCGGGAGCAGCCATCAGCGCGCGGTGGACGCGCTCATAAGCGCCCTGATAATTGGCGGCGAGCGCCAGCTGGGCCGCGTAGACCGAGGTCTCGGTGATCACCGGCCAGTCCTTGTAGACCAGCCTGATCTTGCCATCTTCGCGTACGACCCGCGCGAGATCTGGCGACGCCTTCTTGCAGAAGGGGCAGTTGTAATCGAGGTAGGCGACGATCGTGACGTCGCCCTTGGGATTGCCGGAGACCGGCGCCTCGGGGTCGTTGAGGATGGCCTCGACATCGACCCCGCCTGCTTGCGCCCAGGCACGCAGGGGTAGGGCAAGAGCAAGGCCAGCGAGGCCGAGAGTGAGGATGCGGCGGTCGATTTGCATGGGGAGCGAGCCTTTCAGCTGAGGGAGGCGCGCGGGGGTGCGAGCCGGGACAAAAGGGTTTCGGCGGAGGTCATGCCGGTGATGCGGCTTCCGGCTCGTTCGCGACCGCTGGCGGGTTCGAGCACCAGGAGTGTCGGAGGCCCGACGACCTGCAGTTGCTTCATCAGCGCGCGGGAGCCGTGCGTATCGCGCGTGACATCCGCCTTGATCACCGTGAAGCCGGCCAGCGCGGCCTGCACCTTGGGTTCGCTCAGCACATCGCGTTCGATGTCCTTGCAGATGGTGCACCATTCGGCGGTGAACTGGAGGAACACCGGCTTGTCCTGCGCAGCCGCAGCAAGGGCAGCGGACAGCGTCTCCGGGCTGGTCACAATCGCGGCGGTCGGGAGTCCGGCGGACGAGCGAGCCTCGCCGCCGCCCCGTGCGAGCCCGGCCAGCGGGCGCAGGGGATCATCGCCGCCCGCGCTGGCGCCGACTGCCAGTGTGGCGCCATGGATTATAGCGAGCAGGCCCATTGCCTTGGCGCTGCGCGGCAGCAGGCCCTGGCGCGATGTCACGCGGTCAAAGGCGCCGAGGAAGACGCCGAGCGCCAGGGCAAGGGCCGCCCATAGAAGCAGCGAAATTTGCGCTGGCAGAACGCGCGCCAGCAGCACAATGGCCGCGCCGAGCATCATGAAGCCGAAGAGCTGGCGCACCTTGACGAGCCAGGGGCCGGAGCGCGGCAGGATCTGCGCGCCGAACGCCCCGACGAGCAGCAGCGGCAGGCCCATGCCGAGCCCGAGCGCGAACAGGGCCGAGGCGCCCTGGAGCAGATCCCCGCTCTGCGCGATATAGATCAGCGCAGCGGCCAAAGGCGGCGTGACGCAGGGGCCGACAATCAGCGCGGCGCCGAAGCCGAGCCCTGCGGCGCGAAGCAGTCCGGCGGGCGCCGAATCGCCGCTGCCAAGCCGCAGCGCCGGCAGCGAGAGTTCGAAGGCGCCGAACATGCCGAGCGCCAGAAGGGCGAGCATCGCCGCCATGAGAGCAAGTGCCCAGGGCGCCTGCAGCACCGCCTGCAGGTTGACGCCGCTCCATGCGGCCGCGACGCCCAGCACGGCATAGGCAGCCGCCATCGCCAGCACATAGGCGCCAGCGAGGGCGAGCCCCCGCCGCCAGCCGGGCGCCTGCTGGCCGGGCCCGGCGAGGATGCCGACGAGGATCGGCACCATCGGGTAGACGCAGGGCGTCAGAGAAAGAAGGAGGCCGAAGCCGAGGAAGGCAAGCGCCGTCCAGCCCAGTGATCCGCCGCGCAGAAGCGCCGCGCCGTCATCGCTGCTGGCGCTGCCGGGAGGGAGCTCAGGCGCAACTGCCGGCGGCACGGCGGAGAGTTGCGCGTCCGAGACGGCGAGCGTCGCCGGTTCGATCGAGCGGCGAACAGGCGGGTAGCAGATCCCGGCGTCCGTGCAGCCCTGGAACGTGACCGTGACGGTGCCCGTGGCGGGGCTGTCCGCAGTGGCGATCAGGCCCGAGACGGCCTCGCGATAGATCTCGACAGGCCCGAAATTGGGGTCATCCTTCATCGTCCCCGGGGGCATGGCGACCGCGAGCGACTGTCCGTCCTCCCGTCGCGCCGCGATCTGCTCGCGGTAGAGATAGGTGCCGGGTGCGATCGACCACTGCAGGCGGATGCCCTCTGCAGAGCGCTGCGCGGTCAGGGCGAAGGCCTGATCTGCCGGCAACGGCACAGGGCTCGAGGCGAAAGCCGAGGAGACACCCAATATTGTAAAGAGGAGCAGTGCCCTGAGCAGCGACATCGTGTTTCCCTTGCGGTGAACGGATGCGGCTTTCGGCGCTGCCCAGCTTAAGCCAGCCTTAAGCTGGCTCGGATTGCTTCCGGGCAGGAGAGTTCATGCGCGTACTGATCATCGAGGACGACCCCATTCTGGCAGATGGCCTTGCCATCGGGCTGAAGCTGCATGGCATCAGCGCCGAGGTCGTCGGTTCCTGCGCCGATGGGCGCCACGCTCTCGGAGCCGGCACCTTCGATGCGATCGTGCTCGACATCATGCTGCCGGATGGCTCGGGCCTCGATTTGCTCGCGCAGTTGCGGGCGGCCGGCGAGCGGCGCCCCGTGCTGCTTCTCACCGCTCTCGACGACACGCGCGACCGGATCGCGGGGCTCGATTGCGGGGCGGACGACTATCTGGGCAAGCCGTTCGATCTCGACGAACTCGCGGCGCGCCTGCGTGCGATCGGGCGGCGGGGCGAGGGGCGCGCCTCCGCGACGATCCGCGCCGCCGGGCTCCTCCTCGATCCGTCGCGCCACGCCGTGTCACGCGATGGCGTCGGCATCGACATCACGCGGCGGGAATTCGCCATCCTGAGGGCCCTCGCCGAACGCCCCGGCACGATCCGGTCACGCTCCGAGCTGGAGGAGCGGCTCTATGGCTGGCAGGAGGACATCGAAAGCAATGCGATCGAGGTTCACATCCATAATTTGCGCCAGAAGCTCGGGCGTGAGGTCATCGAGACCGTGCGCGGGCTCGGATACCGGATGAAGGGATCGCCATGACGTCGCTCCGCTCGCGTCTATTCCTCATTCTGGTGGCCGCGACGGGGATCATCTGGATCGCGGCCGCGAGCTGGATCTATCTCGGCACCAAGGCCGAGCTTGAGCGCGTGCTCGACACCCGCCTGCAGGAGGCCGCGCGGATGGTCGCATCGCTGGCCCATGCCGACGACGGTTCGATGCAGTCGGCGCTTGGTGCCGCGCCGCAGGCGCCTGCGTCAGCGGGGGGCTATGAGCGCCAGCTCTCCTGTCAGATCTGGTCGCTCGGCGGCCGGCTCGTCGCAGCCTCCACCGCAGCCCCCTCCGAGCGCCTCGCCGAGCACAGGACTGGATTCTCCACCAGCACACTCAATGGCGAGCTGTGGCGAGTCTATGCGGTGGAGGACGCCGAACGGGGCATCCGCGTCCTCGTCGGGGACCGTCTCGGCCTGCGTGACAGGCTCGTTCAGGACCTGGTGCGCGGCCTCGTCCTGCCGACCGTGCTGATGCTGCCGCTTTTTGCCGGCCTGATCTGGCTGAGCGTCGGGCGCGGCCTCGCACCTCTTCGCATGGTGGCGGCCGACCTCAGCGCGCGACCGGCCGATGACCTCAGCCCCGTCCAGGCGCGCCCCGTCGATGAGATCCGGCCGCTGACCGACGCCCTGAACGGATTGTTCGGGCGGCTCGATCTCGCCCGAAAGCACGAGCGCGCCTTCACCGCCTTCGCTGCGCATGAACTCAGGACGCCACTGGCCGGAATCCGGACGCAGGCGCAGATTGCGCAGGCTGCCGAAACGGACGAGATGCGCCAATCGGCGTTGTCGAGAATTGTCCAGGGCGTGGACCGTACGGCGCGTCTGGTGAGCCAGTTGCTGGCGCTCGCCCGGCTCGACGCCACCCCGGCCGTGACCGCAACAGAGCGGGTCTCGCTCGGCACGGTGCTGCGCGAGATCGACCGTGGCCGTTTGCAGGCGGAGCACCCTGTCGATATCGACCCGGAGCTCGACCGTGTATCGGTCGCGACCGATCCGGAAACCCTTCGGCTGGTTCTGCGCAACCTGCACGAAAACGCCTGCGCGCACACGCCAGCTCGCGGCCGCATCCGCTGGATCGCGGTGGGAGAGAACGCGCTGGCGATCGAGGATGAAGGCCCAGGGATCCCGGACGAGGAACTTCACCGCGTCACCCAGCGCTTCTATCGGGGCAAGAGCTCGTCCCCGAGCGGCAGCGGGCTGGGCCTCGCAATCGTTGAGACCGCCCTCGAAAGGCTCGGCGCCACCCTGAAGCTCGAAAACCGGGCCGGAGGGCGCGGTCTGCGCGCGATCGTCAGCCTGCCGCGCTCGCCGTAGAGCCCGGCCGGGACCGCAGCGGGGCGAGCGGTCGTGTGCTCAGACCGCGTGGCCGACGAGGGAGCCGATCGCCCAGGTCGCGGCCATGGCGAAGGCGCCCCAGAAGGTCACGCGCACCGTGGGCTTCAGGATCGCGGCGCCGCCAAGCCGTGCGCCGATCGCGCCCAGCAGGGACAGGGCAAGGAGCGAGCCGGCCGACACCGACCAGCTCACCGTCTCCGCCGGAACGCTCACCGCCAGCAGCAGCGGGATGGCAGCTCCCACCGCAAAGGTCGCGGCGGAGGTGAGTGCCGCCTGGACTGGTCGCGCGATCGTATGCCCGACGATGCCGAGTTCATCGCGCAAATGGGCTTGCAGCGCGTCCTTCTCCGTCATCTGCCGCGCCGCCTGCAGCGCGAGATCGGGGGCCACGCCCCGGTCGATATAGATCTGGGTGAGTTCCGCCAGTTCCGCCTCGGGTTGCTCGGCCAACTCGGCGGTTCACGCGCTATATCGGCCTCCTCGGTGTCGGATTGCGAGCTCACGGAGACGTATTCGCCGGCAGCCATCGACATAGCGCCTGCGACGAGGCCGGCAACCCCCGCCACCACCACCTCCTCGGCGCTGCGCGCCGCGGCGGCCACGCCGACGACAAGGCTCGCGGTGGAGATGATGCCGTCATTGGCGCCGAGCACGGCAGCTCGCAGCCAGCCGATCCGTTCGATGAGGTGATGTTCGCGATGGAGCATGGCCCAAATCCTCGATCGATCCGACGGCGCGCGCGTCTGACGACTTCAAATCGTCGGCGCAGCAGTATCAAGAATTGGTCTAATGACAATCTACCTTCCCAACAGATCAGGCATGCGACATGGTCAGTCGCTCGAGCGCTTCATCTTTGAGCGCAGCGTGCCGAGGACAGTGTTGGAATGAAGCCGTATCTTCTCAGGCTGCACCGGTGGATCACGCTGGCCTTCGCCCTGCCGCTGCTGGCCGTGGTCATCAGCGGCACTCTGCTCTCAGTCGAGCCCTGGCTGCAGCGCGCGCGACCGAGCCAGTCCTTCGACCAAAGCGCCGTGCTGACAGCCCTTGCTATGCATGATCCCGATGGCAAGGCGATCGGGCTCACGGTCCGCCCATTCGATCAGGTCATGACGATCTCGGGGGTCGGCTCCGATCGGGCTGTTCACGACCGCCTGCCGTCCGGTGAGGTGGTGGAGCAGACGGCGTTGGCTCGCTGGCTTGGTAGCGCGCGGCAATTGCACGAGAGGCTGTTGCTGGACCTCGGCTGGCTCGTCATCGCCTCGACGATCGCGATGGTCTTTATCCTGGCCCTGGGCGCGCTGATGGGTTGGCCGCGTCTGCGCAATTCGCTTGGAGGGTGGCACAGCACCGGCGCCTGGGTGCTGTTGCCGCTGCTCAGTCTCTCGACGCTGACAGGGCTGGCCATCGCATTCGGTATCACTTTCCTTCCCCCACCCGACGGACCCCGCCCGGAGCGGGTGGCGATCAGGGAGGCCGTCGCGATGATCGCCCGGGACCACGACCTCGCGGATTTGACGTCGCTGAGGACCCGCGGCGGGCGGCAGGTCGCGCGCATCTATGTCGGTGATCGCCTGACGAATTTCATCGTGACGAAGTCCGGGTTGCAGGCCACCGGCATGAACTGGCCCCGCGCGCTCCATGAAGGGAACTGGCATGCCCGCATCGGCTCCATCGTCAATGTAGCGGTCTCGCTCACCTTCCTCGGGCTTTGGGGCACCGGCCTGACCATCTGGTTCAAGCGCCGGTTCCGCAAGCGACAGCGCCCGGCGCGTGCGCGTGCGCGTGCCTCTGCCGCGTGAAGGCGCCTGCATGGCGGGCGGCTTGTAAGCAGCCGCCGTGGCCTGACCTCACCCGGCCAGGCCGCTGCGATAGACCACATAGGTCGCTACGGCGAAGATGAGTGCCGCGAAGATCCGGTTCAGCGCGTTGTTCCGGTGTGAGAGCCGGGCTGCCATGACGGTGCCCAGCACACCGCCGATCACGCCGCCTGCGATGAACTCGGCGGCGATTAGCCAATCCACCATCCCCGACGCCGCATAGTTGAGCGCGGTCGCCAGGCCGAACGTTCCGACGGCCAGAAGCGAGGAGCCGACGGCGTCGATCGTCCGCATGCCTGTCGCGAAGATCAGCGCGGGTACGATCAGGAAGCCGCCACCGATGCCGAAAAAGCCGAGGCGGCGCCGGCCACCAGCGCCGCGGCCCCGGTCAACAGGCACATCCGCAAATCCACCGGCTTCGGCGCTGCCGCACTGTCGCGACGAGGCCGCAGCATGAGCGCGCCGACGAGGAGCATGAGCAGACCAAAGGAGAAGAGCAGGCGTTGCCCGTCCACCATCTTGCCGAGCGTCGAGCCGACCAGCGCTCCGGCCGCCCCGACCAGCGCGAACAGGATCGCGCAGCGCCAATGCACATGGCCCTTGCGGGCATGGCTGATCAGATTCGCATAAGCGTTCACCGAGACAGCGACCGCTCCTGTTCCGATCGCAACATGCGGCTGCGCGATGCCGACGACATAGAGCAGCAGCGGGGTCGCCAGGATGGATCCACCTCCGCCAACAAGGCCGAGCGTGAATCCGACAAGTCCCCCAGATGCGGTAGCTGTCAGAAATTCGCCCATTACGTTCTCGACGCGACCAGACGGTCATGCGCGACCATGCCGCTCACCATGGCGAGCACGAAGACGAAGGTCGGCAGCAGTCCCAGCGAGAGCGAGGCCAGCGCCGGACCCGGGCAGAAACCCGCCATCGCCCAGCCGATGCCGAAGAGGGCCGAACCCAGCACGAGCCGGCCGGTGATCGGCGTGGTCGCGGGCAGGTGAAAGCTCTCATCGAAGGCCGGGCGCGGCATTCGGGGCTTCACCGCCATGCCGATGAGGGCGACTGCGACAGCGCCACCCAGCACGAAGGCGAGGCTCGGGTCCCAGGCGCCGCCGATATCCAGGAAGCCGCGGACCCGGGCGGGGTCGAGCATGCCCGAGAGCGAGAGCCCGAGGCCGAAGACCAGTCCGGAGGCGAGCGCGACGAGGGTTCGGACCGTGCCGTTCATGGCGAGACGAGCCTCATCAGCGTGACGGTCGCGACCCCGGCTGCAAGGAAAGTCGCCACGGCGGCGATGGAGCGCGGCGAGAATCTCGCAAGGCCGACGATGCCGTGGCCGCTCGTGCAGCCCGAACCCATCCGCGTGCCGAACCCGACGAGCAGCCCGGCCACGACGATGACCGGCAGAGAGGCGGTGATGGTGACGGTGGGCCACTCGCCTGCCAGCAGGCGATAGATCACGGGGCCTGCGAGCAGCCCGAGGACAAAGGCGCCATTGGTGACGACCTGTCCACCCTGGACGATGCGGCCGATCATCCCGCTGATCCCGGCGACGCGGCCGTTCAGGAGCAGCAGCATGAGGGCGGAGAGGCCGAGCAGCATCCCGCCGGCCAGCGAGGGCCAGTATTGTGTCATCACGCGGCCTCCTCGGCACAGAAGATGGTGTGGAGCGCGGCGACGAGGCGCGCCGCCTTCTCCTCGGTGAGCCGATAGAAGATCTGCTTTGCTTCCCGTCGGGTGGAAACGATCCCGGCCTCGCGCAGAATGGTGAGCTGCTGCGAGAGCGTCGGCTGGCGGATCCCCAGCTCATCCTCGAGCTGGCCGACCGCGTATTCACCCTCCACCAGCTTGCAGACGATCATCAGCCGGTTGCGGTTGGCGAGCGTCTTGAGCAGGTCCGCAACTTCGGCGGCCCTGCTGGCGAGTTCGGCCTGCGGCAGGGTCCCTGTCACGGGCGCCGGCATCAGTTCCCCCATGGCACGTCACCCAGCGCATCGAGCGGGATCTTGAGGTAGCGCTTGCCGTTCGCCTCCGGTTCAGGCAGCGCCCCGGCTCGGATATTCACCTGCAGTGCGTGCAGGATCAGCTTGGGCATCGGCAGGGTGCGGTCCCGGGCCTCGCGCAACGCCACGAAGCTCGCCTCGTCCTGTCCGGCGACATGGGCGTTCTCCTGCTTCTGCTGGCGCACGGTGCTTTCCCAGCGCGGCACGCGTCCGCCCGGCTGGTAGTCATGGCCTGTGAACAGCCGTGTCTCCTCGGGCAGGGAAAGGATCGCCGAGATCGAGCGCCAGAGCGCCTTTGCGCTGCCGCCCGGAAAATCCGCTCGGGCGCTGCCGCTGTCAGGCATGAACAGCGTGTCGTGGATGAAGGCGGCATCGCCGATGACATAGCTCACAGAGGCGAGCGTATGTCCCGGCGAGAACATCACTGAGCCCTCCAGCGAGCCGAGTGTAAAGCGCTCGCCATCAGCAAAGAGCTTGTCCCATTGCGAGCCGTCCGTCGCAAGGTCTGGCCAGTTGTAGAGCCCTTTCCAGAGCTTCTGCACGGGCACGACCTGCTCGCCGATGGCGATCGGAGCGCCCGTGGGCGACTTCAGGTAGCTGGCCGCGGAGAAATGGTCCGCATGGGGATGGGTGTCGAGGATCCACTCCACCGTCAGTCCATGCTCCTCGACGAAGGCGAGGATCGCGTCGGCGCTCGTCGTCGCGGTCGAGCCGGACTTCTCGTCATAGTCGAGAACGGGGTCGATGATGGCGCAGTGTTTCGTCGCCGGATCCGTCACGACATACTGGATGCTCGAGGTGCGGGCATCGTAGAAGCCGGTTACCTGTGGCCGCTGGGCCGCACGCCGTGCAAGCCAAGCCGTGGCGCCCGAGAGGTCGAAGCCAAGCTCCCGGCCAAAATCCATGACGGCACCAGCCTCCATGCGGCCGGCCAGCACCTCGCCGAGCACATGGAGCGTCAATGAGCGCAGCCCGCTCTTGCAATGGGCAAACACGCGACCGGGAGCCCGCTCGACGGCCCGCCGGAACGCCTGCACATCGGCTTCCGTGATGGCGCCGGACTGGACCGGGACAAAGGCATAGCCGAGCCCGGCGGCCTCGGCCGACTTCGCCTCCGTGGGCGAGCCAGGCTGCTCGGCGTCCTCAGAGTTCGGCCGCGAGTTGACGACGGCCCTGAAACCCTGGGCCGCCAGGGCGGCAAAATCTGAAAGCGCCGGCTGGCTGCCGACCGACAACTTCTCTGAAACCTCGACGACCTTCATCGACGCTCTCCGCTTTCATCATGATCGATATACAATTAAGTAAATCATATATTGAAAAGGTCAAGACGAGTTCGATGTCCGCCGCGAGACCGTTGCGGAAGCTTCGCGGGGCGGCCGAATCGCGCGGTTCCAGGCATCAAGCCTATGCCCGGCCGCCGCGGTCGAGGGTTCTGCATCCTCTACATCCTGGAGGATGCCGCCGCGGCGCCAATGGCCGACGGACGGGTCGCTCGCCTGCTTGAGCGATGGTGCGAGCCCTTGCAGGATAATCACTTCTATTCCCAACCGGCAGGGGGCCGCTGCCTTCGAAATGTTTGAGGAGGCGCTCAGGACGAGCAGCCCGGCGAGGCCACAAGGCCATGCAGGGTGAAAACGCCCTGGCGCTGCCGTACCCCATTGGCGGTCACCTCCTGGCTTGTTTTCCCAAGTTTGCTGAGGACGCGGCAGTAGTGCGCCACTTTCGGACATTGAGCGAGCGCTGAACAGCGGACGATGGGTTGCCGCTCGACAAATGACCTGACGGCCTATGACTCAGTCAGGGAGGGAAATGACGCGCTCCCTGTCTTTGAAGTGTCCGCCTCACCTCGACTTGGGGTCGGATGCGTCGCGGAGTGCGTCGCCGAGGAGGTTGAGGGCGAGCACGGTCAGGAGGATGGCGAAGCTCGGGAAGACGGCGAGCCACCAGGCGTCAAGGATGTTCTCGAAGCCCTCGCGGATCATGCCACCCCAGGTGGCTGTAGGCGGGGGGACGCCCAGGCCGATGAAGGACAGAGAAGCCTCGGTGCGAATGGCCGAAGCCATCCAGAGCGAGCTCATCACCACCACGTCCGAGAGCATGTTGGGCAGGATGTGGCGGAACATGATGCGCAAAGGGCCGCAGCCATAGGCGCGGCTGGCCTCGACGAAATCGCGCTGCTTGAGCGTGATCGTCGGCGCGCGGGCGACGCGGGCGAAGGGCGCGATCTCCGTGATCGCGATCGCGATGATCAGGTTCTCCAGGCTGGCGCCCAGCATCGCCGCGATCATCAACCCGAGAAGAAGCGTCGGGAAGGAGAGCATGACGTCGAGCACGCCCATCACGATCTGGTCGAAGACGCCGCCGATATAGCCCGAGATCACGCCGATCGCGGTGCCGACGAACATCGCGATCAGGATCGCGACGAAGCCGACGAAGAGCGAGATGCGGGCGCCATAGATCAGGCGCGAGAGCACGTCGCGACCATAGGAGTCGGTGCCCAGCAGGAACTCCGCGGACGGCGGCTCGAGGCGCGTGACGATGTTCTGCTCGAGCGGGTCGTAAGGCGCCAGCCAGGGCGCGAAGACCGCGACGAGCACGATCAGCGCCAGCAGGACGAGCCCGACCCAGGACAGGCGGTTGCGGGTAAAGGCGAGCCAGAGGCCGCCCGGCCGCACCGGTTCGGTTGCGGTGGTGTCGGTCATTCGTATTTCACCCTGGGGTCGACGAGGCCATAGGCGAGATCGGTGAGCGTATTCACGGCGATCACGCAGACGGCGAAGATGATCATCAGGCCCTGCAGCAGCGTATAGT
>NZ_JBFTZP010000022.1:0-37982 GCF_056406735.1 Allobosea sp. P1_B10 | reverse complement strand
GTTGGAGATCACCGACGTCAACCGGATCTATCTCGAGCGCGGGCAGCTCTCGGTCGAGACCATGGGCCGCGGCTTCGCCTGGCTCGACACCGGCACACCCGACAGCCTTCTCGAGGCCGGCGAGTTCGTGCGCACGCTCGAGAGCCGCCAGGGCCTGCGCATCGCCTGCCCCGAGGAGATCGCCTGCCGCCAGGGTTGGATCTCGGCGCAGCAGCTGGAGACCCTCGGGCAACGGCTCGCCAAGGGCGACTACGGCCGCTACGTGCTCGGCGTGGCAAGGGAGATCGGGCGCTCACGTACCGCCTGACCCGTCGCCAAACCCCGATGCCTCGTGCGCTGCTTGAAAGCTCGCATTTGACGAATTGCAGATTTTAGGCCCATTGGGCCGCAAGCTTGCATTCGCAATCGCCGGTCGCGCCATCGCGCCGCTCGCTGGTTCAAAGCAGGATCGTGCCTCGGCGTTCGCGCAAGCCTCGATTTTGGCCTCGTTTGTGCCATTGTCGCTATCGAATGCTGGGATGCTTTTGTAACGTTGCCGTGCAGATCGAATCGCCACGATCCCGGCAGGCAGACGATATCCGGGTTGGAGATTGGAATGGTCGGGGACAGCACCGCTATGACCTGGTGGCGCCGGAACCGAGATCGCGCGACCCAGTTCTGCGGTGACTTCCTGGATATCAGCCGGCACGAGGGGGTCGCCACCGCGTCCCGGGTCCTGGGGCATCGCCTGCTGCGCTTTGCCAGGTACAAGCTGCTCGGAGGCGGTTTGCAGGGCACCTCGCTGCCGCATGCCGCCGGCCACGCGCCGCCGCTCGACGATGCCGAGCTTGCCGCCTTGCCTCTCAAACCGGGCGTGCTCTTCGTCGGCTATGTCGAGGCCAGCCTGGGGCTCGGCGAGTCCCTGCGCGGGTTGATCGACTCGACCGCGATGACCGATGTGCCGTTCGCGATCTACCCGTTCAACGTGAACGTCGAATCGCGGGTCACCGGGCCGTTCCGCGAAGCCGATTACGACACCGGCAGCCCGTACGCGATCAACGTCATCGAGACCGCCACCGACCAGGTGCCGGTGGTCTTCAAGTCGCTCGGCGACTGGCGCACGCAGCGCAGCTACAATATCCTGCGGACCTATTGGGAGCTGCCCTCCGCTCCGACGGAATGGGCGCCGCTGCTGGCGCGCGTCGACGAGATCTGGGCACCGAACGGGTTTGTCGCCGACGCGTTGCGCCCCATCTTCGCAGGCCCGATCACGATCATCCCGCCTTGCGTCGAGGTCGACGAGGAGCCGGCTTTCGGCCGCTCGCATTTCGGCATGCGCGACGGCATCTTCTATTTCCTGTTTTCCTTCGATTATTTCTCGTTTCCCGCGCGCAAGAACCCGATCGGCGTGGTCCGGGCCTTCCAGGCGGCCTTCCCCGATCCCAGCGAACGCGTCGCGCTGATCATCAAGTCGACGGGTTCGCAGGACAGCTTCCCCGAGATCAAGGCCGTGATCGCGTCGGCCGCGAAACAGGATCCCCGGATCACGGTGATCGACGGCACGTTGACGCGCCCCGAAATCATGTCGCTGATCGCCGGCAGCGACAGCTATATCTCGCTGCATCGCTCGGAAGGCTTCGGGCTCGGGATGGTCGAGACCATGGCCTATGGCAAACCGGTGATCGGCACGGATTTCTCCGGCAGCACCGATTTCCTCTCGGAGCGGACGGGCTATCCTGTCCCGTGCGAGATCCGGCCGGTGCGTCGCGGCGAGTATGTCTATTTCGACGGCCAGGTCTGGGCCGAGCCCGATGTCGACGCGGCTGCGGCCGCGATGCGAGAGGTTTTTTCAGGCACGCAGCAGACGCATATCCGGGCGGCCGCCGGCCAGGCCTTCGTGCGCGAGCGTTACGGCCGCGAGGGTGTCGCGCGCAAGGTCGCCGAGCGCATCGGCGAGATCATGAGCCAGAGCGACGTCGTCGCGGACGCCTGACACGCAAGGCTCCGGGCTCGCCGCCCCTCGAAGGTTTCCGCAGGTCCCACCAATGCAAGGCAGCGAACACATGGCCGGAAATCGGCTCGATCTGGCTGCCGCGACCGTGCTCTACCGGCCCGACGCGGAGGTTCTCGACGCTCTCCTCGCCCCGCTGGTCGAGGCGCAGCTGAGGATCATCATCTTCATCAACGGCCCTGTGAGCGAGGCGATCGAACAGCGCCTGGCGGGCCGCCTCAACCTTCGGCTGATCCGCTCCAACGAGAACATCGGGCTGGGCGCCGGGCTTAACGCCGTGGTCGCGGCGGCCGAGGGCGAGGGTTTTGGCCATATCGCGCTGTTCGACCAGGATTCGACACCCGATGCCGCCCTGCTGCCGCGACTGCTGGCTGCATTCGATGCGGTCGCGAAACAGTCCTCGATCCCGCCGGCCGTGCTCGGCCCCGTGCTGGTGGCGCCCGAGAACGAGGCCTTCCTGCCGCCCTGGTATTCGCGGCGCCCCACGGCCCTGGCGACAGGGGTCACCGCCGTCGACTTCCTGCCGACCTCCGGCACGCTGGTCTCGATTGCCGCCTGGCGCGCGATCGGGCCGTTCCGCGCCGATTACTTCATCGACGGCATCGACGTGGAGTGGTGTTTCCGGGCCTGGGCTAAAGGCTTTTCATGCGGGCTCGCCGAAGAATTACGCATGGTGCATCGCTGGGGCTATGTCGCGGAGGCCGGCAAGCGCCGCCCGCAAATCCTGCGACAATCGGACCTGCGAACCTATTTTTACCTGCGCAATGCCGTCGAGGGGCTGCGCCTGCCGCACCTGCCGCTGCGCTGGAGAGGCCGCGTCGCGCTGAGGCTTGCGTTGCAGGCAGGTCTGCTTCTCGTCGACCGGCGCTTCGGCCGATCTACGCGGCGGCTCGTCTCGCGGGCAATCTGCGATGGCTGGGCAGGCCGCCTCGGGCCCGCCCCTGCAGCGATCACTGCACCGCCGGCGCGATCAGCCGAGTAGCCGGCCCTTCATGTCGCGGACCTGAAAGCCGCGCGACCAGCCGGCAATGGTGAAGCAGCGCTCGAGCGCGTGATGCAGCGTGCCGTCGACCTGGCCGGCCTCGACCTCGAAGTCCTTGATGTCGAGATCGAGTTCGCGTAGCGCCGCGAGCGCCTTCGGCCGGAACCAGAACATCGAGCCCTCGAAGAAACCGAGCCGGGTTGCCACATCCGAGGCGCCCATGCATCTTGCGATAGCCTCGACGCGCGTCCTGTTGGCCATCCAGTAGGGCGGCGCCTCGCGCCAGCAGGCATCCCAGCCGACCATGCCGGTAGCAGGATCCTCGAAGGCCGCGAGCGCCTCGAGCGTCGCCCGGCGCTCGCCGCACAGCGCCAGGAAGAGCAGCTTTCGCCGGACCTCACCGTCGAGCAGATGCGGGCTGCGCTTGGTATGAAGCTTCAGGACAGCGTCGAAGCCGTCGAGCACGCCCGTGTCGAGCAATGCGACGAACGGGCCGATGTCGCGGCCGCGATTGGCGCAAGGATGAATCGTGACGCCCTCGATGCCGCTCACCTGCGCAATAGCGGCCTCGGCCTTGTCGACCGGGACTGTTAGATGAACCGGCACGTCATAGGGAAGCACGGCGCGGCAGGCCAGGATCTCGGGGATCAGGTCGAGATAATAGGCATGTGCGGTGATCGCGACTTTTATCGACGGTACCCGTACTGGCGCACGGAGGCGCGCAACCCCCGCGCGCAGACGCTGGGCCGCATCCGACACGATGACCGGGCCGATCGTGATCGCCGCGACCTTCTGATAAACGTGGCGGGCAAAGGCTTTTGAGCGAAACCCGAGCCGGACGATCGAGATGAGCCGGTCGCGCAGCGCCATCAAGCGGTCCCCATCGGCGCAATGCCGGGCGCCACGGCGCGCAGGTCGGCCTTGAAGGTCACGGATTCAGCGTCAGCCATGGCTCATCATTCCACGATTTCCCGTCTCTCGTCACGACATGCACGGCAAGGCGCGCCTCTATCCCGGCCCAAGCCGATTGACAATCCGCCCGGCAGCGCCGCAAGCGATGGCGGTTGCGCCAGTTTGGGGCGTCCTGTATGCCCTTGCCGACGGATGCGAGACCTTCTTGCTCGCTTGAGAGCTCGAACAAGGATCAGACCGTCTTCCCGATAGCAAAAAAAATGGGTGCTGCTTGCCAAAGGCTTTAATCACGGGCGTTACCGGCCAGGACGGAGCGTATCTGTCCCAGCTTCTTCTCGCGAAGGGATATGAAGTCTACGGGCTCATGCGTCGCTCGAGCACCGCCGACGTCAACGATGTCAGGCTGAAATGGCTCGGCATCGACCGCGAGGTCAGGCTCATCGACGGCAACATGACCGATCTCTCGGCGCTGATCCGCTCGGTGCGCGAGATCAAGCCCGACGAGGTCTACAACCTCGCTGCCCAGTCTTTCGTCAAATCTTCCTGGCACCAGCCGATCCTGACGGGCAACGTCACCGGCATGGGCGTGACCAACATGCTCGAGGCCTGCAGGCTCGAAGCCCCCGGCGCCCGCTTCTACCAGGCCTCGTCCTCGGAGATGTACGGACTGATCCAGGAGCCGATGCAGAGCGAGACGACGCCGTTCTATCCACGCTCGCCCTACGCCGCCGCCAAGCTCTACGGCCACTGGATGACGGTGAACTATCGCGAGAGCTACGGCATGCACGCCTCGAGCGGCATCCTGTTCAACCATGAATCGCCACTGCGCGGCATCGAGTTCGTGACCCGCAAGGTCACCGATGCGGTCGCCCGCATCAAGCTCGGCCTCGCCAAGGAACTGCGGCTGGGCAACATCGACGCCAAGCGCGACTGGGGACATTCTCGCGACTATGTCCGGGCGATGTGGCTGATGCTGCAGGAAGAGATCCCCGACGATTACGTCATCGCCACGGGCCGTACCGTGACCGTGCGCGACATGTGCAAGATCGCTTTCGAGCATGTCGGCTTGAAGATCGACGATTATCTGGTGATCGACCCCGAGTTGTTCCGTCCGGCGGAAGTCGACGTCCTGCTCGGCAATCCCGCCAAGGCCAAGGCCAAGTTCGGCTGGGAGGCGACGATCACGCTCGAGGAGATGATCGTCGAGATGGTCGATGCCGATCTCGAGCGCCTGCACCCGCGCGCCTGATCACAGGGCAGCGCAAGCCTCGCGCTGCCACAAAAAATCAAGCATCGACCTGACTGCGCCGGTCCCCACAGACCGGCGCACGTACCGACGACACGGTGTCGCTGGCGCCGTCACGCTCCCCGCCGGCGAACGGCACGGCACGGCACACGATCTCGCAGACACTGTTCGCCACATTGCAAGGCTATGCGGGAGCCGCGTGATAGGGCCCCGGCTAGAACAGGTCGTCGGGCGTGTCGGTGAGGGCAAAGCCCGGCAGCCTCGACACGACATTGATCACGAGCCGCAGATGCTGCTCGATCACGCCCTGCGCCTGGGCCTCGTCGCCCGCCTGAAGCGCGGCGAGCAAGGCGCGATGCTCCTGCTGTATGCGCGTCACGCGGTTGGGATCAGCCCCCAGCGCCGTCATGGCGACGCGCTGCTGGCGCGAACCGAGCGACTGGTAGAGCTCTGATAGAATCTCGTTTCCGAGCGCCGAAACCAGCGTGAAGTGAAAGCGCCGGTCGAGCTCGACATGGCCGAAATGATCGTCGGGGGCGAGTTCGTCAATGCGATCCAGAATGCTCGCCATCTTGGCCGGGACCGGCAGCCGGCGCTGGCAGATGCGCGCGATGGCGTAGCCCTCGATGACCCGCCTGGTCTCGTAGAGATTGGCGAGTTCATGGGCAGTGACCTGGCGGACCAGCGCGCCCCGGCGCGGCAGCAGATCAATGAAACGCTCGGCCTCGAGCCGGTGGAAAGCCTCGCGCACCGGCGTGCGCGACACGCCCATGGCCGTGGAGATCTGCTCTTCCTCGACGAAGGATCCGCCCGGGAAGCGCCCGCGCAAGATCCCCTCCCGGACATAGGAGTAGACCCGTTCGCGGGCCGGCTCGGCACTCGTCGACCTGACCTCCGAGGTCATCGTGAACCCGTCTCCATGGCCTGCCGCTAGGTCGGCTGAGGCGTAGACATCAATACATGCACTACGTATACATGACGCATCATGGAATTGCACGGACCTCCTGGCTGATCAAATTTGGCTTGCCTCCCCGGCAGCCATGCGCAGGATATTTCGGCCCGGAACTGCCGGTGCGGTGCTCATGATGGCGCTTTTCTTGCTCGGTCCTGCATGGCCCGGCAGGATCATGCTCCGCGGGCGAACGCAAAGGATCAGCCGATGACGATCTCACGCCGCACCATCCTCAGCGCCGGGCTTGCCGCCCCAGTGCTGGCCGCGCCCTTCCTGTCACGGCCGGCCTCCGCGCAGCGCGCGAACGGCATCATCCGCTACGGCCTGTCGGCCTTCCCGCCCAATCTCCAGCCCTGGGTCTCGACAGGCGTCTCGGCGGGAACGGTCAAGATGCTGACGCATCGCAGCCTCGTCTCCTACAATCCCAAGGGCGAGTTGCGGGGCGAACTGGCAGAGTCGTGGACGATCGACAAGGATGGCGCCTGGATCTTCAAGCTGCGCCAGGGCTGCGTCTTCCACAATGGCGAGCCGGTCACCGCCGACGACGTGAAATGGTCGATCGAGCAGATCGCCAACGAAAAGTCCGCTGCCTATATGCGAGCCCAGTTCCAAGGCGTCGAGCGCATCGAGATCGTCGATCCCGCCACCATCCGGCTGTTCACCAAAGAGCCGCAGGCGACGCTGCCGAGCTGGTTTGCCAACTACAACACCTTCATCGTCTGGCGGAAGTCGGCCCCAAACGAGCCGATCGGCGCCGGACCGTTCCGGCTGGTCGGCCAGGAGCGTGGCACCTCGCTCGAGCTCGCTGCGTTCGACAGGTTCTACAAGCCCGGTTTCCCAAAGCTGAAGGGCATCAAGTTCATCGTCTATGCCGACGAGAACCTGCGAAACGCCGCCCTGATGTCGGGCGATGTCGACATGATCGAATATGTGCCGTGGCAGTCGATGTCGGCGGTCGAGGCCGATCCGCGGCTGAAGCTCGATTCAGTCGAGGGGCCGTTCATGGACGTGCTGTTCAACGGCACCAAGCCGCCCTTCAACGACCCGCGCGTGCGCCGCGCCGTCGCCCATGCGGTCAGGCGCGAGGATATCGTCAAGGCCGCCTTCTTCGGGCGGGGCAAGCCGCTCGAAGGCCTGCCTATCATCGAGGGCACGCCCTGGTACGACAAGGAACTCGCCCATGGCTGGAACTATGATCCCGCCCGCTCCAAGGCGCTGCTGAGCGAGGCCGGCTATGCCAACGGCTTCCAGACCACGCTGCTGTCGACGGCGCAGTTCGGCATGCACAAGGACACCGCCGAGGTCGTCCAGCAGCATCTCGCCGCCGTGGGCATCCAGTGCGAGCTGCAGCTGCCGGACTGGTCGACCCGCGTCAGCCGGGGCTCGCGCGGGCAATACGACATGGCGATCCATGGCGTGTCCTCCGACAATAACGACCCCGACGGCCTGACCGTGGTGCTCGACACCTCGCTCTCCCCGGCACATGGCCGCTCGTTCAAGGTCGATGCGCCGCGCACCATCGCGGCGCTGGCCAAGGGGCGCGGCGAATTCGACCAGGCCAAGCGCGTCGAGATCTACAAGGACATGCAGCGGGCGGCGCTCGAGGAGGTGCCCCTCGTCGGCCTGGCCTGGCGCTCGCAAGGGTTCGGCATGGACAAGAGCGTGAAGGGCTTCGCCAACCTGCCCGGTGCGCTCACCACCTCGTCGGGAGCCATGCTCGAAGAGACCTATTTCGGATGACCGGCGCCTGGCTCGCCCGCCGCATCCTGACCTCGCTCTTCCTGGCGTGGGTCGTCGCCACGATCGTCTTCATGGCTCTGCACATGGTGCCGGGAGATCCAGCCGAACTCCTGCTCTCGACAGGCGGCATCACGCCGGACCCCGCGGCGATCGCCGAACTCCGGGACAAGCTCGGCCTGGATCGACCGATCCTGGCGCAATATGGCAGCTTCCTGTTCGGACTTCTCAGGGGCGATCTCGGCACCTCGCTCGTCGACGACTATCCCGTGATCAGTGAGATCGCGCTGCGGCTGCCGCGAACGCTCGAGATTATCCTGGGCGGGACGCTGGTCGCGATCGTGATCGGGGTGCCTGCCGGGGTCAGTGCCGCGATCGGCCGGGGCGGGCGCTTCGACAAAATTGCGTCGGGCGTGACCGCGCTGCTGCTGGCGATCCCCGTCTTCGTCGTCGGCACGCTTCTGGTCCTGCTGTTCGCGCAGACGCTTCGGCTGATGCCGGCGGGAGGCTTCGTCGCGCTGTCGCAGGACCCCTGGCAGCATTTCAAGCTGCTGACCCTGCCCTCGCTGGCGATCGGGCTCGGGCTCGGCGCGGTGCTGTTCCGGATGACCCGGGCCGCGATGCTCGACGCGCTCGCCAACGACTATGTCCGCACCGCCCGCGCCAAGGGGCTCGGCCCCCGCCGCGTGCTGTTCGTGCATGTGCTGCGAAACGCCCTCAACCCGGTGATCACCGTGCTCGGCCTCCACATGGGCACGCTGCTCGGCGGCACCGTGCTGGTCGAATACGTCTTTAACTGGCCGGGCCTGTCGACACCGCTGCTGCGAGCCGTCGAGGCACGGGACTACCCGATGGTCGTCGGCATCATCCTGACCATCTCGGTGCTGTTCCTGCTGATCAATCTCATCGTCGAGATGGTCCACGCCATGATCGACCCACGGGTGCACGCGGCATGAAGCGGCTCTGGTTCCCCGGCGCCTTCGTCGCGCTCATCATCCTGGTCGCGCTGGCGGCACCGCTGCTGGGCCTGCCCGATCCCGTCCGTCAGGACATCGCCCAGCGGCTCGCCGGCCCCACCGTGAACTCCTTGCTCGGCCGCGACGAGTTCGGCCGCGATGTGCTCTCGCGCCTGATCTGGGGCGCGCGAACCAGCCTGGGCGTCGCCTTCTCCGCCGCGCTGATGGCCGGCATCGTCGGCACCACGCTCGGGCTCATCGGCGGCTGGGGCAGCGGCGTCTACTCGTTCCTCACCGTGCGCAGCATCGAGATCATCATGTGCTTCCCGCCCGTGCTGCTGGCGCTGCTGGTGGTGACGCTGCTGGGCCCCGGCGCCGCGACCCTAGTCCTAGTGCTCTCCGTGCTCTACCTGCCGGGCTTCGCGCGCGTGACCTATACCGAGGTTCTGGCGATGCGCGGGCGCGAATATGTGGAGGCGACGCGCGCGCTCGGTGCAAGGCCGGCGCGCATCCTGTTCATCACCGTGCTGCCCAATATCGCGGGGCCGCTGCTGGTCCAGCTCTCGTTGACGGTCGCCGCTGCCGTGGTGATCGAGAGCGGCCTGTCCTTCCTCGGGCTCGGCGTCGTGCCGCCCGCCCCCTCCTGGGGGCTGATGATCCGCGGCGCGCGCGCCACCATGGAGCAGGCGCCGCTGCTGCTGCTCTGGCCCTGCGCCGCGCTGACCCTGACGATCCTGGCGATGAACCTGCTCTGCGACGCGTTGCGCGATGCAGTCGACCCCCGCACATCGGGGCGTTGAGATGACGGTTCCGGCGTGCTCCATGGGATCGCCGGCACTGCAGCGGGCCCGCATTCGACGCGGCTCGTGACTTCCCACCGACTGAAACGAGGATACGCAAGATGGCAGGCAAGACCGACCCACTCGTCCATATGGGGACGATCTCCGGCGGCGAGGCGCGCGAGATCCTCGATGCCAACCCGGTCATCCTGCTGCCGATGGGCAGCCATGAGGACCAGGGACCGCATGCGCCGATGGGCGACTATCTGCTGGCCGAGAAGATCGCCGAGCTGACCGCGATCCGGGCCTCCAAGGCTGGCACGCGCACGCTCGTGGCACCGGTTCTGCCCTTCGGCGGGGCCGACTGGTTTGGCTCGATGAAAGGCGGCATCGCGCTGTCGCAAGCGACCTTGACCACCGTCATCGCCGAGATCGTCGACGGCCTTCATCGCAACGGGCTGACCCGGCTGATCGTGCTGAATGGCCATGGCGGCAATGTCGGGCCGATCGCGGAGGTCGCGCGCGAGCTTTATCTGCGCGAGCAGATCGTGCTGCCGAGCCTCTATCTCTGGCGCATCGGCTATGGGCTGCTGCCAGGTATCCTCGGCGGCGCCGACAAGGCCGCCGCAGTCGCCGGCCATGGCGCGGATCCGCTCACCTCGATCGGCCTGCATCTCTTCCCCGAGCTCATCCGCAAGGATCTGGTCCCGGACGCCAAGCCGCTGAGGCGCGACCCCATCCTCGACCTGCCGTTCACAGGGCTCGGCACGGCCAGCTTCGATGGCCACGAGATCGCGATGCCCAATGAATATGACGAGATCTACAATCTCGGCGTCGCCAAGGGCGATCCGCGCCTGTGCTCGGCCGAGACCGGCGTCGCGCTGACCGAAAAGCTGACCGACATCTGCGCCCGCTTCGTCACGCATTTCGCCGCCAAGGTCCCAGCCTGAGCCGGACGGCCCGGCGAAGCACGCGCTTCGCCGGCGCCCCATAGATTGTTATGACGCGATGGCTCCCGCGCCATCGCCCGCGCCGCCTGTGAGCGCGCCAGGAGACCGCTATGCCTGACTACCGTATCGAGCCCATGCCGCTGCAGCGCCCGGCCGCGCTCGTCGAGACGCTCCCCCCCGCCGCGCGCGTCGCCGACTTCACCTGCGAGAAGCGGCCTGCCGCAGGCTCGCGTGGCATGGTCGTCACCAACCATCCGCTCGCCTCGGCGGCCGGGTCGCAGATCCTGCTCGCCGGCGGCAATGCCATCGACGCGGCCATCGCCTCGCTGTTTGCGCTGACCGTGGTCGAGCCGATGATGGTCGGCATCCTCGGCGGCGGCGTCGCCCATATCCGCCTTGCCGACGGGCGCCATGTCATCCTCGACGGTCTCTCGACCGCGCCGCTCAAGGCGACGGCGGAGATGTATGATTGCCTGTCCGACGAGATCGGCAAGCAGCGTGACGTGCGCGACCGCCAAAACCTGATCGGGCCCAAGGCTGTAGCAGTCCCCGGAGCGCTCGCGGGCTGGTGCGAGGCTCTGGCGCGCTTCGGTACGCTGCCTTTGGCCGAGGTGCTCCAGCCTGCGATCGGGCTGGCCGAACGCGGATTCATCGCCAGCCCCTATCTCAGCGACTGCATCGCCGACACTGCGGCCGACCTGGCCCGCGACCCCGGCCTCGCGTCCCTGTTCCTGCCCAGCGGCAAGCCGCTCGCAGCCGGCGCCCGGCTGGTGCAGAGCGACTACGCCGCGAGCTTGCGACTGATCGCGAAGGACGGACCGGGAGCGCTCTATGACGGCCCGCTCGGCGCCGCGTTGACGGGGTTCATGGCCGCCAATGGCGGGCTGATCTCGCAGGCCGATCTCTCCGCCTACAAGGTCGCGACCCGCGAGCCGGTGCGTGGCAGCTATCGCGGCTTCGAAATCCTGGGACCGCCACCGCCCTCGTCCTCGGGCGTGCACATCGTCCAGATGCTCAACATGCTCGAGGGTTTTGACATTCGCCGGCTCGGATTCGGCTCGGCGGACGCGATTCATCTCCTGGCCGAGGCGCTCAAGATCGCCTTCGCCGACCGCGCGGTCGCGACCGCCGACCCGGCCTTCATCAAGGTTCCGGTCGAGCGCCTGATCGACAAGGCCTATGCCGACGAGCGGCGCGCCTTGATCGAGATGGGGGCCGCGAAAAGCTGGTCGGCTGGATTGTCAGGCGGTGAATCCGCCGACACCACCCATGTCACGGTGGCCGATGCGATGGGCAATGTCGTCAGCACCACGCAGACGATCAATGGCGTCTTCGGGGCCTGCACGCAGATCCCCGGCACCGGCATGCTGACCAACAACTACATGTTCAACTTCGACCCGCATCCCGGTCGCGCACTTTCGATCGCACCCGGCAAGCGCGTCTTCACCTCGATGGCGCCGATGATGGCGCTCAAGGACGGGCGGCTCGCCTTCGCGCTCGGCCTGCCTGGCGCGCTGCGCATCTTCCCCTCCGCCCTGCAGGCGATCGTCAACCTGATCGACCATGGCATGAGCCTGCAGGAAGCCGTCGAGGCGCCGCGGGTCTGGACCGAGGGCGGCGTGCTGGAAATCGAGGCCGCGATCCCCGAGACGGTCGTAGCCGAACTCGTCGCGCGCGGCCACAGGGTCGTGCGCTCGCCACGCATCGCGGGCGGCATGAACGCGATCTCCGTCGACCCCGACGGCACGCTGAGCGGGGCGGCCTGCTGGCGGGCCGACGGCACGCCTGTTGCCATCTCCGGCGGACTTGCCCGCGCCGGCGTGCGCTTCACCATCTGAGCCCGCGAAACCGGCTCTCCCAGACCATCCTGCCTCGGATCCAGATCATGACTGAAACCATCGTCGTCCTCGACCTCATGGCGCCCGAGCGCGCCGACAAGCTGCGCGCGCTGCTGCCGCCGGGATTTGTGCTGACCCATGGCACGGCGCGCGGCGACGACCACATGAAGCAGATCATAGCTGGCGCCGACTTCGCGATCTCCGGCCAGGTCGGCGTGTCAGGCGATGTCCTGCGTGCCGCCGGCAAACTGAAGCTGCTCCATAAATGGGGCGTCGGCGTCGACAATCTCGACGTCGGTACGGCGCGCGAACTCGGCATCAAAGTGGCGCGCACCACCGGCAGCAACGCCGTGCCGGTCGCGGAATTCGCGCTCGGCCTGATGCTCTCGACGCTGCGCTACATCGCATTCGGCCATGCCGAGCTGAAGAAGGGCGACTGGCGCGGAGGCCGCCTGCCGGGCGAGACGTTCCAGCTCTCGGGCAAGACCGTCGGCATCGTCGGCTTCGGCGCGATCGGCCAGAACGTGGCGAAGCTGCTCAAGGGCTTCGGCTGCACCGTGCTCTACAACAAGCGCCAGCCGCTGTCGGACGAGCAGGAACAGGCGCTGGGCGTGCGCCATGCCTCGATGGCCGAGATCCTGGCGCAGGCCGACGTCGTCTCGCTGCATTGCCCGCTGACGACCGAGACCGCCAACCTGATCGACGGGAAGGCATTCGCGGCGATGAAGAAGACCGCGGTGCTGATCAATGTCGCGCGTGGCGGGGTGGTCGCGGAGGCCGACCTGATCGACGCGCTGCGGGCAGGCGAGATCGCGGGCGCGGCCATGGACGTCTTCGAGACCGAACCGCTGCCGCCCGATTCGCCGCTGCTGGCGCTCGACAACCTCGTGGTGACGCCGCATCTGGCCGCGATCGCTTCGGACAATTTCGCGCCGACGGTGCTGCGCATGTTCGACAACATCGCGCGCGTCTCGCGCGGGGAACCGGTGCGAGAGGGCGATCTGGTGGCCTGAACGACCACCCCGCAGCGGCGAGCGGGCCAGGATGGCTCGGAACGGGACAGTTCCGAACCATCCGCCGCACCGAGTTAACGGTTCGATGACCCTATTCACCGATAGTTGCCTCATCTGATTCGAGTGGCTTGTCAGTTGGTTGACAGCCGGTTCGCGTGGCTTGGGGTAGCGATGGGCATGGTGTTGCAGTTTCCGGTGGCGGTTCGCCGTGGCCCGGAACAGGATGACGAGATCGATCTCCTGACCGCAGTCGACGTCGCCCTGCGCGACCTCTCCGACATTATCCGCCACATCGCGGCGCCGGCCGCCCGCGAGCAGGCCGAAGCCTGCCGCGAGATGCTGCAATCGGCCTTCGACAGCGCGCTCGCGGAAGGATGAGCGCGCCGCGCTCGCACTACGACATCAGGCAGACGAGGCTGGCGCACGCTTCCTCATCCGGACAAGCCGCGTAGCGGCGCAGCTCCGGAATCCATCATAGGGCTCGGCGGTGCCTTGCGATGTTTTCCGGGACGAAGCTTCGCCTCGCCGCAGATGACGAGTAAGAGGCGCGACCTCTTACGACAGGCCGGCCTGCAGCAGGTTCTGGAGATGGACGATGCCGACCGCCGATCCGTTCTCGACTGCGATCAGCACCGAGATCCGGCGCTCGCTCATCTCCTTCAGCGCGGCGCTTGCCAGCGTCGAGGGCGCCGTGACGCGCGGCGTCGGCGTCATGATTTCGGTCACGGGCCGCGCCATCAGTTCCGGGCCCATATGGCGACGCAGATCGCCGTCCGTGACGATGCCGGCAAGTTTCTGATCGGCATCGACCACGACCGCGCAGCCCAGCCGCCCCTTCGACATCACCAGCAGGACCTCGGCCATCGAGGTCGGGGGCTGGACCAGCGGCAACTCGGGCGCCTTGATCATAACGTCGCGCACCGTCAGCAGGCGCGCACCGAGCTTTCCGCCCGGATGGAACTGGCGGAAATGCGCCGGGGTGAAGCCGCGCCGCTCGAGCAGCGCCATCGCCAGCGCGTCGCCGAGCGCAAGCTGCAGCATGGTGGAGGTCGTGGGCGCCAGTCCATGCGGGCAGGCTTCCTCGATCTTGGGCAGGATCAGCGCGGCGTCTGCCGCCTTTCCGAGCGAGCTCGTGGCGCCCGAGGTGATCGCGACCAGCGCCACGCCGTGTCGGCGCGAATAGTCGATGATGTCGCGCAATTCCCCGGTCTCGCCTGACCAGGACAGGGCCAGGATGACGTCGCCGGGCGTGATCATGCCGAGATCGCCATGGCTGGCCTCGGCGGGATGGACAAAGCTCGCGGGCGTGCCCGTGGAGGCCAGGGTCGCGGCGATCTTGCGCCCGATATGGCCGCTCTTGCCCATGCCCGTGACGATGACGCGGCCCGACGCCTGGACGATGCTTTCGACCGCGCGCTCGAAGGCCTGGCCCAGCGGTCCGCCCTGCAGGGTCTCGCGCATCCGCGCGAGGCCCCTGATCTCGATGTCGACGGTGCGCAGGGCCGTGGCGAGAACCTCGCCGGCGGGCGCTGGCGTGGCGTGAAAGGCTTCGATGGCTGACATGGGCGTCCCTGGTGCTATGCAGCAATCATAGTCCCGCGACGCCCCATCGCCAAATTTCGGCCGCGCGTGAAATTGGCGCGGCCTTACAGTTGCGCCCTCAGGCCGGCATAGGCGCTCAGGCCCGGGACGAGATAGCCGACGGGGTTTTCGAAGCGCTTGTCGAAGAGATTATCGACGTGCCCGAAGGCGGTGAGTTTTTCGCTGAGCTTGTATTCAGCCGCGATATTCACGATCGCGGCGCCCGGCGCCCGCATCCGCGCGACCGAGAAGTCCCGGCTGGCGTCGATGCGTTCACCGAGATAGAGCAGCGTCGCCGACAGCGTCAGCTTCTCGACCGGCAGCCAGGTCGCGGTCAGGCTGGCCTTGTGGCGAGGCCGGCGCAGCAGCTCCTGATGCGCGATCTCGTCCCTGGCGATGGTGAAGGTGTAGTCGCCGCGGACCTTGAACCGGGGGGACAGTTCCACCGCCGCGAAGGCTTCGACGCCCTTGGTCATCGCCTTGCCGACATTGGCGTAGGAGTTCCCGGCGGCGTTGACGTTGATCAGGTTCTCGATGTCGTTGTGAAAATAGGTCGCGCCGAAACGGACCCGATCATTCAAGAGCGGCTGTTCGAAGCCGACATCCCAGCCGCGATTTTCCTCGGGCTTGAGGTCGGGGTTGCCGAAGAAGTCGAAGGCCGGACGAGAATCGCTGAAGCGCTGGCTCAGAGTCGGCGCCTTGAAGCCGGTGCCGTAGCTCGCCTTCAGCTTGGTCTCGGTCCCCGGCACGATATAGGCCGGGGCGACGCGGTAGGTGGTGTGCCCACCGAACTCCTGGTCGTTGTCGTAGCGGATGTTCGACACCAGGAAGAGCCGGTCGCTGAAATTCGACTGCAGTTCGAGGAAAGCGCCGGTGTTACCGTTCGAGGCCGTGAGCGCGTCCGACCGCAGGCGCTCGGTCTCGTGCTGCACACCCATGACCAGCAGATGGCTCTCGGTGAGCTTGAGATCGCCGCGCCAGTCGAATTTGGTACGCTCGCCCAGGTTGCGGGAGGGGAAGCCGAGCAGGCCGGCGGCGTCGGGTGCGCGGCTCGAACGGTCCTGATTGGTGTAGCCGATGCCGAAGCGGTTGACGAAGCGACCGCCGAGCGGGTCCCAGACCAACTCGCCACGCGTAAAAGCCTGCTTGTAGTTATCGCTGGATCGGAAGCCGTCGGGCAGGCTCGGCCAGCCGGAATCGCTCGTGGAGAGCAGGTAACCGTCGCTGTAGCGACCCACCCAGTTGAGGCTCACCGTGTCGGTGAGCGCAAAGCCCAGCCGGGCCGAATAGCTCCAGTTGTCGTAGCTGTTGGCGTTGCGGCGGCGGCCGGCCGGGACGAGATCGCGCGGGGTCACCGGTGTCGCCTCGGATTTGAAATGGGCGATGCCGAAGGCGTAGTTGAGGCGATCGTCGCCGCCGCTGAGGCCCACGGCCTGGTTGAATGTGCCGTAGGAACCGGCTTCGACGGAGGCCGTCATTTTCGGCGGGCCTTCGCCTCGCTTGCTGGTCAGCGAGATCACGCCGCCCATCGCATCGGCGCCGTAAAGCCCGCTCTGGGGGCCGCGCAGAACCTCGATGCGCTCGATGTCGTTGGTCAGCATCGAGCCGAAATCGAAAGCGCGGTTCGGCGAGGCGGGATCGTTCACCTCGATTCCGTCGACGAGCACCTTGACGTGGTTGGAGCTGGTGCCGCGCATGAAGACCGAGGTCTGGCCACCGGGGCCGCCATTCTGGACGATGTTGAGGCCAGGCACGGTCGCCAGCGCGTCGGGCACCGTGCGGCGCTGCTGGATCTCGAGATCCCGGGCGGTGATCACGGTGACCGAGCTGGCGATCTCGCGGGCCGGCGTCGGCGTGCCGGTGGCGCTGACCACGAGCTCATCGAGCCTGATCGGCTCGGACTGCGCCAGGGCGGCAACGGGCGACAGCGCCGTGCCGGCCGCCAGAACGGACAGGAGAAGCGGGATATGACCGCGCGCGGCGCTGAGAGGGATCACGGTTTGGACCTCGGGCAGTAACGTTGTGGCACGTCACCGCGAACGAGATGTCCCTGACCTCAACCCCGCGAGAGGTCCTGCTCAGGACAACCACCCATCGGCACACCCCGGCCCATGTCTTCGCGTGTGACCACGACTGACGGCAGGTCTCCTGGCTCGCGGGTCAGTGCCGTGTCACCGCCTTCCCAGGTCCGAGGTCCCAGTGGCCTATCGTGACAAGACTCGCCGCTTACAGTTGCGGGGGCAGCCGCAGCGTAGAATGGAAAAACCATCCGTACTGCGTTCCCTTTTGATCCCGTGAGGGAACCGTCGCCCTCACGCCTAGGGCGGAAACCCGGTGGGGTCAATTGCCGCCACATGGCCACGGCAGGCACGCGCCGCCGCGGTCTCGGCGACGACCAGATTGGAATCCGTTTAAATCATTGAGTTTGCGCGGCAATCCGGCTTGATTTATCGATGCGCCGAAACGCCGTGAACGCGCGGCCGGTGCCGCCAGGCGAGAGCCGCTTCCAGGTGGGAACGGCAGCGTCAGGAACCGGGATGCGCTGGCCACGCCCGCATCCGCCATGAGAAGAGAGCCATGATCCGTACCCTTCGCCGCCTTCCCCTCGCTTTCGCCATGGCGCTCTGCTGTGGCCTCGCCCTGTCGAGCCCGGTGCGGGCCCAGGCCGAGGACGCCACGGAACAGGCCGACGAAGCCCCCGCCGCCAAGCCAGACACGGTGCGCCGCGCACCGGCAAAGCCTGCGCCCCGCCCTGCCGCGAAGCCGCCGGCGCGCCCCGCGCCCATCGCCCAGGCTCCACAGGCCCCCGGAGCGGTCACCGCCGGCCAGCCCGCCCCCTCGACCGCCAGCCTGCCCAATGGCGCCAGCGCCATCACCGAGAACTTCGGTGACTGGACCGTCGAGTGCCGGATCACGGATGGCCGCAAGCTCTGCGCGCTGGCGCAGTCGCAGGGCAACACCCAGACCAACCAGCGCGTCTTCGCCATCGAACTGCGCCCGCCGCAGGATGGCCGCACCGAAGGCACGATCCTGATGCCCTTCGGGATGAAGCTCGACAATGGCGCCGTGCTCCGGCTCGACGACAAGGACCTCGGCCAGGGCCTGCGCTTCTCGACCTGCTATCCGCAGGGTTGCCTGCTGCCGATCTCGTTCCCGACGGTCGCGACCGATGCGATGAAGACGGGCAAGACGCTGACCGCGGCGGCGCTCAACCTCTCCAATGGCGACCCGATCGCCTTCAACATCTCCCTGAACGGCTTTGCCGCAGCGCTCGCCCGCATCAGCCAGCTCGGCAACTAGCGCTCTTTTTAGAGGCGCCAATCGTCATTGCGAGCGAAGCGAAGCAATCCCGGTCGATCTGTCGCTGCTGGATTGCTTCGCTTCGCTCGCAATGACGGACCGGCCAGAAACGACGCCGAGCGCCGGTGCTCAGGCCAGGAGACGTGCAACGAAATCGGCGAGATTGCCGCCCGTGAAAAGGTGGCCGGGGAGTCCCGCCGCTTCCGCCGCGGCCAGATCGCTCGGTTTGTCGCCGATGACGAAGGAGCCGGACGGCTCGACCGGCCAGCACGCCATCAGATCGAGGATCATGCCCGGGCGCGGCTTGCGCCAGTCGCTGTCGCGGCGATACGCGGGGACGACGCCATCGGGATGATCGGGAGAGAAGCGGAAATCGTCGATCCGCGCGCCCGCTGCAGCCGCCTGCGCGCGCATCACCTCGTGCAGGACGACGACGGCGGCCTCGTCGAAATAGCCCCGCGCCACGCCCGACTGGTTAGTGATCACGAAACACAGATAGCCGCTGCGGTTGACCAGGGCGATCGCGTCGAGCGCGCCCTCGGTCCAGCGGAGATCGGCCGGCCTGTGGAGATAGCCGATATCGACGTTGAGCACGCCGTCGCGATCGAAGAACACAGCGGGACGGTGCGTGGCGGTCTCGCCGGAACGGGGGATCATGGACATCACGCCGTGATTGCGGCCGCAAACACCGAAGCGATCCCATCGAGCCGGCGGGCATAGTCGTCGCCGCTTGGCGCGACACCGGACTTGGCGCCGGTCGCCGCGAAGGCCAGGCCCGCGATCCAGCCATCGGCATCGACCGACGCCCGGGCCAGCGTGATCTCGCCCTGCGCCTGCGCCTCCGAAAGCAGCCGGCTCGCGAATTCGGCGAATGTCCGCTCGAAGGCCTGAAGCTCGCGCGCCGCCACCGTCGCCATCACGGCCTTGAGCTCGACGAGATGCTCGCCTGTGCCGAAACTCGCATAAGCCTGGCCGAAATGGGCCTTGAGCAGGGCCGGCAGCCGCTCCGCGAACGGCGCGCGCATCGCCATGACCTCACGGCAACGTGCTTCGACGCGGCGGCCGAGCAGGTCCAGCATGGCCCGGAATACGTCGTCCTTGCCCTTGAAGTGGAGGTAAAGGGTCGCCTTGGCGAGCCCTGCCTCCCTGGCGATGTCGTCCATCGAGCTGCGCTTGTAGCCATAGCGGGCGAACAACCGCAGCGCCGCATCGGCGATCTGGTCGACGCGGGCATTTGCGTCATCGGGAGGAGGAGCGCTGGAACTTCCGCTGGCGTCAGTCATTGGCACTTTGGCAGTCTTGACAAAATCCAAACTACGCGCGACCATCCTAGATATACTCAAATCGTCTATTTAGTCCAGCCGCGCGACCCAGGGCTACGGATCCATCGCCCGCCATCTGATATGTCAGATCGGGCCTTCGAGGGCGAGCCTCGATCCGCACCACGGTTGCGCGCTGGTCATGCCAGCATCGGAGGCAATCATGGTCGCTCTGAAGGTCAACGGGACGACGCATAACGTCGATGTCGATGACGATACGCCTTTGCTCTGGGCCCTCCGCGACAACCTCGCCCTCACCGGTACCAAGTTCGGTTGCGGGATCGCGCAATGCGGTGCCTGCACGGTCTTCGTCGACGGCCAGGCGCTGCGCTCCTGCGTGACGCCGGTTTCGGCGATCGGCACCAGCGAAATCACCACCATCGAGGGGCTCTCCGGCAAGGAAGCCGACGCGGTTCAGGCCGCCTGGACCGCCCGCGACGTGCCGCAATGCGGCTATTGCCAGTCCGGTCAGGTGATGAGCGCGATCGCGCTGCTCAAGGAAAACCGCAAGCCCAGCGATCGCGACATCGATCTCGCGATGAACGGCAACATCTGCCGCTGCGCGACCTATGTCCGCATCCGTGCCGCCATCCATGACGCCGCCCGCGCGCTGGAGATCTGACCCATGACCGCACATGATCCCAACCTCTCCCGTCGCGCGCTGCTGAAGGGCGCGAGCGCCCTGGTCATCGGCTTCAGCCTGCCTCTCAACGCCCGCGCGCAATCGGGCGCCGCAGCCGGCTTCCGGCCCGGCGGCAATGCCGCCTTCGCGCCCAACGCCTTCATCCGCGTCGCGGCCGACGACACCGTGACCGTGATCGTCAAGCATATCGAGTTCGGCCAGGGCCCGTTCACCGGTCTGGCCACCCTGGCAGCCGAGGAGATGGACGCCGCCTGGAGCCAGATGCGGGCCGAGCACGCACCGGCCGACGTCACGCTCTACGCCAATCTCGCGCTCGGCGTTCAAGGCACCGGCGGCTCGACCGCCATCGCCAACAGCTGGGACCAGATGCGCAAGGCCGGCGCCGCCGCGCGCGCCATGCTCGTCCAGGCGGCAGCCGAGGCCTGGAAGGTCCCGGCCGGCGAGATCAAGGTCGAGGCGGGCGTGATCAGCCACGCCTCCGGCAAGAGCGGCCGCTTTGGCGAATTCGCCGAGGCCGCCGCGAAGCTCGCCGTTCCCGAGAACCCGCCGTTGAAGGCGGCGTCGGACTACCGCCTGATCGGCAAGGAGGGCGCTGTGAAGCGCCTCGACAGCGCCGACAAGGTCCGCGGCAAGGCGCAGTTCACCATCGATATCCATGCGCCCAACATGCTGACGGTCGTCGTGGCGCGCTCGCCACGCTTCGGTGGCAAGGTCGCGAGCTTCGATGCCGCGGAAGCGCTCAAGGTCAGGGGCGTCGTCGACGTCAAGCAGATCGGCTCCGGGGTCGCGGTCTATGCCAACGGCATGTGGCCGGCGCTGAAGGGCCGCGAGGCGCTCAAGGTCACATGGGACGACAGCGAAGCCGAGAAGCGCGGCAGCGCCGAGCTGATCGCCGAATATCGCCGGCTTGCCCGCCAGCCGGGCACGGTCGCGGGCAGTCATGGCGACGCCGAGGCGGCGCTTGGCAAGGCCGAGCGCGTGATCGAGGCCGAGTTCGTCTTTCCCTATCTGGCGCATGCGCCGATGGAGCCGCTCGACGGCTATCTCGAATGGGACGGCGAAAAGGCCCATGCCCGCTTCGGCAGCCAGTTCCAGACCACCGAGCACCAGACCATCGCGGGGATCCTGGGCCTCGCCCCCGAGAAGGTGCATCTCGAGACCATGCTCGCCGGCGGCAGCTTCGGCCGGCGCGCGCAGGTCAGCCAGCATCTCGCCGCCGAGCTGGCCATGGCCGCGAAGGCCATCGGCCCCAACCGGCCGGTCAAGGTGGTCTGGACCCGCGAGGACGATCTCGCGGGCGGCAATTACCGCCCGCTCTTCGTGCACCGACTTCGGGGCGCGGTGAAGGACGGCAAGATCACTGCCTGGTCGAACACCGTGGTCGGCCAGTCCTTCTTCCTCGGAACGCCCTTCGAATCCTTCGTCGTGAAGAACGGCATCGATGCGACCTCGGTCGAGGGCGCCAACGAGATCTTCTACGAGGTGCCCGATTTCCGCTGCGAGGTGCATAATCCCAAGGTCGGCGTGCCTACATTGTGGTGGCGTTCGGTGGGCCATACCCATACCGGCTATGCGGTCGAGTGCTTTGTCGACGAACTGCTCCAGGCGGCAGGCCAGGACCCGCTGCAGGGCCGCCTTGCGCTGATGGGTGACAAGCACCCGCGCGCCGCGGGCGTGCTCAAGGCCGTCGGCGAGCTCGCCAACTGGAAGGGTTCGGCGCCGGTCGATGGGCGGGCGCGGGGGATCGCGGTGGTCGAGAGCTTCAACTCCTTCGTCGCCCAGATCGCCGAAGTCTCGATCGGTCCTGACGGTGAGCCCAAGATCCACAAGGTCTGGTGCGCGGTGGATTGCGGCGTCGCGGTCAATCCCGACGTGATCCGCGCACAGATGGAGGGCGGCATCGGCTTCGGGCTTGGGCATGCGCTCTATAGCGAGATCACGCTCGACCAGGGCCGTCCGGTGCAGACCAACTTCCACGAGTACCGTTCGCTGCGGATCCAGGAAATGCCCGAGGTCGAGGTCACGATCATCGCCTCGACCGAGAAGCCGACCGGCGTGGGCGAGCCCGGCGTGCCCCCCATCGGCCCGGCCGTCGCCAATGCGCTGGCGGCCCTCGGACATGGCCGGCCCCGCCAGCTGCCGATGCAGGGAGGCACCGTCTGATGAGCAGGACCCTCGTTCTCGCAGCCGCTGCGGCATTCACCGTCAGCGTCGCTGGCAGTGCGCTCACTTGGGCACAGACGGCAAGCCCGTCAGCGCCGGGCGGCTCCAGCCTGCGTCCCGCCGCCAGCTTCGCCTCGATCGCCAACCCGCGCGACCGCTCGGTCGCGCTGTTCAACGAGATGGGAAAGGTGCTGACGCATCCGCGCTGCATGAACTGCCATCCCGCGACCGAGCGGCCACGGCAGGGCGACCTGCGCAAGCTCCACGAGCCGCTCGTGGTGCGCGGCAAGGACGGACACGGCGCGCCGGGCCTGCATTGCGCGACCTGTCATGGCAAGGAGAACTACGATCCCGCCCGCGTGCCCGGCGATGGCCACTGGGCCCTGGCCCCGGCCTCGATGGCCTGGGAGGGCAAGGGCCTGGCGCAAATCTGCGAACAGCTGAAAGACCAGAACCGCAACGGCAGCCGCGATGTCGCCGCGCTGATCAAGCACGTCACGACCGACACGCTGGTTCTGTGGGGTTGGAAGCCCGGCAAGGGTCGCGAGCCCGCCCCCGGCTCGGCTGCAGAATTCGGCGCGCTGATGCAGGCTTGGGGCGATAGCGGCGCTGCCTGCCCGGCGTCCTAGGGGCTCAGACAGCCGCTGGACGACCTTGCCGGCGGCGGGCACGGCACGTGCCGCGTCAGAGTGCAAACAGGCGGACGCGTTCGACGATCGGCAGCAGGCCGACCTGTTCGCCGGGCGCGAGGCGACGGCTGGCTTCCGGCGTCGCTGCACAGGTCACGACCGTTCCGTCCGCCAGGCGCGTGTGAACATAGACCGTCGCACCCTGGTAGGAGACCGCGTCGACCTGCGCCTTCAGCGCACCCGCAGCGCCAGGATCGACCAGTTGGATCGCCTCGGGACGCAGCAGCACGGTCGCCTTGCTTCCGGGCGTCAGGGCAGCCTTGCCCTGAAGCACCTGCACGGACACGCCGGCATCCAGCATGATCGAGAGCGTCTGGCCCTCGCTGCCGACGATACGACCGGGCAGGAAATTCGCACGGCCGATGAACTCCGCGACGAAGCGGTTGGCGGGGTTCTCGTAGATCTCGCTGGCGCTGCCGATCTGCTGGAGTTCGCCGTCCTTCATCACCGCGATGGTATCGGCGATGCTCATCGCCTCGCTTTGATCATGGGTCACGAAGATCGAGGTCAGGCCGGAATCACGCTGCAGGCGCGACAATTCGAGGCCGGTGCCCTCGCGCAGCTTGGCGTCGAGATTCGAGAAGGGCTCGTCGAGCAGCAGGATCGACGGGTTGATCACCAAAGCGCGCGCCACAGCGACGCGCTGCTGCTGGCCGCCCGAGAGTTGGCGCGGCAGGCGATCGGCGAGCCCCGAGAGCTTGAGCTTGTCGAGCATGGCGGTGACGCGCTGCTCGCGCTCCGCCCGGGCGACGCCCCGCCGGCGCAGGCCGAAGGCGACGTTCTCGGCCGCACTGAGATGCGGGAACAGCGCATAGCTCTGGAAGACGAGGCCGGTGTCGCGCTTATGCGCCGGCAACCGCGTGATCTCGCGCTCGCCGACATGAATCGAGCCCGCCGTCGGCTCGATGAAGCCGGCGACCATCCGCAGGGTCGTGGTCTTGCCGCAACCCGATGGGCCCAGCAGTGCCAGCATCTTGCCCTGCGGAATCGTCACGCTGAGGCCGGCGACGGCGACGGCGCTGCCATAGGTCTTGCGCAGCTGTCGAAGCGCGATGTCCATCGTCAATCCCGTTGCTGCCTGAGCGCGCTCAGGAGGTGGTAGAGCACCATCACCGCGAAGGTTGCGATGATGAGAAGGCCTGACACGGCGGCGACCGAGGGGTCGAAGCCGAGCTGCACGGCCGAGTAGATCGTCACGGGCAGGGTCGGCGTGCCGGGCTCCGCGAGGAACAGGGCGAGCACGACCTCGTCGAACGAGGTGATGAAGGCGAGCACGGTGCCGGCGACGATGCCGGGCCGAACCACCGGCAGAACCACCAGAAAGAAGGTCTGGAACGGTGTCGCGCCGAGATTGCGGGCGGCTTCCTCGAGCGAACGGTCGAAGCGGCGTAGCACCGGCAGAGAGACCCTGAGCACATAGGGCGTGCAGACCACGACATGCGCCGCGATCAGCCGCCAGGGCCCGCTGAGCAGGCCTGTCCGCGTGAAGAGCAGCGTCAGGCCGACGGCGAGCACGAGGGTCGGCAGGATCAGGGGCGACAGGAACATCGCCTCGAGCACGCGCCGGCCGGGAAACTCGTAGCGCGTCAGCGCATAGGCGCAGGCGATGCCGATGGCGCAGGCGATCACGGCGCTGGCGACCGCGATCCGCAGGCTCACCACGAGCGCGCTGAGATAGCGCGTGTCGTTGAGCGCGGCCTGGTACCATTTCAGGGTCAGCCCCTGCGGCGGGAAGGCGAGGTAGCCCGTCGCGCCAAGCGGCGCGATCACCACGACCAGAATCGGCAACAGCAGATAGGCAAAGGCGAGGGAGCACAGGACCAGCAAAGCCAGCCCGAGCGGAGAGCGCCAGGATATCGTCATGTCCGTGCCTCGGCCTTTTCGCGGCCCTCGACCAGTGCGCCATAGGCCAGCGACAGGCCCAGCACGGTGACCAGGAGGATCGTGGCGAGTGTCGCGCCAAAGGGCCAGTCGAGGAGTTCGACCGTCTGCTCGTAGATCGCCGTCGCCATGACGTTGGCCCGGGCGCCGCCGACGAGGCTGGGCGTCGCGAAGGCGCTGATCGCCAGCGAGAACACAAGCAGCGAGCCCGCGACGATGCCACCGCGCGCAAGCCGAAGCGTCACCAGCCAGAGCGCGACACTCGGCGCAGCGCCGAGGCTCATCGCGGCGTATTCGAGATCGCGGTCGATGGACTTGAATACGCCGTGCAGCGTCAGGACCATCAGCGGCAGCAGCACCTGTGCCAGGGCAATGATCACGCCGGGCATGGTGTACATGGTCTGCACGGGGCCCGCGGTCAGGCCCAGCAGCATCAGCGCCTTGCTGAGCAGGCCGTCCTTGAAGAACAGCACCATCCAGCCGAACGAGCGTACCACCGCACTGACCAGCAGCGGAAAGGTCGTCAGCAGCAGCAGGAAACCCGCCCAGCGCGATTGCGAGCGGGCCAGGACATAGGCTGTCGGCAGGCCGAGCACGAGCGTGATCGCGGTGACCGCAAAGCCCAGTCCGAGCGTGCGTCCGAGCATCTCCCAATAATAGGAATCGCCGGCGAAGCGGCCGTAATGCTCGAGCGTCAGGCCGGCCTTGCTGGTCGCGCTGATGGCGAGCAGCGAGGCCTGCGGCCAGATGAAGAAGATCGCGTAGACCAGCACGCAAGGGGCGAACAGCAGGACGGGCACGAACGCGCCGCGCCACGCCGGGCGCCCACCGTCGCCTCCTTGCGCAAGGTCGCTCATCGCGCGATTTCCCGGTTCCAGCGCTCGGTCCAGGCCGCGCGCATGCGGTTGATCTTGGCGCGGTCGAGCTGCGCGAGCTGGCTGACCGAGGGGACTTCGGAGGCGAGGTCTGCCGGCAGCTTGGTATCCGGGTTGGAGGCCGTCCAGCGCATCGTCCGGGCGATCTCGATCTGCGCCTCCGGCTTCAGCATGGCGTCGATGGCGGCGTTTGCGACGTCGGCGTTCTTGGCGCCCTTGGCAACGCAGGCCGTGATGTAGACCGCCGGGCTGCCTTCCTCGGGGGTGGCGAAGGCGACGGGCAAGCCGCTCTGCTGGACCTTGAAGGCGTTGCCGGTGTCATAGGGCATGATCCAAATGTCGCCCTGGCCGAACAGAGTCGGCAGGTCCGACGCGGCCTTGAAGATGGTCTCGCCCTTGATCTTCTTCAGCGCCTCGAATCCGGGCTCGATATTGTCCTCGCCGCCGCCAAAGGCCCGGGCGAGCATGACCAGGAAGTCGACGCCATAGCCGTTCGTGATGGCCGGAAAGGCGACGTGGCCCTTGTATTCGGGCTTGAGGAAATCCTTGTAGCTCTTCGGCGGCGTCGGGATCTTGTCCGTGCGGTAGATGATGCCCTCGGCGATCACGGCCCAGGTCACCCACTGCCCATCGGGATCCTTGAGCCCGGCCGGAATCCTGGCGAGGCGCGATACGCTGGTCAGCGGCTGGGTCAGGCCCTCCTCCTTGGCGAAGGCCTCCTGGCCGCCGGAGAACTGGTACATGTCGATCTGCGGATTGCCGGCTTCGGCCTTCATGCGCGCCAGCGCCGCGGCCGACTGCATCGGGACCTGTGTGCTGGCCGCGCCGCTCTCCTTGTCGAAGGGCGTGAACACCGCGGCCTGGATGATGTCCATGGTCGAGCCGCCGAAGCCCGAGGTGATCAGCTTGCGCCCGGCGAAGGAGGATGCCTGCGCCATGGCGCTGGACGCCGCGAACGGCGTGAGGCTCGAGGCCGCGAGTGCGGCAAGGAGCTGGCGGCGGTCGAAATATGTGGCGTCCATGGCTTGCCCTCGCTGTGCCGGACTTCGGTCCGGGCGTTGAATGACCGAACTGTGAAGCGCTCTCAGGCGGGGTCGTAACCCTTGGTCCCGACGAGCTCGAAGACCTGGTCGCCATTATAGATCGGCATGTGCGGGCGACGAATGGAGCCGACCCAGGCCTTCTCGACCGGGCAGTGAACCTCCTCGACCACATCGCCGAAGAGATCGACGATGTCGGCCAGGTGCTGGCCCTTCACGACGTCGTCGCCGGGACCGACCTTCGGCATGAACAGGCCGCCATGCGTGGCCTTGTGGTGGATGGCATCGCCGCCCAACCGGAAACGCGCCGGCACGACGGGCTCGCCCGGAAGCATGCCGCGCGCCTTGCAGACATTGAAGATCGCCGCCGTCAGGTTGTCGAGATCGTCAGCCGTGACACGCGCGCCGCCGCCGCTCTCGACGATCAGCGCAGGCTTGCCACCGGTCTTGGTATAATGCGTGAAATGGCAGCCCGAGAGACCTTCCTCGAGCGAGTTCCAGACGTTGGGCGCGCCGCAGGCACGACCCAGGCGCTCGGATTCGAGGCCTTCCGGCGTGCCGTTGTTGTGGAACAGCGTATAGTGGCAGGTGATCGTGAGATCGCCGCCCGAATGGAGATCCAGCATCGCGTCGGAGTTGTTGACCGACAGGTCCATCAGGCGGTGCGCAAGCTGATAGCTGTGATGACCACGCGGATCGCCGGGGAAGACGCGGTTGAGGTTGTAGCCGTCCTGCGGCGTCAGGCGGTTGTAGCCGCGGAAGCCGAGCGGGTTGGCGAGCATCAGGCAAACGACACGGCCCGAAAGCTGCTTGAGGTCGACCGTCTTGAGAAAGCGCTGGATGCTGAGAGGACCGACGACCTCGGGGCCGTGGATGCAGGCCTGCAGCCAAAGCGTCGGCCCATCTTTCTCGCCCTGCGCGATGAGGACGGGGGAATAGATCGGACCATCGGGATAGGAGCCGAGCTCGACATGACCACGGGTGATCTGGCCCTTGGCCGGTTTCGCTGTGCCGATCATGATGATCTCCTTCTGGTAGCGGTCGCCGGCTGGGCCTGGGTGAAACCACCTGCTATGCCCGCATGCGTCAGACACTAACAAATGATCGTCCCATATATGTCAACGCCGTTTTCGCAGATGGAACAATTATGAGCTCCCTTGAGACGGGATTGCGCATCCTCAGCCTGCTTTCTGAGCAACGCCCGATCCTGCGCGTCGGAGAGGTCTGCCGGGAGCTCGACCTGCCGAAGGCCTCGGTGTCGCGCCTGCTCAAGACGCTGTCGGAAGCCGGCCTGCTGGAGCGGGACGAGCGCGACCAAAGCTACGCCACGGGCGGGCGGGCGCTCGAACTGGCCGGTCTTTACCTGGCGCGGCACAACCTTCTTGACCTGATCCGGCCGGCGGTCGATGCGCTCGTGCGGGAGTTCGGCTTCACCGGACACGCCGGCATCGTGGCAGGGCCCGAGCGCGTCCTGCTCGTGGCGCAGCAGGGCACCTACGCGCTGCAGCACACGGGGTCGGTCGCGGAACGCAAGCCCGCCTTCGATTCGATCATCGGCCGCGCCATCCTCGCGCGGCTGGATGACGCCCAGGCGCTCGCCCAGCTCGAGCTCGGGGCAGAACGGGGGCTGCGTAGCCAGATGACCGATGACGAGGTCAAGGCGGAACTCGCCGGCATTCGCGAGCGCCGGATCGCGCGCTCCTCAAGCCTGATCACGCCCGGGATCTCGTCAATCGGGGCCTCAGTCGCCGACCCCGGACGCAACGAGGTGATGGGCTTTTGCCTGTCATTCCCGACGATCGCAGCCAATACCTCCGTGCAGGATCGGATCGCAGCGCGTGTCGCGAGCCACGCCAAGGCGATCGGCGTCCGCATGCGCGATTCCTGGTGGACGCACTGAGGCGCATTCGCTCGCGCGCCGCTCCCGCCTGCCCGTCCCGGGGGCGCCAAAGGCCGGCCTGAGGTTACCGGCGACGGGCCCGGCCAGTTGCGCGCAACGAAGGCCGGCGCTTGCCAGAGGCGCCCTATGCCGGCAATCTCCCCTCAGCAAGACGCTCAGCGGGTTCGTGCCGAGCCTTGATCTCGCGCTACGGCAAGTCATTAACGGCAAGACATTGGCGGCAAGTCATTGGCGGCAAGTCATTGGCGGCAAGAGAATGGGAAGTCCGAAATCATGGTCATGGACACTGGAAATGCGGAGGCTGGCACGATGAACACGTCCGCTTTGCTGGAGCGCCGGGCGGGGCTTTTGAACCGCCGCTCGTTCCTGGCCGGCTCGGCTGCCGGCCTCGGCGCGCTGGGTCTGGGTGGCTGCGCGACATCCGACGGCATGAGCCTAGCCGAGGCGGCCAGGGTCTACGGGCCGGTGCCCGAAGAGAAATTCCCGATACCGGCGGTCGATGTCAGCAAGGTCGATCCGAGATTTTTCCGCCGGACGGTCGTCTACGAGACCCGGGAAGCGCCCGGCACGATCATCGTCGACCCCTCCAACTACTATGTCTACCGGATCGAGGGCGACGGATCGGCGACGCGCTATGGCGCCAATGTCGGCCGCGACGGGTTCCGCTGGAGCGGTGACGCCTATGTCGGGCGCAAGGCCGAATGGGCAACGTGGACACCGCCCAAGGAGATGATCAAGCGCCAGCCGGAGGCGGCCAAATACGCGCGCGGCATGCCCGGCGGCCTCGACAACCCGCTCGGCGCACGCACGCTCTATCTCTACCAGAACGGTGCCTACACGCTGTATACGATCTATGCCTCGAGCGACCCCGAATCGATCGGCTCAGGCGTGACCAGCGGCTGTGTCGGCCTTCTCAGCCAGGACATGATGCACCTGTATTCGCGCACCCCCGTCAAGACCAAGGTGGTCGTGCTGCCGGCCTAGCAGACGGCATCCCGGCAGCTGGTCCGTAAGGCAAAAACCGAGAATGAACGTTGTTATTTTACAACGACTTACGCACTTATGCGTCCATCAATAAAAGAGAAATCAAGCAAATAGTGAGAACCACCGTCTCGGATCAACCAAAAAATGAGATCGTAGTCTCCTGAGCCATCAGGGGCCTCGGTCCCCCGCTTGGGATCTGCAACTAAGGTGCTATGTGGTGACTGACTTAACGTCCAAACGCCGCCACACGGAGGATATCCCGCTGGTCGAGGCGTACAATTGGCTGGAGACCGGCCGACCTTAACTGGAAATAATGGCTCGGGGCATGGATCTGGTTGCCGACGCGACCTCAATCATAAGGATTTCTGAACGAATACATCGGCGCAACTCGTTCCGATGTAGAGGACGAGCTCTCCACCGCAGAGTTTCATGAGCAATGCATCACATTTCCAGGCCGGGCTATTACGAGATGCGCAGGGATCTGCGCATCTCGCCTAGGTGAAGGTGGATTGGGGAAAGGTCATTTCCTTTCTCCAACACGACGCTCGAGAGCCGGAATTCTTTGAGACCCTCAAATCAGAGCTCTCTGCTCAAATCGAATTGGACTAAGGACTTAGTCCGTCGTCAGACCATTTGGCGTAACTCGCGGCGTACATTAGCCGAGAGCGGGCCTCGTCTGAGGATTGATGTTAGGCGGCTAGACTATCCGGGGCCGTCCCGGCCTCGCGAGCCGACACGGTCCCCTCCCAATCCCGTGCTCACCTGTGGCTCTTCGAGTGACTGATGCGCCCGATCGGGATGACGTTGGCCGTCTTGAGCGCCTTCTCGATTTCGGCCGAGAGCCGTTCGATCAAGGCCGCCCATTCCGCTGTTCTTTCGCGGCGAGTATCGGCCGGCAATATCTGGGCCGCGCGCAGCGCCAGATCCGCCTCGGCGAGTTCCTCGCACATGTCGCTAAAGTCCTCGCTCCGCGCCGCGAGTTGCTCGATTGCGCGGGCTCCGCCGGGTAGCGCTGCAGTACGGCGGACAGGCCCGCCCTTCTTTGTTCGTTGTCGGGCATCGAAGCCGACCCGTCATCGCGTCGTTGTTGCTTCGACGCGAACCATAGGGGGATCGGTCAGCAACCTGCGTAACCTACGCAGAAGACACGGGTGTAGTGCCGCCACGATACCGAGATGCGCCAGTTGCTGACATTGGCCCGCCAGCCTGAAGCGGACGTAAAAGCGAGCCCGCCTTGAGAGTGGCCAAGGCAGGGCGGTAAACTTCGTACAGCGATTTCTTCACGGAAAGGCCGGGATCGCATGGAGCTGCACATCAGCATTTCCGGACGGGTCCAGGGAGTTGGCTACCGGCAATGGTTCCGCGGCCGCGCCCTTGCGGCTGGTGTAAGCGGCTGGGTCCGCAACTGCGCAGACGGCACCGTGGAAGCGGCGCTTTTCGGTCCAGCCAAAACTGTCGAGCAATTGGTTTTTGAGGCCCGGCAGGGGCCCAGCGGCGCAGATGTCGAGGACGTTCGTCGGCTCGAAGCGGCACCGCAGCGGTTGGCCGGCGGCGACCAGATCTTCTTCATTGCCGCGACCGAAAGCTTTCCGAGACAAGGGCGCGATAATCCTCCTTCGCCTTAGCCAGGCGCCTCTCGAAGCCCGGCAGGTTCGACGACCTCGGGGCCCAATAGGGGAAGGCCTCGCTGCGCCAAGGGACTAAGCCGCTCTCGCGGCAGTGCGCTGCGGCGCGGTTATCGCTGAGATTTCGCATGTGAGGCGCTGCAGCCGAGGATTTCGGGGTCGTTTCCCCTGATCCTCGGAGGCCTCCATGATCGATCCCGTCACTGTCAGTCCGCTGCGCCAGCGGATGATCGAGGACATGACCATCCGCCGGTTCGGCGAGCACACGCAGCGCGACTATCTCAGACAGGTCCGTGAGTTCACGGCCTTCTTCGGCTTGCCGCCCGACCGGGCCGAGCCAGAGGATCTGCGACGCTATCAGCTTTACCTGGCTTCGCTCGGCGCCAGCTACGCCCGGATGAACCTGGCCTGCACGGCGCTGCGGTTCTTCTTCCATGTGACGCTGGGCCGGATCGGCTTCGGCGACCGCATGGCGCGGCTCCCGACGCCGGAGCGCCTGCCGGTCGTGCCGGGGACCGAAGAGGTGGCGCTACTACTGGAGCATGCACGGAGCCTGAAGGACCGCGCAGCGCTCAGCATCGCCTATGGCTGCGGCCTGCGGGTCTCCGAGATCGCCAACCTCAAGGTCGCGGACATCGACAGCGCCCGCATGCTGATCCAGGTCGAGCAGGGCAAGGGCCGCAAGGACCGCTATGTCATGCTCGCGCCGCACCTGCTCGACCTCTTGCGGCAATGGTGGCGGGTGAAGCGGCCGCGTGGCTGGCTCTTCCCCGGCCAGCAGCCAGGCCAGCCGATCACGACGCGCCAGCTCGACCGGGCCTGCTATGCCGCGGCCGTTGCGGCAAAGCTCGACAAACGGGTGTCGATGCACACGCTCAGGCACAGCTTCGCCACCCATCTCCTGGAGCGGAAGACCGATATCCGCGTGATCCAGATTCTGCTCGGCCACAGGAAGCTCGACACCACAGCCGTCTACACCCGCGTCGCGCTGAAGACGCTGCGCGAGGTGACGAACCAGACGATCTGCTGGCGGCTTTGATCCAGGGCAGAGGCCGACACGCGACAGGCCTCTGTCGAACTCGCCCGCAACAAACTCAAGGGCCGCTGCAATGTGCCGGCCAAGTTGCTTGAAACGTTGCACAGACCGCTCTCGCAAGTAAAGAAAAATGGAAGTTCGTCTTATCCATGCTCAGGATCTATTTGAAATTGAGCGCCGACGCTGCAAGCAAATAGCGCATACGCTTAAAATAATATGGCCCCTATGCGGCATTTGGCGATAAGCTATCTCGATAATGCTTAATTAATTTGGATTCCAAATTTTTATAAGAGAAGCCCCAACCCGATCGCTCTCCAAAATGCAAATCTATCTTACAAATTGTGCCATAGTGGCGACCGCGCAGCTACTTTATGGATTCACGACAAGATGTGCCATCTCGCCGGTGGTGTCCATTTCAGCCGCCCGGACCGCCCGACACCTAAAGTATTTAAGAAGTATATTAAAAATATACATTCGAATAAAGTACGATTACGAGTTGGATGACCTAATCAACTTGTATTACGGATTCGTATATCATTGAATTCATTGTTATAGATCTTCGTATTTCCACCCTTGACATACCTGCTTGATTCCGATGAAACGTCAGATAATGAGAGATTTTCAGAGATAGATCGGTATTTATGCGACTTTGCGTGGCAAGTGCATCCCGTATCACCCAAATATCGCGCCTCTGTAGTTGAGGATGCACCTCTGGTGCTCCGGGCGCGTCAGCCGGCGGGCCTGATTCTCCAGTTTCTCGGAATATCCGCCGCTGCTGCGACGCAAAGGACGAATTACCATGCAGAGCTGGCAAGCGCGCGTCGCCACACGATCCCTGTCAGGTCTGCCCTTCGTCATAGCCTCGACCTTGCCGGTCTGGGCGCAGTCATTGCCGACCGGCGGGCTGGTCGCGGGCGGGGCGGCGTCGGTTTCTGTGTCGGCCAATCTCGGTCTGGTGGTTAACCAGACATCCCAGAACGCCATCATCAATTGGCAGACCTTCTCCATTGCGCAGGATCGCGCCGTTACCTTCAACAATGGGTCGGGCGCGACGCTGAACCGGGTGCTCGGCAACATTCCCAGCAGGATCGACGGCGCGCTGACGGCGACGGGTTCGGTCTATCTGGTCAATGCAGCGGGCGTGACCGTGGGGGCGACCGGTCTGGTGAATACGGGCGGCAGCTTCATCGCGTCGACGCTGGATGTCGCCAACGAAGCCTTCATGCGAGGGGGCGACCTGAGCTTCAGCGGCCAGAGCCAGGCTGCCGTCGTCAACCTCGGCTCGATCGGCTCGCTCGGCGGGGACGTGGCCCTGATCGCCCGTAGCGTCGAGAACGCAGGCATGCTGACGGCTCCCAAGGGCACGGCAGCCCTCGCTGCCGGCCATGAAGTGCTGGTGAGCGATCGCGACGTCGCCGGCGGCAAGTTCCAAGTCAAGCTCGGTGGCGCCGGAACCAAAGCGGTCAACAGCGGCACGATCAAGGCCGCCTCGGCGGAGCTGCGGGCCAATGGCGGCAACGTTTATGCCCTGGCGGGCAACACGGCCGGCGTGATCACCGCAACCGGGACCGCAAAAAAGGGCGGTCGCATCTTCCTGACTGCCGGCGACGGCGGCAGTGTCGAGGTTGCCGGGCCGATCTCGGCGACAAGGCGCGGGCGCCATGGCGTCAGCGGCGGCGACGTCCGGATCTCTGGCACGACGGTCAAGGTCGCGGGTTCGGTCTCGGCGCGCGGGAACTCTGCCCGCAAGGGTTCCGGCGGCGGCAAGACGGGCGACGGCGGAACCGTCGTCCTGGAGGGCCTTGACCTCCAGCTCGGCTCGGGAGCGATGCTCGACGTCAGCGGTGCCAAAGGCGGTGTCGTCCTCGTTGGCGGCGACTATCAGGGCGGCGCAAATCGCGAGCACAAGAAGCTTTCGGAGACAGTCGCCAACGCCCGCACCGTCAGCGTCGAGCAGGGAGCCGTGTTGCGCGCCGACGGTATGTCGGGCGACGGCGGACAGGTCGTCGTCTGGGCAGATGAGAGCACGCGGTTCGCGGGCTCGATTTTTGCCAGAGGCGCGGGAGCGGGCTCCGGCGGCGATGCCGAGGTCTCGGGCAAGGCGCGGCTCGACTTCAGCGGCGTCGCCGATCTGACGTCGGCGGCAGGGCGTTTCGGCACGCTGCTGCTTGACCCCTACAACCTGACGATCTCCACCGGCGTCGGGTCGAGCTTCACCGCGGCCAGCAACGCCAGCGTGTTGAACGTCGATACGCTCACCAATCAGCTCGGCCTGTCCAACGTCACGCTGTCGACGGGTGTTGCCGGCGCGCAAGCGGGAGACATCACCGTGGCGGCGCCTGTGCAATGGTCCGCCAACACCACTCTTACATTCTCCGCAGCCGGCGGCATCCTGCTCAACGCCAATCTGCGGGCGACAGGCGAGACCGCCGGGCTGACAATCGAGCATGGGCTCGGCAAGGGCTATTCGCTCGCCCATGGGCAATCGGTGTCGCTCACCGGCAGCCAGGCGTCTCTGCGTATCGGCGACGCAGCAGGCCTCACTCCGTATCAGCTGGTGCGCAATGCAGACGAGCTCGCGTCCGTCGGAGCGACTGGCGCATGGGCCTTGGGCAATGATATCAGCCTGTCGAGCACCTATTCGAACGCGCTGATCGAAAATTTCAGCGGCACCTTCGCAGGCTTCGGTCACGCGATCGCAAACCTGAAGATTGATGCGCCAGGCCAGAACAATGTCGGGTTGTTCGGCCAGCTCGGCTCCGGCGCTTTGGTGCGCGATCTCGAATTGCGCGGCGGATCAGTCACAGGCGAGCATGCCGTCGGCCCGGTGGCGGGCCGGATGAATGAGGCGACGCTTCTGAATGTCTCGGCGTCGACAACCGTCAATGGTCAGCATTATTCAGGGGGCCTCGTTGGCGCGGCCTTCGACTCGGTGATCACCAACGCCTGGGCCAGCAGCAATGTCACAGGCGGGGGATACGTCGGCGGCCTCGCAGGGGCCGCGTTCAATACGACGCTCAACAAGGTTCATGCCACAGGCAACGCATCGGCCCCCGCAAATAACTATGTCGGAGGCCTGATCGGCTCGGTCTTCGGCGGCTCCCTGACCAATGCCTGGGCCACGGGTGATGTCGTCGGGCAAAGGTCCGTCGGTGGCCTGGCCGGATCGGTGACACGGGATCAGGCGCCTGGCGCCATTCCACGCAGCACAACACCGACAGGGGCCAATGCGGTGCTGGCCAATGTCTGGGCTGGTGGAGCGGTCACTGCAGAGCAAGTCTATCTGGATGAACCTGCGACCAATGCCGGTGGCCTGATCGGCACCTTCAACAACGCTCAGCTCAGCAATGCCTATGCCATCGGTTCGGTGACCGTGAGAAACGGCGCGGATGCAGATTCCGCCTATGTTGGTGGCCTCATCGGCGACATCTGGGAGAACGGCGTCTTTGCGGATTCCTGGGCCAGTACGTCGATCGCCTGCTCGGGCGCCTGCACCGTCGGCGGCGTCTTCGGGCGCTATACCGAACAAGGCAACACGGCGGCGCGTCTGTATTGGGACAGCGGCGCAACCGGCCAATCCGTCGCAGTCGGCGAACATGGCAATCTACCCAATGCCTTCACGGAACTGGCGGGCAACACAGCGTTCAAGGCGGCCAGCTACGCATTCAATAATTTTTCGACCGACTGGTATCTGATCGAAGGCGAGACGAGGCCGTTCCTGCGCTCGGAACATGCCAGCGTCATCCACAACGCGCACCAGTTGCAATTGATCAATCTCGGCATGAACGAGAACTATACTGTCGCGGCCAACCTGACAGGTCCGGCTTTCGGCGCCAGCAGTGGCATGTGGGCTAACGGCTTCGTCCCGCTTGGCAAGCCAGGTTCGGTGGACCCGGTATTGAACATACCTTTTGGCGGCGTGTTCGACGGCGCCGGCCATACGCTGTCGAACTTGCAGATCGCGCAAGGCGGCACCCAGTCCGTTGGCTTGTTCACAGTCATCTCAACGCCGGGCGTCGTCAGGGACTTCGGCATCCTGGGTGGCACCATCCATGGCAACAACGCTACGGGGTCATTGGCCGGCGCTCTCGATGGAACCATCGAACGCAGTTTCTCAACCGCAAATGTGACAAGTGACCTCGCGGCCGGAGGATTGGTCGGCCTCATGCGCGGCAGCGCATCCATTCGCCAGTCCTATGCGACCGGCACCGTCGACAATTTGAGGTCAAGCAGCAACGGGGCGATCGGCGGACTGGTCGGTGAAATCGCGGGAGGGTTAGTCAGCGACAGTTACGCCACGGGTGCCGTGACCTCCAGATTCGGCTATTGGACCGGTGGGCTGGTTGGCCTGTTGGCAGGCGGTTCGGTCAACAACTCCTACGCATCCGGACTTGTGTCGGTCGTCGCGCCAGCTGGGAACGCGAGCTATGGCGCGCTGATCGGCTCTTTGAGGGCCCCGCTGACGAATTCGTTCGCACTGACGCAGGCCGGTGGACCCGTCGGCCTGTTCGGAACGATCGTCGGAGGAACCAGCACGAACTCCTCCATGCTGTCCGCGGGGGCTTTCGCCAATACGCAGACCTTCATGGCGACCTCTAGCTGGGACTTCCGCAACATCTGGGCTCCGCCCTCCATCGGTGGACTTCCGCAGCTCTACGCCAGCACTCCGGTGGTCTGGATCGAGACCTCGACCATCGACAAGGTCTATGGCGCCACGTCTGGCCAGTTGAATCCAAGCGTATCCCATGGCGGCGCCGGGAGTTACCGGTTCGGTCCTGCGGGCGACACTCTGGTCATTCCGGCAATGTTGGTTTCGTTGCCAGCGGATCAGTCGGTCGGCTCCTATCCGATCAGGATTACCGGTGTATCGAGCAGCGCCGTGAGCTCTGGCGGCGTGAACTATCGGGTCTTTGCCGATGGCACCTCGACACTATCCGTCACGCCTGCAACGCTTTCCGTCATCGCAAATGCCGACAGCAAGACCTACGGCGCCGCCGACCCGTCACTGACCTATGCCCTGAGTGGTTTCGTTGCCGGCGACACCGCAGGCATCATGACTGGTGCGCTCGGCCGCGCCGCAGGCGAGAACGTCGGCAGCTATGGCATCCTGCAGGGAACGCTGGCAGCCGGCTCCAACTATGTGTTGTCGTATACGGGCGCGAACCTCGCGATCACGCCGGCGGCCCTTGCCGTGACAGCCAGCTCCCAGTCGAAGGTCTATGGCCAGGTCGATCCGTCCCTGACCTACAGCGCGACGGGCTACCAGCGCGGCGACACCGCGGCCGTGATCACCGGCGCGCTCAGCCGTACCGCCGGCGAGAACGTCGGCAGTTACGGCATCCTGCAGGGGACGCTGTCGACGGGGTCCAACTACGTCGTGACATATGCGGGCGCGAGCCTCGCAATCGCACCGGCGACGCTGACCGTGGCCGCCAACGCCCAGTCGAAGGTCTATGGCGAGGCCGATCCGTCCCTGACCTACAGCGCGACGGGCTACCAGCGCGGCGACACCGCGGCCGTGATCACCGGCGCGCTCGGCCGTACCGCCGGCGAAAACGTCGGCAGCTACGGCATTCTGCAGGGGACGCTGG
>NZ_JBFTZP010000021.1:0-53494 GCF_056406735.1 Allobosea sp. P1_B10 | reverse complement strand
AGCTACTTCCACTGGCGTGTCTATCGCCCAAGGTCATCGGCGCCATCGCTGATGGAACCGCGCCTGCCAACCTCTCTGTCAGTCGACTCTGTGCAGCCCTGCCCCATGACTGGGCGAGCCAGGAACAGCGCTTCCTGATCCACTGACGGCTTGGGACCAGCGCATCGCAGCCCGCCGCTCTGCGGCGGGCTTCTGGTTCCGCCGCCCTTGTCGAACCGGTCTGGCCCAGGACTGATGCAAACCGGTCTCGCTGATATTCCCGCGGAATTTCAAAATGGGGTAGGCCAGACAGCCGACCAGAAACCTGCCCGATCTGGCGGAATCGCGCGCTTGAAGGCGAAGAGCAGACGGCGCGCCCCGGCTAACCCGCGACACCGTCGCGGAAACCCGCGAGCCACCCGAGAATCTGGTTCGCACAGAATATTTGGCTGGGGCGGGAGGATTCGAACCTCCGAATGGCGGTACCAAAAACCGCTGCCTTACCACTTGGCGACGCCCCAATGCGTCGCGCCTTCTAGAACGCGTCGCAGCCTTGCGCAACCTGTTGCGACACTCCCTTGAACGCCCGCGCGATAAATCGTCGAGATCGGGAAAACCCCTGTTGCAAGCGCGAGCGACGCTGGCTATAAGCCCGACACCAGTTGATCGGAGTGTGGCTCAGCCTGGTAGAGCACCTCGTTCGGGACGAGGGGGTCGCAGGTTCAAATCCTGCCACTCCGACCAAACACTCCAAGACAATCATCAAAAACTTGCCCCTTAGGGGCGCCCGCCACCGTTCTGAGACGGTGAGCTTCCGCAAGCGCGCGGCGGGCCGATCACTGTCGCGATAGGCAGATCGCAACCGACGGTCGGCAATGGTTCTGGCCTCTGCGTTGGCGCGGATCTCACGGCGCATGCGTAGCGATGCCAACTTCGCTTCCGCCACATCGCGACTCCGTCAATCCCAAGAAATATGACGCAGATACGAAAGTTGATGTTGAATTGCATCAATCTTACGAACTACGATCAATGATGATAGGGCCACGTCGATCGAACGCCCTATCTCCTCTGGGGATTATGAGCCGATAGCTACTCTGTCAGTCAGTTAGGGAAGGCAAGCACATCATGGTGATGATGGATAGCCGCCAATGAGTTACGTACCTCCTTATTCTCAACTGAGACAGCGACTTACTATCAGCTCTGAGAGCGACGTCCTGCTTGTTGCCGCAAAATTGGACGATCTCGAAGAATTCGTAAGATCGATGCTCTTCGCTATCCCATTCGATGAAGACTGGTATCGCAAAGCCTATCCCGACATCGACCAGGCAATCACGCAAGGCCTCTTAGGGTCGGGCAGAGAGCATTTCGTTCGGGACGGGTATTTCGAGGGCCGCCGTCCATTTGCGATGAACGTCGACGAGCAATGGTACCTCTCGCATTATGACGACATAGCCTCTGCCGTCGCCGCGCGAATTTTTCCCTCCGCCAACGAGCATTTCGCGTCGCACGGATATGAGGAAGGCCGCCTGCCCTGCCGACTTCTCTGACCGGCATCACGCACTCAATCTGGGAGACGGGACCATGCTGCCGTCATTCGATCGTCGGGTGATCGTACTGGGCGATGCGATGCTGGACCGCTTTCTCTATGGCGAGGCAAGCCGCCTGTCTCCGGAGGCGCCGATCCCGATCGTGAAGCTGAATCGCACGAGGTCCATGGCCGGCGGCGCAGGCAACGTCGTGCGCAATCTCGCATCGCTGGGTGGAGACCCGATCCTGATCACGCTCGCAGGGGGCGACCAGGCTGGCGAGGAACTCGTTCAGAAGCTGCCCTCGAACGCGTATGTGCTTCGCTCGCAAGCCCGCAAGACGACATCCAAGCTGCGCGTGATAGCAGCGAACCAGCAGGTCGTTCGCGTCGACGACGAGGAGGTTCGCTGCGCCAATCCCGCTGAGGAAGAGGCCCTGCTCGCCATCCTCGGGACCGCAATCGAGCACGCCGCCGCGCTGGTGCTTTCGGACTACGGCAAGGGCGTGCTGACCCCCTCGCTCTGCGCAAAAGCGATCGCCGCCGCTCGCCAGGCCGGCATACCGTGCGTCGTCGATCCAAAGGGCCGCGACTACAAGCGCTATGAGGGCGCCGACGTGGTGACGCCCAATGCGCGGGAACTGGCGGAAGCCTCGGGAATGCCGACAGGCACCGCTGCGGAGGTCGAGGCCGCCGCTCGTGCCATTCTCGCGCAGGTCAGGATCGGTGCGCTGCTCGTGACGCGCAGCAATAACGGCATGATGCTTGTGCCCAGGGCCGGCCCCGCCATTTCGGAACGCGCACACGCCAGGGATGTTTTTGACGTCTCGGGCGCGGGCGACACAGTCATCGCGACCCTGGCGCTGGCCGTCGCAGGCGGCGCGGCACTGCCCAGGGCTATGCGCCTGGCGAACGCGGCAGCCGGCGTCGTCGTCGGCAAGCTCGGCACAGCGGCCTGTTCGGCCGACGAACTGTTCAGCGCGTTGCGAGAGGCCGAGGGCGGCATCGGTCCGGTGCTGTCGCTTGAAACCGTCACACGTCTCGCGACGGAATGGCGCTCGGAGGGATTGCGCATAGGCTTTGCGAATGGGTGCTTCGACATTCTGCATGCCGGCCACGCGCTGATGCTGCGGGAGGCGCGGCGCCATTGCGACAGGTTGATCGTCGCGCTCAACAGCGACGCCGGCGTAGCGCGTCTCAAGGGACCTTCGCGCCCGCTGAATGGCCTGGCCGATCGCGCCACCGTCATCGGCGCGCTGTCCTTCGTGGACGCCGTGATGTGCTTCCCGGAAGACACGCCGCTCGACGCCATTCTCGCGATCCGCCCGGACCGGCTGTTCAAGGGCTCGGACTACGATTTGAGCGATGTCATCGGCGCGCGCGAACTGGCGTCATGGGGTGGGCAGGCCATGCTGCTCGACCTCCTTCCCGGGCGCTCCACGACGACCGTGGTGGAGCGCGCGCGCCGCGAAGCCCCGCACGTCGCCGGACAGCCATCGACGGCAACGGCGTAGTCAGCGGCGGCCCGGTGATGGACAGCGCTCAGGCCATTCCCCCAGATCGTCCTGCCCCACGCTCTCCGACCACGGTGCATATCGACCTCGCTGCGATCACCCGCCTCCGAACGCGCCGCGATGGCGGACGTGACGTGGAACTCGGCAGCGTTCGTGGCTGGGCCGTCGGCCCTGAGTCGCTCGCCCGGATCGACGTCTTCCTCGGCGACCGGCTCGTTAGCACGGCGCGGATCGGCGATGCCCGCCCCGATGTCGCGTCGCTGTTTCCCGAGATCGAGCATGCCGGGCGCGCCGGCTTCGAGGCGATCCTGACCAGCGGCCGCCTCGGCCCCACCGAGAGCGATGTCGTCCTCAAGCTGCAGACCGCTGGCGGGCGCAGTCTGTCCGTCACGTATCCGCTAAGCTTCACGCAGGGCGACGCGGATCTCGATGCCTTTCCGATCAGGATGGCTGTCGACAGTTGCACCGTGGATTCACAGGGACAGTTGCACCTGGCAGGCTGGGCGCTCGCCGAGGCGCAGATCGTCGCAATTCAGGTCTTTGCCGGCGCCGACCATATCGCCACGACAGTGCCGGCTCGGCCAAGGCCGGACGTCGCCCTGACGTTTCCGGCCTACCCCAACTCGGAAAACTGCGGCTTCGACATCGCCCGGCTTTTGCCGTTGCAAGGAGGAGCCGCACCGGAACGGGTCCGGATCGAGGTCATCGCGCGCGACGGCAGCGCGCGCTCCATGGCTGCACCGGTCCGCTTACGCGAAGCGCTGCAAAACCGCCGCACCCCGCCGCCTGCGATCATGCGCGGGCCGATGCTCCCGGCTCCGGGACTGCATTTCAACTGCGATGCGATCACGCTCACACCAGATGGCGTGTTGTGCATCGAGGGCTGGGCGCTCGCGCGACCTTCCATCAAGGAAATCGCGATCTCCGTCGGTGGGAGCCTTGCCGGCACTGCTCAAATTGGGCTGCCACGTCCCGATGTGCGCCGCGCATTCCCCGGTTTCCCGATCCGTCAGGAAGCCGGATTTTCCGCCCGCTTGGCCGTCGCGGGCCTGCTGACGGGCGATAACGCGGTCGATTTCGTGCTGAGCCTGGAAGACGGCTCGCAGCACCGCTTCCGGGAAACAGCCATAGCGACCGCAATGCTGGCCGACCCCGGCTCCGCCGCGATCGAGATGGCGGTCGACGGCATGCAAATCGAGGCGGGACATGCAGCGCGCCGGGTTTCCGGGGCCTTCCATCTCGTTGGCTGGGCGGCAGCGCAGGCGGGCGTCGCGAGCGTCGAGGCGTTTCTCGACGATACGACGCTCGGGATGGCCTATCATGGGCTGCGGCGCGATGATGTCGCAGCGGCTTACCCGCATCTTCCCAACAGCCTGCGCGCCGGCTTCGCCCTGTCGGTGCCCTCACGCGCTCTGAATCCCGGGCGATCACAAATCCGGGTCGTGGTCACGGATCGCGAGGGCGCACGAGCGGAAACCAGCTTCACCGTCGATATCGACCTCTCCGCGCGTGCGAACAAAGGCCCGCCGCTGCGAAGCCGCATGTCGGCGGCGGAGACTGCTGTCCATCTGGCCGTTCTGGCGGCGCGCGGGCCGCTTCCGACTTGCGATCTCGCTCTGCGAATCCCGGCAGGTCGCGATGCAGCGCAACGCGCCATGGCGACCTTGGAAAGCCTGATCGCGCAAGGACACGATGCCTGGCGGCTTTGGCCGTTCTCCGGCTCCCGGCAGCGGGGCGACACGATCCGCAAAGCCCTCTGCGCGGCCCATCCCGACCATGCAGACCGCATCCGCACTCTGGATGACTACGAGCCCGTCCGCGGGCCAGCCCTGGCGGGCCTGCTCGAGGCTGGAGACATCCTGGCCGTCGACAGCCTGCTGGTGCTGGCTATTGCGGCCACCGGCCCAGACCCCGCGGACCTCGTATACGGCGACGACATCCGCCCCGATCCAGCCGACCTGCACCCGGCCGCCTTCTTCAAGCCGGATTGGTCGCCGGACCTGCTCCTCTCGCAAAACTATATCGGCCGGGCCTGGCTTGCACGGGAGGGTGCGCTCGTCCGCGCCGGGCTCGATCTGCCGGCCGTCGCGGCTTGCGGCGCGTACGGCGCGCTTCTGCGACTGACAGAGATCGCAGGCGGGATCGGCCACGTGCCGCAACTCGTCCTGCAAGCTGGTCGCTCGCGCGAATCCGTCGGGCTGGAGCGGCGGGCCTTGGCGCAGGCGCTGCGACGACGCGGAATTGCAGGCACGGTGGGCCCGGGCCCCTTGCGCGGGGTTCACCGCGTACGGCGCCGCGCTATGCCCTGCGCAAAAGTCTCGATCATCATCCCGACGATCGCCGCCAAGGGGCATGTCCGTACCTGCATCGAGAGCATACGGCGGCTGACCAGAGGCATCGCCTATGAAATCATCCTCGTCGACAATCTGCGCGGGGGCCTGCTGTCACCGGAGCAGCGCGCATGGAAGGCGTGGTTTCGCGGCCATGCCGACTTGGTCGTCAGCGTCGATGAGGACTTCAACTGGTCGAGGCTCAACAATCTTGGCGCCGAGGTCGCGTCGGGCGATCTGTTGCTGTTCCTGAATGACGACGTCGAGGTCCGCGATCCCGATTGGCTCGCGGTTCTCGCAGCCGAGGCGGCTCGTCCCGAGGTCGGCGTCGTCGGCGCGCGGCTGCTCTACCCCGACGGCAAGGTCCAGCATGCCGGGATGATACTGTCGCGCGCGACGCACGGGCATGCCAGTCACGCCTTCCGCTTCGCCGCCCCGGATGAATCCGGCTATTTCAGCCTCGCGCTGAGCCAGCGCAACGTCGCCTGCGTGACCGGCGCCTGCATGATGCTGCGCCGCGAGGTCTTCGAGGCCTCGGGCGGGTTTGACGAGGCCCATGGCGTCGTCAACAACGACGTCGATTTCTGCCTGCGCCTGCACAGCGCCGGAAAGCTGATCGTCTACACGCCGCATGTGTGTCTGACCCACCATGAACTCGCCAGCCGCGCCGTGCTGGTCGACACCTATGACCGATCGGCCTTTCTCGCGCGCTGGGCCGACCTGTTCCTGGCAGGGGACCCCTTCCACAACCGCAACCTCGCCGATGCCGAGGAGCGTTACGCCATTGAGGAGGAACCGCTGCGAGAGGTCTATGCCGGCCATCCACTCGGTTCGCGCGCCGGGATCAAGCGGATACTCGCGGTCAAGCTCGATCATATCGGCGATCTCGTCACCGCCCTGCCCGCGCTGCGGCGATTGAAGGCGCATTTCCCCGCGGCGCGACTGGATGCGCTCGTCGGGCCGTCAGCCTTGGCCATCGCCGGTCTGGAGCCCGCGATCGACGAGATCATTCCCTTTGCCTTCTTTGAGGCGCGTTCGAGCCTCGGGCGAAAGGCGCTCGGCAGGCAGGACTACGCCGCGCTCGAAGCCACCTTGAAGGCACGGAGGTACGATCTCGCAATCGACCTCCGCAAGCTCGGCGACACTCGACAGGTCCTGCAGCTCACGCATGCACCCGTGCTGGCAGGGTTCGATCACGGCCGCAGCTTTCCCTGGCTCGACATCGCGCTGGAATGGGAGGGCGATCCGCTGCAGGCGCGCAAGCGCAACCATGTCGCCGACGACCTGATCAATCTCGCGGACGCCGTCGCAAACGCCTTCGGTGAGGAGCGTCGTACGATCGGACATGACGCTCGTTTGCCGGCGCTCTCCCGCGAACTTGACCGAGACTTCGGGCCCCTGTTCGCCCATGGCTATGTCGTCATCCACCCAGCGGCAGGCACGGCGTTGCGACAATGGCCGCCAGCCCATTTCGCGAAACTGATCGATCTCCTGGTCGAGCGCGACGGGATGCGGATCGCACTGGTCGGTGGCCCCGACGAACGCGACATAGCTGACGACGTCCTGCGGCTGACGAAGCATGCCGGTGCGGTGTTCGATCTCGTCGGACGCTCTCGGCTCGCAGAGCTTCCCGAGATCCTCGCCCGCAGCGTCCTGTTCGTCGGCAACAACAGTGGTCCCAGCCATCTCGCGGCCGGACTGGGCGTGCCGACCATTGCGGTTCACTCGGCCATCGTCGCGTCCGAGGAATGGGGGCCGCTCGGCCCGGTCGCGGTGGCGTTGCGCCGGGATATGAGCTGCGCGCCCTGCTACATCGTCAGCGTCGACCAATGTCACCGCGGGATGGCCTGCCTGACGACGATCACGCCGCCGGCCGTTCATGCGGTGTGCCGCCGTTTCCTCGCGTTGCGCGCGGGGCGCAACTCCCGGGCGAATCCGACACTCGAGGTCCGGCATGGCTGCGATGCCTGACCTCGACATCAACTTCGATGGCGACTGGTACCAGGAGAGCTATCCCGACATACGGCTGGCCTATCAGGCGGGCCGGATCGCGAGCCTGCAGGAGCATTACCTCGAACATGGTGTTGCCGAAGGGCGGCTGCCGTTTGCGCCGCAGCCCGAGAATGATCGCGTCTTCGCCTATGGCTCGTTCGGCTCGAACAATGTCGGAGACGAGGCGATCCTCGAAGGCATCCGGCGGCTCTATCCACGATGCGTGCAGTTCTACAGCAACAAGCTTCGGTCCGGTCGTGGCGAGTTCGCCCAGACCGCGATTGCGACACCCGGATTCTTCCGGCCCGGCGACTATCTCATCATCGGTGGCGGCGGGCTGCTCTATGACCGCGAGACCGTCGCATTGATGGCGGATCTGGCGCAGGTAGCCCGGCGCGCCGGCGCCACGGTCGATATCCTGCGGCTGGGTTGCGAGGCTGCCCAGAGCAGCTATGCCTCCGAAATCAGGCGCCTGTTCTCGCAGGCCAGGCGGGTGACGGTCCGCAGTTCGGAATCCCGCGAGATCATGTGGCGCGTGATCGGCCGCGAATGTCCCGTCGAGTTCGATTTTGCTTTTCTACTGCGGCCGGAAACTCTGGCATTGCCGCTGGAACTGAACGACGTCACCACCATCGGGATCGTCACCGCCACGGCAAGTCTCACTGAAATCCAGGCGATCGCCGGCGTCATCCGGGCCTGCACCCATGAGGCTGCCACGCGCCGGCTCCGCTTCGTGCACGTCCCCCACTCCCGCTCCTATTTCAATCTGGAGAACAATGACCGAATCACCGCCGAGGAGATCTGGACGAGCGCGAGAATGCATCACGCCTGGGATGAGGCGGCCTTCGAGCCCCTGCCCTATGACGGCGATCCCTTGCGCGTCCTTCAGCGTTACAAGTCCCTCGATGGCGTCGTCTCCTCGCGCTATCACGGGCTCGTTTTCGCTGAGATGGCGGGCATCCCCGCGCTCGCGCTCGGCAGCAACCTGACGAAGCTACAGGGCTTTCTCAGGGATCACGCCTCTGCGCTGCTGAGCGGCACCACCGCAGATGGCCTCGCGAAGGCATTCGCGCCGTTTCTCGATACGGTGACGGCAACGCGAGCCCTGCGCCTCCGGCACCCAATCGCGACGCCGCGGGCCTCCGCCGTATCGGCGAGCTCCTGACCCATGGCGCCGTCTCGGGCCAGCGCGTTCCGGGCGGTTGGACAGAATGCGGCGCGCGCGCCGGCTCCTGGCCTGGGCCCGCAGGCGACCGAACCGCGATCGATCGGAGAACTCGAGATCTGGCTCGTCGAAAGCGCCTGGCCGTTCTGGCGCGATCACGGCGTCGACCGGCGGCATGGCGGCTTTCATGAGGCGCTCGACGCCGTCACGCTGACATGTCCCGCGACATTTCGCAGGCTGCGCGTGCTCACGCGCCAGATCTACGTCTTCGCCCGTGCTGCCCGCCATGGATTGCCCGGCGCGGACGGCCTCGTCGCCATGGGCCTCGAGGTGCTGCTGCGGTGCGCGAAGCAGCCCGAGGGCGGCTATGCCTGGCGCTTTGCCCTGGATGGCAGCGCCATCGACCAGCGCCGCGATCTCTATGATCACAGCTTCGTCCTGCTGGCCCTTGCGAGCGCGGCGCGCGTCACCGGCAAGCCGGATCTGCATCGCGAGGCGCGTGAGCTGATGGCCTGGCTCGACCGCCACATGCGTCACCCGTCGGGCGGCTATCGCGAGTCGCTGTCGCAGTTCGGCGAGCCAAGGCGCCAGAACTCGCACATGCATCTGCTCGAGGCGACACTGGCGGCCTGGCGAGCCTTCGGCGACGCGCTGTTCCTCGACCGCGCCGACGAGATCGTCGCGCTCTTCCTGGGTCGCCTGTTCGATCACAGGAGCGGCACGCTGCCGGAGCTCTTCAGCGAAGCCCTGCGAGCCCGGCCCTCCCTGCGTGGCAGCCAGCTCGAGCCAGGGCATCACGCGGAATGGCTGGCGCTGCTCGATTGGCATCGCCTGGCCTCGCGGGCTGCTGGGCGTCACATCCCGAAGCGCTCGGAGGCGGCTTCGGCCTCATTATGGCGCTTTCTCCAGCGCGGCGATGTCCACTCGCCCGACGGCGCGCTGTTGGATGCGGTTGCAGCCGATGGCAGCGTCCTGGCGGCGGGCGCCCGGCTCTGGCCGCAAACGGAGCGGCTCAAGGCCGCAGCCTTGCACCTGCCATCCGACCCGCAGGCGCTGGACCGCGCGGTCGCCGCCCTCGCCCCCTATCTCGACCACCCCGTGAACGGCCTCTGGCATGAACGCCGCACACCCGAAGGCGCCTTCGCGGCAGAGCCCGTCCCGGCATCGAGCCTCTACCACCTGACCTGCGGTATCCTCGTAGCCGGCTCGCGCGCCAGATCTGCGAAGGCCACAGGCTAGAACGGCGCCGCGCGCATCGCGTGGCTACCCCGCAGCCAAGAGAAAAGGGCCGGAGTTTCCCCCGGCCCTCTTCAAATCGGCGGCGGCGAAGATATCAGCTGCGGCGCTCGATAGCCGACCAGCCCGTCGCGACCATGCAGATCGCCAGCAGGACCTTGAGCGCATCGCCCAGGAGGAAGGGCTGCACGCCATAGGCAAACGCCTTGGCAAAGCCGACCCCGGTGACGCCGGCGGCCATCTGCGCGCCAAGCGCCAGCCACAGGCAGCCAAGGCCGAGCATCAGGGCTTCGGCAGCCACGAGACCGACGATGAGCCGGGGCCAGGAGGCACCACGCGCGGCAGCCCAGCCGGCGACGGCAGCGGCCACGATGAAGCCCATCAGGAAGCCGCCGGTGGGGCCAACGAGGTAGAGCGGGCCGGCAGCGACCGGCGGGGTGTTGGTGAAGACCGGCAGTCCGGCCAGGCCGCAGGCGATGTAGAGCGCGACGGTCGCAGCGCCGAGACGCGGGCCATAGGCGGCGCCCAGCGCCAGGACGGCGAGCGTCTGAAGCGTCATCGGCACCGGCCAGAACGGCACCTTGATCTTGGCGGCAAGCACCAGAATCAGGCTGCCAGCAATGGCGAGCGTGACGTTGCGGATCATCGTCGCGCGGGCGCTCGAAACCGAGGGAAGCACGGCATTGACGAGTGTGGGAGCTTGAAGAGGGAGCATATCTGCCATCTGTGTGGGGTCCTGTCCGCCACGGTCGCGCTGCACGACCATCTAGCTCTCCTATAGGAAATGCGGCAAAGCCGGACAAGCGGCGCGACGCGCGGCGGACAACGCAAGGCGGACCATGAGCGACGAGATCGAGTTCGACAGGACAGCGACAGCCCCCTCCGGAGCGATCGTTCAGCTCTCGCCGCTGGTCCGGCGCGTCATCGCGGGCAATGGCGGCCCGATGACATTTACCGGCACATGCAGCTACATCGTCGGGCGCGGCACGGTCGCGATCATCGACCCGGGCCCCGACGACGCGGCCCATGTCGCGCGCCTTCTGGAGGCCGTGACCGGCGAGACGGTCAGCGACATCGTCGTCACCCACACCCATCGCGACCACTCTCCTGCTGCCCCGGCGGTGAAGGCTGCGACAGGGGCTCGAATCGTCGGCTGCGGCCCGCATCGGCCCGCCCGCGAACTCGCACTCGGCGAGATCAATCCTCTCGACGGCGCCGGCGACCGGACATATGCGCCTGATCTCCAGATGCGCGAGGGCGATGCCGTCTCCGGCGCCGGATGGAGCCTGCGCGCCATCGAGACGCCCGGCCATACCGCAAATCACCTCGCCTTCAGCCTCGCCGAGGAGGCGACTCTGTTCTCCGGCGACCACGTCATGGCCTGGTCGACCACCATCGTCGCGCCGCCCGACGGCTCGATGGCCGCCTACATGGCCTCGATCGAGAAACTCCGCGGCATGGAGCACACGCTGTACTGGCCAGGTCATGGTGGGCCCGTCCTCGAGCCGCAGCGTTTCCTGCGCGGGCTGGTCCACCACCGTCGCCAGCGCGAGGCCGCGATCATGAGCCGGCTGGGCGCCGGGGACGAGACGATCGCCCAGATGGTCCCGATGATCTACCAGGGGCTCGCGCCGACGCTTCACGGAGCCGCGAGCCTCTCGGTGCTGGCCCAACTCGAGGATCTCATGCTGCGCGGCATCGTCGCCTGTAGCGATGCCTCGCCGCAGCTGGGCAGTCGCTACCGGCTCGGCTGAGGTTCAGCGCGTCTCGACGAGCAGTTCGATCTCGTGGGCGAAGGCGGCGATCCGCGCCGCATTGCCGCCGAGATCATGCCTGCCGATCCGCGAGGCGGAGCGGATATCGATGCGGCTGCCGTCGACGCGAGGCCGGATCCGGATGGTGATGTCGTCGGCGAGGCGAAGGATGCGCGTGCGCGCCACCACCTCGATCCGCCCTGCCCCGCTGCGGCCACCCGGCCGGGACGCTTCGAGCACCTGCCAGCCGAGATGGGTCGACGCCCGGCGCGCCATCTCGAACGCCGCCTCGGCCGGAACCTCGAGGATGATCGGGACTGCCTTCGGATAGGCCTGGCGCTGCAGCCTGCGCCGCTCCGCCGGCACGTCGGGCGGGATGCGCCCCTTGCGTGCCCCTTGCGCGGCCGCCGAACGGCTGAAAGCGGGGGGATCGTCGATATCGGTCGAGACGTCGGTCAGCGCCGGAAGCGTCGCCAACCTGAACCCCGCATAGCCCGCCGGCAGCAGCAGGATCAGGCTGAGAAGGAAGGCCTGAGCCGCCATCCCGACCCCGCGATGGCCCGACTGCCAGATCCGGGCGAAGGCGGCCAGCGCCAGGAGCAGCGCCAGCAAGACGAGAATGTAGGCCCCCGCGATCGGCGCCAGCTCCGCGACGCTGCCATCTCCTAACCGGAAGGCCAACACCGCGAGAAGCAGGACCGTCAGCGAGAACCAGGCCAGCCGTCGGCTCCATACGGCGGCCCGCGATACCGGCTCCTCGAAGACGAGACGACGATGCATCGGGCAAGCCTACGCCAGCGCAACCGGAAGGCAAGGATCAGCCTGCGCCGCTGGCCCGGACGTCATTCGGGGAGGCGATAATCCCTGAACATCTCGCGCAGCTTGGTCTTCTGGATCTTGCCCGTGGCCGTGTGCGGGATCGCCTCGACCAGCACGACATCGTCCGGCAGCCACCATTTCGCGATCTTGCCGGTCATGAAGGCGAGCATGGCAGCCTTGTCGGGCGTCTTGCCGGGCTTGGGAACAAGCACCAGCAAAGGGCGCTCGTCCCATTTCGGGTGGGCGACGCCGATCACGGCGGCCTCCGCGACGTCGGGATGGCCGATGGCGAGGTTTTCGAGATCGATCGACGAGATCCACTCGCCGCCGGACTTGATCACGTCCTTGGAGCGGTCGGTGACCTGCATGTAGCCAGCCGGGTCGATGGTCGAGACATCGCCGGTGTCGAAAAAGCCCTGTTCGTCGAGGATCGGCTCGTCCTCGCGGCGATAATAGGCTTTCGCCACGGCCGGGCCCCGCGACTTGAGCCGGCCGAAGGTCTTGCCGTCCCAGGGAAGCTCGACGCCGTTGTCGTCGGTCAGGCGGAACTCGACCGTGAAGGGCGGATGGCCCTGCTTGACCTTGAGGTCGTAGAGCGCCTCACCTTCGAGATCGGCATAGACCGGCTTCACCGAGCAGAACGAGCCGAGCGGGCTCATCTCGGTCATGCCCCAGGCATGCGCGACCGTGACGCCGTATTTGCGCTCGAACGCCTCGGTCATGGCGCGCGGACAGGCCGAGCCGCCGATGACGACGCGCTTCAGGCTCGTGAGCTTTCCACCGCCGGCTTCGAGATGCTGCAGCAGCCCGAGCCAGACGGTCGGCACCGCCGCAGTCATGGTGACGCCCTCTCCCTCGAGCAGTTCATGCAGCGACGCGCCGTCGAGTTTTGCCCCGGGCATCACCAGCTTGGCCCCGGTCATCGGCGCGGAATAGGCCAGCGACCAGCTGTTGGCGTGGAACAGCGGCACCACCGGCAGCACCGTGTCGCGCGAGGACAGCCCCATGAAATCGGGCGCGGCGACCGCGAGCGCGTGCAGGACATTCGAGCGGTGGGAATAGAGCACGCCCTTGGGGCCGCCTGTTGTGCCCGAGGTGTAGCAAAGCCCCGCCGCCGTGTTCTCGTCGAGCGCAGCCCAGGCGAAATCGTCGTCGGCCTCCGCCAGCCAGTCCTCATAGGGCACGGCGCCCTTGAGTGAGGTGTCGGGCATGTGGAAGGCGTCGCACAGCACGATGTAGCGCTCGACGCTCGGCAGTTTGTCCTGCAGCTGTTCGGCGAGCGCCACGAAGGTCAGGTCGAGGAACAGCAGCCGGTCGCCAGCATGGTCCATGATCCCCGCGATCTGCTCGGGGAACAGGCGTGGATTGACGGTGTGCGTGATCGCGCCCATCCCGCTGATCCCATACCAGAGCTCGAGATGGCGGTCGGTGTTCCAGGCCAGCGTAGCGACGCGGTCGCCCTGCACGATGCCCTCGCGCGCCAGCCGCTTCGCGACCTTGAGCGCTCGCTGCCGGACCTGCGCGTAGGTCGTGCGCCTGAGCGGCCCGCCCTCGACCCCGCGGGTCACGACCTCGCGCGTGCCATGCTGGATCGCCGCATGGTCGATGATCCGGTGCAGCAGAAGAGGCCAGTCCTGCATGAGGCCGAGCATAGGCGTTTCTCCAGAAGTCCTTGTTCTCGTTCCGGTGAGGATAGGAGCGTCAGGGAGCGTAGGGAAAGCTTTCTCGTCTCATCCGTTGGGTGAAGACACGAAACACTCGCCTGCCCCGGCGCAATGATTTAGGTCTGACCGATCCATTTCTGGAAAGTGAGACCGTGACTGCTCAAAATGCCCAGCAAACCGAGCCGGTCGAGGTCGATCGGGTCTGGTTCCGCTTCATGCGGCTGCACCAGCGTCTGCTCGGCCAGATTACCGTGCGCATTCGGGAACTCGGCCTCTCGATTCCGCAGTTCGACCTGATCTCGACGCTGACCGAGCGCGAAGGCATCAGCCAGAGCGAACTCGCCGAGCGCCTCTACGTAACGAAGGGCAATGTCTCGGGGCTGGTCGACAGGCTGGTCCAGGCCGGTCTGGTCGAGCGTCGTGCCATCGCCGGCGACCGACGCTCCTACGCGATGCACCTGACCCCGGAAGGGCGCCGCCTCGCGGAAGCCGGGATGGCCGCCCAACGCGAATTCGTCGCCAACACGCTCGGCAAGCTGCCCACCGAGGACCTTGCCGCGCTCGATCGCCTGGTACGCGATTGGCGCGACATGTCGCGCGCCATCGACGCAGAATAGGACGCACGGGGAATGGGCGTGGCGATCGATCTCACGGCATCGGCTTCCAGCCTGCGCGCCGCCCTTCTGGAACGACGCTTCAGCGCCACGGACCTGCTGGAGGCGACATTCGCACGCATCGACGCGCTGAACTCCCGTCTCAACGCCGTCGTCGCTCAGGATCGCGAGGCGGCCCGCGCCATGGCTGCAATCTCCGACGCGAGGCTGGCCAACGGCACGGCCCGCGCGCTCGAGGGGCTGCCGATCACGATCAAGGACGCCTATGACGTCGCCGGATTGCCCTCCTCGGGCGGGCTGCCCGCCTATCGCGAGCGCGTGCCCAACGAGGACGCGGTCGCGGTGGCGCGACTGCGCGCGGCCGGCGTGGTCATCATCGGCAAGAGCAATGTCCCGGTCTTCTCGGGCGACTTCCAGAGCTACAACCCCGCTCATGGCGTGACCAACAATCCGTGGAACGCCGCGTATTCGCCCGGCGGCTCCTCGGGCGGCGCCGCGACAGCGGTCGCGACCGGCATGAGCGCCTTCGAACTCGGCTCCGATCTCGGTGGCTCCATCCGCTGGCCGGCCCATGCCTGCGGCGTCTTCGGGCTGAAGACCAGTTGGGGGCTCGTCTCGACCTGGGGCGCGATCCCGCCGCCGCCGGAGCGTCGCACCGCCCGCAATGTCGACCTGATGGTGGCGGGGCCGATCACGAGGGCAGCCGAGGACCTCGACTTGATCCTGCCCGTTCTCGCCGGGCCGCGCGACGCCGCCCTTTCGGGACAGCCCCTGGCTCCGCCCCGCCGCGATACACCAAAAGGCCTTCGCGTCGCGGTCTGGGCCGATGATGCCTTTGCACCGGTCGATGCCGAGGTCTCCGGCGCGGTCAGGGAGGCCGCAACCCGGCTCGAGGCCGCCGGCGCCATCATCGACGAGACCGCCCGCCCCTCGCTACGCTTCACCGAAGCCTTCGAGGTCTATGCGCTGCTCAACCACGCGGTCGTCGCCTATGGCTTGCCGCCGAAGGTGCGCGCCCGCATCCAGGCGCAGGCCGCGCGCTTCCATCCCGGCGACCTCTCGCATCAGGCGTTGCAGGCGCGCGGCGCCGGCATGACGCCAGGATTGTACCAGCAGCTTTCGCAGCGGCGCCTGACGCTGAAGCGGCAATGGGCGCGCTTCTTCGAGCGCTACGACGTGCTGCTCTGCCCGCCCGCCCCCGTCGCGGCGATCCCGCACGACCACGGCCCCGACATCCATGCCCGCCGCCTGAGCGTGAACGGCACCGAGCGCCCCTATCTCGATTTCCTGCTCTGGGCCTCGCTCGCCACGGGCGCCGACCTGCCGGCGCTGAGCGCGCCGGTCCGACTCTCCAAGGACGGCCTGCCGCTGGGTGTGCAGATCGTCACCGCCATCGGCGAGGACCGAATGGCGATCGCGGTCGGCCGGATGCTGGAAATAAGCGGAGCCGGCTTCGTGGCTCCAGGTGGCGACGGCCCGCCCTGAAGGCGCGCGCAGCCGCCCTTGCCCTGCGGCAGAGTCTGCCGTGCCCTGCGTGAAAATCGCTCAGCGCTTGCGTGCCGCACGGTCTATTGTCGCACAAGCCGTCCACGAAATCCGGGAGCCGCCCTATGCTGTCCAACCTCGCCGTGCGCGATATCGAGACCCTCGTCCATCCCTATACGAATCTCGCGACGCATCGCGAAGTCGGTCCGCTGGTCCTGGAAAGCGGCAAGGGTGTCTTCGTCTATGACACCGCGGGCAAGGAATACATCGAGGGCATGGCCGGCCTGTGGTGCACCTCGCTCGGCTATTCGAACCAGGAACTGGTCGAGGCGGCCTATGAGCAGTTGAAGAAGCTGCCCTACACCCACATCTTCTCCGGCCGCAGCAACGACCCGGCGATCGAGCTGGCCGAGAAGCTGAAGGAGATCGCCCCGGTCCCGATCTCGAAGGTCTTCTATGGCGCGTCGGGCTCGGACGCCAACGACACCCAGGTCAAGCTCGTCTGGTACATGAACAATGCGCTTGGCCGGCCGCAGAAGAAGAAGATCATCTCGCGCCTGAAGGGCTATCACGGCGTCACCGTCGCCTCGGCCTCGCTGACCGGCCTGCCCAACAACCACATCGACTTCGACCTGCCGCTACCCGGCATCCTGCACACCTCCGCACCGCATCACTATCGCTTTGCGCAGGCCGGCGAGAGCGAGCAGGACTTCTCCTCACGTTTGGCCGAAGAGCTCGACGAGATGATCCAGCGCGAGGGTCCCGATACGGTCGCGGCCTTCATTGCCGAGCCGATCCTGGGCGCCGGCGGCGCGATCACCCCGCCCGAGGGCTATTTCGAGAAGATCAATGCCGTCCTCGGCAAGTACGACATCCTCTTCATCGCCGACGAGGTCATCACCGGCTTCGGCCGTACCGGCAAGATGTTCGGCACCGAGACCTATGGCCTGAACGCCGACTCGATCTCCTGCGCAAAGGCGATCACCTCGGCCTATTTCCCGCTCAGCGCCGTGATGATGAACGAGCGCATCTATGAGGTGCTCGTCGACCAGAGCAAGAAGATCGGCACGTTCGGCCACGGCAACACCTATGCCGGCCATCCGGTCGGCTGCGCGGTCGCGGTCAAGACACTCGAGATCTACCAGCGCGACAAGATCGTCGAGCACGTCCAGAAGGTCGAGCCGACCTTCCTGCGCCGCCTCAATGCGCTGGCGGACCATCCGCTGGTCGGCGAAGCGCGCGGCATCGGCCTGATCGGCGGGGTCGAGCTCGTCAAGGACAAGGCGACCAAGGCTTCCTTCGAGGGCAAGAAGGGCGTCGGCGCCAAATCCGCCTTCTACGCGCAGGAAGAGGGCTTGATCGTGCGCGCCATGGGCGACCGCGTCGCGTTCTGCCCGCCGTTGGTCATCAGCGAGGCCGAGATCGAGGAGATGTTCAGCCGCTATGAGCGCGCCCTCGACAAGACCCTGAACTGGGCCAAGGGCGAAGGCCTGCTCTCCGCCTGAGCTCCCAGCGCGGACACTGACGAAAGCCCGGCACAGTCATGTGCCGGGCTTTTTTGTGCTCTTTACGATTGTGGCAGAGACGCCGGAAGCCTGGTGAACCGCCACGAAGAAATCACGATCGCGCCGCGCCGCCGGCCTGATCGGCTGCCAGTTTTGCGGTGTCGAGGGCCAGGAACCGTCGGCGCTATTGCAACCAACGAAGTCGGGAGCCATGAGTCTCTTCAGCCTGCGTCGCACGACGCCCCATACTGCGAGTTTTCATGACCCTTCCGCCAGGGATGTCTATCCCTCCTGGTTCCGCCCGATCGGAATTCCTGCGGTTGCCGCGGGAACAAGACGTGCGCCTCCGGCGTTCAATGCATCGAGCGAGGATAAACCATCCCGGCCTGCCGGTGTCCTCCGCGAGACTTACGACGCACACCACGGATTCGACGACTGAGTATTTGAGACCCCCCCCCGAGACCACTGATGTTTGACCGGCGCAGAGTCCTCAAAGCTCTCGCCGGTCTTTTTTTCGTCGGCCTCGGCACGACGACGGGCTATGCGACCGCCTGGGAACCGACCCACCAGCGCATCACCCGCTACGCGCTGACACCGCGCGGCTGGCCAGCAGGCCGCAAACTGAAGCTCGCTGTTCTCTCGGACCTGCATATCGGCGGCCCCTACATGTCACTGGAGCGCGTCGAGGAACTCGTCGCCGCGACCAATGCGTTGAAGCCCGACATTGTGCTCCTGCTCGGCGACTTCATCGCAAGCCGGAAGCCGCGCCCGAGCGACCCGCCGATGCAGGCATGGGCCCGGCGCCTCGCCGACCTCAGGGCGCCGGCGGGCATTCATGCGATCCTCGGCAATCACGACTGGTGGCACGATGCCGAGGCGCAGTCGGCGCGCATGGGGCCGACCCAGGTCGGCCTGACGCTCGAGGCCGTTGGAATCACCGTGCTGGAAAACCGCGCGCTGCGGCTGGAGACCCCCGCCGGCCCGCTTTGGCTCGCCGGGCTCGGCGACCAGATCGCCTTCCTAAGGCGCCAGAAGGGCCTGCCGCTGGGGATCGACGATCTCGCCGGAACGCTAGAGCAGATCGCCGATGATGGCGCGCCGGCGATCATGATGGCGCATGAACCGGATGCCTTCGCGCATATGCCGGACCGCATAGGCCTGACATTGGCGGGCCACACCCATGGCGGTCAGGTCCGGCTGTTCGGTTGGTCTCCGGTCGTGCCGTCGCGCTACGGCAACCGCTACGCCTACGGACATGTCGTGCAGGAGGGCCGGAACCTGATCGTCTCAGGCGGCATCGGCACCAGCAAGCTGCCGATCAGGCTCGGCGTGCCCCCCGAGATCGTGCTTGTCGAGCTCGGCTGAACAGGCGCGCGCCTGACATCTGCATCCACGCTCATCGTCATTGCGAGCGCAGAAAAGCAATCCATGCCGTCAGAGCGCCACGCCAACTCGGGCTTCGCCGAGCACGCAATGGCGGAACGGCGACCAAGATAGTCGGTCGGTTCCGCCTCAGACCACGACGACTTTGGTGCCGCTGGGAACGCGGTTGAACAGGTCGATCACGTCGATGTTGCGCATGCGGATGCAGCCCGACGACGCCGAGCGGCCGATCGTCTCCGGCTCGTTGGTGCCGTGGATGCGATACAGCGTGTCCTTGCCATTCTGGTAGAGATAGAGTGCGCGGGCGCCGAGCGGGTTCTCGGGGCCGCCGGGCATGCCGCCCGCGAAAGGCTTCAGATGCGGCCAGCGGACAAGCATCTCGCCCGGAGGCGTCCAGCGGGGCCACTCTGCCTTGCGCTGGATCACAGCCTCGCCCGTCCAGCCGAAGGCTTCGTCGCCCGTCGCGACGCCGTACCGGATCGCCTTCTTGTTCGGCAGCACGTAGTACAGGTACTTCTCACGGGTATCGATATAGATCGTACCGGGAGGCTGACCGGTCGGATCAGCGATCTCGTAGGGCAACTGCGTGACGTAGTGGTCGAACTTCGGCACCAGCGCGATGTATTCGGCATCGCGGGCCGACAGCGCAGGGGCGCTGACGCTCTTGTACTGGCAGGCCCCCAGCAGGCTCGACAGGGCCAGGGCAAGGATCGCAGTCTTTTTCATGAGTCCACCAGCTGCCGTGAGGCGACCTTTATGATGAATCCGGAGTTAACGCTTCATGACGGCCGGATCGTTGTGCACCGCCACATGGTGCGACGAAGCACTAGGCCCGAAACATTTATGGCGCAATCTGGTTCCGTTTATGGCACGCGAATCCGGCGCTTCTCCGCAAGGCGTAGCAAAATAGCCACGAATTACCCTGCATCCCCTTGAGGCATCTCTCCTTGACGTCCTTGCTCATCACGCATCCGGCCAGTCTTGACCATGAGATGCCAGCCGGCCATCCCGAACGCGCCGACCGCCTGCGCGCCATCGAGCGCGCGCTGGAGGGCGAAAGCTTTTCCGGCCTGTTGCGCACGCTGGCGCCGCTCGGCACGCTCGACCAGGTCGCGCTCTGCCACCCCCGTGACTATGCCGAGACCATCATGGCCGCCTCTCCGCAATCGGGGATGGTCCAGCTCGACGCAGACACCTCGATGTCGCCGGGCACCGTCGAGGCTGCATTGCGCGGTGTCGGTGGCGCGATCCATGCAGTGGACGAGGTCATGCAGGGCCGGGTCGACAATGCCTTTTCGGCAACGCGCCCGCCCGGCCATCATGCGGAGCGCACGCGCGCGATGGGGTTCTGCTTCTTCAACAGCGCCGCGATCGCAGCGCGCCACGCGCAGAGCACCTATGGCATCGAACGCGTCGCGATCATCGACTGGGACGTGCATCACGGCAACGGCATCCAGGATATCTTCTGGAACGACGCCAGCGTGCTCTACGCCTCGACGCATGAGGCACCGCTCTTTCCCGGCACCGGCGCCGCCTCGGAGCGCGGCGAGCACGACACCATCCTCAACCTGCCGCTCCAGGCGGGAACCGGCCCCGAGGCGTTTCGCGAGGCCTTCGAGACAGCGTTGCTGCCGCGGGTCAGAGCATTTGCACCGGAGCTGATCATCATCTCGGCCGGCTTCGACGCGCATTGGCGCGATCCGCTGGCCAACATCAATCTCGAAGAGGCCGATTTCGCCTGGGCAACGCGCGAACTGATGGCGATCGCCGACGCCTGTGCGGGCGGCCGCGTCGTCTCGGTGCTTGAGGGCGGCTATGATCTCGAAGGCCTGTCGAAATCGACCGCGGCCCATGTCAGCGCGCTGATGGGCCGTTAACCTGCGCGCCACACCGCCCGATTCGGAACGGTGCTTCAGGGGCGAGGCCGATCTCATGGCGATCTTCGAAATGCGGACCTACACGATCAAGGTCGGCCTGCTGCACGACTATCTCAGGCTCTACCATGACGAGGGCTTCGCCATTCACTGCCGCTCTTTGGGGCCGGCGACCGCTTGGTTCTATTCCGATATCGGCGAACTCAACCAGGTCATGATGATCTGGCGCTACGACAGCTACGCGCAGCGCGAAGAGCGGCGCGAGAAGCTCGGCGCCGATCCGGACTGGCTCGCCTTCATCCCGAAGACGCGCGCCTATATCGAGAAAATGGAGAACAGAATCATCAAGCCGACCTTCTTCTCCCCGCTTCAGTGACGGCCTGAGCCGCTCACTCGAGCGGCTCGGTCCCGGCGATCTCGATACCAAAACCGCTCAGCCCGACGAAGGAGCGGGTCGAGGAGGCCAGGTTGACGATGGAGGCGACGCCGAGGTCGCGCAGGATCTGCGCACCCAGGCCGATCTCGCGCCATTGCTGGGTACGCAGCGAGTCGGAATCGTCCTCGACGCTCTTGATCGGCACGCCGGCCGAGCCGTCGCGCAGATAGATCAGGACGCCGCGGCCATCCTGCTGGAAGCGCTTCAGAGCACACTGGATCGACGGCGCGCCGCCGAGCACGTCAGCCACGACATCGGCCCTGTGCAGCCGCGCCGGCACCTTCTCGCCATCGCCGAGCTTGCCCATCACGAAGGCGAAGTGCTGCGTATCCTCGAAGGGGGTGACGTAGACATGGCCGGTCATCTCGCCATACGCCGTCTTTACCGGGAAGGAATGCACCCGCTCGACCAGCTTTTCGCGCGACTGGCGATAGGCGATGAGGTCGTCGACGGTGATCTGCTTCAAGCCGTGCTTCTCGGCAAAGGCCGTGATCTGCGCGCCCTTCATCACCGTGCCGTCGTCATTGGCGAGCTCGCAGATCACACCGACCGGCGGCAGGCCGGCAAGCTTGCAGAGATCGACCGCAGCCTCGGTATGGCCCGAGCGCATCAGCACGCCGCCATCCTTGGCGATCAACGGAAAGACATGGCCCGGCCGCACGAAATCGGTCGCACCCATATTGCCGTTGGCGAGCGCGCGCACGGTGTTGCAGCGCTGCTCGGCCGAGATGCCGGTGGTCAGGCCGTGCTTGACGTCGACCGTGATGGTGAAGGCGGTGCCAAGAGGGGCATCGTTGGAGGACACCATCGGATCCAGCCGCAGCCGCCGCGCCTCTGTCGAGGTCAGCGGCGCGCAGACGATGCCGCAGGTGTTGCGGATGATGAAGGCCATCTTCTCCGGCGTGCAGAGCGAGGCGGCGACGATGAGATCGCCCTCGTTCTCGCGATCGTCATCATCGGTGACGATGACGATCTCACCCTTGGCGAAGGCTTCGATTGCGGTGGTGACGTGGCTGGACATGGTGACCTCGCGCGGCGCTGACAGGCCGAGAAAATCATTGGGGGTAACGGAACCGCCGGTGGCGGCGGCAATGCGTTCGGCGCTTTCGCGCGAGATCCAGGCCCCCTGGTCGTTGCAGAGCGCCGTCACGCTCGCCGGCGACATGCCGACCAGCCGCGCAAATTCGCTGCGGCCGATCTTGTTTTGCGCGAGCCAGGGAGCGAGTTTCATGCAGCGAAGCTAATACGAGGTCGCTTCAGTTTCAATGAAAGACTATTCGATTTTCAGTGACACTGAAATTATATCGTCATTGCGAGCGAAGCGAAGCAATCCTGGGGACGTAGCGCTCGTCATGGCTGGATTGCTTCGCTTCGCTCGCAATGACGCCTCTGTGCTCAGGCCTCGAACGGCCAGCGCGACTCTATCACGCCGACCTGCGCGCGGTGGCGTAGGAACTGGTCCGCCAGCACGCAGGCGACCATCGCCTCGCCCACCGGCACGGCACGAATGCCGACGCAGGGGTCATGGCGCCCCTTCGTGAACATGTCGGCCTCGCCGCCCGTGCGGGTGACGGTCGCGCGCGTGGCGAGGATGGACGAGGTCGGTTTCACCGCAAAGCGCGCCACGATCGGCTGGCCCGTCGAGATGCCGCCCAGGATGCCGCCCGCATGGTTCGACAGAAACAGTGGCTTCCCATCATTGCCGGCGCGCATCTCGTCCGCGTTCTCCTCGCCGGAAAGCTCGGCGGCACCGAAACCGTCACCGAGTTCGACGCCCTTGACGGCATTGATGCTCATCAGTGCCGCGGCAATCTCGGCATCGAGCTTGCCGTAGATCGGCGCACCCAGCCCGGCCGGCACGCCCTCTGCGACGATCTCGAGCACCGCGCCGATGGAGGAGCCCGACTTCCTGATGCCATCGAGATAGGCCTCGAACATCTTCGCCGCCTCGGCGTCAGGGCAGAAGAACGGGTTGTTGCCGACCTCGTTCCAGTCCCAGTTGTCGCGATTGATCTTGTGCGGCCCCATCTGGACGAGCGCGCCGCGCACGATCATGCCCGGCACCACCTTTCGCGCGATCGCGCCGGCCGCGACCCGCATCGCGGTCTCGCGTGCCGAGGAGCGCCCGCCGCCGCGATAGTCGCGGATGCCGTATTTCACGTCATAGGTGAAATCGGCATGGCCGGGCCGGTACTTGTCCTTGATCTCTGAATAGTCCTTCGAGCGCTGGTCGACATTGTCGATCAGCAGGCCGATGGAGGTTCCGGTCGTGACCTGCACGCCGTCGCTCTCACGCGGAAAGACGCCCGAGACGATGCGGACTGCGTCCGGCTCCTGGCGCTGCGTCGTGAAGCGTGACTGGCCAGGACGGCGGCGGTCGAGATCACCCTGGATATCCGCTTCGGTCAGCGGCAGCAGCGGCGGGCAACCGTCGACCACGCAGCCGATCGCGGGCCCATGGCTCTCGCCGAAGGTGGTGACGCGGAAGAGGTGACCGAAGCTGTTGTGGGACATGGAGAGCCTGACGCCGTTTACTCATCCGGGTCTTAAGCTGGAACGCGACGCTGCGAAACCCTGAAGGGCCAATACCGGTCCTGCGACACCGCCATTGCTTGACAGCGGCTGCCCAAGGCGGCTTCAAGGCGCCATGAGACGCCTCATATTCCAGAAATCGCGCTGCTGGCGGCGCGGGAGTGTCATCATCGCGGGCGCCTAGCCCCGGACAGCCCCGCGCGGGCAAGTCCGGGGATCATGGCGCCCGGGTCCGCCATGACGCGCCGCGCGCGTCGCCCCTGACCCAAACTCACCTTTCAATCGATTGCAGTCGGCGTGGCGCAGAGCCTCCGCGACGCATCCTCATTCCGGCTACCCGCTCGCGCGCACCCGCAAGGGATAGACGCCGCTTGAGCGGACGTCCGCTATTCCGTGAGACCGGCACCATGTTGAACCGCAAGAGCCGCCCTCTCCCGGCGGGCTCCGTCAGCCTCGCCCGTGCGCTATCCAAGCTCGGCTATTGTTCGCGCACGCAGGGCGAGGCGCTGGTCCTGAGCCGGCGGGTCAAGGTCGATGGCCGCCTCGCCACGCATCCGAGCCTGCGGATCGACATGGACCGGGCGCGCATCCTGGTCGATGACGAGCCGGTCTTCGCCAATCAACGCGTCTACCTGATGGTCAACAAGCTGCGCGGCGTGGTGACGACGCGTCTGGATCCGCAAGGCCGCAGCACCGTCTATGACAGCCTGAGCGAGATCGACTTGCCTTTCATAGCGCCGGTCGGACGACTGGACATGGCCAGCGAGGGCCTGCTGTTGATGAGCAACGACACGCGCTGGGCCCAGCGCATCCTCGACCCCGCATCGGGCGTCGAGAAGACCTATCACGTCCAGATCGACACGGTTCCAGACGAAGCATTCATGCAAAGGCTGCGCGCCGGCGTCGTCGAGAATGGCGAGACGCTGTCGACGAGATCGGCTGAACTGCTCCGCCATGGCGAACGCAATGCCTGGATCGAGATGGTCATCGACGAGGGCCGCAACCGGCAGATCCGGCGCATCGTCGAGTCCGCAGGCGCGCAGGTGCTGCGGCTCGTGCGCGTCGGTATCGGTGCCTTGACGCTGGGAGACCTCGCCAAGGGCGCGGTCAGGCCACTTGAGCCTGCCGAGATCGCGCTGCCCCTGGCATCGGCCGCCGCGCCGAGTGGCGCGCACCGCTGAGTCTCAGGCGGCGTGCGCCTTTGCCGGCACGGCTGGCGCACCCTCCCAGCGCGTATGCGCCGGCAGGTTCTCGCCCTTCATGATCACCGTCAGCAGGCCGATCTGGGCGTAGTCGCCGACATGGGTATCGTAGAGCACGGTAGCCCCCGCCCCGACGCAGACGCCATTGCCAAGATGCACGCGGCCGACCTTCATGACGCGGTCCTCATAGAGATGCGTCTGCAGGGCGGAATGTGCGTTGATGGTGCAGAAATCGCCCATCCGCACGCAGTCGAACTCGGTGATATCCGTCGAATCCATCCAGCAGCCCTTGCCGAAGCGCGCCCCGAACAGCGTCAGGAACCAGGGCAGGAACGGCGTGCCGCGCAGATAGTCGAACAACACCTTGCCGCCCAACCCCCAATAGAGCACCGCGACAGCCTCGGTCCGCATCGCCCAGAACGACCACATCGGCTTCATCACCGGCTTGTAGACGCCCATCATCAGCCATTTGATCGCCGCACAGATCAACGCCTGGGTGACCGCGATCAGCACCGACACGCCCATGAAGGAGAGCACCAGGCCGACCCAGTCCTGCTCGTTGATCTTCTGCTGCAGCACCAGATCGACGGCAATCGTGCCGAAGGTGATGAACAGCATCGCCGGGAACGAGGTGTGCAGCGCCTCGAAGGCACCGCGCGCGAACTGCTTGCGCAGCGAAGGCTTGTAGGTCCAGTCGGCCCCGAGATCGACCTTCTGCCGGGTCGGCAGGCGGATCGGCGGCGAGCCGAACCAGGTGTCGCCGGCCTGCATCATCTCGTTGGCCGGCGGCTTCGACTTGATGCCGATCAGCACGCGGTCGGGGATGTCAGCGCCGGGCGGCACCACCGCATCGTTGCCGACGAAAACCTGCTCGCCGGTCCTGGTCATGTCGAGGCGCATGTATCCGCGCCGCATGTCCTCGTCGCCGAACACCACCTCGTCGGCGATGAAGTTGCCGGCCCCGATCGCGGTCAGGTCATAGCGGCCCGAGAGATTGGTCGAGATCTCGGCACCGGTGCCGATCCGCGCGCCCATGATCCGGTACCAGAAGCGCATATAGATCGTGGCAAACAGTGAGGACAGCGTCTCCAGTGTCACCTCGGTGGCAAGGGCGACGGTCCATTTCCGGGCATAGAAGCCCGAATGGATAGACCATGAGCCCGAGGTCACGCGCGGCAGGATCAGCCAGCGCAGCCCCGCCATCAGGAAGACGGTGAAGGCGATGAGCCCGATCGCGGTCGGCCAGGTCAGGATGGGCAGGTACCAGAGGTAGCTCACCTCCGACCAGGTCGCGATCCAGTCGTCGATCTGGTCGAACAGCCAGAAGGCCGGGAAGATCGGCAGCAGGCTGACCGGCGGCAGCACGATCAGCATCAGGATGTAGAACGCGGTCATCGCCGCGCGCCGGCGCGGGCTGGCTTCGGCCTGCGGCGGCAGCGAGGCGAGATCGACCATGCCGGTCTTGCGCGCCGGCGTCCCGTCCCAGATTTCGGCCTCGCCGATCCGGCCATGCGGCCTGATCGCGCTGAGATCGCCGATCTCGGCGTGGTCGCCGACGACGCAGTCATGTCCGAACACGACCGATGCACCGGCCGAGATATCCCTGCCGAGCGTGATCCTGCCGATGATCAGCTTATCGCCCACGGCCTCGCCATTGGCGAACGTGGTCTTGGAGCCGAGCGTCGTGCCGTCTCCGATCTCGATCAGGTCGACGGCGCCGGCCTCGTAGTCCGAGATGATGACGTCGCGGCCGACCTTGGCGCCGAGCAGGCGCCAGTAGAACCGCATTACAGGGGTGCCCTGCAGCCATTTGATATGGACGAGACCAGCGACACGGGCGGCGAACCACCAGCGGAAATAATACACGCCCCAGAGCGGGTAGACGCCGGGCTTGGTGCGGCCGAGCACGATCCATTTCAGCGCGATCGAGATCAGCCCTGTCACGATGGTGATTGCAACATAGACGCCGAGCAGCGCAAAGACCTGTCCGACGAGCGAGAATGCCTCGCCGGAGATCAGCATGTAGGTGACGAAGATGCCGAGCCATTGCGCGGTCGAGAGACCGATGATGATCGGCAGGACGGCAGCCTGCGCCAGCCCGCACAGGAAGCGACGCAGGAAGGGCGGTGGCGTGAACGAGAGATCCTCGGCCTCGGCGATGCCGCGCCCGTCTAGAAGGGCCGCCATGCCGCGCAAGCTGCGCGCGCCATAGACGTCCTGCAGGGTGATCCCGGCATAGGCCGGCGTCTCGCGCACGATCGAGATGAAGCGCGCCGCCAGCAGCGAGTGGCCGCCGAGATCGACGAAGAAATCGGCCTCCAGAGGGAGGCTCGCGGCGCCGAGCACGCGCTTGGCGGCCTCCAGCAGCGCGGCCTCAGTGGGATTGCGCGGGGGCTCCTGCTCGCCTGCAGCCGACGGCGCCGTCAGCGGCGCTGCCTTGAGCATCTTCCGGTCGACCTTGCCGGAGACCATGCGCGGCAGCGAGCCGACAGCCTCGAAATGCGCGGGGACCATATAGGGCGGCAGCTTGTCACGCAGGGCAGCGCGCAGCGCCGCGCCATCGACCGCGACGCCGGGCTCGGCCACGACGAAGGCGACGAGACGCTCGATCTCGTCATCAGTGCGCATCACCACGGCGGCCTGGTTCACGCCCGGCTCGTCGGCGAGCTTGGACTCGATCTCGCCGAGCTCGACGCGGAAGCCGCGGATCTTGATCTGGTCGTCGATGCGCCCGTGGAAGACGATGTTGCCGGCCTCGTCGAGGCTCACCGCGTCGCCCGAGCGATACAGCACGGGATCGTCGATACCGCCGAAGGGGTTGGCGATGAACTTCTCGGCCGTCAGTTCCGGGCGGCCGTGATAGCCCTTGGCGACGCTGGGGCCGCCGATCAGTAGTTCGCCCTGCTCGCCGGCGGCCAGCAGCTTCATGTCCTCGCTGACGATATAGGCGGTGTAGTTCGCGATCGGCTGGCCGATCGTCACGGTCTCGCCGGGCACCACCTCCGCGGCGGTGGCGACGACGGTCGCTTCGGTCGGCCCATAGGTGTTGAGAATGCGCCGTCCGGGCCGCGACCATCTCTGCACGATGGCGGGCGGCAGAGCCTCGCCGCCCATCAGGATCAGGCGCAGCGACGGCACGTCGGAGGGCAGGATGCCAAGCAGGGTCGGCACGGTGTCGATGATCGTGACGCCGGCCTCGGTCAGCAGGGCCGGCAACTTCTCGGCATCGCCCATCGTCTCGGGCGAAGCCACGAAGAGCGTCGCGCCGACGAGATACGGCGTCCAGATCTCCTCCATCGAGAGATCGAACGCGACCGAGGCGCCCTGGAAGACGATGTCATCGGGACCGAACTCGTAGAAGGCGTTACCCGAGCGCAGGAAATGGCAGATGTTGCGATGGCTGATGACGATCGCCTTCGGCGTTCCCGTCGAGCCGGAGGTGTAGATCAGATAGGCTGGATGGTCCTTGGTGAGACCAGTCGCGCGCGCCGGCATCTCGACGCCGTCGGAAGCGCCTGCGAGGGCGTCAGGCGTCCAAACCGTGCGTCCCGCAGCGCTGGCGCGTCCGCTCCACTCGGCTGATGTTACCAGCCCCTTGGCGCCTGCATCGTTGAGGCAGGTGGCGATGCGCTCGACCGGCGCCTCCGCATCGAACGGGACCCAGGCCGCGCCAGCCCGCGTGATCGCGATCTGGGCGACGAGCAGTTCGATGCCACGCGGCATCCAGAGGCCGACCATGTCTCCGGCCGCGACACCGGCAAGCGCCAGCCCCCGCGCCTGGCGACCAGCCGCCTCCCAGACCTCGGCATAGCTGAGTTGCCGTGAACCATCCACCAGCGCCGGATGCGGCCCCCGCGACCCGACGGTCGCCGCGAAAATCTCGCCCAGGACTTCGTCGCGCAGAAAATCGGGCCGCTTGTCGCCGGCCAGCATGGCGAGCGGCCTAGCAGCCGCCAGATCTGCCGTCGCCGACAGCGTACTCACGTCGTTCATCGCGCCCCGCTGCGGTCAGGCCAGATGCATGGAGAGGCGGGCGCTACGCCCTTCGCCATGCCGTTCCATCCTGTCACGCACCTTTAAACAAACTCGGAATCGCGCATTCGAGGATGCACGTCTCCGGTCGAGCCCCCCGGCCGAGCAAGCCGCTGCTTCATAGCGCCTGCTAGCACATTTCTCCTGCGAGAGCACGACTGAACCCGCGATGAACGTCAGGCGACGTCGAGGCAAGTCGGACATGTCGTGACGTGGGTGGCGGTCGAGGTGGGCTGGATGTGCCGCGTCCAAAACAGCAGAACCCAGGCTAAAGCCTGGGTTCTGCTGGAGTCGAGATGCTCTCTGCTGAGAGCGAAGGCTCTCAGGAAACCGGACGCCCCCTGCGCCTTGTCGGCATCGCCTTGCGGGATTTTGCTACCGGAACCAGCGTCGCGAAGACGGGGTTAGGCTTGTGATCGAGCGCAGCGCCCGTCGCAGCGTCCACACCCATGCCGATCACTCCACCTATGAGAATGTTGCCCGCGAATCCCGCCGCCCCACCCCCGCTCACATCGGTGGTCACCGCGACCTGCTGTGTCTGATAGCCGGACAGCGAGAAGCTCGCGACGAACTCCTGCTTGCGGCTGATCGGAAATGTGCAGGGCGTCGCCTGGCAGGTCAGGCCGTTTGAAGTCTGGACATGGGCACCGGTAGGTTCCGAATTGAAAGTGACGTCGTTCGTCGTGCCACGCGTCACAGTTCCGCAAGCGCCCAGGCCAAGGGCCAGGACTGATACCAAAGCAAATTTCATAGATTCCCCCAAGAGTTAGGTCAGCTATGACTGCTTTCGTAACGCGGCGATATCAGACCATTTGCCAAGAGCCCAGGGGTAAAATAACTGGGCGCCAAAGGCATCCGCGAGCGTTGCCATTGAGGCGATCTGGAAATTTAGAGCCAGTCGGCCTTGTTGCCGTTCACGACCAGGATTTTGCCCTGCCAGATATCGACAAGAGCGGCCTTCTGCGGCGACACCGCGCCCACCAGCGCCAGCACGGCGCGCGCCACACCACCATGGCTGACAACCACAGTCTCGCGGGTGAACTCCTTGAGCACGGGCGCGATCCGCTCGGACAGCATCCGATAGCTCTCCCCGGCAGGCGGGATGAAGCCCCATTTGTCGCGCTGGCGGGCCTGCGCCAGCTCGCGGTCGGATTTGCGGAGGTCGCGCCAGGTCTGCCCTTCCCAGCTGCCGAAGGTCAGCTCGCGAAGCCGCGGCTCGACGCGCGCCTTGTCGGGCGACATTGCGAGCTCGCCGCTGATGATCGTCATCGTCTCCCGGGCCCGCTCCATCGGCGAGACCACAAAGTCGAGCTCGGCAAAATTCGGTGCGAGTTCCCGCAAGCGTCCCGCCGCCTCGACGGCCTGCGTGCGCCCCAGCGCATTGAGCGGGATGTCCTGGGCGCCCTGGAGGCGGCCCTCGCGATTCCAGTCGGTTTCGCCGTGACGGATGAGGATGAGCCGGTGCGGAAGCGTGATCGGGATCATGTAGGGCTCATGCACGCTGCGCCATCGACCTCAAAGCGCTGAATCGGCACGGCCACATGCACAGCAGCCATGACGGGCAAGACGGGCCCTCCCCGTGCTTTCCGTTGGCCTGCTCGGCGGCAGCCCTGTATAGGCGGCACGACGTTTCAGTAGATGGTTCAAATGCCCCGGTCCCTCACCTTGCCAGACGGCCGCAGGCTCGCGCTCGACCAGGGCCCGCTCGTGATGGGCATCGTCAACGTCACGCCCGATTCCTTCTCCGACGGCGGCCAGCTCGCCGACGCGCAAGCTGCCATCGCGCATGGCCGCCGGCTGGTCGACGAAGGCGCGGCCATCATCGATATTGGCGGCGAATCCACGCGGCCCGGCCATCTCACTGTCGATGCAGCCACGGAGATCGCCCGCGTGCGTCCCGTCATCGCGGGTCTGCACGGCGCTGAGGCGGCGCCGATCTCGATCGACACCTGGAAGGCCGAGGTCGCGGAGGCCGCGCTGCGCGCCGGCGCCTCGATCGTCAACGACATTTGGGGCTGCCAGCGCGAGCCCGCCATCGCCGGGGTCGCAGCCCGTTTCGGCGCGCCGATGATCCTCATGCACAACCGCGATGCGATCGACCCGGGGATCGATATCTGGGACGACGTGCTGCATTTCCTCGAACGCTCGATCGCGATCGCGACCGGGGCGGGCGTAGCCCTGGGCCAGATCGTGGTCGATCCGGGCGTAGGCTTCGGCAAGACGCCGGCGCAGAACCTCTCGATGATTCGCGATCTCGGCCGGCTCGAACAACTGGGCTGCGCGATCCTGCTCGGCGCCTCGCGCAAATCGACGATCGGCCTGATCACCGGCCAGAAGGTTGCCGCCGAGCGCCTGGCCGGCAGCATCTCGGCCCATCTCTACGGGGTCTCGCAAGGGGCCGCGATCATCCGCGCCCATGACGTGCGCCACCACATCGAAGCATTGCAGGTCTGGCGCGCGATCGCCGAGGCCGACGGCACAACGGCAAGGGGACCCGCGTGAGCGAGACCGGCATCATCCTGATCGAGAAGCTCGATATCTACGCCTATCACGGCTTCTTCACCGAAGAGGAGCGGCTCGGGCAGCGTTTCGTGCTTGATCTTCTGCTGGAGACCGACCTGCGCGCCTCGTCGATCAGCGACGCGCTGAACGACACCGTGAACTATGGCGAGGTGGTCAAGGTCGTGACACAGGCCTTTACCGCACGTCGCTTCAACCTGCTGGAGGCCGCGGCGCGCGCCGTAGCGCTGGCCGTGCTCGAGAGCTTCCCACCCGTCACCCGGATCGAGGTCACGCTGCGCAAGCCTGCGCCGCCGATCCATGCGACACTGTCCTCGGTCGGCATCAAGCTGGATTTCCGGCGTGAGCATTGACGTCACGCTTGGGCTCGGCGGCAATATCGGCGATCCCGTCAAGGCTTTCGCAGCCGCGCTGGCGGGACTGTCTCGCACGCCCGGCGTGACGCTGAAGCGCGTCTCGTCGGTCTATCGTACCGCGCCCTGGGGCAAGCTCGACCAGCCCGAATTCCTCAACCTGGCGGTGCTGATCGAGACCGACCTCGCTGCAGCGGAGGTTCTGGAACTGTGCCTGGCGCTGGAGCGCAGCCAGGGTCGCGAGCGCCATGAGCGCTGGGGGCCGCGCACGCTCGACATCGACATCCTGACCTATGGGCCCGAAGCCATCGACAAGCCGGGCCTTCAGGTGCCGCATCCGCGCATCGCCGAGCGCGCCTTCGTGCTGGCGCCCCTGGCCGAGATCGCGCCGGGCATTCTGATCAGCGGCACAGACGTCGCGACGCTGCGAGACCGCCTCGCCGGCGCCGACGTCAGGCGCGACGACGCGGAGACGCTGCGGCTTGAGGCGCTCGCCTCAGCCTGAGGCGAGCGAGGCGATCACTCGCCCTTGTCGAGGGTGATGTCGGGCGCGGTTGGCACCTTCATGCCGACGACGTGATAGCCGGCGTCGACATGCAGGATTTCGCCGGTGATGCCGCGCGACATGTCGGACACCAGGAACACGGCGGTCTCGCCGACTTCCTCGATCGTCACGGTGCGGCGCAGCGGCGAGTTATACTCGTTCCAGCGCAGGATGTAGCGGAAGTCGCCGATGCCCGAGGCGGCCAGCGTCTTGATCGGGCCGGCCGAGATCGCGTTGACGCGGATCTTCGAGGGGCCGAGATCGGCGGCGAGATATTGCACGCTCGATTCCAGCGCGGCCTTGGCGACGCCCATGACGTTGTAATGCGGCATCCACTTCTCGGCGCCGTAATAGGTCAGCGTCAGCATCGCGCCGCCATCGGTCATCAGCTTTTCGGCGCGCTGGGTTACGGCGGTGAAGGAGTAGCAGGAGATCAGCAGCGACTTGGTGAAATTCGCCTCGGTGGTCTCGACATAACGCCCGGTCAGCTCGTCCTTGTCGGAGAAGGCGATGCAGTGCACGACGAAATCGAGCTTGCCCCAGAGCTTCTCGACCTCGGCGAAGACCGCGTCGATCGAAGCGGAATCGGTGACATCGCAATGGCCGACGACATGGCCACCGAGTTCCTTCGCCAGCGGCTCGACACGCTTCTTGAGTGCGTCGCCCTGATAGGTGAACGCCAGTTCCGCGCCGGCATCGGCAGCGGCCTTGGCGATACCCCAGGCGATGGAACGGTTATTCGCGACGCCCATCACGAGCCCGCGCTTGCCCTTGAGGAGGTTGGCGGTCACGGGAGCGGCAGTGCTGGCTTCAGGCATCGGAGACCCTGGAAGGAAACAAAAGGAGGGGGTCTCTTAGAACATGACGCCGAAAAGAGGAAACCGGATTTCGGATGCGCCCACAACAAGTCGGCGCACGCCTCCTCTTCCCGGCCGCCTGCAAGCGGAAAAGCCGGGGCGGCGGGCCGCTGGCGGCCCTACGCAGTCCGCGCTTTCATCAGTGCCGTGAGCTCGGCATCGGTCTCCGGCATCTCGATGTCGATCGCGACTAAGAGGTCGCCGGCAGCGCCCTTCTCGCCCTTCAGGCCCTTGCCGCGCAGGCGAAACTGCTTGGTCGTTCCGGTCAGCGGCGGGATCTTCATCTCGACCGCGCCGGTCGGTGTCGGCACATGCAGCGCTCCGCCGAGCACGGCCTGCGCGAGCGGGACGGCGACGCGCGTGCGCAGATCATTGCCGTCGATCGCGAAGCGCGAATCCGGCTTGACCTTCACGGTCATCATCACGTCGCCGGCTTCGCCGGAGAACGGGTCGGCCTGGCCCAGCCCGCGAAGTCGCATGACCTTGCCGTCGGCCACACCCTCGGGAATCGTGACCTCGACCTCGCGCCCGCCGGGGAGCCTGACGCGCCGCGTCGCGCCAGCGACCGCCTCGCTCAGCGTGACCTCGATGGTGAAGCTCTGGTCCTGCGGCTTGGCATGCTGCTGCCGTGCCCGGCCGCCGCCACCGCCGCGCCGGGCCGCATCGCCAAACAGAGAGCCGAAGATGTCGGCTGGGTCGAAGCCCATATCGGCACCACCACGAGCGGCCCCAGGGCCGCCCTGGCCGAAATTGAACTCGAAGCCGCCGGCGCGGCCGCCGCGCCCCGCACCCATGCCTTCGAAACCCTGGTATTTCGCCTTGCCGTCGGCATCGATCTCGCCGCGGTCGAACTGCTTGCGCTTGGCATCGTCGCCAAGGATCTCATAGGCGCCGTTCAGCTCGGCAAAGCGGTCCTGCGCCTTGGGATCGTTCTGGTTCCGATCCGGATGCAGGTCCTTGGCGCGCTTCCGGTACGCCTTCTTGATCTCGGCCTCATCGGCCGAGCGGGCGACACCCAGAACCTGATACGGATCACGCATTCAAAAACCCCATTCGCACGATTGCCGGCGCAGCGCGGCGCCTGCCTGCGATATCTGGGAATGGTGTGGCGCGAGTGCAACAGCCCCGGCAAAGTTTCCAGGACACGCCCCGCGCCGGCCTCAGCTCGTCCCCTTCCAGGGCTGCATGTCCGTGACCGACCATTCGCCGCCGGAGGGCCGGCAAGCCGTGCCCTGCAGTTTCGCAGGTTTGGTCTGGGTTTGCACGCTGGCAATGAAAGCGCGGCAGATTTCATCGGAGCGCACGAAAGGCCCGCCGACCGGGATGAAGGAGCCCTTGATTCCGCTTTGCGGGTTGTCCCAGTTCACCGCGGCTCCGTTGCCCTGCGGATCGAGCGCGACGGCCATGGCGCCATCGGCCCGGCGCATGTCCTCGGGCCCTAGCTCGCTTGCCAGCGAGGCCAGCGGCCCTGTGCCGACCGCCCCCCGCGCCGGCAGCACCGCGGAAGTGGTCGCGACCTCGTCCTCGCTCTTGCCGGACAGGCCCAGGATCGGAAACGAAACCGAGCAGCCGGCAGCCAGCACGCTGATCACGACAGCGCCTGCGACCGCTCCACAGCGCATGGATGTGCCGCGCGAAGCAGGGCTTTGGATCGCCCCGCTCGCTGCCCTATACAGATGCGTTGTCACACCCCAGATCACAAATCGCGCTCGCCCGACGCAAAGACCAGAAAACTCTCGAGGATTAGACACGTGGAACGGTTAACGAGCGGTGACTTCACGCAAAGCGACGAGCCCTTTGCCCTGTTTGCCGAGTGGCTGGCCGACGCCGAGCGCTCCGAGCCCAACGACCCCAATGGCATGGCGCTTTCGACCGTGGACGCCGATGGCCTGCCAAACAGCCGAATGGTCCTGCTCAAGGGCTACGACACGGACGGTTTCGTGTTCTACACCAACACCCAGAGCCAGAAGGGCGAGGAGCTGCTCGGCCAAGGCAAGGCCGCAGCGCTGTTTCACTGGAAGAGCCTGCGCCGCCAGGTGCGTATCCGGGGCCCCGTCTCGATCGTGACAGACGCCGAGGCCGACGCCTATTTCCAGTCGCGCCCCCGCGACAGCCGGATCGGTGCCTGGGCCTCGCAGCAATCGCGCCCGCTCGAGAGCCGTTTTGCGCTGGAGAAATCCGTCGCTGTGCATGCCGCCAAGTTTGGGCTTGGCGAAATCCCGCGCCCCCCGCATTGGACCGGGTTTCGTATCGAGCCCGTGTATATCGAATTCTGGCGCGACGGCGCATTCCGTTTGCACGATCGCGTCGTCTTCCGCCGCTCCTCGGCCTCGCAGCCCTGGGCGCGCACGCGCCTCTACCCCTGAGGAATAGCTTTCATGGCGATGCCAAAATTCGATTTCCCCAAGACAGAGGCCGGCAAGCGCCCGGTCATGCTGCTGACCGGCGCCAGCCGCGGTATCGGCCATGCCACGGTGATGCAGTTCGCCATGGCGGGTTGGCGCATCCTGTCGTGCTCGCGCCAAGCCTTTTCCGATAAATGCCCCTGGCCGTCAGGCGCCGACGATCACATCCAGATCGACCTCGGCGATCCCGAGGACACGATGCGCGGCATTGCCGAGATCAAGAAGCGGCTCGCCGCGGAGGGCGGCAAGCTGAACGCTCTGGTCAACAATGCCGGCATCTCGCCAAAGGGCAGCAACGGCCAACGGCTCGGCGCGGCGACGACCTCGTTCAACGACTGGCACAAGGTCTTCCAGGTCAACTTCTTCGCGCCGATCATGCTGGCGCGCGGCCTGCTCGACGAATTGACCGTCGCGAAGGGCGCGATCGTCAACGTGACCTCGATTGCCGGCTCGCGGGTGCACCCCTTCGCCGGCGCGGCCTATGCCACCTCGAAGGCGGCGCTCGCGAGCCTGACCCGCGAGATGGCGGCCGATTTCGGACCCTTTGGCATCCGCGTGAACTCGATCTCGCCCGGCGAGATCGACACTGCGATCCTGTCGCCCGGGACCGAGAAGATCGTCGCGACCCTGCCGATGAAGCGTCTCGGCAAGACCGACGAGGTCGCCAAGGCGATCTACTTCCTGTGCACCGACGCCTCGAGCTACGTCACCGGTTCGGAGCTCCACATCAATGGCGGGCAGCACGTGTGAGCGACGCCAGCGGCCAGGTCATTCGCTTTCCCGCATCCGGCAAGGCGCCGGCCCGGCCGGTGCTGGCAGCGTCCATCGCGGTCTTCCGCGATGGAAAGGTCCTGCTCGCGACCCGCACCAAGCCGCCGGCAGACCAGCTCTGGTCCCTGCCCGGCGGCAAGGTCGAGGCCGGCGAGACCCTTGAGGAGGCGGCCCTGCGCGAACTCGACGAGGAGGTCGGCGTCAGCGCCCGCATCATCGGCTTCAACCGCCATGTCGAGATCTTCGGCCGCGACGCCAAGGGCGCGGTGACGCATCACTTCGTCGTCGCCTCCTTCGTCGGGGAGTGGCTGGCCGGCGAGCCCAAGCCCGGGCCGGAAGCCGGCGCCGTGATGTGGGCCGATCCGCTGCGGCTGGGCGGGCTGGCGACCACGCGCGAGCTCGGCGATGTCCTGCGCCGCGCCGATGCGATCCTTCGCAGTGCCCCTGGCCGGCCCTAGGCGATGCGCATCCTCGCCGCTGCACTGTGCCTGAGCCTGTCCGTTTCCGGCGGCGCGATCGCGCAGGTCCAGCGGCCCGCCCCCGCACCGAATCAACCTCCTGCAGCGCAACCGGACCCCGCGCCCTCCCCCTACGAGCCGCAATTGCTGGATCTCGCCGAAATCATGGGCTCGCTGGCCTATCTGCGGACGCTCTGCGCGGGCAAGGAGGCCGAGACCTGGCGCGAGCGGATGTCCGCGCTGATCGAGGCCGAAGGGCGCACCGCCGCCGCCCGCGAAAGGCTGACAGCCGCCTATAACCGCGGGTTCCGGGCCTATGCAGCGACGCACCGGGCCTGCACCGAGGGCAGTCAGGAGGCTTCGGCGCGACTTGCCAGCGAGGGCCAGCGCCTGTCCCGGGCGCTTGCGGGACGCTATGGCGGATAGGTTACAGCTGAACGAAAACTCCTTTCCGTCAAAACTCTCGCGCTGAAATTAACCTTTCTTAAAGACCGTCGTAGCGCGCGGCAGAAAGCCTTTGTATGAAATAGGGGCGTTAGTGGTTCGGCTACACAGTAGATTCGTACCGCTTCGACGCAGCACTGTGCCAGAATCAGAAATCAAACGCAGAGTCCCGCCCCTCATGTCGATCTTCCCCGACGATCTGCCGCATGACGCCATGTTCGCCGACGACCACGGCGATGCCAGGCGTGTCGCTTACGGCTACGTAGAGGACGCCTTCACCGAGGCGCAGCAGGACGGGCTCGACAGCGACGCGTTGGCCCATGCGGCGCTCTTCGCAGCCTTCCGCCAGTTGGTCGAGACCTATGGCGAGGAAGCCACTGCGGTCTTCGCCGAAGCGCTGCCGGACAAGCTGCGCGGCGGCGCCTTCACCAGCGGCACCCGGCACTAGTCTCTAGCTTCGGCGGCCGCGCGCTCGTCGGTCGCGCGCGCCTGCATCATCTCGCGCTCGCGGTCATTTTTCGTCAGCGCCACCGCGTGCTCGAAGGCCTCCGCCGCCTCGGCGTGACGCCCCAGCTTCGCCAGCAGATCGCCACGCACGCTCGGCAGCAGGTGGTAGCGCCTCAGCGCAGGCTCTTCCGCCAGGGACTCGACGAGAGCCAGCCCCGCGGCCGGCCCCTGCGCCATCGACACCGCCACGGCCCGATTCAGCTCGATCACGGGCGACGGCGAGATTGCGCCGAGTTGCGCGTAGAGCGCGGCGATCCGGCTCCAGTCGGTTGCGTCGGCCGTCGGCGCGAGCATGACAGGCCGCCAGTTCCGCTTGCAGCACATAGGGCCCCGGGCCCTGCGAGAGCGCCCTCGCCCGCGCCAGCCCGGCGAGACCGCGCCGGATCAGGAGATGGTCCCAGCGTCCGCGGTCCTGGTTCAGCAGGAGGATCGGCTCGCCCTTCGGCCCCGTTCGCGCCCGCAACCGCGAGGCTTGCAGCTCCATCAGCGCGAGCAGCCCGTGGACCTCGGGCTCGAGCGGCGCCCGGGCGGCCAGGATGCGACCGAGCCGCATGGCCTCCTCGCACAGCGCCGGCCGGACCCAGTCCTGCCCGGCCGTGGCGGAATAGCCTTCGTTGAAGATGAGGTAGACGACCTCCAGCACGGAGGCGAGCCGAGCCGCCAGTTCCGCGCCATGGGGCACCTCGAAGGGCACAGTCGCGTCCGAAAGCGTCTTCTTGGCGCGCACCAGCCGCTGCGCCATGGTCGGCTCCGGCACGAGGAAGGCGCGGGCGATCTCCTCCGTCGTCAGACCGCCCAGCAATCGCAGTGTCAGCGCCAGGCGTGCCTCGGTCGAGAGCACCGGGTGGCACGCGGTGAAGATCAATCGCAACAGATCGTCGCCGACCTCGTCGTCGAGGGCTGAGTCGAGATCGGGCGCGGCAAGCCCCTCCGTCTCGAGTTCGTGGCCGATTTCCTCATGCTTGCGCGCCAGCAGCTTCTGGCGGCGCAGGGCGTCGAGCCCGCGATGCTTGGCCACCTGCATCAGCCAGGCACCGGGATTGCGCGGCACGCCCTCGTCCGGCCACTGCTTCAGGGCCGCTTCCAAGGCGTCCTGCGCCAGCTCCTCCGCCAACCCGATATCCCGCGTGACGCGTGCCAGCCCGGCGATCAGCCGGGCGGCCTCGATGCGCCAGACGGCCTCGATGGCACGAAAAGTATCGCTCGCCGACATGGGTCGCGATACTCGCCGCGACGGCGCCGCCAGGCAAGCGGATCGAGCCTGGCGCGTCGTGGATCGGTCAGCCCTGGCCGGCGGCCTCCTGCTTCAGGCGCTCCCAGGCAGCCGCGGTTTCCGGCGTTACGATCTCGCCGAAATCAGCGAGATCGACGACCGAGCGGATCTCGATCTCCGAGGGGCCGGGCATCGGGTTGGGGCAGCGCTTGACCCAGGCGATCGCCTCGTCGAGAGAGTTGCATTCCCACAGCCAAAAGCCGGCCACGAGTTCCTTTGTCTCGGCGAAAGGGCCGTCGACGATGGTACGCTTGGTGCCGTCGAACTGGACGCGCGCGCCCTTCACGCTGGGCTGCAGGCCATCGCCACCCTTCATCACGCCGGCTTTCACCAGCTCCTCGTTATAGGCCATCATCGCCTCGAGCAGCTCGCGGGTCGGCTGCGCGCCGGCCTCGCTGTCGCTCGTCGCCTTGACCATCACCATGAAACGCATCGGTCTTCTCCTCTTTTGGACGGCTGGGATGTTGGTGTGGTGATCATTGCGTCTGCTGGATCCCGGCGCGCAGCCGGTCCTCCTGCTCGCGCAGCTCGGGCGTCAGCGCCTCGCCAAAATCCTCCATTTCGAAGACGGGCCGCAACTCAATCTCGGTACCGCCATCGAACGGCGCTCGCTTGAGCCATGCGACGGCCTCGTCGAGGGATTTGACCTGCCAGAGCCAGAAGCCGCAGATCAGTTCCTTGCTCTCCGCGAAGGGGCCGTCGGTGATCACGCGCTCGGCCCCCGAGAACCGCATGCGCAGGCCTTTCCTGCTGGGATGAAGCCCTTCGCCGGCCAGCATGACGCCGGCCTTCACGAGCTCCTCGTTATAGGCGCCCATCCGGGTGAGAAGCTCTTCGCTCGGCATGATGCCGGCTTCGCTGTCTTCGTTGGCCTTGATCAGAACCATCACGCGCATCGCAAACGCTCCCTGGTTTTCCAGCTTCGGGAGGCGGGCCCGGCAGCGACATCGCCGCCGTCCAAACCCGCTCTCTGAAACCACGTCGATCGAGAGACAGAGGAATCGACAGGCGGTCGGATTTTTTTCCGGCACTCGGCCGAGCCGGATCCCCGTTGACGAAAGGAGCCATGCGGAATCGAAACGGGCCACGAAAATCTTCGCGGCCCGTAACAGGAATTCGACAGTATGAACCGATCGTGCGTCAGGCGCCGCGCGGCAGCGCCTCGAGGAAGCGGGCCGGCTCGCCTTGCGACGGCGTGGTGATCTCGGCTTCCCACATCACCTTGCGGCCGCGTACATAGGTGCCCACCGGCCAGCCCGTGACGGTGACGCCGTCATAGGGCGTCCAGCCGCATTTCGAGGCGCCCCAGGCATTGGTGATGGTCTCGCGGCGCTTCAGGTCTACGATGGTCAGGTCGGCATCGTAGCCCGCTGCGATCCTGCCCTTGCCCTCCATCCCGAAGATGCGCTGCGGCCCATGGCTCGACAGGTCGACGAAGCGCTCCAGCGTCAACCGGCCAGCATTGACGTGATCGAGCATGATCGGAACCAGCGTCTGCACACCCGGCATGCCGGAATGGCTGGCGGGATAGGCGTGGTGCTTTTCCTCGTGGGTGTGGGGCGCGTGGTCGGAACCGAGCACGTCCACGATGCCCTGCTCGACGCCCCACCAGATTTTCTGGCGGTGGCTGTCGTCACGGATCGGCGGGTTCATCTGGGCGTAGTTTCCGAGCCGCTCATAGCAGTCGGGCGCCACCAGCGTGAGGTGGTTGGGCAGCACCTCGACGGTCGCGACATCCTTGTGGTCCCTGAGGAACTCCATCTCGTCGCCGGTCGAGATGTGCAGGATGTGCACCCGCGCGCCGGTCTCGCGCGCGATCCGCACGAGACGCTTCGTGCAGGTCAGCGCGACCTCCGGCGAACGCCAGACGGGATGGCTCGACGGGTCGCCCTCGATGCGCAGCCCCATGCGCTCGCGCAGCATGCCCTCGTCCTCGGAATGGAAGGCCGCGCGCCGGCGCGTGCGCTTGAGGATTTCCGCCACGCCCTTGTCGTCCTCGACGAGGAGGTCACCGGTCGACGAGCCCATGAACACCTTGATGCCGGCGGCGCCGGGCAGGCGCTCCAGATCGGGCACGTCCTTGACGTTCTCATGCGTGCCGCCAACCCAGAAGGCGAAGTCGCAATGCATGCGATGGCGGCCCCGGCGGATCTTGTCGGCAAGCGCGGCTGGATCGGTGGTCTGCGGGATCGTATTGGGCATCTCGAAGACGGTGGTCACGCCGCCCAGCACAGCAGCGCGCGAGCCGGTTTCCAGGTCTTCCTTGTGGTCGAGGCCGGGCTCACGGAAATGGACCTGGCTGTCGATGACGCCCGGCAGGATGTGCAGGCCCCGGCAGTCCACGACCTCGCCGGCCGAGGCCCGCGAGAGATCACCCAGCGCCACAATCTTGCCGCCGGTGATGCCCAGGTCGCGCTCGACGCGGCCGTCATGGTTCACGACCGTGCCGCCCTTCAGGATGACATCGTAGGTTTGCGTCATGGTGCCGGTCTCCGGGCAGGTTGAGCCTTGGGCTGAGAGCGCCTAACTATCGGCCACGACCTAGTTTGCAAGCGCCAACCGTCATTGCGAGCGTCAGCGAAGCAATCCAGGCCTGCGTCGCGCGCTGCCCCTGGATTGCTTCGTCGCTTGCGCGGCTCGCAATGACGTGATGACGCCGCGGAGATTTGGAAAAGCCATGCCTGCCACTCGACTGATCGATCGCGGCGTCATTCGCGTCAGCGGTGCCGATGCACGCGACTTCCTGCAGAACATCGTCACCAACGAGATGGACTCCGTCACACCCGGTCACGCCGGCTATGGCGCGCTGCTGACACCGCAGGGCAAGATCATCTGCGATTTCTTCGTCGTCGCGCTGTCGGAGGAGCATGGCGGCGGCTTCCTGATCGATACGCCCCTGATCCAGACGCCGGACCTGATGAAACGCCTGAAGCTCTACAAGCTGCGCGCCAAGGTGACGCTCGACGACCTTTCGGAAGCGAGCACCGTGATCGCATCCACAGATGGCGGCAGCCTGCCGCCCGAAGCCGGGGTCGTCTATACCGACCCGCGCCTGCCAGTTATGGGCCAGCGCACCATCGTCGATCGCGACGGTGTCGATGAGATCGCGAGAGCGGAGATGGACGCCTACCACGCCCACCGCATCGGGCTCGGCATCCCCGATGGCGGCCGCGACTTCGCCTATGGCGACACCTTCCCGCATGAGGCGCTGCTCGACCAGATCGGCGGGGTCTCGTTCAAGAAGGGCTGCTATATCGGCCAGGAGGTCGTCTCGCGCATGCAGCATCGCGGCACGGCGCGTACCCGGGTCGTACCCGTCCGCTTCAGCGACGGCATTGTCGCGGAAGGCGGCTCCGAGGCGCTGGCCGGCGCCAAGACGCTGGGCCGCATCGGCAGCGGCGCAAACGGCAAGGCGCTGGCGATGCTGCGTCTCGACCGGGTCGCCGACGCGCTGGCCGAAGGCACGCCACTTCTTGGCGGCGGGCTCGCCTTCACGCTGGAGAAACCCGAATTCATCCGATTCCCCTTTCCCGGCGAGGCCGGATTTGGAGCCGCAGCATGAGCGGACGCGAAGCTGTCGAAGGACCGGACGGAAAATTCCGCTGCGTCTGGCCTGGGGTCGACCCGCTCTACCTCGCCTATCACGACACTGAATGGGGCGTGCCGGAGTATGATTCACGCGCGCTGTTCGAAAAGCTTATCCTGGACGGGTTTCAGGCCGGGCTGTCCTGGATCACGATCCTGCGCAAGCGCAATGCATTTCGCGCCGGGTTCGCGGATTTCGAGCCTGAGGCCATCGCCCGCTTCACCGAAGCCGATGTGCAGCGACTCCTGGCCGACGCCGGCATCATCCGCCATCGCGGAAAGATCGAGGGCACGATCAAAAGCGCGCGCGCCTATCTCGCGATCAGCGAGCGCCAGCCCTTCGCCGATTTCCTCTGGAAGCACCTCGATGGTCGCGTCACGCAGAACGCCTTCCTGACCCAGGAGCAGGTGCCGACGCAGACAAAAGTCTCCGAAGCAATGGCCAAGGACCTGAAGGCCGCAGGCTTCACCTTTTGCGGCCCTACCATCGTCTACGCATTCATGGAGGCCTGTGGGTTGGTCAATGACCACCTCACAGGCTGTTTCCGCCGGCAGGAATGCGCGGAACTGGCGCGCGACACGCGTGTATCCGCATGATCAAGCTCCCATCGTCATTGCGAGAAGGCACCGATGACGAAGCAATCCGGGATTGCGCGCCGACTCTGGATTGCTTCGCTGCGCTCGCAATGACGAAGCGCTGACATGGCGCGCTCACCCGCCCCTCCCCGCGCCTGGCAGCGCATGCTGTCGGGCCGCCGGCTCGACCTGCTCGACCCCTCGCCGCTCGACGTCGAGATCGAGGACATCGCCCATGGCCTGGCTCGCGTCGCTCGCTGGAACGGCCAGACGCGCGGCGTGCACTCGTTTTCAGTGGCGCAGCATTCGCTGCTGGTTGAGGCGATCGCTGGTCATCTCAACCCGGACTGGCCGTCCTCGACGCGATTACTGGCGCTGCTGCACGATGCGCCCGAATACGTCATCGGCGACATGATCTCGCCGTTCAAGGCGGTGATGGGCGATGCCTACAAGAGCGTAGAGGCGCGGCTGCTCGCCGCAATCCACCTGCGCTTCGCGCTACCGGCCGCAACGCCGGCGCTGCTCAAGCGTCAGATCAAGCAGGCCGACATGATCGCGGCGTTTCTCGAGGCCACGCAGCTGGCTGGTTTTGCCCGCGACGAGGCCTTGCGCTTCTTCGGCCGGCCGGTCGCGCTGCCGCAATCGGTCACGGACTGGCTCGAACCGCTCGATACGGAGGCCGCGCAGGCGGCATTCCTGGAGCGCTTCGGTGCTCTGAAGGGATAGGCCTGTCGCGGCCCATCCCCCGCGAGATCTCACTGCGTCAGGCGCACCGCGCTGATTTCTCGGGCGATCTGGTTGAACACCGGGCTGAGCTCCGAGGCATTCTTCACGTCGTAATACATGGTCGGGTCGGTCGCGCAGTTCTTCAGCAGCGTCGCGTTACCGTCGATGACGCGGATCGTGTAGACCTTGATGCCGGCCGCCTTCGCGCTGGCGCAAGCCGCTTCCGTCCGCTTGTCGATGTTGGTTGCGGAGTCTCCGAAGCGGTTTTCCGTGTTATCGCCGTCGGTGAGCAGGATCATGAATTTCTGCAGCCGCGGTGTCGTTGCAGACTGGGCTTCCGGCAGCGGATCCTGCTGGGATACGGCCGCCTGCCCCCAGGCTGCGCCGATGGTCACGTTCGTATTGCCCGAGGCAACCATCGCATCGACCGTGCTGTTCAGTGCCGTCCAATTGTCGGTGAGCGGACGGATCGTGGCCAGTTCGCCGTAGCGGCAGAAATCCGCGGGATAGAGCGTCGCGCTCACGCCTGAATTGGGCCCGGTGTCGGATGCGTCGTTGTTCTTGTCCCGGTCGGCGACGCAACCGCGCCAGGCCGCCTTGGTGATGGTCTCATAGCAGGTCGTCAGCTTTCCCTGGCTGTTGTAGCAGCTGTAGGAGCGCTGCATGTTCCACCGCAGCCAGTTCACATCCTTGTAGGTCGCCGGCTCGAGCCGCACCTGAGTGGCGAAGGGAATGATCGCGATCTTGATCTGGCCGGTTTCCGTCGTAGCGTCCTTCATGATCTTGATCAGATCCTTGGACGCGGCCTTCAGGGCCGTCATCTTGCCCGAGCTCGACATCGAACCGGTATTGTCCAGAACCAGCGCGAGTTCGATCTTGCTCGTTCCCCAGGTCGACTCGCTGTTGCTGGAGACGCGCATGTCGTCGCCGTTTATCACGCGAAACAGGGTTTTCTCGACAGGTACCTTGGCGGCGATGGTCACGGTGCGCGCCGTACGGTCGATGCCGATCGTCGCGCCTGTGAACTTGGCGGCCTCGTCGGGGCTCAGCGTGGCCTTGATCCAGCCATTGATGCGCTCCCTCAACTGGGCGTCCGTGAGCTTGGTCGCATCGCGCGCCGCCATCAGCGCAGCCGAATCCACAGCCGCATTGAGCTGGGCGCGCACTGTGGTAGCGCGGGAATAATCGAGCACGGCCCCGGCCAGGCCGAGGATCGGGATCAGGCCCAGGCCGAAGAACATCATCACATTGCCGGAGCGGTCGCGGCCGAACCTGCGCAGCAGCGCACCCGCCTTGCCCCTGCTACCCTTGAACGAAACCATCGCTGGACACCTCGTAACGCAACGTCAGCGTTCTCCAGTGCAGCCTTGGACTTGGGAACTTACGAATCTATAAAATCGACTGTCGGAACTCGGCCCTATCCCCGGGTCGAAGTGAACAAATTAGCGTAAGTACAACTATTGCGATTATTTTACCGATTTTTTCGCTAAAATTGTACCGAAAGTGACTTGTCGAACTGCTCGATGTCCACGAGACATTGATGCAAAAACGTGAAAGGTGATCCGCCATTTTTCTACGTTTCGGCAAAGATCGAGACGGCCGATGATGCTGACATTAGCGCAACGTCATGCGGGAGCCGACCATGTCTCAGCCCACCAGCCTCAACCTGCCCAAGGGCGTCGTCGTCAAGGGTGCGATCAATCCCGGCTTCGATGCGATCCTGACCCATGACGCGCTCGGCTTCATCGCCGACCTGCATCGCCGCTTCAACGAGACCCGCAAGCGTCTGCTCAGCCTGCGCGCCGAGCGCCAGAAGCGTTTCGACGCCGGCGAGACGCCCGATTTCCTGGCCGAGACCCGGCATATCCGCGAGGGCGACTGGAAGGTCGCCCCGATTCCCGCCGACCTCAGGGACCGCCGCGTCGAGATCACCGGCCCCGTCGACCGCAAGATGATCATCAATGCGCTGAACTGCGGCGCAAAGGTCTTCATGGCCGATTTCGAAGACGCTTCCTCGCCGGTCTGGGCCAACATGATCGAGGGCCAGATCAACCTGAGGGATCGCTGGGCCAATGCGATCGACTTCACCGATGCCACCACCGGCAAGGCCTACAAGCTCAAGGACAAGCCGGCCGTCCTGATCATCCGCCCGCGCGGTTGGCACCTGCCGGAGCGACATATCGAGATCGACGGCGAGGAAGCCTCCGGCTCCCTGGTCGATTTCGGCCTCTATGTCTTCCACAACGCCAAGGCCGCGCTGGCTGCGGGCTCCGGGCCCTATTTCTACCTGCCGAAGCTCGAGAGCCATCTCGAGGCCCGGCTCTGGAACGACGTCTTCGTCGCAGCCCAGAACGCGCTCGGCCTGAAGCAGGGCACGATAAAGGCGACAGTGCTGATCGAGACGCTGCCGGCCGCCTTCGAGATGGACGAGATCCTGTTCGAGCTCCGGGACCACATGGCCGGCCTCAACTGCGGCCGCTGGGACTACATCTTCTCCTTCATCAAGAAGCTCGCCCGCAACGCGGCTTACGTCCTGCCCGACCGCTCGCAGGTGGTGATGACCAAGGCGTTCCTGCGCGCCTATTCGCTGCTGCTGATCAAGACCTGCCACAAGCGCGGGGCCTTCGCGATGGGCGGCATGGCCGCGCAGATCCCCGTCAAGAACAACCCCGAGGCCAATGCCGCGGCGTTCGCCAAGGTCAAGGCCGACAAGGAGCGCGAGGCCGGCGACGGCCATGACGGCACCTGGGTCGCCCACCCCGACCTCGTCCCCGTCGCCATGGAAGTCTTCGACCGCCTGATGCCGCGGCCCAACCAGCTCGACAAGCTGCGCGAGGATGTGCAGGTCGGCACGAAGGACCTGCTCGAGGTCCATGAGGGCACGCGCTCGGAGGAGGGCTTCCGCGAGAACATCCGCGTCGGCGTGCAATATCTCGAGGCCTGGCTGCGGGGCCGTGGCGCGGTGCCGATCTACAACATGATGGAAGACGCCGCGACCGCCGAGATCAGCCGCGCCCAGATCTGGCAGTTCGTCAATTATGGCGTCGAGGTCGATGGCGGCACGAAGGTCACGGCCGATCTGTTCAAGCGCTGCCTCACCGAGGAGATGGAGCGTGTGAAAAGCGAGGTCGGCGCCGAGAATTACACCAAGGGCCGCTTCCCCGAGGCGATCGAACTGTTCTCGAAACTCTCGCTCGCGCCGCAGTTCGAGGACTTTTTGACCGTGCCGGCCTACGGCAAGCTTGGCTGAGCCTGACGACATAAGCGCTAACGCAACGCCGCCTCCGGGCGGCGTTTGCATTGACATTGCTCGCCCTCGCCCGGAAATGGCTCCGGTCATTCCAGAAGGGTCCATGTGATGTTTGCCTGCACGCCAGTCGATGAGGCCGAGGCCCAGTCCGCCACCTGCATCTGCCACAGCCCGGCCTTTCTGAGGCTGAACGCACTGGTCGAAGCAAAATTCTCGCGGCGCGCCTTTCTGACCGGGGCGGCAGCGACGCTCGGAGCGGTTGCGCTGGGTGCCGGCGATGGCGCCGCGGCCATCCCCGAGGCGCCAAAGGGGCCGCTGGCCTTCACCAACATCAAGCTCTTCGACGGCAAATCGAGCCGGTTGATCGAGGGTCGCCGCGTCATCGTCGAGGGCAACAAGATCAAGGCGATCGAGCCCGTCGGCGGTGCTGTCGCCGCCGGTGTCACGGTCATCGACTGCGGCGGCCGTACGCTGATGCCGGGGCTGATCGACGCCCACTGGCATTCGATGATGGCGGCGATGTCGATGATGGACCTGATGACGGCCGATGTCGGCTACATCAACCTCGCCGCAGCCGAAGAGGCGCACAGGACCTTGCTGCGCGGCTTCACCAGCATCCGCGACCTCGCAGGCCCGTCCTTCGGCCTCAAGCGCGCCATCGACAGCGGGCTCAACCCGGGCCCCCGCATCTGGCCGTCGGGCGCGATGATCTCGCAGACCTCCGGCCATGGCGATTTTCGCCTGCCCTATGAGGTGCCAGCAGAGCCCGCGGCGCCGCTCTCGCACGCCGAGGTCCTCGGCGCCGGCATGGTCGCCGATGGCGCCGATCAGGTCCTCAAGCGTGTCCGCGAGCAGTTGATGCTGGGTGCCAGCCAGATCAAGCTGGCGGCCGGCGGCGGCGTGGCTTCCAATTACGATCCGATCGACGTCAGCCAGTACACCGAGGCCGAATTCCGCGCCGCCGTCGAGGCGGCGGAGAACTGGGGCACCTATGTCACGGTGCATGCCTACACGCCGCGCGCCATCCAGACGGCGATCCGAGGCGGCGTGCGCTGCATCGACCATGGCCAGCTGATGGATGAGGACACGGCCAAGATCATGGCCGACAAGGGCATCTGGTTTTCCTCACAGGCCTTCCTCAACAACCAGTTTTCGAACACCTATCCGGAAGGCTCCGCGAGCCAGGCAAAGCAGCTCACCATGTACGCCGGCACCGACAATGCCTACGCGCTTGCCAAGAAACACAAGCTCAAGACCGCCTGGGGCACCGACATCCTGTTTGCTCCCGCGATGACGAAGAACCAGGGCGCGATCCTTGCCACGATGTCGCGCTGGTATTCCAATGACGAGATCCTCGTCATGGCCACCAGCACCAATGCCGAGCTCCTGGCGATGTCGGGTCCGCGCAACCCCTATCCCGGCAAGATCGGCGTCATCGAGGCCGGCTCCTATGCCGATCTCCTGCTGATCGATGGCGATCCGATCGCCGACATCAGCCTGGTCGCCGACCCCGACAAGACCATGAAGATCATCATGAAGGACGGCCGCATCTACAAGAACACGCTGCAATAAGGGCTACGGAAGGCGCGACGCCGCAAGCGCAGCGCCTTCAATTGCCGGCTTCCATCCTCGCAAATCCGGACACCACGCTCTTGCGCCAGCTCACGTTCATCGGCCTGCTCGCAGCTTCATGGCTCTTCGCCATGCCGACGCTCGCGGAAACGCTTGTCCCACAGGCGCAACTGGGCAGCTCCGGCAATTTCATCGGGCGCAAGGGCAAGGTCGCCGCCGATGTCAGCGGGCTCGCCTGCATGCCCGGTCCGAGCGGGACGCGGCGCTGCCTGCTGATCAACGATGAGGGCGGCTTTGCCCAGTTCGCGCAGCTTGCCGAAAACCGGATCACGCCCGGCGCGACGCTGCCGATCCTGGGCTCCGCGGCAGCGCCGGAGACGCTGGGGCGCGCGCCGACCGGGCTCTGCCGCAAGGCCGGCGCCTTCGCCGAGCTCGATGGCGAGGCCGTGACCTACGCCGATGGCGCGTTCTATGTCGCGGGCTCGCATGGCTGCTCGCGTAACAAGGGCGAGTTCCGGCTGTCCGCTTTCCACCTCGCACGACTGAAAGTCGACGCGGCCGGACAACCGGCCGGCGGCGTCGAGTTGACCTACCGGCTCAGTGACCTGCTGCGCCAGTCCGGCCCAGTTGCTGCCTTCTTCGGCAAGGCGCTGATGCAGGAGAACGGGTTGAACCTCGAGGGCATCGCGGTTGTCGGCGACACGCTCTGGGCGGGCTTGCGCGCGCCGTCGCTGCGGCAGCGCGCCTTCCTGGTCGGCGGCAGCCTGACCGACCTGTTCGGTGGCGGCCACGAGCCCGCCAAGGTTGCTCCGCAGGTCGTTGAGATCGAGATCGGGGCCGATCGCGGAATCCGCGATCTCGCAGCCCTTGGGGACGGTCGCCTGCTCGCACTCACCGGCCCGGCTCAGGAGCAGGATCTGCCCTTCGAAATCGTGCTGGTCGATCCCAAGGCGCCAGGAGCGCCGCGCAATCTCGGTTCGCTCCATACGCTGCGCGGTGCCAAGGCCGAGTCGATCACCGTGCTCGCTGAAGACGAGCGGCACCTCGAAGTGCTGATCGGCTATGACGGCCCGCGCAATGGCGGCTTCGAGCTCTATCGTCTGGCGACGCAGCGATGACCGGCCTCCTGTTTCGCGAGCGCCTCAAAGAGGCGGTCAGCCGCTATCGGACCGACATCGCCTCCTCGCGCGAGCATCTTGCGCTGCTGCGCTGGCAGATGGCGCAGGACGACCGGCTCGACGACCGCTCCACCCTGCCCGGCCATCTCACCACCAGCGCCTTCGTCGTCTCGCCCGACCACAAGCAGATCCTGCTGATCGACCATGTGGTGATCAAGCGCTGGCTCCAGCCGGGCGGGCATTACGAGCCGGCCGGGACCTTCCAAGCCTCGGCCGCGCGCGAAGCCGTCGAGGAGACCGGCGTCCAGGGTCTGGCTCTGCATCCCTGGCACAAGGGCAGCGACCTGCCCTTCGCGATCGACAGCCATGATGTGCCCGGAAAGCCATCGCGCAACGAGCCGGCGCATATCCATCACGACCTGCAATATCTCTTTCTGGCCGACCCTGCTCTTCCGCTCGTGGCGCAGTTGGAGGAGGTCCATGCAGCGGCCTGGAAACCGATCGACAGCCTGCAGGAGATCGCGCCGCTGGCGCTGGCGAGGCTGCGGACTGTCGCCCTCCCCTGACTGGGAAATGTTGCCGCGCGGCAACATGTAACTTTATAACAATATACCTCGCAGCCGATCTCTCGCGAGCACGGTACGGCTCGTGCATGCTCTGCCCGGAACAGCTCGCATTCCCGAATCAGCGCCCCCGGAACCCGTCCCATGCCCGTGAAGCTCTTTGCTCTGGCTCTGCTCGCCTCCAGCGCCCTGTCGACCGCGTTCGCAGCGGACCTGCCGTCGCGCAAGGGCGCTCCTGTCGCGGCTCCCGTCCTGTCCGCCTGCAGCGAGAGCGAGGGCATCCCGACCGATGCCTTCGGCTTCACCACCGGCTCCGACGTCGCAGATCCCGGCTCCTTCGGCGCCAGCCTGACCTATGGCGGCAGCTTCGGCACGCGCGCCGGACGGCTGAACAGCCATGGCGCGCAGCTTCAGGGCTCTTACGGCCTGCTGCCCTGCCTTGAGGTCGGTCCCTATCTGCTGGGGAACACCACGCAGGCTTCGCTCGGCGGTGGCAGCGCCGATTCCACCGGCATCGGCGCGGGCGTCGAGATGAAGTACAAGCTCCTGGGCCGAGACATGCACGGCATCGGCCTGACCGCAGTGATCGACCCCAGCGTCAATCGCACCGATCCCGACGGCGCCGGCCGCTTCACCACCTATAATACGGGCCTGCGCCTCTTCGCCGACAAGACGCTGGTTCCGGGCAAGCTCTACGCCGCGCTCAACCTGTCCCAGGACCTGACCTGGACGGGTCCCGACCCCTATCAGCGCTCCTCGACCTTCACGGTTGGCGGCTCGCTGGCCTGGCAGGTGCTGGATGGCGTCTATCTCAGCGCCGAGGTCCGCCATCAGCGCGCCTATGACACGCTCGGCTTCAGCAAGCAGGCTGGCTACGCGACCTTTGCCGGCCCCGGCGTCTATTGGCAGGCGACGAAGGCTTTTGCGATCTCAGCGGCCTACAACATCCAGGTTGCGGGCAAGGCCAAGGGCGAGCCCGGCAATCTCGACCTGACGAATTTCAGCCAGCACCTGGTCAAGGTGAAGGTCGCCTACAGCTTCTGACCCTACGTCGCTGTGCCGCGGCGACGCGGCACGGCCCTACGAAAAAAGCCGGTGAGCGCGGTCGCGGCTCATTAACCGCTGTGGCCGAAATGTGCGGCGCTCCGGCGAATCATCACCGTTCCAACGCCTTGATTTACGCTGGATTAGGCCCGCCTTCGCCATCTCTGCTTCGTACAGGCATGGCGGGCGGACGATCTTGGCAAAGCTAACAATATTTCTGCTCCGCGCCTTGGTAAGCGCACTCTCTCTTGTGGCGGTGGTGTCCGTCGCGGTGGCCGCCGATCCGGCTTCGCCCAAGCCGGTCATGGCCACCTGCGACGACGACGGCGACGCGCCCACCGACGCCTTCGGCTTCACCGACGGCGCCGGCATCGCCGATCGCGGCGGCGGCAGCGTCGGCCTGACCCTGAATGGCGACATGGGCGTTCGTCGCGGCCGTTCGATGGGACGCGGCGCCATGCTGCAAGGCTCCTATGGCCTGCTGCCCTGCCTTGAGGTCGCTCCCTATGTGCTGGGCGGCACGACACGCTCGCAGATCGAGCGCCAGGGCCTCAAGGACAAGGCCTATGGGGGCGGCCTCGACGTCAAGTACAGGCTGCTCAGCCATGGCCGAAACGGGCTTGGGCTGACGCTCGGCATCGACAATGGCGTCGAGCGCAACGAGGGCCAGACCGCCGGGCGCTTTTCGACATACAACACCACCTTCAAGCTGATGGCCGACAAGATCCTGATCCCGGACACGTTGTTCGGGGCGATCAATGTCTCGCACAACCTGATCTGGACTGGCCCCGCGCCGCATCAGCGAGGCTCGACCTTCAGTGTCGGCGGCTCGCTCGCCTGGCAGGTCATGGACGGGATCTATCTGAGCGGCGAGGTCCGCCATATGCGGCAGCACAACACGCTCGGCCTGGGCCGGCGCGAGGGCCACGCGACCTTCATGGGGCCCGGTGTCTACTGGCAGGCAACGGAGCAACTCGCGATCTCGCTCGCCTACAACGTCCAGGTCTACGGCCAGGAGCGCGGCGACCCCGGCAAGCTCGACCTCAACAACTTCAGCCGCCACCTCGTCCAGATGGACGTCGCCTGGAGCTTCTGAACGAGGCCGGCGGCATCGCGTTGACAATCTCCGCCCGGGTACACTAGATCGGAGAATAATACTCCACCCCAGTACCCAGGGGCCGCATGCCGCACACACCGGACGAGAAGAAGCGAGCGACCGCCCGGCTCAGGCGTATCCGCGGGCAGGCCGATGCGCTGATCCTCGCCGTCGAGCGCGGTGACGATTGCGGCGCGCTGCTGCAGCAACTCTCGGCTCTGCGTGGCGCCGCGACCGGTTTGATGTCGGAGGTGCTCGAAAGCCATCTGCGCGACACCCTGACCGAACAGGCCAGCCGCACCGATCCGCCGGCAGATGGCGCCGAGCGTATCGCCGGCATCATGCGCGCCATCCGGCCCTATCTCAAATGAACGTCACCACCGCATCGGAAGGAACCGCCCCATGAAGACCCGCGCAGCCGTCGCCTGGGAGGCCGGCAAGCCGCTCACCATCGAGACCATCGAGATCGGCGGCCCCCGCGCCGGCGAGGTCCTGGTCGAGGTGATGGCGACCGGCATCTGCCATACCGACGCCTACACGCTCTCGGGACTGGATTCCGAGGGCAAGTTCCCGGCGATCCTGGGCCATGAGGGAGCGGGCATCGTGCGCGAGGTCGGCGCCGGCGTGACCACGCTGAAGCCCGGCGACCATGTGATCCCGCTCTACACGCCCGAATGCCGGCAGTGCAAAAGCTGCCTGTCGCGCCGCACCAACCTCTGCACCTCGATCCGGTCCACCCAGGGCCAGGGCGTGATGCCCGACGGCACCTCGCGCTTCTCCTGCGATAGCGG
>NZ_JBFTZP010000020.1:0-58914 GCF_056406735.1 Allobosea sp. P1_B10 | reverse complement strand
CCTTCAAGGAGTTGGCTGCGCCATTGCGTGATCTGGTTGGGGTGGACGTCGAACTGCTGAGCCAATTCGGCCAGCGTCTTCTCGCCCTTGATCGCCGCCAAAGCGACCTTCGCTTTGAAAACCGGGCTGTGGTTCCGGCGCACGCGTCTCGTCATATCCGCTCCTGTTCACGACAATCATGCCGCGTTCAGGCCGAAAATCCACCTACCCACGATGTCCAGTTTTCCCGAGCCAGCTCTTAGTTCGCAGCTGGCTGGGCTTCGCAGGCGGGTGGAAAGGATAGCCGACGGCAGGCGTTCCGTCAGCTATCGACCCTATGCGGACTTCAGAGGCAGCTCTGCGATGTGCCAGAGAACTCCCGAAGGATCGTGGATGAATCCGACCTTCAATCCCCATGGCTGCACCGCAGGCGGCTTAGGCGCTGCTAGATCAAATTGTTCAGCCAAGTGCTTGGGTCCGCGTTCGTGCCACCATTGGTCAACATCGTCTACGATGATCTGAAGCATCAAATTGGTGGCTAGGCCCTCTTGGTAGAAATCCTGCAACAGGAATTGGGCCGCTCCCGAGCACATGAGCGCAATCTTCCCGTCTGTGAACGCGATCGAGAATCCCAGCCCCTGGTAAAACTGCTTTGAGCGTTCGAAATCACGCGCGGGGATGAAGGGGCGCAGGGCGACGGGTTCAGCGTGCTGCAACGGCTGTTTCATATTCGAATACCGCCATGCTGGGAGAATTTCGACAAGCCCCGATGGCGCACATAGACCCATAGGCGACATTGCTCGAAGGCTCGCCACCGTTGCGATGGAGATGGGCCTGCACCTCCGATTGTCGAGCCGAAGCCGTGAACCCAAACGGCCTCAGGGCCAATAGAGCGATCGGTGCACGAGGTGCAGAATACGCGCGACCGGAGGGCGGAACCGACTGCAAGCTGCACCTTTTCATATTGAGATCCGCAACATGTCCCGCATCCAGGAGCGGGGGCGCGCCCGTCTGAAACTGCGGTTGCCTGCTTGGGCGAGGCGTTTTGAACTCGCGTCCAGCCAGTCCTTTCTCGACGTCTGCGAGTCCTATGAACTGGCGTGGGTGGGGCTTGAACTCTGCATGCGATCGGACACGCCTGACAGTCGCGGAATCATCGCCGATTACCGAGAACTGGTCGCTTCGTTGGAACTAGAAGCCCAACACTACGCAACCCGGGACGCCGAGCCGTTTTCGCCTAGACGGTGATACTCGTCCGATAGGCGACGGTGGTCGACGGGCCCACCAGTCGCCCTCTGCCGCATCTTCAAAGCTTGGTCACGCTCTGCCCCTCGGCAACCCTAACCGCGGGGGCCATGTTTGCTTTCCACCCATCCCGGACATTGGCGATGGTCAGTCTTTGCCGACCTGACGCCGACGCTTATTTGGCGCAGGCTCGGCTGGCAGCATGTCGTCCTTACCACACTCGATCAAGGTCAACCCCGCCATGCTCGGCGGCAGGTCGGGCGGCCGGGTCGTGTAGAGATCGGGCAGGTAGGCACCGCAGCGTTGGCCGTATTTCTGCGGCTTCCGCAGCTCGGTGAACGGGGTTAAGGGCATGGCCCCATGAAGGCGCGCAGCACCACCTGAACCGCCAGACGGGGGGCCCTAGCGCGCACGACCGAAGGCGTGGTCGTTATTCATGTGCTTACGGACGACGAAACTGACGAGCTGAGCGCCCTCAACCTTCTCGCGCGCCATGCCGTCATCCCCGAGCAGTTCGAGGAAGAGATCCGGGCCCTTTGAGCTACACGACGACAATGACGAAGCAGCACAACCCTATCGAATATGCTGGCGCCGAAATCGCAGTTACTTTGCGCCAGACCATCAAGCGCGGAGGTGTGATGGCGGTCTACCGGATGGACTACCCGTTCCTCCACGCCGCTCTCAAATCGGCGATGACCTCCTGGCGTGTCGCGTAGTAGGTCTGCGCGGACGGTCGCGGCCTCACCGTTCGCCGCCCGTTCCTCAGCAGCCGCGGCGTGCTATAATTCAGATCAGGGACGGGAGCGGATGTCATTCCACCGCGCCGATCGCGGCAGGATTCTTCAGGAGCGGACACACTCAAGATCACGGCGCTGCTAAGCTCGGTGAACCCGGAGCAGGGTTCGGCGTTTTACTTCGATTGAGGGGGACAGCATGACGCTGGATGAACTTTACCGCGTGCTTCGCAGCAATCACGTGCAAGCTCAGGGCATCGTCGATACGCTACAGGAGCCACTTGTTGTGCTGGACAAGGACCTCCTTGTCGTCAACGCGAACCCGGCCTTTCTCAGACTGTTCCGGGTCGCGCGCGAAGATACCTTCGGCAGAAGCCTGTTCGACCTGGGGGACGGCCAGTGGGACATCCCCAATTTGCGCGCGCTCCTTGCCGAAGTCGTGCCGAAGGCCGCCGCCGTGGTCGGCTTCGAAGTGAAGCATGCGTTCCCGACGATTGGCACCCGCACCATGCTCGTGAGCGCTCGCCAACTCGCTCATCCCGACCACAACAGCACGCAGATGCTGGTCGTGTTTGAAGATGTCACCGAACGTCAGAAGCAAGATAACGCCAAGGACATTCTGGTTGCGGAAACGCGCCACCGGATGAAAAACCTGCTCGCGATGATCCGGGCCGTCGCCACTCAGACGAAGACGACGAACCGGACGGCTGAAGAATACCGGGACGCCTTTATGGGGCGTTTCGAAGCCGTCATTGGGGCTCAAGAGTTGATCAATACCAACGGCTCTGTGGCCGATCTTGCAGCGCTGCTCGACACGACACTGCGGCCGATTGCCGGGCAGCGTGCGGTCTTGGCTCCGAGCCCACCTGTCAGCCTTTCGCAACATCAGATTGTGCCGGTCTCCATGATCGTCCACGAACTGGCGACCAACGCCCTGAAATATGGCGCTCTGTCGAGCGCGAATGGCAGTGTTCGCGTCTACTGGAAGACGGAACAACGTGAGGCCCAAACCTATTTGCTCTTGCAATGGCGCGAAGAGGGAGGCCCGCCCGTGACCCCACCAGATCGAACCGGCTTCGGAACGAAGCTGATCAACTATAATTGCAGGGCCGAGGGTGGTGATGCCGTGTTCGACTATACGCCGACCGGTCTCCAGGCGCAGATCATGCTGGCGATTGCGCAGTAGCGGTGGGTCACGATCCAGCCCTCGTTCAATCTTCCGTACTTGTCGTCGAAGACGAATTTCTGATTGCTATGGAACTCTGCGAGCTTCTGGAGGACGCTGGGTACCGCGTAATCGGGCCTGTCGCGACCGTAGCGGAGGCCCTGAAAATGTTGGGCAAGGGTTGGCCTCATGTGTGCTTGCTGGACGTAAATCTGAGAGGGGAGATCAGCGCTCCGGTGGCTCATGCCTTGCGGGAACATAAAGTCCCGTTCTTACTGTCGAGCGCCTACGAACAGGAAACGCTGGATCGACATCCCGCATTCGTCGGGGCGGTCAACATCGGCAAGCCGGCCCCGCCCGCGACGCTATTGTCGATGTTGCAGGGGCTCTTGAAGCCGGCGCGCTAACTTTAGGCCCACAGTGTTCTGTGTGGATCTCCAGCCGAGCGCGGGGCACGAAGAGCTCTCAGCTAGCGGCTGGAGGAGGACCCGGATCTCGGCCCTTCCGAGCAATGGCTGCTCGCTCCTCGAATTGTTTACGGATCTTTTCAATTTGCTCCTCGTCCAGTTGCTCCAGATCCATTAGTTCTTCACGCGCGCCCTCAAGCCGAACAATGAGCTCGTCGAGCTTGATCTGCATTGCGGCGGTGTCCCGATTTTGGCTGTTCTGGATGATGAACACCATCAGGAAGGTGACGATGGTGGTCGAGGTGTTGATCACCAGCTGCCACGTATCGTTATATCCAAAGAATGGCCCTGATATGCCCCAGGCAACTATGACGCCGACAGCCACGAAGAAGCTTGCCGGTTTACCGGTCCAACGAGCCGTCGACTGGGCTAAACGAGTAAACAATGAGGGTGGGTTGCTGAGTTCGCTCAACCCGTCATTAATCGACATCTCATTCCTCGCTGGTAACCTGATGGGAATAGGCGGCGATGAGCGTCACAGGCCGTTTCAATAGCCTACTAGTTTGAAGCGGACGGAGGACCGATTGGCGCGTTTATGCCGATACTGAGAGTGATGACTGTCTCAGACTCATTGCGCCTGGAAGTGCCGACTTGCTCTTTCGAGCCCCATGCGCACCAACTCGTCCACCGATCCCGAAAGCGCGTCCCTCGGCGCTCCCCGTTGAGCGATAGCTTCCCCCGGTCCTTCCGCAGACGCAATGTGGATCATTGAAGCAACGTCGATATGGAAATTCCGACTCATCGGCTCAACACATGGTATGCGGCGAGGCGCCGGTTCACCTGGCGCGTCGAGCTCAGGCATTGTTGTCGAGGATCCGCGCGCGATGCCTTCTCACTCCGGATAGCTTCGCTCCAAGGCCCAGGTCGCAGCATTCTTTTGGCGCACATAATTCAACTCCGAACTCAACTGGAGTGGCGAACGGGCGGCGGGGGGACTGGTTCCGCCGTGCTACTCTTGGATAAAATTGTTGGAGGAATTTGCCATGGAGCACCGGTATAAGGTCGGAGACGAAGTTCATCTCAATTTTAAATTTTTGGATCTGTCCGGATCGGGGCGATATCAGGTGATCCGGCTTATCCCGGCTGGAATCGATGGCGAGCCGCAATATCGCGTTAAAGGCGAAGACGGTGTGGAGCGTGCGATTGGGGAACGCCAGATGGCCGCCGCCTCGAAGGACGAAGAGGCCTCAAGGTCGGAATACCGAGGCACGGCTGGGAAGGCCGACCATCCTTAAGCGAACAGTGCGAGGCAAGGGCGCTCGCTCTGCGAACATTCGCGAAGGAAATCGCGCGCTTGCATTCCCACCTTGGCGGGGATCAGATCAAGCCGCCTGCAGCAAACCGTACCCCCCAGGTCGGCCTGCGGGTCGGCCGCCAGCACAAGGGGCCGGAGCCCTTGCTGGCGGCTAGCCTATCAGGGTTAAGGGGAATCCGCTGCCTAAGGCCGGTGGAATCCACGATATAGCGGACTGGAGGGGATCGACGTTGCCATTGGTCTCGATCACAAACACAAAAGAGTTTGAAGCCGCAGTCAACGCCATCATGACACTCGCGAAGACCAAGCGGGACGAGGGGCAAAAGGCGCAATACGCATCATTGGTCACAGCTGCCGATTTATGGATATGTCAAGGGCAACTAAGTCCCACAGGCTCATCTCGTGAACGTTTCACGAGCAGCAAGGCTATTAGGTAGCGGCGTAAGGAGCCTGGAGGCAGTAAGGCCTACGTGGCATACGCTGCGTCCGCACAGTTGCGGATCGAAGGGAGAGGCCGTCGATGCGCTCACTGGCGTAACCGCTCAGCCGTTAGCAATGTCCGCCCACGACCTCATCCGAGATAGCGGCCGAGCTTCCAGCCTATCCAGACGGCAATGAGCATTCCCACCGTGACGCCGAGCGCTACCAGCATCGGCTTTGCTCCGTTGGCCCCGCGTGTGAACGTCGGACACAGTACGTCGTTCCTTAAACTCTGGTGTCCACTCGAAGCCCCGAGACTGGGCCGGGATAATGGAGTAAGCCGCGCCGGCCCATGCTGAGGAAGCCATGGTCCTCAAGCCACGAGCGCACGATGTCCTGTCCGACCGGCCCAAGACCGCTAACAGTGGTGAGCCGCACACGGGCAACGTCGCTGGGTCGCGGATGCCAGTCCTTCGGGCGGGGCTCGTGGTCGAGGCTGATGACGTCCCAAAGGGCGTTGAGGACCCTGCTCGCCTGGTGCTGATTGCCGCAAAAGGAATAGAGATGGTTCATGACCGCCTCCTTTTCCCTAGGCTAGCGCGTGGCTTCCAGCCAAAAAATCCTCCTAACAAGGTAGAAGCATGACCCAAACGAAGTGGTAGCTCATTTTTCTCGCCTCAAGTTTTTGCAATCGCTGGCGCGGCGTCGAAGACAGGCTCCTAGAAAAAAACTTGCCCGCAAGGCGCGTAGCGCGGACATGACCCTACTGGCGGCGAGTAGGTGGATCAGGCGTCCTTGACGGCGGGCGGGGAGGAGGAGCCTCCGGAGCGTTGTCCTTTTTACCCGCGACGCCGGGATTTGCCTTCTCTGGCGGCGCCGTTGTGCTCGGGCTGGGGGAACTGCGATCGGATGAGCCCGGGGAAGGAGATAACTGCGGCTTCGGCGAGATGGTCTGCGCCTGCGCTGAAGCTACCAAACCTGCCGCCATTGCCAATATCAAAGCGTTTCTCATTCTATCCTCCTTGCTTCTGTGCGTGCAACAGCAACACACCGGGGAGGTTCCGCTCGCTTGCCGAGACACGGCGGACATTTGCGTCCCTATCCGGAGCCACTGTGTGGGCTGCGGATTCCTCGCCCAGGAGGACCGGGTCATGCAGATCACGACCGATGATGATTATGACGCCGCGCTCGATAGGGCTCAGGAGCTCATGGGCTGCACCGAGGGCAGCGAGGAAGACGAGGAGCTGGAGCAGATTGCCAACGCCATCGACGAATGGGCGCATAAGGCGAAGGTCCGGTGGGCTCACTGACCAAGACCTTTTCGCTGATAGACTCGCGTGGAGCCGTCTCGCTTGCCCGGTTTGTAACATTGTTACGCTGCGCGACGGGAAGCGCCGCTGCTATGGGGAAAAGGGCGGCTGCGACAATCTGCCACCGAAGTGCGCGGATGAGCGCCGGATTACGCCAGCCAGCGGCGGAAATTGTTGGCCCTTTTGTTGGCCCTTATGTCGATGTTATCCGTCAAATCACAATAATTACAGATAGATAAAGCGTCCACGCGATTCCGCCTGGCTCCACCAAATCTCCTCCAGCTGGATAGCTGGCCTTTCTGAAAATCCGAGAAGCACTGCAATGGATCGTCTGCCGCAGCCGGCGACGAGCCGCATTGTGGCTTGCCGTAGCGCATGAAAAAGCCCGCAGGGCGAACCATGCGGGCTTCGACTGATTCGGTCGTGCTGCCGGTCGCTTATTGCAGCGGCGGCTCTTCCAGACCGAAATCGGCGACGACGACATAGCCCGAGGCTGCGTCCGTCTCCTTGCCGCCGATCGTGACGCGGCGGCTTGGCTGCCAGACGATGCTGACGACGACGCCGCTGTCGTCCGAGATCTTGTCGAGGGCCGCCTGGAGCAGCGCGACGTCATCGTCGACCGCGATGACCTTGTATCCGTCTTCGTTCATGGGAGTGCTCCGATTCTGAGCGCCGACCATAGGCCGTGCACCGAGGTGAAGATAGGCGCAGCGCCATGACCACCCCGGCAAAGAGGCCGCTCCCCGCAGGTTCTCGGTCTTTCGACAGTGTCAGCTGCCGAAGACCGCGCCATAGGCGGAGTTATCGCCCAGGGCGAGCCCCACCAGGATGCTTGCGGCCGCGGCGCCATAGCCCAGCTCGGGCTCCTGCGCCGCGTGGCCGACCATCTGTCCGTAGACCGCGCCCCGCGCCTCGAGTTCTGCCTGGCTCTCCGACAGCCCCGCCGAGCGGTAGAGTGATTCGAAATAGCTGACCTGCGCCAGCAACGCGTCCTGCTGCGCGGCGGTGGCCGAGCGGTTGAACAGGGGCGCGTAGGCGATCTCGACGAAATCCGGATCGGTGCCTCCGGAAAAGGCCGCCTGGAACTCGGCGGTGGCAGCGAAGCCGCGACCCAGTGCCTCATAGGGGCCGAGCTCGGCGAAAGCGCTCTGCAGCGTGTTCTTGTAGTAGTCGAATTGCGTGCGGGCGAAGAGCGCCAGCGGATCCAGTTTCTCGGAAGTCGGGACCGTGCCGAAGATCGCCGCCTGCATCAGCAGCGCTGGAACGGTCGATGTGCCCGCGCTGGCGACCAGCGCCTCGACATAGCCCGCAAAGGTCAGTTCGCCCGCGCGGATCGAGAGCGCGGTCCTCTCGGCCAGGAGGTCCGGCGCCTTGACGCGCAGGACGGCCCTCAGCGCGTCGTTGATCGGGGCAATCTCGGTGAAGGGCAGCGCGACCGCACCCTCCAGCCCGTGCTGGGGATCGACCAGCACCACCGTGTCCCGGAAGATGATGCGCTCGACGCCGACCGAGCGGTCGCCTTCTGCGCCACCGATCAGGTACTGCGAATTGACGAAATCGAGATTGGCGCCCCCGCCATAGCCGATGTCGACGACGAAGGTGTCGAAGCCGCTGCCGCCATCGACATAGCTGCGCCCAGGACCGTTGAAGATGATGTCGTCGCCGGCTCCGGCAAAGATCACGTTGTAGGGATCTGTGCCGGCGTAGAGTGCCTCCGAGGCGCCCGTGCCGTGGATGGTCGCCATGTCGTGTCCCCAAACTCTCCGCGCCCGCGATAGATCTTGCCGGCGATAGACCTTGCTCGCGATAGACCTTGCCCGCGACGAGCGCCCACCGCTTTTTATCTGCGGGGCGCGGCTCCAGCAACAGGCGGTGCCGTTGCGGCATGATGGCAGAGAGCGGTGTGGGCACAAAAAAGATGCAGTCGCGCGGCCGAACCTCGGCTGGGCCGCCGCGTTGGTCCGGCACGGCGCAGAGCGCCTTGATGGCGGCGGGCGCGCGTCCCGCCGCGTGGCTCGTGTAGAGCCGATGTCGCCCGATGTGCCGTTCCAGCATGAACCCGAGGCGAGAGGACCGTACCGATGGCATTATCTGACAAGGCTGAACGCGAGATCCGCAAGATCGCCTATTCACTCTGGGTTCGGGATGGCCAGCCCGACGGGCGCGATCGCGAGCATTGGGAAGCGGCGAAAGAACTCTGGGCCTACCAGTCCGCCCGCCACGAGGAGATCTCTGTTGGGCCTGAGCAGGCGCAACCGGGACACCAGGCCGGGAACGAGTCCGGCGCAGCGGCACTCGACGATCGGGCCGAGCGCGGCCCCGCTCCGCGACGCGGCCGGAGCGCGCGCACCCCCGCGTCGGAGCAGCCCCGCCAGCGTCACTGACTCCCGCGCAAACCCCACGCCGAGGGGCGTACAGCGAACTCCCCTTACGTCGAGAGTCGTATCGACTCGCGCGACGAGATGGCGAAGCATGCCTCGTCGCTGGCGCCCTGCCGTAGGGCCCGCCGGCCGGCCAGACATGTGCGAGGCCGGCGATGCGGGTCAGCGGGCGGGAGGCGGACTCAGCGGCCCCGGCCGACGCGGACGCGCGCGAATTCGCGGCGGGAAGCGTGGCCGGAAGTCTGCCCGTCGACATCGCGTTCCTGACGAATATCGGCATCGCGCCCTCGGTCCTGGCCGCTGTCGCGTCGCGGGCAGCGCGGCTGGGCGTCGCGCCGTCGCGCGAAATCATCGCCTCGGGGGTCGTCGGCGCCGAGGCGTTCTATCGTGCCCTGGCCCGCGAACTCGGCTGCGCCTTTCAGGCCGGACGCCTGCCCTTTCGCCCGGGAGGCGGTTATGGCGCGATCCTGCGCGAAGGCATGGCCGTCGTCGCGTCGTCGTCGGGAACCCGATTCCGCTTTGCCCTGGCGCCGGAAGGACCGGCCCTGCGACGCCTGCTGGAATTCGGCCCGCGCCATCGCGATGACGTCGTGATCATGGTGCCTGCCGACTTCGCGGCGAGCCTGCGGCTGTCGAACGGGATCGCGCTCGCCCGCCATATAGCAGGGCTCGACCGTGCCGGGCTCGCCCGCGACAGCGCCCGGACGGGGTCGAGCCGCGGCCAGCAGCTTGCGGCGGCCATAGGGGTCGCATCGGCAGCCGTTGCGGGGACGTTGGCGCCGTTCGAAACCTTCTTCACCGTTGCGCTGCTGCTCTGCCCGGTGTTTCTGGGGCTGATCTATCTCCGGCTTGCCGCCGTGGTCGAGCCGCTCGCTGGTGATCTCTGGCGCAGCCATCGCTGGCGCGTCGATGACGCCCGCCTGCCGGTCTACACCGTGGCCGTCCCGATCTACCGGGAGGAGGCCGTGCTGCCGCAATTGATCGCGGCCCTGACGGCGCTCGACTATCCCGCCGCCAAGCTCGAGATCCTGCTCCTGACCGAGGCCAATGACGCCGGCGTCGCGGCGGCGCTGTCACAGCTAGAGCTGCCACCCTGCTTCACCGTGCTGGTCGTGCCGCCTGGCCAGCCCCAGACCAAGCCGCGCGCGCTGAACCTCGCCCTGCTGGAGGCGCGCGGCGAGTACTTCACGATCTTCGATGCCGAGGATATCCCGGAACCCCAGCAATTGCGGCTCGCCGCTGCGCGCTTCCTGCGGGCGCCGCCGGAGCTCGCCTGCCTGCAGGCCCGCCTGGTGATCAACTATGCGGGCGAGGGCCTGCTGCCGGCGCTGTTCGCGCTCGAATATGCCGGGCTGTTCGAGGTCCTCAATCCCGGCCTGCTGCGCTATCGCCTGCCGATCATGCTGGGTGGCACCTCGAACCATTTCCGTACCGATGCGCTGCGCGCGGTCGGCGGCTGGGACGCGTGGAACGTCACCGAGGATGCAGATCTCGGCCTGAGGCTGGTGAGGGCCGGCTGCTGGATCGGGGACCTGCCATCGCGCACGTTCGAGGAGGCGCCGCTGACGGTCCGCGCCTGGCTCAAGCAGCGCGCCCGCTGGATCAAGGGCTACATGCAGACGCTGATCACGCACCTGCACAGCCCGCGCCTGCTGCTGCGCGAGGCTGGCCTGGGCGCCGGCGCGAGCTTTGTGGCGCTGGGGCTGGGGACCGTGGCGACGGCGCTGGGCTACCCCGTCTTCACGCTGGCGGTGGCCTACGCATATGGCGGCGGAGCGTTCTGGCTGCCCGATGGCCATTTAGGCAGCCTGGCGATGACGCTTGCTCTGGTCGTCTGGATCTTCGGGACGCTCGCCATCTTCATCCCGCCCGCGCTCGGTGCGGTGCGGCGCAAGGCCCCGGAACTGCTCTGCCTGCTGCCGCTGCTGCCGCTCTATTACGCGCTGGTCTCGGTGGCGGCCTGGCTCGCGGTCTACGAATACCTGATGAAGCGCTTCACCTGGAACAAGACGATGCATGGCACGGCGCGGCTTTCGCCACCGCGCCCGGGAATCACAGATGCTTCAGCCATTCCGCCGCCGCCTGAGCCGGAGGCTGCTCGATATTGAAGGCGCCGACGAACTCGCCGCGCTTGTCCATCAGATACACCAGCGCCGTGTGGTCCATGGTGTAGTCGCCTTCCTTGAGCGGCACCTTCTTGGCATAGGCGCGATAGGCCTTCACCGTGGCGTCGATCGCGGCGCGGTCGCCGGTCAGGCCGACGATGCGCGGATCGAAGGAACCGAGATAGCTCTTCATCACCGCGGCGGTGTCGCGCTCGGGGTCGACGCTGATGAAGATGGCACGCAGCTTGTCGCCCTTGGGGCCGGCGGCCCGCAAGGTCTCCGAGATCTCGAAAAGCTTCGTCGGGCAGACATCGGGGCAATGGGTGAAGCCGAAGAAGATCAGGAACGGCGCGCCGCGCAGATCCTTGTCGGTCATCGTCTTGCCGTCCTGCGTCGTCAGCGAGAACGGCCCGCCCACGCTGCTTGTGGCGGTCTGCCCCGGCCGCGACGGAGAGAAGGTGACGAAGGCCGCAGCCGCGAGCGCGAGCGCGCCAAGCAGGAAGACGACCAGCGGCAGAACGAGGCGGCGATTCACGGGCGGGGATCCAGTCTGGCTTCGGGCGTCATGCGGGCCGCGGCCCGCTTAGAAACAGGCGACGATGGCGGCGATGAGGCCGTCGGTGAACAGACGATCGCCCTCGCGCCACCACAACAGCAGCCCGGTCAGCAGCAGCGCGAACGCCCCACCGGCCAGCAGGGCGATGCCGGCGCGCGAAGGCGGGGTGTCGTCGGAATCGCCGGTCTCGACCTTGGCGCCGTCTTGGGCTTGCGTCATCGGGCGATCATAGACCCCGCGCGCGGGCTCCGGAAGCGGCCTCCCTGACGCAGGGCGGCGCGCGGCCGGAGCCCGGCGTCACAAGCGCGTGTGCCGGCAGTCCGCCTTACTCTTCGCGGAAGCCGGACCGGACGGAGTCCATCAGCGGCTGGGTCAGGTAGGCCATCACCGTGCGCTCGCCGGTCGCCACGAGCACTTCGGCAGGCATGCCGGGCTTGAGCCGGGCGCGGATCTTCTCGGGGAAGCCCGAGGATCGCACGCTGACCCGCAGTGCGTAGAACAACTGCTGCGAGATGTCGTCGCGCAGGGCGTCGGCAGCTATCGACTTGACCTCGCCGATCGTCACCGGAGTCTTGCGTCCCTTGAACGAGGGCAGCCTGACTTCGGCGCTCATGCCCGGGCGCAGGCTGTTGACGTCCATCGGCGAGACCTTGGCGGTGACGACGAGATCGTCATCCTCCGGCACGATCTCCATCATCGTCTCGCCCGGCTTGACCACGGCGCCGACCGTGTGGACCTTGGAGCCGACGACGCGGCCGGCACGCGGAGCACGGACCTCGGTGCGGGCCAGCACGTCATCGGCCATGCGGAGCTTCTCGCGGGCTTCGGCGAGCCTGACCCGCGCCTCCGTGAGCTTGTTGGACGAATCCTCAGCCGCGCGACGCATGATCTGGTCGGTCTGGAGCCGGATTTCCTCGTTGCCCACGGTCAGTCGCGCCAGGTCGGCATCGAGCGAGCCGACGCGTCCCTGAAGCTCGGAAAGCGTGCGCTGCAGCGGGTTGATGCGCGTCGCCGCGACATAGCCCTGGTCGGCCAGCGGGCGCAGTTTGGCGAGTTCGTCATTGATGCTGGTGACCTGCGAGACCGCCGCGTTGCGCTGCGATTCCGTGGAGTCGTACTGCCTCCGGGCCTGCGTCAGGCGCTCGCCGAGGATCGAGACCTCGAGCCGCAGGCCGGAGTCGCGATCGCGGAACTGGCGTTCCTGGTCGGCGATGATGCGGCGCGCCTCCTTGAGCTCGACGACCTCGGTCAGCTCGGCGGGAAAGGAGATCTTCTCCCGGCGCTCGGCCTCGGCCGTGAAGCGGGCCTCCTCGCCGAGTGCCTGAAGCACGCCGAGCTGGGCAACGCCGCGCTGCGCCATGGCGTGGGTCGCGTCGAGCTGCAGCAGCACGTCACCTTCCTGGACCTCCTTGCCGTCCCTGACGGCGATGGCCTTGATCAGCCCGCCTTCGAGATGCTGGACCGACTTGCGGTCGCTTTCGACGACGATGCTGCCATGGGCGACCACGGCGCTGTCGAGCCGCGCCGTGCCGGCCCAGACCCCGCCCACGCCGAGGGTGAGCGCGATGACGAGATAGCCCTTCCGGATCGGGGCACGCCAGTCGCTGCTGTCGGAGGCCGGCGTACGGGCGAGGACGAGCTGCCGCTGCGCGAAGCTGCGCACCTGGCCCGCACGGTGAACCAACTGCGTCGGGAGTTGCGAAAGGTTCATCGGTTTCATGGCCTCGCCATCCGGACGACAGGAAGGGCTTCGCCCGGCTTCCATTGAGCGGGCGGCCGCTGCTGCGGGCTCGCTCCGGTGCGCGCCTGTAGCAGCAGCGGAAGGATCTCGTCGCGATGGCCGGCCCGCACGGCCTGGCCGTTCTGCATCAGGACGATCTTGTCGACCTGGGACAGGAGCTGCGGACGATGGGTGATCACCACCACGATCGCACCGGCCTCGCGCAGGCGCGTCAGGGCCCGCGCCAGAGCGGCGTCGCCGTCGCCGTCGAGATTGGCATTGGGCTCGTCGAGCACGACGAGTGCCGGTTCGCCGTACATGGCGCGGGCAAGGCCGATGCGCTGGCGCTGGCCGCCGGACAGGGACGCTCCGTCATCGCCGATCTGGGTCGCGTAGCCATCGGGCAGGGCCTGGATCAGCGCGTGGGCGGACGCTGCGGTCGCAGCCGCGATCACCGCCTCGTCGGTCGCCTCGGGGTCGAAGCGGGCGATGTTGTCGCGGACCGAGCCGGAGAACAGCGAGACGTCCTGCGGGAGGTAGCCGAGGATGCCCGAGCGCTGCTCGTCGGAGAAGTGGCGGATGTCGTTGCCGTCGAGGCGCACCAGGCCGGCGGCCGGAGGCCAGACGCCGACCAGCGCGCGCGCCAGCGACGACTTGCCGGAGCCCGTCGAACCGACGATGGCACCGATCTCGCCGGGCTGGAGCTCGAACGAGACGTTCCGCACGAGCAGCGCCTCGCTGCGCGGCGCATTCACCGACAGCCCCTCGATGCGCAGCGAGCCGGTGGGACGGGGCAGGGTCGTGATCTTGGAGATCGGGTCGCGCGTCAGTGTCTTGTCGAGGCGCTGGAAGGCGGATCGGGCCGCGACAAAGCCCTTCCACTGGCTGACCGCGCCTTCGATGGGCGCCAGCGCCCGGCCCATGATCAGGGAGGCCGCGAAGATCACACCCATTGCGATCTGCTGGTTGATCGCCAGATAGGCGCCGACGCCCAGCACGGCGCATTGCAGCGCGAGCCGCAGGAATTTCGTGGCGGCCAGGAGCGAGCCGCCCCAGTCGGCGGCGCGGGTGTGATAGCCGAGCGCGAGCGCGTGGCGCTCATGCCACTGGCCCTTGATCGCCTCGCCCATGCCCAGGGCCCGGATCAGCTCGGCGTTGCGCAGGGAGGAGGACAGGCTGTCGCTCGCGCCCATGCCGATCTCGGAGGCGCGGATCAGGGCGTGCCGGGTCAGGCGCTCGTTCAGATAGGCGATGGCGAGGATTAGCACGGCACCCGCCGTTGCGACAAATCCCAGCGCCGGGTGCAGGAAGAAGCACAGGCCGAGATACACCGGGATCCAGGGCGCATCCATCAGCGAGGGCAGGAGCCCGCTCGCCAGCGTGCCGCGCAGCGTCTCGACATCGCGCAGCGGCTGCACATGCTGGGAGCCCTTGACCTGGGCCGCGGCGAGGAAGGCGGCCTCGAAAGCGGGCTGCGACAGTTCCGCGTCGAGCTGGAGGCCAAGCTGGACCAGGGCGCGGCTGCGGAAATGCTCGAGCGCCGCATAGGCCAGGAACATAACCAGCACGATCAGCGAGAGCATCACCAGCGTCGTCGCATTGCGGCTGGAGAGCACGCGATCATAGATCTGCATCGTGTAGAGCGGCGAGACGAAGACGAAGAGATTCAGGACGAAGGAGAGCCCGAACAGCGAAGCAAAGGCGGGCGATAGCTTGCGGACAGTCTGCGAGAGCAATGTCATAGATCTTCCCTCAAGCGCTCACACGGCATCGAAGCGCTTCGATGCCGTGTGAGCGTGGGTTGCTTCGCGCCGCCGGAGGTGACGCGTGCTTTATCGATACGGGACCAGGGCAGAACCCTGCGGGTGCGGCCGGCTCAGCAGAAGCTGAGCCGGCTCGCTTTTTTTAGGACCGGGCTTACCAGTGCCAGGACGAGTGATGGTCGTTGAAGTGGGCCTTGAACGCGTTCTGGAACTGGTGATAGCCGCCATGGCCGTGGCCGTGGCCGCCATGGTTGCCCCAGCCGCCATGGCCACCCCAGCCACCGCCATCGGTGGGCGCCTCGACGACCGGTATCTCCGGCTGCGCAGGCACTTCAGGTGTCACAGGCGTGGTCGGCTCGACCGGCGTCGCCGGCTCTGCGATGACCGGAGGCGTCACGGGCTCCGTGGGAACCGCCGGCACTTCGGGCTCGACCGGTGTCGCGGGCTCGGCGACGATCGGAGGCGTCACAGGCTCGCTGGGAGCCGCCGGCTCTTCCGGCTGGGCCGGTGTCGACGGCTCGGCGACCACCGGAGGCGTGGTGGGCTCGGCCGGGATCGCAGGCTCGGTCGGGATCGGAGCGGTTCCGAGATCGCTGTCCTGATCGGGCGTCGGCAAGGTCGGCCGCGGCGGCAGGGCCGGCTCGGCTCCTGCTCCACTGGCGCCGATCGACGCGAACGGAACGGACTCGATCCCCTTCGTACCGGCGATCGAGCCGGCGGCGAAGCTGTAGTCCCCGCCGCCGGAATCGACGAAGCCGGCATTCGAGGTCGAGACGCTGCCGGCGTCGCCACCGCGCGCCTGGTAGCTCGCCAGCGACACGTCGGCGATCGTCAGCCCGTCACCACCCGACATGTAGTAGACGTTGTCGTGGATCATCTTGACGTCGGTCTGATCGGTATCGATCGTGTTGCTGCCGTCGGCGGAAACCTGGATGAAGTTCTTGTAGACCTCGTTTCCGCCCAGTGCGTAGCCTTCGACCTCGACAGTCGAGACGCCATACTTGCCGTTATCCAGCAGCGTGTTGTTGTAGATGTCGTTGTTCGACCCGCCATGGATGTAGATGCCGGCGAAGCTGGTGCCCTGGACGAAGTTCCCGTAGATCTGCGCATTGCTGGCGAGATTGTCGAGATAGATGCCTGAGGACCACAGTTCCGGCGCGAAGCCGCCGTCCTGGGTGTTCAGACCGCCGGCATCGACGACCTTGTTGTAGCGGATCGTGTCGCCGGCTGCGCCGGGATCGGACTGCGAGAACAGGTAGATCGCGCCGACATCGGGGGTCTGCTGGCCGGAATTCGTGACCTCGTTGTACTCGATCGTGTTACCGCCGGAGGCGATGCTCGGATCGTAGTTGTTCTCCGAGATGCCGAACCGCGGGACATTGCTGATCGTGTTGTGGTCGATCACGTTGTTGGCGGACTCGTTCATGTCGATCGAGCCGAACTGAACGAAGACCTCGTTCGAGCGGTCGATGACGTTGTTCGAGATCTTGTTGCCGCTGGTCTCGGCCGTCAGGGCGACAGCGCTCGACCAGATGTGGTTGAACGTGTTGTCGGCGATGACGTTGCCGCTGCTCTGGTCATGCAACGCCACACCCGAGCCGACATTGACGAAATGGTTCCCGCTCACCGTGAGGCCGACGGCGTCATGGGCCTCGATGGCTGCAGTTTCGTTGTCGCCGTTGCTTGCCGCTGTGTTGGTCAGCGTCAGGCCGCTGATCGTGACGTCATGCGCGCCATCGAGGACGAAGAGGCTCTGGTCGGCCGAAGCAACCGCTCCGGTGCCGGTGAAGCCCTCGGGCGCCCGGTAGGAGATCGTCTGCGTCTGTGCGTTAAACGACCATTCGCCTACGCCGTCAGGCGTAGCCTCTGAGACGTAGTACCGGCTGGCGGCGCCGAGGTCGTAGTTCGCCTCGCTCGTGAAATGCATCACGTTGCCGTCGACCGAGCCGATCGTCAGGCGATCGGTGGCGTAGCCGTTCTCGGCGAACACCGTCACCTGCTGCCCGACCTGCGGCGCATGGCCGGCCGGAAAGTCGGCGGGATTGAAGGTCAGCGTCGAGGTGGCGTCGCCCTTGGCGTTCTGGCCCCAGAGCCAGCCACCGCGGATCGGGTCGGAGGGGTCGACGTCGGGGAAGCGGCTCTGGGTCTGCTGGACGCCGTCGACCGTGAGCTGCTGGACGAGCTTGGCATCGACATGAGCGGTCCAGATGCCGTTGCTGCCCTGGGTCCATTGGGAGACGGCGGTGCCGCCGCTGATGATCGGCGTCTCACCGGAGACTGCCACGAAGGATGAGCCGGAATCGGCGGAGGTGAGTGTGAGGGGGGTGTTCAGAACATAGGTCCCGCCGGCGATGAAAGTCGTGTCCGCGGATGAGCTCTGGCGCATTGCCTCCTGAGCCCGGGACAGCGTCGCAAAGGCCGTCGAGGAATCGAGGCCAGAGAGACTGTCGTCCCCTGTCGAGGATACGTAAAAGGTGGCCATTAAAGGGGTCTCCTAAGTAAATGGAATCGACTTGGAATCGATTCCCACTCTGGATAACCCTAAATCATCAGTCGATTATACCCCGAAAGGGGTAATGTCGAAATATAGAACTAGTGCGATCGTATTACCGATCTCGATTTCTGTATTGTTTGCAGCGGATTGATGACTGCTTCGCGGGCGTCCCGAATTGTGGACGATTACCCGCTATCGGACGAGCTGTAGGTCAGCTGCCTGCTCGCAGCGTTGCGTGCCGGCTAGCAGGCGGCCTACAGATTCGCGAAATTCGGCCAGCGTGGCCAGGGGTCGTCGGCACCCGTCGCAGAGAACCAGCGCCTGTCCGTCCAGATCATGCGGGAGCAGAATCGACGGCGAACCGCAGCTCTCGCAGCTGAAGCCGGCTCCCGTCAATGGGGGATGTGACGCCGATCCCATGTGATGGCTCGCAATCGCGTCGTCGCCCAGGCCGCGGCCACTCATGCCGAGACCTGATAGAAGGATTTGTAGTCCCGGTAGACCTGTCCACGATCGGATGCGTTGTAGCGGGCCTGCTCCTCGAGATCGACGCCGTTGAGCACGACGCCGCTGACATCGAGCCCCAGCCGGGTCAGGTGATCCAGCGTCGTCGAGACCGTCGACTTCAGCGTATCGTTCCATTTCACGACGTGCAGCACGGTGTCGGCATGCTCGCGCAGCAGCGCGCTGTCGGCCGAAAGCAGCACCGGCGCGACCTCGAACAGGATGACGTCGTAGCGGGAGCGGGCCTCGCGCAGGATCGCCTCGAAAGCCGGGTTCGAGTAGACGTTCTGCCCGTCGCGCAGGCCCGAGGCCCGCCTGACCCTGGCGACACGGGTCGCGCAGGGGTCGGCCAGGTTGCCGAGCTGCGACAGGCACTGGTCGAGCAGTGCCTCATGCGGGAAATGCTCGCCGAGCAGCAGGCGACGGGGCGAGCCGTCGATCACCAGCACGCGCTGGCCCATCATCGAGAGCACCCGGGCCATGGCCGAGGCCACGAAGGACTTGCCCTCGCCAGGCGCCGAGGAGGTTATGAGCACGACCTTGGGCGGATTGGTCGGCGGGAACAGCTCCGCGACGGTCGAGCGCACGGCCTCGGCGAAGACGACGCTTTCGAGCCGGTTGGGATAGCGCTCCAGGTTCGGCAGCAGGCCGAGGCAGGTCGTCCGCGTCTCGCTGGCGAACTCGTCCTCGCTGCGGAAGCCGCGATCGCGCTTCTCCAGGAGATAGGCCAGCGAGGCGCCCGCGGTCAGGCCGCCGGCGGCGGCGAGGCCCAGGATCATCAGGGGCTTAGCCGAGGCCGGCAGCGTCGGGACTTCGGCAGGCGCGACGATATGGGCCATCACGGGCTTCAGCTCGCTTGCGGCGCCGGCCTGCTGGTAGGCGTCGGAAAAGCCCTTCAGCCGGTCGCGGGCGCCGGTTGCCTCGGCCTGGAGGGATTTGAGCTGTCCCTCGAGACCCTTGGCCTCGATCGATTTCTGCTGGAGTGCCGCGACGCGCGCCGTCAGCGTCTTCTCGGCGGCAAGCGCGGCCTGCAGGTCCGTTTCCATGTTGCTGACGGCCTGGCCGAGTTGCTTCTTCAGCCGGTCCTGCACTGCGGTGAGCGTCAGGCGCAGCCGCGCGACCGTCGGATGGCGCTCGCCAGCGACGCTGATGACCTCCTCGAGCGCCCGGCGGGCCTTGCTTTCCTCATCCAGCAGCAGTTGCACGACGGGAGATCCGCCGAGATCGGTCGCTTGCGGCACATTGCCGGCGGCAAGCGATTCCTGGGCGCGGCGCAGCTTGGTCTCTTCGGCCAGACGTGCGGCGGAGGCGACGTTCAGTTGCGAGAGCATGTCGCGCAGCAACTGCTGCTGCATGTCCGTACCGTCCTGGCCGATCTCAACATAGCCGGTGCGGATCCGGAAATCGTCGATCGCCTTTTCGATCCGGCCGAGCTCGGCGCGGGCTTCCTGGGCCTGTTGGCCATACCACTGGCTCGAGCGCTGCGAGGCGGCGGTGTTGGCCTCGAGCTTGCGCCGCATGTACTGGGTGCCGAAGGCGTTCACCATGGTGGCGGCGCGGTCGGGGTCCGTGTCGCGATAGGTCAGCGAGATCAGATAGGCCTTGGCGTCGTTGCTCACCGTCAGGGAGCCGATCAGCCTCTGCGCGATCAGGTCCCGGCGCGCGGGCGGGTTCGCCGCGCGCTCGATGCCGAAGATGTCGCGTATCGAGTCGCGCACGGTCTGCGGAAACAGCGCCTGTGCCGCCCGCGACATGAGATCCGACGAGAAGGAGGCTGGTTTCTCGGCGACCTTGTCGAGCCCCAGCGCCGTCACGACGGCGCGCGCGGTCGACAGCGACCGGATGATCCGCGCCTCGCTTTCGATCAGCGACGACGGGTCGAGGTTGACGCTGCCGGCCGACTTGCCGGTGCCAGTGGCATCGTCGCGCGCGAAGTCGAACTGCAGCACCAGGTCGGCCGCATATCGGTTGGGCAAGATCGCCAGGACCAGCGCCGCGATCAGGGCGAAGCCGGCCGCGACCGAGACGATCAGTGCACGGCGCCGCCAGAACATGGCGAGGACATTGAAGGTGATCGCATCATACTGGCTCGACAAGGTGGTCGCAGGACGGTGGTCGCGAGTCTCGCTGAAGAAATCCATGGTGGCGTATCCCATCTGGTCCGTCCGACTGACGTCTGGTCGCTATCGGGTCTGCGTGGCGTGTCGTGCGGGGCGCGCCTGTCCTGTCATCGCGCACCGCGGGCTGTGACCACGACGAGGACGGTCTGGAGAAGCACGTAGAGATCGAGCCAGAACGACCAGTTGTGGATGTAGAAGCTGTCCTGCCGCTTCTGGACCGCCAGATCGCCGTCGCTCCGGTCGGTCACCTGCCACAGGCCCGTGAGACCCGGCGGGACGCTGGTTCGCAGCGCCTGGAACGCCGCATCGAAGCATTCAGCGTGATAGGCGGGGAAGGGGCGCGGGCCGACAAGGCTCATCTCGCCGCGCAGCACGTTCCAGAGCTGCGGCAGTTCGTCGAGGCTCGAGCGGCGGATGAGCTGGCCGATCACGGGCAGGATGCGCGGATCATTGGCGAGCTTGAAGAAGCGTTCCCATTCGCGCCGCGCCGCGGGGTCGGCGGCGAGATGGGCGTTGAGCCTCGCCTCGGCGTCGACATGCATGCTGCGCAGCTTGTAGACCTTGAAGATGCGCCCGTTCCGGCCGATGCGCGGCTGGGCGTAGAACGCAGGCCCGCGCGCCGTCACCTTCACGGCGACAGCCAGCAGCGCGATCAGCGGCAAGGCCAGCAGCGCCAGGGGAATAGCGACCGCGAGGTCGATGATGCGCTTGATGCGCAGGTTGTGGCGCATGTGGATCGCGCTGCGCAGCTCCAGCCCGAGCAGTCCGCCGATCGGGCGGGTGCGCAGATGCAGCGTCTGGAGCAAGGATGTGTCGTGAACCACGAAGATCTGGCGCAGCGGCAGATGCGCCAGCCAGGCGGCCTTCTCGGGCCGCGGATCGTTGGAGGTGCACAGCACCACCTCGATCAGATGCGCGACGCTGTCGGCCTGGTCCGGCGTGATCACCGGCAGGCCGACGAGATGGCTTATATCCGCCGGCGATCTGTCCTTGGGGTCGATCAGGATGGCGATCGGTCTCAGGCCGAGCTGTGGCTGCAACGCCAGGCTGCGCGCGAGGTCCGCGCAGGCGGACATCGGGCCGCACAGCACCGTGGGCGCGGTCCACAACGCGTGGCGCAGCAGCCAGCCACGGACCAGCGCCTCAATGTAGTAGCCGAGCGGGATTGCCAGTCCGGCCCCGAGGATGATCCCGATGGCACCGAAGCGGGAGATCAGCAGGCCGCTATGCACCAGCGCCATCATCAGGGCGGCGGTCGCGGCAACGGCGAGGCAGCGCCGCCTCAGGCGATCGACCGGCTCGGCATGCTCCGAGCCGTAGAGGCCAAACCCGATCTGGGCTGCGGCCAGGACCAGCGCCCAGGCGATCCAGAATCCGAAGGGGCTGGCTTCCGCCACCCCCTCGGCCTCGGGCAAGGCGAGGTGCAGTATCGCGACGATGATGGTGACCGCCGCGAGATCGCCTCCCGCCAGGGCAGAGGCGACGAGCCGGCGCCGCATCGAGGGGGCTACGCCGAACCCGACCCGGTCCTCCGGCCGGGCCACAGTGAGCGCCGTGGAGACGATGCTCGTGCCGACGTCCTGCATGGAAGACCTCCCTCGCGCCCTGATCGACCGACGACTGCTGCTAGCGCTATTGCGCCGCGACCATGGTCTCGGGCGCCGGGGCAGGCTGGGCCGCAGCCTTCCTGATCTCGCCCTCGATCCAGTGGTAGGTCGGCACCAGCCCCTGACGCAGATGCATCGGCGGCTCCCAGCCCAGGACCTTGCGCAGGCGGGTGTTGTCGCTGTTGCGGCCGCGCACGCCTTGCGGGCGATTGGTGTTGAAGCGCTTGACGATCGACTTTCCGGCGATCTCGGCGACGATGTCGACGAGCTCGCTGACAGTGACGAGTTCGTCTGTGCCGAGGTTCAGCGGGCCTGAGTAATCCGCCTGCATGATGCGGTAGATGCCCTCGACGCAATCGTCGACATACATGAATGAGCGCGTCTGCTGGCCGTCGCCCCAGACCTCGATCGTATCGCCGGACTGTGCGGAAGCGACCTTGCGGCAGATCGCGGCGGGAGCCTTCTCCTTGCCGCCATCATAGGTGCCGAGCGGCCCGTAGACATTGTGGAAACGCACCGACCGGGTCGGGAAGCCGTAGTCCTCGGTGAAATACTGGCACAGCTTCTCGGTATAGAGCTTCTCGAGGCCGTAGCCGGCCTCGGGATCGGCCGGGAAGGCGTCTTCTTCCTTCAGCGGAACGACGGAGGGCACGTCCTGGAGGTGCTGCGGGTAGACGCAAGCCGAGKACGAGAACAGGAAGCGGCCGACCTTGGCGTCATGCGCCGCCTTCAGCATCTGCGCCGAGATCATGGTGTTGTTGTAGGTGATCGAGGCATGCGCGCCGGAGATGTAGCCGATGCCGCCCATGTCGGCGGCGAGGTTGTAGACATGGTCCATGCCGTTGACGGCTTCGCGACAATTCTCGATTTCACGAAGGTCGAGGACCCGGAATTCGTGGGCATTGCTGGCGCCGTAGTCGGGCGATTTGATATCGACGCCGCGGACGTGATAGCCGAGATCTCTAAGGTAATTTACGAGATGAAAACCAATAAATCCACCGGCGCCTGTGACAAGTACGGATTCTTTAGCCATTTTATCACCTCAATGCGATTGGAGTGTACAGGGAAAGCGAGTTCTTGCGTGCGTTACAGTTGTCAAAGCGTATTATAATACTCTTGGGACATCCTGGTTCTTGGGAGTAGCGGCGGGCGCGGCGAGATGCCTGGCCAGTTGCAGCGAGGCCCCGACGATGAAGCGCGGCACGATTTGGCCATAGCGGCGCCAGAGCCGCCTCGGCTCCGAAAGCAGCCTGAAGAACCATTCAAGTCCGTTGCGCTGCATCCAAGGCGGCGCCTGTCGCTTCGTGCCGGCCAGGAAATCGAAGGCCGCGCCGACGCCGATCATCACCGGGGCCTCGATGCGACCGAGATGCCCGTCCATCCAGTATTCCTGCTTGGGCGTGCTGAGGCCGACCCAGACGATGTCGGGCTTGGCCGCGTTGATCATCGCGACCATCGCCGCGTCATCGGCTGCGCTGACGGGCTTGAACGGCGGCGAGAACGTGCCCGCCACCTCGAGCCCGGGGAAACGCTGGACCAGACGCTCGCGCAACTGGTCCGCCAGGCCGGGCGCGCCGCCGAAATAGAACTGCCGATAGCCCTTCCGGGCCGACAGCTCCGTGAGCTTCAGCATGAGATCTGGCCCGTAGACGCGCTCCGTGTGGCGGTAGCCGAGCTTGCGGGCCATCCAGACGAGCGGCATGCCGTCCGGCGTCACCAGCCCGGCATGATCGTGGATCGCCAGGAGTTTCGGGTCGGACTGGCTCTCGATGACACCGTGCACGCCGGTGATGCAGACGAAATTGCGGGCCTTGCGTCCAATCCAGTCCTCAACCGTGGCCAGCGCCTGGCTCATCGTGATGGCGCTGACGTTGACGCCCATGATGCGGACGCGCGGCGGTAGATCCTGTGCGGTCATCATCCGGCCCTCGCGCTCTCGAGATGCCGCACGGGGTTGGGCTCCTGCGAGAGCAGATCCTCGAAATAGGCGATGGTGCGCTGCAGCCCCTCTTCGAGTTCGACCTTCGGGCTCCAGTGCAGGAGTGCGCGCGCCTTGGTGATGTCGGGGCAGCGCTGGCGCGGGTCGTCCTGCGGAAGCGGCCGGTAGACGATGCTCGACCGCGAGCCGGTGATGGCGATGATCATGTTGGCGATATCGGCCACGGTGACCTCGACGGGGTTGCCGAGATTGACTGCGCCATCGAGCGCGGTGCCGATGTTCATCAGCCGCATCAGGCCCTCGACGAGATCGTCGACGAAGCAGAACGCCCGCGTCTGCCGGCCGTCGCCATAGAGCGTGATGGGCTCGTTGCGCAGCGCCTGGACGATGAAGTTCGAGACGACGCGGCCGTCCTCGAGGTTCATGCGCGGGCCGTAGGTATTGAAGATCCGGGCGATCCGGATCGGCACGTCATGGCGCCGGTTGTAGTCGTAGAACAGCGTCTCGGCGCACCGCTTGCCCTCGTCGTAGCAGGCCCGGGGGCCGCTGATGCTGACCAACCCGCGGTAGTTCTCGACCTGGGGATGGACGTCGGGATCGCCGTAGATCTCGCTTGTCGAGGCCTGCAGGATCGGGATGCCGAGCCGCTTGGCCAGGCCCAGCATGTTGATCGCGCCCAGCACGCTCGTCTTGGTGGTCTGGACGGGGTCGCGCTGGTAGTGAACTGGCGAGGCCGGGCAGGCGAGGTTGTAGATCTCGTCGACTTCGACATAGAGCGGGAACGTGATGTCGTGCCGCAATGCTTCGAAATTCGGCTTGCCAAGAAGAGAGACAAGATTTTCACGACGGCCGGTATAGTAATTGTCGAGTGACAGTACGTGGTGGCCTTCTGCCACGAGGCGCTCGCAGAGATGGCAGCCCAGGAAGCCGGCGCCGCCCGTCACGAGAATACGTTTCTGCATGGTTGCGCTCCGGTCAGTCGCTGTCGTGAACCCGCAAACAGGTTCGCTGCCCGGCGCGCATTCTCAAAGTGCGCTTCGGGAGGCCCGCCCCGTCGGGCCCGGCCATGAAGGGTTACTTCGGCGGCGGAGCGGCGCGACGCTTCGCATGGGCGCGCCCGGGCCCGCGAACATTGGAGTTAATCCGGCAGCGACCCGCGCTGGCCTGAATGGCGACGCGGAATCCCGGCGCAACCCTGACATCCTGACCAGGCCCATCCTCCAATCCCGTGGCCGGTCTGGGCAGGCTGATCGGAGCTGCCTTGCATATGACGATTGATCATGCGGGACTTCTCGGACGTCCCATGCCGGCCGGGGCCGCAATCTGGGCTCGGCCGCTCCGCCATGTCCGCTGCTGGCTTCTGCTGGCCGCCTGTCTCCTGGTGCTGTCGGGGCAGGGCGCCTTCGCCGCCGGTCCCGCCGAACCGCGGGAGGGCGAGGAGACGCTGTCGGTTGGCGACAAGGTCACAGTCTCGGTTTTCGGCCAGACCGATCTCTCCGGGGATTTCGTGCTCGACGGCACCGGTTCCGTGCAGATGCCCCTGATCGGCCGCGTCCGGATCGCCGGCATGACGCCGCAGGAAGCCGAGGCCCGCATTCGCGAGGGGCTGACGGACGGATATCTGCGCGAGGCCGTCGTCAGCCTCAGGATCGCCGAGCTCAAGCCCGTCTACATCATGGGCGAGGTCCGCTCGCCCGGCAGCTATCCCTTCCGCCACGGGCTCAGCGTGCTCGGCGCGGTCGCGCTCGCGGGCGGCTATCGCGTCGGCGACCAGTCACTTTCGATCCTGAAGTCCGAGTTCCTGCTCGCCGAGGAGCGCCTGCGCTCGCTCGAGACCTCGCTCCAGATGCTCACGGCCAGGCGGGTCCGGCTGGAGGCCGAGCGCGACGCGCTGAAGCAGTTTCCCCAGGACGTGCTCGACCGCACGCCCGGCGCCGCCCAGCTGATGACGGGCGAGAAGGAAATCTTCGAATTCCAGCGCCGCGCCCGCGACGGAGAGCGCGACCTGCTCAGCCAGCAGGTGGCCCGCCTCGAATCAGAGAAGACCGCTCTGACGGAGCAGGGTCGTCTGGCCGACCAGCAGGTCGAACTGACACGCGAGCAGAGTAGCGAATACGGCAAGCTCGCCGCCACCGGGCACGGCCTGCGCACCGTCCAGGTCGAGCGCGAGCGCGAATATGCCCGCACGCGCAGCGACGCAGCCAGGATCAGGGCCGATATCGCCAAGAACCAGACGGCACTGGGCGAACTGACGCTGCGGCTCAAGGAGGCTGACACGGCCTTCACGCGCCGGGTCGTGATCGAGCTGCAGGAGACGCGCCAGAAGCTCGTCGAGACCGAGCGCAGCATCCCGGTCGCGCGCGAGATCTATGAGAGCCGCCGGCGCGGACTGGTCGCGAGCGAAGGCTCCGGCGGCGCGACGGACTGGGACATTCGCATCCTGCGTCAATCCGGCTTGCAGCCCGCAACGATCGCGGCCGGCTTCGAAACCACGCTGCGGCCCGGAGACATCGTCCAGATCACGCCCAAGCAGGCGGCTCCGGCGAGCGGTGTGCCGCTCGGCTCGGCGCGGACGAGCCTCGAAGCCCTCGCGACCGTCCCGCCCCAGCGCTGAGCACTTGCCCATCACCCCGCCGAGAGGACCTCATCATGTCAGCGAAGATCCGGCCGATCATCATGTGCGGCGGTGCGGGAACCAGGTTATGGCCGGCGTCGCGAAACTCGCTGCCCAAGCAGTTCGCCATGCTGCTCGGCGAGAGGTCGACCTTCCAGGACACCGTCCTGCGGCTGCAGGACAAGCTGTTCGCGCGCCCGATCATCCTGACCAATCGCGACCACCGCGTGCTGGCCGAAAAGCAGCTCGCCGAGATCGGCGTCAGCGCCGATATCGTGCTCGAGCCGGAACGCCGCGATTCGGGCCCCGCCATTCTTGCCGGCTGCATGGTCGCGGGGCGTGACGGGACCGACATGCCGGTCCTGGTCGTGGCGTCGGATCACGTCGTGGAGGATCCCGAGGCGTTTCGGCGCTGTGTCGCCAGCGGGCTCTCGGCGGCGCGGGCCGGCCGGCTCGTGACCTTCGGCATCACGCCGCGCCATGCCTGCACCGAATATGGCTGGATCGCGCCGGGCCAGGCGCTCGAGGGCGGCACCAGAAGCGTCGAGCGCTTCGCCGAAAAGCCCGACGGGCACCGCGCGGCCGAGTACCTGCTCAATGGCTGGCTATGGAATTCCGGCAACTTCCTGTTCAAGCCCAAGACCCTGATCGAGGAGTACAGGCTGTTCGAGCCCGGCTCTGTCGAGGCCGTCGAGGCCGCCGTCGCGCTCGGGCATGTCGAGAACGGCGCCTTCGCGCTGTCGCTTGCCGAATTCTCTCAGTCCGGCAAGCGCTCGATCGACTTCGCCGTCATGGAACGCACCGACCGGGCCGCGGTCGTCACCACCTCGTGCGGCTGGTCGGATGTCGGGACCTGGGACGCGCTCTGGGCGCTGAGCGCGCATGATGGCAGCGGCAATGCTCGCCGCGGCGACGTCGAGCTTTTCGACGCCCATAACTGCTTCGTCTCGACCGATGGCCCGATGACCTCCGTGCTAGGGGTCGAGGACCTGATCGTGATCGCCAGTCGCGACGCCGTCCTGGTAGCCGATCGCAGCCGGTCCGCCGAGGTCAAGCAGGTCGTCGAGCTGCTCCGCAGCAAGGGGCGCAGCCAGGCGGAATCGCACTCGAACGTGCATCGTCCCTGGGGCTCCTACCAGGTCGTCGATGCCGGCGACGGTTTTCAGGTGAAGCGGATCGTGGTTGCCCCGCAGGGTCGCCTGTCGTTGCAGAAGCACCGCTTCCGCTCGGAGCACTGGGTCGTGGTCCGCGGCGTCGCGACCGTCACCGTCGACGATTCCGTGGGTTTCTTCGGCAAGAACGAGCACATCTTCATCCCTCTGGGAGCCGTCCATCGGCTCGAGAACGGCGGATCGGAGCCGGTGGAGCTCATCGAGGTCCAGAATGGCGCCTATCTCGGCGAGGACGACATCATCCGCCTCGAAGACATCTACAACCGGGTCTGAGCGGCGATGCATCCGCTCGGTGCAGGAGATCTTCAGGCCAACCGGGTCGAGCCCGGCGGGGCAAACCTGACGCGATCCTGGTTACCGCAGCCTGGAAGCGAAACGGGGGCCAACTGGATCAACCAAGCGGAGGAACCCTTGCCGAGCTCGGACAAGCATTTCCAGGACGATAGGGCCTTGCCACCCGGGCCGACGGTCTTGCCGACGGTCTGGCACCCCAACCTGGAAAAGCACTGGCATGCGGTCGACGACGGGGGCGCGGAGCTGATGCGCGCGGCCTTCGGTGCGCCGGCCCGGCCAGCGCCTCTTCGCATCGCGCCACCGCCCAGCATGGCCGGAGAGCCCCCTCCGGAATTGCAGCAGCCGGCACCGAAGGCGATCAACCAGGATCCGCAGCTGCGTTTCCGGGCCAGCATGATGCTGACCATGATCGCCTTCGTCGTGCTGATCGCGGCAGCCTTCACCCCTTCGCTTCGCTGAGCCGATGGCCGCAGCGGATAATCCCCTTGCAGAAAGAGCATCGCCATGAGGATTGCGGTTATCGGCTCCGGCTATGTCGGCCTGACATCGGGTGTCTGTTTTGCGGATTTCGGCCATCACGTCTGCTGCGTCGACACCGATGGCGAGAAGATCGAGCGCCTCAAGCAGGGTGTCGTCCCGATTTTCGAGCCCGGGCTGACGGCGCTGCTGGTCGCCAACCAGAAGGCCGGCCGGCTGAGCTTCTCGACCGGCGTCGACAAGGCGGTGGCCGAGGCCGAGATCGTCCTGATCGCGGTCGGAACGCCGTCACGACTGGGTGACGGACATGCCGACCTGTCCTTCCTTCATGCCGCAGCGCGCGCGGTCGGGCAGGCGATGACGGGCTTCACCGTCGTGGTGATCAAGTCGACCGTGCCTGTCGGCACTGGTGACGAGGTCGAGCGCATCCTGCGGATCGAGGCGCCGGACGGGGATTTCACCGTCGTCTCCAATCCCGAATTCCTGCGCGAGGGCGCCGCCATCGGCGACTTCAAGAAGCCCGATCGCATCATCGTCGGCGCTGAGGACGAGCGCGCCCGGCGCGCCATGGCCGAGCTCTATCGGCCGCTGTTCCTGAACCAGGCCCCGCTGTTCATGACCTCGCGGCGCAGCGCCGAGCTGACGAAATACGCCGCCAACGCCTTTCTGGCCACCAAGATCAGCTTCATCAACGAGATGGCGGACCTCTGCGAGAAGGTGGGCGCCAATGTCCAGGACGTTGCGCGCGGCATCGGGCTCGACAACCGCATCGGTCCGAAATTCCTGCATGCCGGCCCCGGATATGGCGGCTCATGCTTCCCCAAGGACACCCTCGCCTTGATCAGGACGGCGCAGGATCACGGTTCGCCTATGCGGATCGTCGAGACGGTGGCCGCCGTGAACGAACAGCGCAAGCGCGGCATGGCCCGAAAGGTCATCCGCGCCTGCGATGGCAGCGTGCGCGACAAGGTCATCGCCGTGCTTGGGCTGACCTTCAAGCCGAATACCGACGACATGCGCGATGCACCCTCGATTGCGATCGTGACCGCGCTCCAGGATGGCGGCGCCATCATCCGGGCCTACGATCCCCAGGGAATGAATGCATCCCGCCGGGTGATCGAGGGGATTACCTACACCGAGTCGGCCTATGACTGCGCCACCGGCGCCGATGCTCTGGTCATCGTGACCGAATGGGACGCCTTCCGCGCACTCGACCATTATCGGATCCAGGCGCTGATGCGGGCGCCGACCATGATCGATCTTCGCAACGTCTACCGGCCCGACGACATGCGCGCGAAAGGCTACCGCTATGTTGGGGTCGGCGAGGGCCGGCCGTCATGGAAACCCGAGCTTGCCAGCGACCGTCCGGCCGCCGCGGTCGGCGCCCGCGCCGGCAATGGGCTCGACCGCACGCGCCTGGCGACGAAACCCCAGGCCCAGCCGGTCGCCGCGGGCATCAAGGCAGCAGGAGGGTGATTGCCATGGTCAGGAAGCTTCGCGCCGCGCTGAAGGCGATCGATCTGGGAAAGAAGACAATCATCGGCTCCGAGCAGGGGATGCGGGTGGCCGGACGGCGGATCGCCGCGGTTGCCGCAGAGTTGCCGGGCATCCGGCAGGCGCGGCAATGGCGCTATCAGTCGCGCTTTCACGCCGGTTGCTATCACTGCGGCTATAGCGGGGTCTACGACACGCTCGAGGCCGCCGCGCACGCGCTTCCGAGCGGCCTCGCCGGGTTCGACCATCCCGAAATGGCCGATATCGACCACTATACGACGACCGAGGGCGGCTTCGAGCCGATGCCCGCGACCGAGTATCCCGTGCTGTTCTGGCTGGACCGCGCGCTGCGCGAGGGCGCGCGCTCGTTGCTGGATATCGGGGGCTATGTCGGCCACGTCTTCCATCAATACGATGACTATCTCGACTTTCCCGACGATTTCCGCTGGACGGTCTTCGATCTCCCGCAGATCACCGAGGCGGGGCGAAGCCTGACTGCGCATGACGGCCCCCCGCGCCTGCGCTTCACGAATGTGATCGACCCCAATGAAGAGGTCGACGTCATGTTCGCCGCCGGCTCGCTGCAGCTGCTCGGCGATACCTATCTGCACGACTGTCTCAAGGCGCGGTCCAGGCTGCCGCGTCACCTGATCGTGCAGCGCACGCCGCTTCATGAAAAACGCGCCTTCGCGACAATCCAGTCGGTCATCACGCGCGGCCGGGTCGTCGCGTTCTGTCCCTATATGGTCGCTCATCGCCGCAGCTTCATCACCGGGCTGACCGGTCTGGGGTATCGACTGGTCGATTCCTGGGAGAAGGAGCGCAGCCTCGACGTGCCCTTCCATCCGGAATGCCATGTCGAGACCTATTCGGGCCTGTATTTCCGACTCGGCGAGGGCTGACCAGGCCGCCGAATGGGCCTCGCCGACCCCCCAGCCCTGCATCTGGCCGGGGGGCGGGGAAAGCCGCGCCGGCCGCAGCCGCCAGTGCAGTCGCCAGGCGCGCCACCGCTCCGTTCGGTCAGCAGCGCGCACGAGCCCGGGAAGATGGCGTTACCCCCTCTGCTACTATTTTGTCTGCGCGCGTCCGCGCTTAGCCTCATCTCCATGAACAAGATCTGCGATGATAATCTCCAAGGTCTTCCTCTAGGTGAGGGCAGCAGTTCTCGCCTCGGTGATGCGGATATAGTCGAACCCGACAGTTCTTCGGTTTCAGCCGCGACCCTGGCGATCCCGGCGTCTCCGGAGCCGCTACGCTCAGGCCGTTTCGATCCCCAGGTCGCCACTCTGGCGACTCTGTTTGCCATCCAGGTCGCGGCGCGTCCCGATGCGGTCGCGCTGTCCTGCGGCACATCCCGCCTGACCTATGCCGAGCTCGATGCGCGTGCCGAACGGCTGGCCGACCGGCTGGTGGCCTGCGATGTCGGGCCCGGATCGATCGTGGGGCTGTGCCTGCTGCGCTCCATCGATCTGGTCGTCGCCCTGCTGGCCGTGCTCAAGAGCGGGGCCGCCTATCTCCCGCTCGATCCCGCCTATCCCGCCGAGAGGCTGGCCTACATGGTCGAGGACGCCGATGCCGCGCTCGTCATCGCGGCGCCTGAAAGCGTCGACTGGCTCGGCCCGGACCGGCGCCGTCTCGATCCCTCGCTTGATCAAGCGACCGCTGGCGAGCCGACAGCCCCGTCACGGCGCGCCGCTCTCCCGGGCGACCTCGCCTACATCATCTACACCTCGGGCTCGACGGGCAGGCCCAAGGGCGTCGCCATCGAGCATGCGGCGGTGGTGCGCCTGTTCGGCGCGACGCAGGCCTGGTTCACTTTCCAGCCGAGCGATGTCTGGAGCCTGTTCCATTCGGTCTCATTCGACTTCTCGGTCTGGGAGATCTGGGGCGCGCTGCTCTATGGCGGCCGCCTGGTGATCGTGACGGAGAGCGCGACGCGGGACCCCGGCGCCTTCCTGCGCCTGCTGGCCGAGGAGAAGGTCACGGTCCTCAACCAGACGCCGTCGGCCTTCGCCGCGCTCGACCGCGCCGATGGCGACCGCGCCGGCCGCGACCCTCTCGCGCTGAGGCTCGTGATCTTCGGGGGCGAGGCCCTCGACCCGCGCCGGCTGACGGGATGGTACCGGCGCCGTGGCGAGCAGGCTCTGCTCGTGAATATGTACGGGATCACCGAGACCACGGTGCATGTCAGCTACCGCCCGCTCTCGCCGGCCGACACCAGCCTGGCGGGCAGCCCGATCGGCTGCGCGATCCCCGACCTCGAAATCCGCCTGCTCGACGGCGAGACCATGCAGCCGGTCGCGCCCGGCGATGTCGGCGAGATCTTCGTCGGCGGCGCCGGCCTCGCCCGGGGCTATCTCAACCGGCCCGACCTGACGCAGGCCCGCTTCGTGCCCGATCCCCTGAACAGCGGGGCGCGGCTCTATCGCTCGGGCGACCTCGCGCGCCAGACGGCGCCAGGCGCATATGAGCATCTCGGGCGCGCCGACCAGCAGATCAAGATCCGAGGCTTCCGGGTCGAACTCGCCGAGATCGAGGCCGCCCTGCTCTCGCATGCGGGCCTCCGGGAGGCCGCAGTCCTCCTGCGCGCTGATCCTGCCGGGCATGATCGCCTGGTGGGCTATGTCGTCTGCGATCCCGCCGAGCCTCCGGGCCAGGCTGATCTGAAGGCTCACCTAGCCCGCAGCCTGCCAGATCACATGGTCCCGGCCGCCTTCGTGTATCTCGCCAGCCTGCCCTTGACGGTCAACGGCAAGCTGGACCGCGCGGCGCTGCCTCTGCCCGGCCGCGCCCGTCCCGAAAGCGTTGCGGTCTACTGCATGCCGCGCGACGGGCTCGAGCGTCGCATCGCCGAGGTCGTCGCCGAGGTCCTGCGGATCGATGCCGTCGGCATAGACGACAACTTTTTCGATCTCGGTGGCGACTCGCTGCTGATGGTCGAGATGCACCGGCGCCTTCGCGACGAGGACGCGCCGGATCTCAAGCTCATAGATCTCTACCGGCATCCCAATATCCGCGCGCTCGCCGGCCTGCTGACGACTGACAGGCCGCGCCAGCTCTCCGGTCTGGCGAAGGCCCAGGCCCGGGGCGCCCGGTTCCGCGCAAGACCCGATCCGCGACCCCGCATCCAGCCAGGTGTCCATCATGAGTGAGCCGCTTCCCGAAAGCGCCGTCGCCATCGTCGGAATGGCGGGTCGCTTCCCTGGTGCGTCGGGCATCCGGCCTTTCTGGAAGAACCTGCTCGACGGCGTGGAATCGATCAGCCGGTTCGAGGTGTCCGAACTCGAGGACGACTTCGACGCCGCGACCCGGGCGCTGCCGAATTTCGTCCCCGTCCGCTCGGTCCTCGACGATGTCGCGCTGTTCGACGCTCCCTTCTTCGGCATGCTGCCGCGCGAGGCCGCACTCACCGACCCGCAGCAGCGCGTGCTGCTCGAATGCGCCTGGGAAGCACTTGAGGATGCCGGCTGCGATCCCGCCAGTCCCGACGCCTGCATCGGCGTCTTCGCAGGCGCGACGTCGAGCACCTACCTCCTGCAGAACCTGCTGGCCGATCGCGCCGCGATCACGGCCTACACATCGGGTTTCCAGGTCGGCAACCTGCCGCTGCTGCTGGGTTCGGCGGCTGATTTCACAGCTACCCGCATCGGCTACAAGCTCGGCCTGACCGGCCCTTGCGTCGCGGTTCAGTCGGCCTGCTCGACCTCGCTGCTCGCCATCGCCCAGGCCGTCCAGAGCCTGCTCTGCCATGGTTGCGACATGGCGCTCGCCGGCGGCGTCTCGATCACCTTTCCGCAGCGGCGCGGCTATCTCGCCCAAGAAGGCGGGATGGTTTCGACCGATGGCCATTGCCGCGCCTTCGACAGCGGCGCCAACGGCACGGTTTTCGGCAGCGGCGCGGGTCTGGTTGTGCTGAAGCGGCTGGAGGACGCGGTCGCCGAGCACGATCACATCTATGCGGTGATCCGCGGTGTCGGCATCAACAATGACGGCGCCGCCAAAGTCGGCTTCGCGGCGCCCAGCGTCGATGGCCAGGCCGCCGTGATCGCCATGGCCCATGCCGCCGCAGGCATCGAGGCGCGGTCGATCGGCTATGTCGAATGCCACGGCACGGGGACGCCGATGGGCGACCCGATCGAGGTCGCAGGGCTGACGGCGGCCTTTCGCGCCACGACCGAGGAGCGCGGCTTCTGCGCGCTGGGCTCGGTGAAATCCAATATCGGACATCTCGACGCCGCAGCCGGTGTCGCCGGCCTGATCAAGGCGGCGCTCGCGGTCGAGAGCGGGACGGTGCCCGCGAGCCTGCATGTGCGCGAGCCCAACCCGGCGCTGGCACTGGCCGAGAGCCCGTTCTTCATCGCCGATCGCGCACAGGACTGGCCGGAGGGTGAGGGACCGCGCCGCGCCGGCGTCAGCGCCTTCGGCGTCGGCGGCACCAATGTCCATCTCGTGCTGGAGCAGGCCCCTGCGGTCGAGGAGGAAGCCAGTCCGCGCCGCTCGCAGATCCTGACCCTGTCGGCCCGGACACCGGCCGCGCTGGAGGCCGCGCGCATCCGGCTCGCCGACCATCTCGAACACGCGCCCGAGCAGGATCTGGCCGACGTCGCGTTTACGTTGCAGACCGGTCGCCGTGCCTTTCCGCATCGGTTCGCGCTTGCCGGCCATGATCGCGGCGAGATCGTCGCGGGCTTGCGCAAGCCGGCCCCGGCGCGCGCAGCCGCCGCGCAGGCGAATGGCGACCTCGTCTTCATGTTTCCGGGCCAGGGCTCGCAGCATCCGCAGATGGGGCGCGAGCTCTATGCCGGCGAGCCGGTGTTTCGCGGGGCGGTCGATCGCTGCTTCGAAATCCTGCGCCCCAAACTCGATATCGACCTGCGCAGCCTCGTATATCCGAGCAATGGCGGCGCCGAACCGGAGCGTCTTTCGGATACGCTGTTTGCGCAGCCGGCGATCTTCACCGTCGAATATGCGCTCGCCCAGCTCCTGATCAGCTGGGGCCTGCGGCCTGCCGCCATGATCGGCCACAGCGTCGGCGAGTTCGCGGCGGCCTGCCTGGCGGGCGTTCTGTCGCTCGAGGACGCGCTCGGCCTGGTGGCGAAGCGCGGGCGCCTGATGCAGGACCTGCCGCGCGGCGCGATGCTGGCGGTGCGGCTGCCCGATGCGGAAGTCGCGGCGCTGGTCGGCGATGGCGTGGCGGTGGCGGCCAATAATGCGCCTGGCCAGAGCGTGCTGGCGGGCCCGTTCGCGGCGATCGAGGCGCTCGAAGCCGAACTCGCCCGCCGCGATGTCACGCATCGCCGCCTGCAGACCTCGCACGCCTTCCATTCCGAAATGATCGATCCGCTGGTGGCGCCGTTTACCGAGGCAGTCGCCGCGGTCTCGCTCCATGCACCCGAGATCCCCTACATCTCCGGTGTCAGCGGTGACTGGGTGACAGCCGAGCAGACGATGCAGGCAGGATACTGGGCGCGGCATGCGCGCGAGCCCGTGCGCTTTGCCGATGGCATCGCGACGCTGATGCGCGACCGCTCCCCCATCCTGCTCGAGGTCGGCCCCGGCGCCGCTTTGTCGAGCTTTGCCCTGCAAGGCGCTGCCTCCGGGCGCGTCGCCGTCTCCTGCCTGCCCAATGCGAGCGGTGACGCCGAGGCGATGACAGCCTCCGCCGTCGCGCGCCTGTGGACAGCAGGCGTGACGCCGGATTGGGCCGCTTACCACGCCGGGGCCGCGCGCAATCGGGTTCCGCTGCCAACCTACCCCTTCGAGCGTAGCCACCACTGGATCGAGCTTCCCGTCGCGCAGGTCGAGGCCGCGCCCGCGATCCCTGCGCCGGCTATGGATTTCCATAACCCTGTCCAACCAGACCAGGACCAAGTCATGACCCGCCCTGCCGATATCGACATCGCAGCGAGCCGCGCGCTGGAGCCCGGCGTCGCTGCCATTTTCGAGACGCTCTCGGGTCGTCCGTTCGGGAGCGACGAGCGGACGGCATCGTTCCTCGAGCTCGGTTTCGACTCGCTGCTGCTGACGCAAGCTGCGCAGAGCCTCCAGACCACCTTCGGGGTGCCGATCCGCTTCCGCCAGCTTTTCGACGAACTGCCATCGGTCGACGCCGTGGCGAGCCACATCGCAGCGATCCGTCCGCCCCAGCCCCAGGCGCCGGTAGCCCCACCGTCTGCGCCCGCCCCGGTCCCGGTTGCGCCGCAGCCCGCCGCAATGGCGGTGCAGCCATCCTCCGGCAGCATCTCGGTCGACGCTCTGATGCGCGAGCAACTCGATGTGATGTCGCGGCTGATGGAGCGGCAATTGCAGGCGCTTAACGGGCATGCCGTGCTGCCGACGGTCCAATCGGTCCCAGCCGTGACCGCGGCGCCTGCGCCAGTCCAGGTCATGCTCACAGCAAGCCCGGCGGCACCCGCCGCGCCTGCAACGGGGTCTCGGATTCGCTCGCTGATCCGGCCCGCCGGCGAGGTCGCGCTCACCAAGACGCAGCGCGACCACATCGTCAGGCTGACGACGCATTACGTCGCGCGCACGGCCACGTCCAAGCGGCTCGCCGCTCAGCACCGCGCCGTGCTGGCCGATCCGCGCACGGTCGCCGGTTTCACGGCCGACTGGAAGGAGATGGTCTACCCGATCGTCGCGGCACGGGCGAAGGGCGCCTATATCTGGGACGTCGACGGCAATGAATACATCGATCTCGTCAACGGCTACGGCCAGACCGCTTTCGGGCATTCCCCGGGCTTCGTCGCTGAGGCTGTCCAGGCGCAGCTCGAGCAGGGCTTTGCGATCGGCCCGCAATCGCCGCTGGCGCATGAGGCCGCGACCCTGTTCTGCGAACTCACGGGCCATGCCCGCGTGGCGTTCTGCAACACGGGATCGGAGGCCGTGATGGCCGCGATGCGGGTCGCCAGGACGGTCACGGGGCGCGACCGCGTGGTGACGTTCTCGGGCGCCTATCACGGCCAGTTCGACGAGGTCCTCGCCCGCGGGGTCGGCACGGGCGACCAGCGTCGGACGCTTCCCGCCGCGCCGGGCATCCCGATGGATGCGGTCGGTCGCCTGACTGTGCTCGACTATGGCAGCGATGAGAGCCTCGCCTGGATCCGCGCGCATGCGCACGAACTGGCCGCCGTGCTGGTCGAGCCGATCCAGAGCCGTCGTCCGGCCTACCTGCCGGTCGATTTCCTCAAGCAGTTGCGCAAGGTGACGGCTGAATCGGGTGCAGCGCTGGTCTTCGACGAGGTCGTGACCGGTTTCCGGGTTCATCCGGCCGGGGTGCAGGGGCTGATCGGCATCGAGCCCGATCTCGCCACCTACGGCAAGGTCGTCGGCGGCGGGCTTCCGGTCGGGTTGCTGGCTGGGACGCCACGCTTCATGGATGCGCTCGATGGCGGCGCCTGGCAGTTCGGCGACGAGAGCGTCCCGGAGGTCGGCGTCACCTTCTTTGCCGGGACCTTTGTGCGCCATCCGCTGGCGCTGGCGGCGACGACAGCCGTCCTGAAGCATGTGAAGCGGGAGGGGCTGGCGCTGAGCCAGGGCCTGACCGCCAGGATGGAGCGCTTCGCGGCAGCCCTGAGAGCGGCCTTCGCCGAATTCGGCTGGGATGTGCCGATCGAATCATATGGCAGCGTGCTCTATTTCGAGCCCGGCCGCGATCATCGCCTCGGCAGCCTGCTGCACTATCATCTGCGGGCGCGCGGCATCTTCGTCCAGGAGCATTATCCCTGCTTCCTGACGACGGAGCATGGCGAGGCCGAGATCGCTGCGATCATCCAGGCGGTGCGCGAGAGCCTGCAAGTCATGCGGCAGGACGGCATGCTGCCGGGCGAGGTCCTTGCCTTCAGCCCGGCTCCGCATCCGGCGGTACCGCATGCCGAGGACGCTCCTCTGGGCCAGGAATTTCCCTTGACCGAGGCCCAGACGGAAATCTGGCTGTCGGACCAGACCAGCGCCGAGGCCAGCGCCGCCTTCAACGAATCCGTGAGCCTGACGCTCCAGGGCGAGATCGACACAGCGCGGCTGGCGCAGGCCGTCTCGCTGGTCGCAGCCCGACATGCCATCCTGCAGGCCCGCTTCTCGGCCGATGGCGAGACCATGTGGATCGCGCCCTCGGCGACCCTCCCCATCGAGATCGTCGATCTCGGCGGCAGCGGCGACCCGACAGCTTCGCTGGTTGCCCGGATCGAAGCGCGTGCGACCCGGCCCTTCGACCTGGTCAACGGGCCGTTGGCAGAAGTGGAGATCGTGCGCCTGGCCGATGGCGAGCACGTCCTCGTCCTCACCGCCCACCACATCATCTGCGACGGCTGGTCGATCAACATCCTGCTCGAGGAGATCGCGACCGCCTATCGCGCCGGCGACACCAGTCTCCTGGCCCCGGCGATGCCGTTCGCGAGCTATGCCGCGCAGGCCGGCAAGGGCGAGCGGGCGGACGCGTCCCGGGCCTATTGGGTCAGGATGTTCGGTGACATCCCCGCGCCGATCGAGCTGCCGACCGACCATCCCCGGCCGGCGATCCGCAGCTTCCGTGGCGGCAATCGCACGAGCTTCATCGATGCCGGGCTCTATAATGCGGTCAAATCCGCCGGCGCGCGCCGCCGCCGGACGCTGTTCAGCACGCTCTTTGCTGCGTTCCAGGTCCTGGTCGCCCGGCTATCGGGCCAGCAGGACATCGTCATCGGCGTTCCCGCCGCCGGCCAGTCTCAGATCGAGGAGGCCGCGCTCGTCGGGCATTGCGTCAATTTCCAGCCGATCCGCGGCGTCGTCGAGCCCTCGGAGGCCTTCTCGGCGCATCTCGACAAGGTCGGTCGTGCGGTTCTCGATGCCTACGACCATCAGAGCTGCACGCTGGGCACCTTGCTGAAGACGCTGCGCCTGCCGCCGAACCCTGGCCGGCTGCCGCTCGTCGAGATCCAGTTCAACCTGGAGCGTCTGGCTGACGGCCTCGACTTCGGCAAGGGCGTGCGGGTTGCAGCCGAGCCCAACCCCAAGGCGTTCTCGACATTCGACCTCTATTTCAACCTGGTCGAATCCCGGGACGGCCTGCGCATCGACTGCTGCTACGGCGCGGATCTGTTCGATGCCGCGACGATCGATCGCTGGCTCGACCACTACCGCACGCTGTTGGCCGCCTTCGTCGAAAACCCCGACTGCGTCATCGCGGCGATGCCGCTCATGGACGAGGCTGCGCGCCATCATCTCGTATCGGCGCTAAACCAGACCGAGATCGCGTTTCCCCTGGAGCAGGGCGCCATCCACGCCTTCGAATTGCAGGCCGGGCAGCAGCCCGACGCCATCGCCGTCGAACTCGGCGACGACGCACTGACCTATGGCGAGTTGAACCTCTGGGCCGACCGTATCGCGGCGCAGCTCGAGGCCCGCATCGCCACGCCGGAAAGTCGGGTCGGCCTGCTCGTCGAGCGCTCGCCCGCTCTTGTCGCGGCCATGCTGGGCGCGCTGAAAGCCGGCTTCCCCTATGTCCCGCTCGATCCCGCCACGCCCAAGGCCCGGATCCAGACGATCCTGCAGGATTCAGGCTGCGTCGCCATCCTCACGGCTGGCCCGGGAGCTGAAGCCCTGCTGGAGCCAGACGGCGCGATCCCGGTGATCGACGTCCACGAGGCCCCTGATGCGCCAGGATATAGCGGCCCCGGTATCGCGCCCGATCATCTCGCCTATGTCATCTACACCTCGGGCTCGACCGGAAAGCCGAAGGGTGTCGAGGTCAGCCACGGCGCCCTTTCGAACCTGCTCTTCGCCATGGCGCGCGAACCGGGCTTTGCCAGCACCGACACGATGCTGGCGGTCACTACGGTCAGCTTCGACATCGCGGCGCTCGAATTGCTGCTGCCGCTGGTTGCTGGCGGTCGCGTCAGCCTGGCGACATCCGACGAGGCAAAGGATGGTGTCGACCTGCTTGCGCGGCTCAATCGCAGCGGCGCCACGGTGATGCAGGCGACGCCCATGACCTGGCGTTTCCTGCTCGACGCCGGCTTCCGGTCCCGGGCTGGCCTGCGCATGCTCTGCGGCGGCGAGTCGTTGCCGCTCGACCTGGCGCGTCGCCTCCTGGAGGGTGGCGGCGAGCTCTGGAACATGTACGGGCCGACCGAAACCACGATCTGGTCGGCGGCCGCCCGCATCGATGCGCGCGACGAGGTCATCACGATCGGCCGACCGATCTCCAACACGCAGCTCTACGTGGTCGATGCCCAGGACCAGCTGGTCCCGCCCGGAGTTCCCGGGGAGTTGCTGATCGGCGGCACGGGCCTGGCCCGTGGCTATGCGGGCAATCCCGAGCTCACCGGCCGTTCCTTCGTCCCGAACCCCGTCGATCCCGACGCCAGCGAGCGGGTCTATCGCACGGGCGACCGCGCTCGTTACCTCGCCGATGGCCGCATCCAGCATCTCGGGCGCCGCGATCACCAGGTGAAGCTGCGCGGCTTCAGGATCGAACCCGCCGAGATCGAGGCCGCGCTCCTGCGCAAGACCGGCATCGTCTCGGCCGTGATCCTGCGCGAGGACGTTCCGGGCGAGCCGCGCCTGGTCTGCTACTGCGTCACGCCCGCGGGGCAGGCTCAGGCATCCTCGCGCGAATTGCGGTCGCTGCTGGCGCAGGAGCTGCCGGAATACATGGTGCCGACGGGATGGGTCTGCCTGTCCGCACTGCCGCTGAACGCCAGCGGCAAGCTCGACCGTGCCGCCCTGCCGGCGCCGGTGGCCGCAGTCGCGACGGAGACCGTCGTGGCCAGGCCGCGCAGCGCGCTGGAGACGAAGCTCGCCGGCATCTGGGCCGAAGTGCTGCGGCGCGACGATATCGGCGTCGACGATGATCTGTTCGACCTCGGGGCGGATTCACTCGCGATCTTCCAGATCACCGGACGGGCGCGGCGCGAGGGCCTCAAGCTCGCGGCGCGCGACATCTTCCGCAATCGCACCATTGCCGGCATCGCCGCCGCGCTGGCGGAGGTCGAGCCGACGGAAGTGGCCACGCCTGCCGCACCGACCTTCTGGAAGATGCCGTGGCGGCGGGCCGCCAAGCCGGCCGAACAGGCTGCGCCGGGCGAGGCCAAGGCCGTCTCCTATCGGGAACAGGGGTGAGTAAATCATGGCCAATTCTCTGCCTCCCGATCCTAGCCCTGCTTTCACCATGTCCGATCCGACCGTAACGCGGGCACGCTGCTCGACCGGGCAGCAGTATTTCTGGCGTCTCGATAGTGCCGATCCCGGCACCCCGAGCCTGAACATCGCCGTCAAATGGCGTATCCGCGGGCATCTCGACGCCGCGATCGCGCAGGCGGCCTTCCAGGCGATCATCGAGCGCCACGAAGCCTTGCGCACGGCGATCGTCGCCGTGGCCGGCCGCCCGATCCAGCTTCTGTCCGAACACCTGCCCTTCAAGCTGTCGGAGATCGACCTGTCCGGCCTGCCCGAGGCCGACCGTTTCGGCGAGGCCGAGCGCATCGGCGGGCTGGAGGCACAGGCACGCTTCGACCTCGCGACGGCGCCGCTGCTGCGTGCGACGCTGGTCAGGCTGAGCCGCACCGATGCGGTGCTCCTGGTCACGGCCCATCACATCGTCAGCGACGGCTGGTCGATGGGGATCCTGTCCAAGGATTTCGTCGCGGCCTACCAGGCGCTGAGCCGAGGAGCCCGGCCGTCCTTGCCCGAGCTGGCGCTGCAATATTCCGACTACGCCGAATGGAGCCTCGAAGGCCTCGCCACCAATGCGCTCGCGCGCGAGGGCACCTATTGGAAGGCACGGCTGGCCAATCTCCCCTATGTCGAAGTTCCGCCGGACCATCCCGCCCCCGTCGCGCGCAGCGCCAATGGCGCGACGATCGCGCGATTGCTGCCCAAGCCGCTCACCACAAGGCTGACCGAGCTTGCGCGTGGCGAGGATACGACGTTCTTCACGGCCGCCTATGCGGTTCTGCTCATCCTGATGCACCAGCGCACGGGCGCCTCCGATATAGGCCTCAGCACGCAGATCGCGGCGCGCGACGAGGTCGAGCTCGAGGGGGTCGTGGGGCCCTTCGTGAACACGCTGGTGCTGCGCACGCGGATCGCGCGCGAGCAATCCTTTCTGGAGCTGTGCCGCAGCGCCCGCGATACCTTCGAGGAAGCCGTAGAGAACCACCTCTGGCCGATCGACCGCGTCGTGCAGGCGCAGCAACACGGCCTGGAGCGCGGGCGCCCGCCTGTCTCGGTCAACTTCATCGTCCAGCGCGCCTTTATCGGCGAACTCGCCAATGACAGTTTCAAGCTCTCGGGCATTCCCTCGAACCTGCCCGGCGCCCTCTACGATCTCAATTTCATCCTGGTCGAGCGCGAGGAAGGCTGGCGCCTGACCTGCGAATATCATCGCGACCTCTATGACGAGGCGACGGCTGCAGCGCTCGTGGCGCAATATGAGCGGATCGCGGAGGCCGTGGTCGACGCCCCAGCCGACAAATTGCCGCGCGCCCCGGTGCAACCCGCTGCGCCGCCACCCCGCCCCGCTGCTTCCAGCGTCGCCCAGCCCGTCGCCCGTTCTCCGGGCGTCAATCCGGCGATGCGCCGGAACTGGCTGCAGCAGGCGGGAACGCAGTCGACGCTTTTCGCGATCAGCCATACCGCCCAGAAATTCAGCCTGTACCGGCCGCTGTCCCAGGAGCTCGGCCCCGACCAGCCTTTCGCCACGCTGCAACTGATGCCGTCCGCGCCCGGCGAAGAGGCGCCCGGCACGCTGGCGGAACTCGCCGCCGTCTATTGCGAGGCCATCATGGCGGCGAGCCCGACCGGTGCGCTGCGCCTGGTCGCGTTCTGCCGCTCCGGGATCATCGCCTATGAGGCAGCCAGGCAGCTCGAGGCGGCGGGCCGCAAGGTCGAGCTGGTCGTGCTGATCGACTGCTGGGCACCGGGCTATTTCCTGCGGCAGCCCTATGCGCGGCGGCTTCTGTTCAAACTTCGCCGGATGCAGCGCTTTGCCAAGCGCCAGTGGCGCGCCGGGCCCCGCAGTTTCGCGACCCGGATGTCGTTCTGGCTGCAGTCGACCGCGCCGGTGCGCCGAGCGAAGCGGCTATTGTTCTGGCGGCCCGCGGAGGAAGCGCTCGACGAGGCCGAGTTCTGGCGCGCCACCGATGAACTCGAGGCGCTGGTCCAGCGCTACACACCCGAGGGCTATGGCGGGCAGGTGCTGATGTTTCGCAGCGAGGCCATTCCCGCCGGCTGGCCGCCTGACCCGGCGCTGGGCTGGACGCAGCATCTCCCGGACGGCACGCCCTGCCAGCCTGTCGTGGGCGAGGAGCATGAGGGCGCGTTCTCCGCAGCCGGCTCTCGCTCGATGGCGCAAGGGATCAGGAATATGCTGGGTTTGGCGCCGCGTTGAGCTTCGGGTCGAGCAGCAGCGGGGTGGCGCCCGGCCGCGCCATCCAGACGCATGTCCAGCCCTGGCCACGCGCGGCAACCGCGCCGCAATAACCAGGCGCGGGCTCGAGATGCGCGATTTGCCAGCAGGCGGCCTCGGCGGGATCTGATCGGACGCGAAGCAGCCGCGCGGGCTCGTCGAGAGACACTTCGAATGCGTCCAGCGGTGTATTGAGCCCGGTGCCGGTTGCCTTGAGATAGGCTTCCTTGCGTGTCCAGAGGCGCATGAAGGCGCTGTCGCGCTCGGCAGGCGCGACATTCGCAAGCGCTGCCGCCTCACCAGGCGCGAAACTGTCTTCGGCGATCTGTCGCGGCATTGGCCTGACATGCTCGATGTCGACACCCACCGCCATCTGCTCCGCAACCGCGACGATGGCGAGGTCACCGGAGTGGCTGAGATTGAAGCTGACCCGCGGAGTGCCGCCGCTGGCGAGTGCGAGCTGCGGCTTGCCATGGGCGCCCTCGCCGAAACGCAGCGCCTCGGGCGGCACATTCACATAAGCCCCCAGTACGCGACGAAGCCAACCATGCGCCGCCGTGAAGGCGACCATCGCCGTGCGATCGTGGAATCGCGCGGCCCGTGCCCGCTCCTGCTCGGACAGCAGTGCGTGCCGAGTCGCGAACTCGCCCACGCCGATCTCGGTGCTGCAGCACCAGAGATGCACCTGCGCGGGCCCGACGGGGATCATGGCGCGCGGGTGATGGCGGCATCTGCGCCGCCGGTTTCGGTTTGAGGCGCTGGAGATACCCCGGCGCTGGACCATAATTCGCGGCCCAATATCGTGAGCACGACCAGCGTGATGAGTTCCGCGGTCACCGAGACTGCGATCACGCCCGCTACGCCGAACATCACGCCGGCCGGATAGATCGCCAGGATATTGAAGCCTGCCGAGGCCAATGTGGCGACAAAGATCGAGCGCGTCCGCTCCATGGCACGGTAGGCGCAGTACAGCGCCACGTTCAGCAGCGCGATCGGGAAGATCAGCGAATACCAGACAATCAGCCAGTCGAACTCCAGCATCTCGCTGCCATAGAGCAAGTGCAGGAGCCAGGGGCCGAAGAGGGCCAGAACGAGCAGGCCCGCGCCCCCGATTGCCGCCGAGCCCAGCAGCACCAGGACGAGCATCCGCTTGAGCCCGGCCAGTCCGGATTCCGCCATCGCCTTGCCGACGAGCGGCGGCACGATGTTCTCCAGAGCCTCGCGCACCATGTTGCCCATGGCGAGCAGGCTCTGAGTGGCCCGCAGGGCGCCCACGATCCGGGGCCCGAACAGGCTCGCCGTGACCAGAACCCCGCTATACCCCACGGCCCATTGCCCGGTGGCAGTCAGGACGAGCCAGCGTGCAGACCGCCATTGCCGTGCCGTCGTTTCGCGAAAATCGCTCCAATCCCAGCACAGCGGTCCCAGACGGAACAGGCCGCAGAAGGTCGACAGGGTGGCCGCGCCGGCAACGGCCCAGAGGGCATTGTGAATGCTCATCAGTCCCGTGTGCCAGAGCAGCGCGAGCGCGCCGACCTTGAGGGCCTGGTTGACGATGTCGATGACGAAGACGGATCCGGGGCGGCGCCGGGCGAAGAGGTAGCGCCGCATGAAGTCCTGGCACAGATAGCTCCCGGCCGCCGCCGCCATGGGCAAGCCGATGCCGTCGAGTTGCGGGGTCGTTTCCGTCATAACGACGAGGATGCCCGAGATCGCCGCCGTCACCGCGACCACATAGACGAACTGGTGGACCAGCATCACGGTGAAATAGCTGTCGGCAGTCCGCCCGCTTTCCTTCGTGCCGATGCTCATCATCGGACTGACGATCAGACCCAGTTGCAGGCTCATAGCCAGATAGACTGGCAGCCAGAGCATGGCGTAGAGGCCAAACGCCTCCAGCCCCAGCGAGCGTCCCAGCAGGACCGTCGTCAGGAAGTTGCAGATGCTCGCGAAAGCCTGGTCGCCGAAGGAGAGGGCGGGCGCCCTGACCCTGCTCATCAGCGCTTTCGTCCGTCCGGGCCCGCCGCCCCGGCGACGGAGTTCGATCGAGTCAACACTCACCCGAGCCATCCTGTGATGTCGGGCCGAGAGCCCGCCGCGCGCGCCTGTCCGCAAATCCGTCTCATCTCGTCTCCGCAGGCCAGGGCGCATTCGGGGCGGGTATGTCAGTCTCGCACTGGGGCTGATCATAGCGCCGGGATGCCCTGGGCCGCGCTGGTCATCGAGACTACCCAAAACGGTGCTGGCGACGGTCCCCGACCCGTGCCTGCTGGGCTGGCTACCCCGAAAGCCCATCCTGACCGGCTGCCCGCGGGCTGTACGATGCCGCGAACGCAATCCCCGGGGGGACGCCGAGGAGCAGCCGTGGCGCAAGCACTGTCAGCGCAGATGGAGATGTCGGACGGCCGGCGGATGACGGACCGCTATCTGCCGGTTCTGGCGCTCGGCTTTGCCGGTTATGTGGTCCTGGGCAAGAGCTTCGCCTATCTCGGCGCGCCGCCCCTCTTCATGGGCGAGATACTCTTCGGTTTGGGGCTGCTGGCGCTCATTGCGAGCGGTTGCCTGACGGCGCTGCTCAGCACGGGCCCCGCACTCATTGCTCTGGCATTGCTCGGCTGGGTGCTGTTTCGCACGCTGCAGGGTGTCGGCACCTACGGCATCGACGCGCTGCGCGACGGCGTGGTCGCGATCTATGCCGGCTTCGCCTTCATCGTCGCCGCGCTATTGCTGGAGCGGCCCGCGCGCCTGGCACAGATCATGGGCTATTTCAGAGTGCTCGTCAGGGTGATGGTGCCACTCTCGATCGTGGCCTTCATCGTGGCGCGTTTCGCCGGCTCGTCGATGCCGCGGATTCCGGGCCAGGATGTCGGGATCCTCTCGGTCCGGACCGGCGAACTCGCCGTCCATCTCTGCGGCGCGGTGGTGCTGGTTCTGGTCGGGCTCTGCAAGGTCGGGCGCATCTGGTGCGTCACAGTGCTCGTGGGCTCCATCCTGATCGCCAGCCAGAACCGGGGCGGCATGCTGGCGCTGTTGATTCCGGTCGTGTTCGCGATGCTGCTCACCGGCCAGTTCCGCCGCCTCGCGGTGATCGGCGGGGGGATCGCCATCCTGCTCGGCCTCGCCTACGCCGTCGACCTCTCGATCGACATCCCCGGCAATGAGCGGGCGCTGAGCGCCAGGGCGCTGGCCGACAATATGGCCAGCATTGTCATGTCCAACGATGCCAATAATCTCGACGGCACGAAGCAGTGGCGTCTGAACTGGTGGGAGGCGATCCGCAACTACACCATTCATGGCCCCTATTTCTGGACCGGCAAGGGTTTCGGCGTGAACCTGGCGGAGGCCGATGGCTTCGTCGTCGGACTCGAGCATGGCGGGCCTGTCCTGCGCAGCCCCCACAGCATCCACATGACCTATCTGGCCCGTGGCGGCGTGCCCGGCCTCGTGCTGTGGCTGCTCACCTGGGCGAACTGGATCGGGGTGCTACTCGCCGCCTCGCGCCAGGCACGGCTGCGGGGCGACCACGACTGGTCGCGGTTCTTCATCTTCCTGGTCTGTTACCTCGCCTCCGTCGTCATCGACGCCTCCTTCGACGTCGCGCTTGAAGGGCCGATGCTCGGGATCCCGTTCTGGATCCTGTTCGGTGTCGGGCTGGGGTCGTTGATGATCTATCGCGCCCTCAACGTCAGGGCGAGGCCGGTGCAGCGTCGGACGACCATGGCGGCGAGCAGGCAGATCGCCGGCGCGCTCCTGGTGCTGGCCGCACTCGGTCTTCACGGCGAGCGCGCCGAGGCCAGCGAGCCCCGGACCTGCCCCGAGCGTTCCGTCCGCATCGCCGTCGGCGCCTCGTTCCAGGCTGCAGTCGACGCGGCCGCGCCGCGCACCACCTTCTGCATCGAGCCCGGGCTGCATCTGGGGCAGCGGGTCGCGCCCAAGGACGGGCAGGTCTTCATCGGCCTGCCGGGCGCGGTCATGAGCGGTGCCGAACGCCTCACCGATATCCGCAAGGAGGGGCCGTACTGGACCGCCGCGATCGCGGGGCCTGCGATGCGCCCGTTCGGGACCTGCCTGGCGTCGCGACCGCTCTGCAACCGGCCGATCCGTTTTTTCCTGGACGACAGGCCTCTCGAGCCGGTCGAGCGCCTCGACGCGTTGCGCCCGGGCAGCGTCTTTCACGATGCTGCGCTCGGAAAGGCCTATTTCGCCGACGATCCCGGAGCGCGCATCCTCGAGAGGACGCGCCGCGCCCACGCCTTCTGGAGCAACGGCGCCCGGAATGTCGTGGTCAGGGGGCTTGTGATCGAGAAATATGCCACCCCGGCGCAGCAGGGCGCCATCTTCGGCGACGAGGATGCCCGGGCTTCGGGTTGGCTGATCGAGGACAACGAAGTCCGTCTCAACAGCGGAGCGGGCATCGCCACCGGTGACAGGACGATCGTGCGCGGCAACCGCATCCACGACAACGGCCAGCTCGGCATCTCGCCCAACGGCTACGATGTCGTGATCGAGGACAACGAGATCTACGCCAACAACATCCACGGCTACGACGCCACCTGGGAGGGCGGCGGCGTCAAGGCCGGTGCAATCGAGAGGCTGACGCTGCGGCGCAACCGCGTGTACGGAAATTTCGGCTCGGGCCTGTGGTGCGATGTCGACTGCCGCGACGTCCTGATCGAGGACAACATCGTCGAAGGCAATGCCGACGCCGGCATCTTCTACGAGATCAGTTTCGACGCCGTCATCCGCAACAACATCGTGAAGCTCAACGGCACCGGCGCAGGCGGCCAGCAGGGAAGCGTCTGGTTCTGGGGCGCCGGCATCCAGATCGCGGCCTCGCGGGGCGTTCAGGTCTACGGCAACATCGTCTCGGTCGCAGAGGGCGCAGCCGGGATCATGCTGATCGACCAGGCGCGCGACAATGGCGCCAGCCCGGCGCAACTCTACAGGACGGCCGACAATCTGGTCCGGGACAACATCGTGATCTACCAGGGGCGGGCCGGCATGTCGGGCGGCGCCAGCGATGTCGCGCCCGCCAGCCCCAATTTCGGGGTCATCGAAACCGGTGGCAACCGCTTTGACGGCAATACCTACATTGTCCAGCCTTCGGCCGAGGCTGCGACATTCATCTGGGGCCATCAGCCGGTCTCATACGAGACCTTCCGGAGCCTTGGCCAGGAGAGCCGGGGAAACCTCGTCCAGAGGAAGACGGGAACCGCGTCGGGCAGGGCTAGTCTCGAATAGCCGCAGAAGGTGAATTTGGGGCGCGCCGATCGTGGCGGGAGCCAGCGTATCCGTGGCCGGAAACGCGTGCAGGTCGAGCCGAGTGGATGCAGAAAGCCGAGCAGCGGGCTCGTTACACGATAGTAATCGCGCAATTGTGTTCACCGCTGCCTTTGGGTGATCAAGCTCCGATACGCTCTGTCCGCGGGCTGGTACGTGGCTGTGCGAGCTCACGATCACCGAAAATCGGTCGCCAGTGAGCACAACGATCGCGGGTTGTGTAACAATTGACGCAGACAGTATGTTCATGTCGTGACACTATCGCAGCCCGCCTATTTTTTCGCATGCTGCGATGAATGGGGTGAGTGAAGATGTGCCTACGCCAAACAACTTAGATATGACCAGCGTTTGAGTAATCGCAGGGGTAGTGGAGCAGCTCGCATGGCTGAGCTTTTCAACCGGATCGGACTACATCTCGCTAATCGAACTCCCCTTCGACGCGTTGGTTTGAGCAAAAGAGTGAGACGGGCAAATAGTCGAAACCGTAAAGGAAGCTTGCGCTGTTTCCAGGATTCGCGTGGCGGTCAACTTCATTCATTTTTTATGATCTCATGCGAATGCTTGGTCTAAGGCATTTTTTCCCTGATGGAATCGTGTTGAGGAGGACCGATCGTGGGCTCGTCACGACCTGTTGGAGATAAATCCCGCCAAGACGTTGGCTCTTTGGACATCCATTTCAATCATCGGATTCTGGTCGATGAGATGCTTATCGGAATCGTGAAGATGATCGAGGATGTTGCTGGCATAGAAGATGCATCGGTATTCATAGGAAGCGTGGCCGGACAGATCGGCTCGAATCTCGAAAAGAAATATAGTGTCGCGTTGGGCGTGCAACGTTTCACACGTGAACAACTTAGCGCCGTTCTCGTCGACTTGGAGAATCGAGCTGGTGGTCACTTCTTTGTTATCGAGGATCATCCTGATCGCATCGTTTTGGGAAATTCGAGGTGCCCTTTGGGCAAGGCGGCTCGAGGACACCCCTCCATATGCATGATGACGTCGAACCTGTTGGGACGCATGACTGCCAACGCGCTTGGATATGCCGCCATCGATATCGAGAAGACCATTGCGAGGGGCGACCATGGCTGCCGCATTGTGATCGACCTCGTGCCGGCGGAGCTGGGGCCGGACACAAGGGAATACTTCCGTGACGATGCGTTTCCCATGTGAAAGCGTAGTCGGTATCGAGCACCTGGACGAACTCGCCCTGGTCGTCGGCAGCGATGGTGCCATCCAGGCCATGAACCGGGCCGCGCGCGCGGCCTTTCCCGATGCCGAGACCCTGCCGTCGCTCTTCTCCTCCTGCCGGGACGATCCCGAGGCGCTGGCTCGTTATCTCGCCTGCTGTTCGGGGTCCCGCCAGCCCGTGCTCAAGCGCATGACCTTTGTCGGGGCAACGGGACCCGTCGACCTTCGATGCTTCGGCAGCGTCCTGGTGCCCAAGATGGGCGACATGCCAGCCACCATCCTGTTGCGCCTGTTTGCCGGGCTGGATCCGCGCTTTTCGGCGGGCGCCGAGCGGGCGCGCCGGGAGGCTGTCGACCGGCGATGCCAGCTTGCCATCGAGAGCGCCGACGAATTGCGAGCCGACCGGCTGCGTATCATCGAGCAGTATCTGTTCATCGCTGAGGCCCTCAGGCAGGTCGAACGACAGAAGCGCGATCTCGAAGGAGAAATCGCACGCGTTCGTGCCGAGGAGCGCGAGCACATCGCTCAGGACCTCCACGACCAGGCAGGCCAGGAACTCGCCTCCGTGATCGCCGAGATCCGGCGCATGCGCGACGGTGACGTCGGCGGCAACAAGGAGAGGCTCGATCATCTGGCCGACCACCTCGCCGAGGTCGGGCGCAGGTTGTACCGGGCTGCTATCGGCTGCAGGCCCAGGATCGTCGAGGAGCTCGGTCTGGTCAGCGCGATCGAGGCGACCGTCAATGCCTATTCCGGCGATAGCGGCCTCGAAGCCGCTTTCGCCTGTACGGGTGCGCAGCCCGATTCGATCCCGACCGTCGTCGAGAGTGCAATCTATCGTGTCGCCCAGGAGGCCCTGACCAATATCGTCAAGCATGCCCCGGCCGCGCGGAACCTCGACGTCAGGATCGCGTTTGACAGCAAGTCCATCATCTTGACGGTCACTGATGATGGTCCGGGGTTTGCTATGCCGTTCGAGCGGCCGCCAGGCGAGGCGCATGATTCGGGGCAGGGGTTGCGGGGCATGCGTCAGCGCATGTGCAGCATCGGCGGCAGCTTGGATATCATCTCGACCGTCGGCGAGGGCACGACCGTGAGGGCGACGGCGCTGCTTGCCGCGGAACCGATGCGGATCCTGACAAGATGACAGCCCGGATCATCCTGGTCGACGACCATCCGATAGTACTGGCGGGACTGCAGACGCTTCTGCTGAGCCTGCCCGATCTCGAGCTGGTTGGTCAGGCGATGTCTGCGGGGCAGGCGCTTGCCCTGGTCCGCGAACACGAGCCCCATATCGCGATCCTCGACATGGGGCTGCCGGGAATGAACGGCGTCGCTCTCGCGGAGCGTATCTTGGAGATCGCGCCCGAGACACGCATCGTCATGCTCACGCATTTCGAGGAGCCGAGCTATGTTCAGCGCGCGCTGAAGGCTGGAATTCGCGGCTACGTCCTCAAGGGCTCGGCCAACGACAAGGTCGCGCAGGCGATCAGGACCGTGCAGAGCGGCGGCGTCTTCATCGACTCCGCGCTCGAGGAGTTTCGCTCAGAATGGGTGCGCAAGCTCGCGCAGACGGCCCGGCCCGAGGCCGATCTCGCTGCCGGAAAACTGACCCAGCGCGAGGCCCAGGTCCTTCGTCTGGTCGCTGTCGGGCACTCCAACAAGGAGATCGCTCGCCGCACGGGCCTCGGTGTGAAATCGGTCGAAACCTACCGTTATCGCGCCTGCAAGAAGCTCCTGCTCAATTCGCGCCTGGATATCATCCGTTACGGCGCCAGTCATGGCTGGATTCTCGATCTCTGATTGATCCCGCCCGGTTGCCGCAAATCGGCATGCCCTGCCACCGGCGTCGAGCCTATGGGGGGTAATCAGCTTGGCTGGGCCCCTGGAAATAATGCTCACGCCGGACGCGGCTTTTCGTCCTGATGGGCACGCCGCCTCCCGCGCCATCCTCGCTATCATGAGCCACTTATCTGGCCTCGATGACTTCGGTCTCGGCCCGGCAGGCCGCCGGACCGGCGCGACGCCGAAGCGATCGAAGCTGTTGGGCCGCAACGGGCGACTGGATCGGCGACACGAACCATGGTCAGGATTCTCGTTGCCGACGAACAAGCGCTTTACCGGACCGGCCTGCGTGTCGTCATCAGTTCAGCGCTACCCGATGCCGACGTCGTCGAGGCGGCCGATCTCGACAGCATGATGCAGTTGTTGATGGGGCCCGATCCCATCGATCTCGCGCTCGTCAGCCTGAGTATCACCAAGACGGCTGATCCCCTGGTCATCCGGGACTTCAAGCGTGCGTCGGCGGCGACGCGCTACGTCATCATCTCGTCCGAATGTTCCTTCGATCAGATCCTGCGATATCTCGCCGAGGGCTTTCACGGCTTCATCTCCAAATTGCAGCGCGAGGACGAGATCGTCGAATCCGTGCGCGAAGTGTTGTCGGGGCGTCTCTCGGTGCCTCAGGCGCTGATGCCTTCGGCAGGGGAGGCCGAGCGGCCTCCGCCCCGCGAGAGCGGGTCCAGGCGCCGCTGGATGAGGCGGCAGAACAAGTTCGGCCTGACGCCGCGCCAGAAGGATGTTCTAGCCCTTTTGGCGGAAGGACTATCCAACCGCGAGATCTCGCAGGCACTCCACATCGCCGAACCCACCACCAAGATCCATGTTTCGGCGCTCATGCGGGTGCTGAATGTCCGAAATCGGACCGAGGCCGCCATCCTTGCGAGGAACCTGATCCGCACAATCGAAATGGATCCTGACCGGACCAGGCCGCTGCGGCGCAAGAAAATCTAGTCCTTGGGATAACTGCCGTAGCGGTTCGCTGGCCACTTGCCAGCGCGCTTGCCAGAGCTGTAGGCTCGAAGTTGAGCCTGTAGTCGCGCTGTCGGCTGAGCTTGTCTCCCGAAGAATTCACAGATCTGTGACCGCTTGGATACGAGCAGATGTAAGGTTTATCCTTACGTCTATCGTACTTTCATGACAGGACGGATGGCAATTATTTAACTACCCATTAACGCTGAGTTACGGGGGGCGATGTCGAAATATACATTACCCAAAATCGTGACAAGAGTATCCCTGTGGGCAGTTAGCTCCACGGCGATTGTTGATGCTGAAGGCGATGACTTTCCGGGAGGATTCGCTGACTTAGGGCTTAATTTCTGTCTGGTTCTGTGTTGCGAAATGGGAGAGTTCGATGCCTGAATTCATCGAGACCGCCGTCCTTAGCGATAATGTATTATTTCGCGAAGGTATCTCACAGCTTCTCAGTGGTGCACGCTTCAGGGTTAGTCACAGGACATCCAGTCTGGACTTCCAGAGGTGCCGCGATAGTCAAGTCGCCCCTGAACTTTTCATCGTCGTCATCGACGATTCCAGCTGCAGCATCGTCGGCGACATCCGGCGCCAGTTCAAACAAGCAAAGATCGTTGCGCTTGCCCTGCATGACAGCCGCGACCTCATGCGCCGTGCCATCCAGCTGGGCGCGGTCGGCTACCTGGTCGAGTCGGTCTCGGCACAGGATCTCATCATGTCGCTCGAGGTCGTCGTCGCCAATGGCGCCGTCTTCCCGCCCGATCTCCTGTCACTGCTGTCCGAGGTCGCGGTCGAGCCAGAGCGGCTTCTCCAGGATGTCGTACGCCGTGCCGACGGAACCTCCTTCTCGGGTCTGTCAGGCCGTGAAGTGAGCATCCTCGAGGGTCTGATGCTCGGTGAATCCAACAAGGTCATCGCCCGCAAGCTGATGATCGCCGAGGCGACCGTGAAGGTCCACGTCAAGGCCATCCTGAGGAAGGTGCGCGTCAAGAACCGGACCCAGGCCGCGATGTGGGCGATGCAGAACGCCGCCTCTCAGATCCCGGTCGTCCAGGACAACTACCTGACATCCGACGACGCCCTGCCAGTGTTCGTGCCGCCATCTGCGGACGCGATCATGGCTCAGCGCGTTCGCTGAAGTTCCGCACAGTCGCACAAAAGCAAAGAGCGGAGCTTCAAGATGATCGTGACTGTCGTCACCCCTACGCTGAATGGCATCGTGCATCTGCGTGAATGCATCGAATCGGCCCGCCGCAATGAGGCGCCGGGCATCGAGGTGGAGCATGTCATCGTCGATGGCGGCAGCACCGACGGAACTGTCGAGCTTGCGCAGAGCTATGGCCTGCGCGTTCTCCAGGGCAAGGACAGCGGCATCTTCGACGCCATCAACAAGGGCTCCTTCGCCTCGTCCGGTGAACTGCTAGGGTTTCTCGGCGCCGACGATGTGATGTGCGATGGCGGCCTGAAGGCCGTCGTCGAGGCCTACCGCGGGAGCGGCAGGCGCTGGGTCGTGGGCGGGATCCGCTGGACCAACTCGAAAGGCCATGATCTCGGCGGGCTCGCGGCGCCGCCGAACTGGATGACGCCGCGCATGCTCGTCTGCCTCGGCTGGAATCCGATCATGCATATGGGAACCTATTTCTCGCGGTCCTTCTTCGAGGAGCTCAACGGCTTCGACATCGCCTACAAGGATGCGGGCGACTACGAGATGTTCTGCCGTGCCCTGAGCCTGGCGCCCTATGGCAGGATCGGGCGCCCCATCGCCTGCTTCCGCCGCACCGGCGTCAACAACAGTGCTGTCCACGGTGCCAGGACCGCAGCCGAATGCGCAAAGGTCCGCGCCTATTACGGGCCGTCCTCAGAACGCCAGAGACTGTTCTGGCGCAGTGCGCTCAAGGCCTATTTCAACCTCGCCAACCCCGACTGGCTCGCGGCCAAGATCGCTGACTCCACGCGGACCACGTTGAAGCTTCAGCCGAAATCCCACTTCTGAGAGGCGGCCCGACACCGGGCAAGCCACGACAGGTTTCGACCGCGCGACAACACCGTCGCGCGGTCCTTTTCATTTGGCGGCGACATCGCCGGGCGCTGGAACCTGCGGTCGAAACGCCCCCCGCAGCGTTGCTCCGGAGAGAGAAGCGCCCGCTCCACCGTCCGGGGTGGCGCGGGCGGCGAAGCTGTCAGCCAGGGCCTTCTGGTGCGTGGGAGGCTTCAGGACGCCGCCTGATGCGGCTGCGACGGGATCTCGGCGCGGACCGCCTCGCCACCCGCGCCCTGGCCCGAAGCGGACCGCGGCGCGGGCTGCGCGATGCGGGACCTCTCGGCCAGCACCCGCTGATACTCCAGATGGGCCAGCGACGCGGCCCGTTCCCAGGTGAAATCGGCGGCAACGCGAGCCCGGGCATGGCGCCCCATCGCGACGAGCATCGCCGGCGTCCGTGCAAATTCGGTGACGGTCGCGACGAGTTCGTCGACCGACCCGGGGGTCACGAGCCTGCCGCAGCGCTCGTCGAGCTGATGCGGGATCCCGCCGACATTCGACGCCAGGACCGGCAGGCCATGCGACATGGCCTCGAGGATGGACAATGGGAAGGTGTCGGCCAGCGTCGGGAACACGAACAGGTCCGAGCGCCGGAACAAGGCGTTCACCTCGCTGTCGCTCAGCCGCCCGGTTACCACGATGCGCTGGTCGGGCCGGCCTGGCCGCAACGCTGCGCTGTAGTCGATCTCGGCCCGCTTCTCGCCGCCAACGATCAGGAGATAGGGGCACTGCAACTGCGAGAACGCAGCCAGCAGTACGGGCAATCCCTTGTTAGGGGTATGGTTTGCCAGGAACATGCAGGTCAGCTGCCCGGCGCGCCGCTCGGGGATGCCGAGATGGCTGTAGGCGGCCTCATCGCGCGCGGCATCGGCTGGCGCCGGGGCAGGCACGCCATTGGGGACGCTCGCGAGCGCGGCGCCCGAGAAGCCCATCTGCCGGACGATCGCGTTGTCCGCCGGCGACAGGGTGAACACGGCGGCCGCCCGTCTCACAGCTGCGGACACCGGGTTCGACACCAGCGTCTTCCAGACCAGCCGTTTCAGCAAGCCGAACGCATAGACGCGCGCCCCGTTGGCGATCTCGTTGAAGCCATGGGTGGAGACGACATAGGGAATTCCGGCTCGCCGGCAGGCCCGCGCGATCCGCGCCATTTCGAGCGCCGGCATCGGATTATGCAGGTGCACGATGTCGTATGCGCCCGCCCGTATGAGCTGCGGGATGTCCGAGCGGTAGAACAATGTCCGGTAACGGTTTGGAATGTGCCGCGAGCTCAGCAAAGGCGGCAGGGTCACTGTGACCGGGACCCTGCGCAACTGTCCCTCGTCGACCGCCGATTGTGGCCCCATCATGCTGGCAACCGTGACCTGGCAATGTTCGGCAAGCGCGATGCTGAGCTGCTCCCCGGCGCGGCCCGCGCCGCTGACCGACAGATGGGGCGGCGCGATGATGACGGAGAGGACGCGGATCATCGATATTTCGCGGTCAGCGATGCCGACAGGTCGGGCTCGCGCCAGAGATCCCGCAGGGCATCGTCGATGGTGAGCGAGGGCTCCCAGCCGAATTGTTCGCGGATCTGCGTGTTGTCCGCGATGAGGAACGGTCTGTCGACGGCGCGCAGGCGCGAGCTGTCCTCCTCGAGCGCGAACTCGATCTGCGCGATGCTGCGCAGCCTGTGCAGGATCTCATCCACCGAATAGGGGTGCGACGTCCCCAGGTTGACAGTCGCCGTAACGCCGGCAGCCGGCGCCTCGGCCGTAGCGACCGCCGCAAAGCCGCGCGCGGCATCCTCGACATGGATATAGTCGCGCTTGGGCCAGCGATTGCCGAGCTTGATCGTCGTGCGGCCGGATTTCAGCTGGGCGATGATCTCGGGCACGAGATGCGGATTGGTCTCTCCTGGCCCCACGACATTGAAGAGCCGCACCACCACGGCCGACAAGGAGCGCCGGCTGGCGAGATAGCGCACATAATGCTCGCCATGCAGCTTGCTGAGCCCGTAGACATCGTTGGGTTCCAGCAGCGCCGTACCTTCGCGATGAGGCTGCGCGTCGGGCTTGTAGACCGCCCCGCTGCTTGCATAGACGAAGCGCGTGCCTTCGGGGGCGGCAAGAAGCATGTTCATCACGCCGAGCACATTGGTGCGCAGCGTCTCCATCGGCTCCTGCTCGCATTCCGGGATATAGTGGATCGCCGCGAGATGGATGATGGCGTCGGGCCTGAAATCCGCAACGATCGCCTCGATGGCCGCCTTGTCCGCGATATCGGCGTGCTCGAAGCGGAAGCGCTCGCGTTCGTCGGCGGAGAAACGCATCGGGCCGACGCGCAGATTGTCGACGACGCAGACCTCATGTGACCCGTAGAGCCGGCGGACGACCTGACGGCCGACATAGCCGTTGCCGCCCGTAACCAGAATGCGACGATTGCCAGTCAAGACCGCTCTTCCTTTTCAGACCGCGTCAGGAAGAATAAATCGGCTCGCGCTTGAACTGGGAATTGGGGCGTCGGGACTAGTTCCACTGCGCCCTCGGTTCCGCAAGAAAAACGCCCGGAATTTAAGCCGTTTCGACGCGCAGGATTGCCGGATGCCGCAGTATTCGCGCCGCTGCCGCGGGAGCGTCGGCCGCGCTCTGCCGCCTTGCAGGCGATGACCCCGGGGGAAGATTCGTAGTGACATTCACGACGGCGCATGGCTGCCGCAGCGAGCCCGCCCCAGGCGTGGGTGAAGCCTTGCGGACGGGCGCTCGGTTGATGGATGGCTGGAGATCATCTACCCGAGGCGAAGCGCAGCGAACCTTCGTCCGCAGCGCTGCACGAGGCCCGTCCGGGCCGTTCTGGGACTAGCAGCATCCGATGTCGGTTCAGCATTTCGACACTATCATCCTGGGCGCCGGTGCTGCGGGCATGATGTGCGCGATCCATGCGGCATCGCGCGGCGGCCATGTGCTCGTCATCGATCACGCGCGAGCTCCCGGCGAGAAGATCCGCATTTCCGGCGGCGGGCGCTGCAACTTCACCAATATCGGCACGAGCGCCAAGAGCTTCCTGTCGAACAACCGGCATTTCGCCAAGTCGGCGCTCGGGCGCTACACGCAACATGACTTCGTCGCCTTGGTCGAGAAGCATGGCATCGCCTATCACGAGAAGACGCTGGGCCAGCTTTTCTGCGATCACTCCGCCAAGGATATCATCGCGATGCTGCTCGACGAGATGGATCGCGCGGGCTGCGAACTGCGTCTGGGAACGACGCTGGAAAGCCTGGCGCTGATCGAGGGCGGCTTTGCGGTCAGGCTGGGCGGAGAGGGCGCGGCCGATCTCCGCTGCCGCAACGTCGTCGTCGCGACGGGCGGAAAATCGATCCCGAAAATGGGGGCATCGGGGCTCGGCTACCAGATTGCGAGCCAGTTCGACCTGGCGCTGACGGAGACACGCCCGGCGCTTGTGCCACTGACATTCGGCGAGGACGTGCTGGCCGGCTTTCGCGAGATTGCAGGCGTCGCAGCCGATGTGCGGGTCTCTTGCGGCAAGACCGGCTTCAGCGAGGCGCTGCTGTTCACCCATCGTGGGTTGTCTGGCCCGGCGATCCTGCAGATCTCGTCCTATTGGCGTGAAAAGGAGCCGATCAGCGTCGCCTTCCTGCCCTCGCAGGACCTGTTCGCGGATCTGCGTGGATTCCGTCAGGACAATGGCCGCCGAAGCATCGCGAACTGGCTTGCCGAGATCCTGCCGAAGCGACTCGCTGCGTACCTCTCCGAAAGCCATGGTTGGGAGGGCCCGATCGGCGCGGCCAGCGACAAGCGTCTCGCCGCGATCGCGGCGACCCTGCATGGCTGGGAGGTCACGCCCATCGGCTCGGAAGGATACCGGACCGCCGAGGTGACCCTGGGCGGCGTCGACACGGCCGGCCTGAACTCGCGCACGATGCAGGCAACGACCGTCGACGGTCTCTACTTCATCGGCGAGGTCGTCGACGTCACAGGCTGGCTCGGCGGCTACAACTTCCAATGGGCGTGGTCATCGGGCTGGGCAGCAGGAACCGCAATCGCCGAGCGCGGCTGAGGTTGGATCTTGTCTCGAGGGTGATTCGTGTTGCCCCGGTCCATGTCCGGCCCCGATACGGTCTTGCCCGGCAAGCCGCCGCTCCTACCGTTCGGCGAAGGCTCTTTCCAGCACGAATTCGCCGGCCTCGCCGTGGTTGCCTTCGCTGAAGCCGGCCTCGGTGAAGATCGCCTTGAGATCGGTCATCATCTGCGGGCTGCCGCACATCATGAAGCGGTCGGTCTCGGGGTCCATCGGCGGCAGGCCGATATCCTGCGCCAGCTTGCCCGAGGTCAGCAGTTCCGTGACGCGGCCGCGGTTGCGGAAGGGCTCGCGCGTCACCGTCGGGTACCGTCGGGT
>NZ_JBFTZP010000019.1:0-59029 GCF_056406735.1 Allobosea sp. P1_B10 | reverse complement strand
GCCGTCATCGACCTCTTCTCCCGCCGGGTGGTCGGCTGGTCGATGAAGGCCGAGATGACCGCGCAGCTCGTCACCGACGCGCTCGTGATGGCGATCTGGCGTCGAGGCAAGCCAGACGCGCTGCTGCACCATTCGGATCAGGGGAGCCAATACACCAGCCAGCACTTCCAGGAGTTGCTGGCAGAAAACGGCGTCACCTGCTCGATGAGCCGGTCAGGCAACGTCTGGGACAATGCCGCCATGGAGAGCTTCTTCTCATCCCTGAAAACCGAGCGCATCAGGGACAAGCGCTACCGGACGCGTGACGCCGCCCGGGCTGATGTGTTCGACTACATCGAGCGCTTCTACAACACGATCCGCAGGCACTCGACCATCGGCTATCTCAGCCCGGTCGAGTTCGAAAAGAAGGTCGGATTAGCTTAACTCACCGTCCACGAAACCGGCAGCAGGCCATGGATTGTTTCCGCTGATCGCTGTCGGCCGAGGGCTTGTTAATCTGAAGCGGCGCCTTTGCATTCTCATGAGAAGCGCCCGGCCCGCCTTGGCGGATGCTCGCTGGTGTTTTGGTCGACGTTGACATCGCGTCCTCCTCAACGGTCCTGCTGGTGCCCCTGATGGGTTGTGTTGATTTTGGTGTTGCCCTGCTGTCCTTGTGAGGCAGTGTTGCTCGGGCGTTCCGCCGGCTTAGCCTGATGGCCATCACCGCTTTGATGCCCGGGTGTGCCGGGACCTTTGCTGCTACGGTTCGCGGGCGGGATCGGTGGTTGCTTGCTCATTGCGCTTCCTCCTTGCCTGTTAAGCAACCGAGAGACGAAGGGCCTGTTCCAGAAAATTTTCGTGCCCGTCAGTTAACCGGGCTGCTGGGAACAGAAAAAATGGACAATGGTTCTTCCGGTGCGATGACGGCTTCTGAACTGTCCTCATGACGGGAGAGACGATCATGCATATGACAATCGCGGCTGCGGTTTTCGGTGGAACGCTATCGCTTCTGCATTGTGCTGGGCCCGCGCAGGCGGGCGAATGCAACGGAGAGATTGCAAATCTCACGAAGCAGGTAACAGCGACCGACGCAGGTTCTGGTCCAACAGCGGGCTCGCCTCCAGCCCGAGGCAGCGCCGACACGAGTCAACATCCGCCGACGAGCAGAATGTCAGACGCGACACAGGGTCGTGCGGCGTCACCTCAAGACGTTCGTCAGCAGACACAAGGCGCCCCGACAGCAGCCGATCAAGCTAAAAGCGGTACCGCCTCTGAATCACGTGGGGTTGAACTTTCTGCGCTGCTTGAGCGTGCGAAAAGCCTGGATCAAACGGGAAAAGAAGCGGAGTGCATGGACGCAGTGCGACAGGCAAAACTTCTTTTGAGTAAATAGGGAGCTGGGCTGCACGCGGCTGATGTTGCGCAGTCTGAATCCGACACTTACCGCTCCGGAAAACCTGCCTGCCCGTGCTCAGCGGGCCGGCACTCGACTTCCCAACGGCAGACGCTGACTGATCCTACGGGCGGGATGCAGGTGGATCCGGCGTCCTTGACGGCGGGCGTGGAGGAGGGGCTTCCGGAGCGTTGTCCTTTTTGCCCGCGACGCCGGGATTTGCCTTTTCTGGCGGCGCCGTCGTGCTCGGGCTCGGGGAACTACGATCGGATGAATCGGGAGAAGGAGATAACTGTGGCTTCGGCGAAATCGTCTGCGCGGTCGCCGGGGCTGCCAAGCCTACTGCAATCGCCAATAGCACAACTGTCTTCATGGTGGCCTCCTCATGCTCTGATCGAGCAACCACAGGTGGCGGAGCATGTTCCTCTGCGGCCGAGGTAAGGACCGTCCACCTCCTGAGGCCTCGCCAAGAGGCATGCCATGCGGATCACGACCTGAAGATTTGATTCTGCCGTGAACCGAGTTCAGGATCTTGCCGACTGCACAGAGTGAAGCGACGACGCGCAAGCATGATCGGCCCGGCAGCGGGTGCGACAAATTGCCATGCAGTCCGAAACAGTCCGGATCAAATCGCTCGGCTGGTTGGGGTAAAAGTTGGGGCGCCACCACCAAGGCCTCTGCCAACACCAATCAAATCAAGTGTTTAGCAGATGGCCTTGGTGGAGCTGAGGGGAATCGAACCCCTGACCTCTGCAGTGCGATTGCAGCGCTCTCCCATCTGAGCTACAGCCCCGAAGGCGAGGGCCTTCTAGGCCTTGCGCCGCGTGAATGTCAATCGCTTCCGCCACGGGATCGGGCCTGTTTGTCCGGTTTTCCGCGATCGCCTGAACGCGCCGCCGACCAACGACGACAAGAGGAATGCCTATGCGTGCTGTTCTCGATGTAGTGATGCTCGTCCTGAACATCTACACATGGATCCTGATCGGCTCAGCGGTGCTGAGCTGGCTGATCGCCTTCAACGTCGTCAACACCCGCAACCAGTTCGTCTCGACGATCTGGGACATGCTCTATCGCGTCACCGAGCCGGTGCTCAGGCCCATCCGCGAGCGGATGCCCAATCTCGGCGGCCTCGACATCTCGCCGGTCATCCTGCTGCTGATCATCTTCTTCCTGCAGAGCGTCATCGTCCGCTACATCTACCCCGCCGTCTTCTGAGGCGGCATGGCGCCCTGGCGCGAGACCAAGGACGGGCTGGCGCTTACGGTGCGCCTGACGCCACGCGGCGGGCGCGACGCGCTGGACGGCGTCGAGACCCTGGCCGACGGCAAGCCCGTGCTCAAGATCCGGGTCCGCGCCGCGCCCAGCGAGGGCGAGGCCAACGCTGCTTTGCTCGCTTTTCTGGCCAGGCTCCTGGATGAACCGCGCTCGCGGCTGACGCTGCTGGCAGGTGCGACGGCTCGGATAAAGACCGTACAGGTATCCGGCGATCCAGCCGTCCTGCGCGGGCGAATCGAGGCGAGGCTCGGTTAGCGACCAGCTCGCGATGACATTGCTGCGACGCAGCGCGCACTTGACGAAAGCCCGGTTGTCCTGTTCGAGAAGGGCATGGACACTTCAGCGCCAGTTTTTCCCGAGCGCCTGACCGAAGGCTATCGCGCGTTTCTCGACGACCGGTTCGACCGAGAAAGAAGCCGGTACGAGGAACTCGCCGAAAGCGGCCAGACGCCCAAGATCATGCTGATCGGCTGCTGCGACTCGCGCGTCTCGCCCGAGACGATCTTCGATGCGCGTCCCGGCGAGATGTTCGTCGCCCGCAACGTCGCCAATCTCGTGCCGCCCTTCTCCCCCGACGACCAGCTGCACGGCACCTCGGCCGCGCTCGAATATGCGGTGCAGGCCCTGAAGGTCGAGCACATCGTCGTGCTCGGCCACGGCCGCTGCGGCGGCATCCGGGCCTTTGCCGACGATGCGCAGGGGCCGCTGTCCTCCGGTGACTTCATCGGGAAATGGATCACCTTGATCGCGCCGGCCGCGCAGCGCACCGGCGGACGCGGACGCAACGAGAGCCTCGACGGTTATGTCGAGCGTCTCGCCTTCGCCTCGGTCCAGCAATCGCTGAGCAACCTGCGCACCTTCCCTTGCGTCCAGATCCTGGAAGGCAAGGGCAGGCTGCAACTGCACGGTGCCTATTTCGCCGTCGCGACGGGCGACCTGATGCTGCTCGATCCGGAGAGCGGGCAGTTCGTCCCCGCCGTTGGCGAAATGCCCAAGAAGGTCCAGATGATCCGCTGCGACGAGCCAAACGAGGTCTGAATCACGCCTTTCGGGGCCCTGCGATATTTTACCGGCCCCCCCATGACGTCGGGTCGGGCTTGCGCTAGATTGCGCCTCCCGATCACTGATTTCTTGAAGCTCCATGTTCGATCGTCGCAAGCCTCCCGCCGCTCAACCTTTCGTCACTCACGAAAACATCGAAGCCAAGGTCAAATGGTTCGACCCTGAAAAGGGCTTCGGATTTGCGTCCCCCGCCGACGGATCCGGCGACGTCTTCCTCCACATTTCGGCAATCGGCCCGCTCGATCAGCAGGACCTCCAGCCMGGCGCCACGATCATTGCCGACCTCGGCGAGGGCAAGCGCGGTCTCCAGGTTGTCGCGGTCCATGAGATCGACTCCTCGACCGCGGCCCCCGCAGCTCCTCGCGGCGAGCGTGCGCCCCGTCCATTCTCCGCCCGCCCTCCCCGCGATGATTACGGCTATGGCGGCGGGGCCGGTGGCGGCTATGGCGGCGGCGGCTATGGTGGCGGCAACAGCTACAATGACCGCGGCGATCGCGGCGGCTTCGGCCAGCGCGACAGCGGCCCGATGGAGGGCCCCTATGACGGGGCGGTCAAATTCTTCAATTCAGAGCGCGGCTTCGGCTTCATCGCGCCCGATCGCGGCGGCCCCGACGTGTTCCTCCACGTCTCGTCGCTGAGCCGCAGCGGCCTGCAGCCGCCGATGGACGGGCAGCGCGTGCGCTTCTCGATCCGCGCCGGCAAGAAGGGCCCGGAAGCGGCCGAAGTCTCCTACGTCTGAGCTTTCTCGACGAAAGATCGAGCAAGGCCCGCCTCGCCGGCGGGCCTTCTCTATTAGGTCGATGGGAGTAGGCGTCCGGCGCTGGGTGCGCCCCGCGATCAGACGCGTTCGAGCGGCAGGTGCGGAGGCGGTGGCAGGGTAACCGCGATCACGTCGCCGGGCCGAACGGCGCCACCTTCACGCACGATCGTCATGATGCCTGCGTTGCGGATGATTTCGCCGTTCGGGCCGCGACCAAGCACGGCCGCCAGCAAGCCTCGCTGGAAATGCTCGATCTGGGCGCATGGGTTTCRCAGGCCGGTGACCTCGAGAACCACCTGCGATCCGATACGAAGCAGGCTACCTCGCGGCAGGCCGAGCAGATCGATCCCGCGCGTCGCGATGTTTTCCCCCAGGTCACCGGGCGCGACCTTGAAGCCGCTTTCGTCGAGTTCGCCGAACAGCTCGGTCTGGATGAGATGGACCTGGCGGAGATTGGGCTGGCTGGGATCGGCGGCGACGCGCGAGCGGTGCCGGACCGTGATCCCCTGATGCGCATCGCCATCGACGCCGAGCCCGGCGACAATCGCGATCTCGGCAGACACGACCTTGGAGAAACGGTGTTCGCCGTCCCTGGCCACGGCGACGACGGACCCATCGGCTTTGCCAACTCGTGTCTCCATCAGGTCCCTCGCCGTCCCAAGCCAGTTCGCAACAGCTCGCGGTCGGTGCGCCCTCGCCAGATCGCAAAACCGCTCTTGTGATCCTGCCGAACCTGCCGGCGAACATTGCAAACGACAACACCGGACCCGCAAGCGGATCCGGTGCAAACCTTCTGCGGAGGTGAACGTCGGCTCAGTGGCCTTCGTCCAGGCCCCCGACATGCTTCTGCGTGTAGAGTTCCAGGCCGATGCGCGAGATCAGTTCGAGCTGGGTCTCGAGGAAGTCGATATGGCCTTCCTCATCCTTCATCAGGGCTTTGAACAGCTCTTCCGAGGGGTAGTCGCCGACCTCGCGGCAATAGCTCGCCGCTTCCTGATAGAGGGCGCGCGCCTCGATCTCGGCCTTCAGATCGCACTCGATCACCTCGGGAACCGTCTCGCCGATGCGCAGCGCATCGAGCGTCTGCATGTTCGGGAAACCCTCGAGGAAGAGGATGCGGTCGACGAAGCGGTCGGCGTGGACCATCTCCTCGATCGATTCCTTCTTCCAGGTCTTGGCCATGTCCTTCAGGCCCCAATTGTCGAGGATCCGATAATGCAGCCAATACTGGTTGATCGCGGTGAGCTCCGAGCGAAGCCCCTTGTTGAGATACTCGATGACCTTCTTGTCACCCTTCATGGCGGCGCTCCTCGAAACCACATTAGAATGATCCTAATGTAGGACGGCTCGCGCTCGAAGGGAAGGGAATAAACGCTGTCAGCAGCGCTTTTCGCGCGTGCCGGATCAGGCCGCTTCGCGCTCTTTGGCAGGTGCGGTTAGGCCGTCCATCATCTGGTTCACAGAAACATGCACCGCGCATTCGATGTCGCGGCTGGCGCAGGAACCGCACTGCGTCATGCAGGCGGCGCGCGCCTCGGCCAGGATGGCGCGGACCTCGCGGGCGCAGCGCCCGCAATCGGGGCTGCAGCCGAGACAGTTATACGCTTCTCCGGCCGTCCTCGGCCCGGAGCCGTCAGGGGCGATGGTACCCTTGATCTGCCGGCAGGAGATGACGTTGCAGGAGCAGACGATCACGCGTGCCGGTTCCCTGCCACGCGGGTCTCGACCTCCGCACCGTCGGCACGACGCAGGCGGACGATCACCTCGACCGAGGAGATCTCCATGCCTTCCGGCGCCTGCGGCAGGCCCGCGACCTGGATCGTCGARCCCGGGATGTCGACCACCGACTCGTCGTCTTCATTGTAGAAATGGTGATGCTCGGAGACGTTGGTGTCGAAGAAGGTCTTGGGACCCGACACCGAAACCTGGCGCAGCAGACCCGCTTCCGAGAACTGGCGCAGCGTGTTGTAGACCGTCGCGAGCGACAGGGGCTCGCGGGCGCGGATCGCTTCCTCGTAAAGCATCTCGGCGCTGACATGGCGGTCGCCCTTGGCGAAGAGCAGCCAGCCCAGAGCCATGCGCTGGCGCGTCGGGCGCAGGCCGGCGGTCCGCAGCCGGTTCTTTACGGCGCTGATCGGGCAGGAGGCAGGGCTTTTCTGCGGCCACGGAATATGGTCCGCTGCAACGCGGGGCTGGCCCAATTCCTTCGCGGACAAGACACTCATCGACACGCCTTCCAACAGGGCCGGAATTCCGGCTCGTAGTTTAGAAAATGTCTAAACTACTGATATTGTTGCTATATTTGCCGGATCGGACGGCGCATGTCAATCAATGCGGCTGCGACATGAGGTCCTCGCCGGTATCCGCGAAGGCCCGCCGGGCTCAGTTCGGGGTGGGCAGAGCTGACCATTGGGGCGGCTGGGTCTTGCTCCAGACACGAAGCTGTCGTCCCATGGCCGCAGTGATTCAGGAGAGTTCGTCAACCCATGCCATTGCCCCCGCCGGCCCAAGCCGGCCAGAGCTTCAGCGAGATCGATACGCCCGCTCTGGTGCTCGATCTCGACGCCTTCGAGCGCAACCTCGTCGCCATGGCCGCCTATACCCAGGCCCATGGCGTCCGGCTGCGGCCCCATGCCAAGACGCATAAGAGCCCAGAGATCGCCTTGCGCCAGATCGCCCATGGCGCCGTCGGGCAATGCTGCCAGAAGGTTTCGGAGGCCGAGGTACTGGTCGCCGGCGGCGTGCAGGACGTGCTGGTCTCCAACGAGGTCGCAGGCGCAGCCAAGCTCGACCGTCTGGCCCAGTTGGCCCGCCAGGCCCGGATCAGCCTTTGCGTCGACCATATCGACGGGGTGCGCGAGGCCGCCGAGGCCGCCGCCCGCAACGACGTCGTGCTCGATATCCTGGTCGAGATCGACGTGGGCGGACGCCGCTGCGGGGCAGCGCCCGGAGAAGCCGCCGTGCGCCTTGCGGAAGCCGTCGCACGCAGCAATACGCTGCGCTTCGGCGGATTGCAGGCCTATCACGGCTCCGCCCAGCACATGCGCTCGATCGATGAGCGCCGGGAGGCCATCGAGCGCGCCACCCTGATGACGCGCAATACGATCGAGCGCCTCGGCAATGTCGGGTTGAACTGCACGACCGTCGGCGGCGCCGGCACTGGCACCTTCGAGATCGAGACCCAGTCGGGCATCTGGAATGAGATCCAGGCCGGCTCCTATATCTTCATGGACGCCGACTATGCCAGGAACCGCTCGGCCGACGGCCAGCCCGTGCGGACCTTCGAGCATGCGCTGTTCGTCCTGGCGGGCGTGATGAGCAAGCCGGTGCCAGACCGTGCCATCGTCGATGCCGGCCACAAGGCGGCCGCGGTCGATTCCGGGATGCCCGTCCCGTTCCGGCGCGACGGCGTGGTCTATACGAAACCCTCAGACGAGCATGGCATCCTGACCGGGGACCCCATCGCGGTACCCCATCGCGGCGACCGCATCCTGCTCGTGCCCGGCCATTGCGACCCGACCGTGAACCTGCACGACTGGTATGTCTGCGTCCGGGGCATGCACGGGCCCGACGCGCATGTCGAAGCGCTCTGGCCGATCCAGGGCCGCGGCGCCCTGACCTGACGCCCCACCATGCTCGCCGAGCTCGCGCTGGGCCTGCTGACGCCGGCCGGGCGCATGACCCGGCGGCTCGTGCTGGTATCGGAGAGTGCCGCGCTCTGGGCCTGGGGCCTGCGCCAGCGCAAGGCCTGGCCTCCGCATCATGCACGCAGCCGCACCGTCGTTGCCGGAGTGATCGAAAGCCTCTCTGGGCGCCTTGATCCCATCGCCGATTTTCGGCGGACAACGCGATCGATCTCGTCATCTCCGCCAACCTGCTCTCGCAACTCGCCTGGCCGGTCGAGGACTGGCTGGAGAGCCACCCCGCGGCAGCCGCCCTGCCCGCCGATGTCCCGCGACGCTGCATCGCCTGGCATCTTAAGGACCTCGCGCGCTTCAAGCGCCCGGGCCTGCCTCATCAGCGATGTCGAGACGGTGACGCGCAATGCGGCCGGCGTGACGATCGAGCGCTTCGACCTGATGCGGGGCGTCGCGCTGCCAGCGAGCCTCGCGGGAACGACCGGCGAGGCGCCGCGGTAACGGTCCGGCTCAGCGGGCGGGTGCGCTCGTGCCGGGCGCGATCAGGAAGCGCCCGATCGCACCCTGGATGCCGCCGGCGCGCTCGGTCACGTCGCGCGCGCCCTTGAGGGCACCGCCTGCCGCCTCGGCGGCGCGCTCGTTGTTTTTCGTTGAGCAGGGCCAGGCGGCCGGCGACCTGCTGGAACTCCTCGGCAGCCCGCACGACATTCGACGACATGTCGAGCGTCATCCGCTTCTGCGAGGCGATCGCCAGATTGACGGATTCGGCAAGCTCATCCAGCTCGCCGACAGAATCGGCGATCACAGCGACGGCCTCGACCGCCTCGCGGCTGGCCGCCTGCATCGCCAGGATCTGGGCCCTCGCATCATGCGTCGCCTTGCTGGTCTGGGTCGACAGCGCCTTGACCTCATTGGCGACGACGGCGAAGCCTCGCCCGGAATCGCCGGCGCGGGCCGCCTCGATCGCAGCATTCAGCGCCAGCAGATTGGTCTGCCGCGCGATCTCGCCGATCGCGTCGAGGATGTCACTGATCGCCTGCGAGGCCTGCCTCAGATTCGTGATCGTGTGGTTGGTGGTGCGCGCATTCCTGGCGGCCTGACGCAGCACCTCGCCATACTGGCTGGACTGGGCGTCCACGGTCTGCAGCGCGGTCGCCAGCTGGTTGGTCGCCCGCGCCACGCCCTGTGCGTTGTTCGAGGCGGTATGCGCCGAGCCCTGCAACGCCTCGGCGGTCTCATGGGCCGAGCGGATCGCCTTGGTCACCACAGCGGTGTTGAGCTCGAGCTCGCGCGTCGCGAGCGCCAGCTGCGACACATCTTCGCCGATCCGGGAATCCAGCTCGCAGACAAGATCGAGCCACGAGATCGGCGGTCCTGCCTCGGCTGCATCGGCATCGCGAATTGCCTGATCCCGCTCGGCGTTCAGCCGCGACGCGAATGCCACCGCGAGGCCATGCAGCGGAGACCGATCGGGCTCCGACGCCGCGATGGCGCCGAGGGCTTCGGCGTCGCTGCGCGCAGCAGCGCCGGCAAGCGCGTTCAACCGTTGCGTCAGCGACGCGACCCGAAAGCAGGCGCAGCCGGCGACCAGCACAAATAGCGCCGCGGCGACCGCAATTGTGGCCAGGGAGCCCGACAGAACGGACGCAGCGAGCAACGCGCCAAGGAGCGACAGCGTCGCCACGGCGCGGCCACGGCTATCGAAACATCCTGCAATCAGGGGGAGGCGCGTCATACCATCGCTTGCGGTTCATCGGACAGAAAAACGATATCGATGCGGGCTTAATAATTCGTAGACACATTCCAGTATCAGCGAGGATCGACGCACCAGACCGGGAGTCATGCGCAAGCGTGGGAGCTTATAGCGGAGCTTACTCGAACTCGCGACCAAACGTCATGGCAGAGCATTGCTCCATAAAACATTCGAATGATGTTCAAGGGCTCGATACTATGTCGGATGAGCTATACGACACTATTATGAATGCTAGAGATTGCGATCAATTAGACCGGACGAACTAGACCCACCAGCGAAATCTGGATCCTTGCCTTAGAGCGGCACCGAGAACGACCGCTTCACCTGACCGAGCGCAAAGCTCGATTCGATCGAGGCGACGTTGTCGAGCCGTGTGAGCTTCTCCTTCAGGAAGCGCTCATAGGCGGCGAGGTCGCTGACGATGATGCGCAGCAGATAGTCGCGTGGGCCCGTCATCAGGTAGCAATCGGCCACCTCGGGCCAGCGCGCGACTGCCGCGCCAAAGCGGTCGAGCTCCTCCTCGCGCTGGCGCTCCAGCTTGATCGAGGCGAAGACCGAGACCGGCAGGCCGAGCTTGTTCTGGTCCACGACCGCGACATAGCCCTCGATGATGCCGGCCTCCTCGAGCAGGCGCACGCGCCGCGCGCAAGGCGAGGCCGAAAGCCCGACCTTGTCGGCGAGGTCCTGGTTGCTCATCCGGCCATCGGCCTGGAGCGCGCGGACGATGCGGCGGTCGATCTCGTCGAGCTTGTGATCTGGCATGTTCTCTCGCTTTCGCGAGTTAGATTAGCCGAAAGCACCAGTTCCGAAAGCGCTGACCCGCGTCTTTGGCTGCCATCGCTGCCCGAACCATGCTTGATTGCACCGCTATCTGAGCCAAGCGCCTTGCCCGGAGCTATTTCGCGATGTCCGACTCCCGCCTGCCCGTCCTCGCCGAGCTCGAGAAGAAGATCCTCTGGCTCGCCTCATGGACGATCCACAACGCCAACCACATCCGCCCCAGTGAGGACGGCATGAAGGTGGGCGGGCACCAGGCGTCATCGGCTTCGCTCGCCACGATCATGACCGCGCTCTACATGGCGGCTCTGCGTCCGCAGGACCGGGTCGCGGTGAAACCCCACGCCTCGCCGATCTTCCACGCCATCAACTACCTGATGGGCCTGCAGACCCGCGAAAAGCTCGAGAATTTCCGCGGCTACAAGGGCGCGCAGAGCTATCCCTCACGGACCAAGGACATCGACGACGTCGATTTCTCGACCGGCTCGGTCGGTCTGGGCGTGGCGCAGACCCTGTTCTCGTCGCTGACGCAGGACTACATCCGCGGGCATGGCTGGGGCATGGATCGGCCCGAAGGCCGGATGATCTCGCTGATCGGCGATGCCGAACTCGACGAGGGCAATATCTTCGAGGCCCTGATGGAGGGCTGGAAGCACGGCCTGCGCAACACCTGGTGGATCATCGACTATAACCGCCAGTCGCTCGACGCCGTGATCCGCGAAGGGCTCTATGACCGCTTCGAGCAGATGTTCCGGAATTTCGGCTGGGACGTGGTCACGCTGAAATACGGCGCGCTGCAGCTGGCAGCCTTCAAGGAAAAGGGCGGCGAGCGCCTGAAAGCCTGGATCGATTCCTGCCCCAACCAGCTCTATTCGGCCCTCACCTTCCAGGGCGGCGCAGCCTGGCGCAAGCGCCTGATGGACGATCTCGGCGACCAGGGGCCGGTGACAAAACTGATCGAGAAGCGCTCCGACGCCGAGCTGTCAAAACTGATGTGCAATCTCGGCGGGCACGACCTGCCCTCGATCCTCGAGGCGTTCGAGGCGATCGACCACGACCGGCCGGTCTGCTTCCTCGCCTACACCGTGAAAGGCTTTGGCCTGCCGCTGGCCGGGCACAAGGACAACCACGCCGGCCTGATGACCAAGGAGCAGATGGAGGGCTTCAAGACCGCCAATGCGGTTCGGCCGGGCCATGAATGGGATCTGTTCGAGGGCCTCGACCTGCCCGAAAGCGATTTGCGCGCCTTCCTCGACAAAGTCCCGTTCTTCTCGGAAGGGCGCAGGCGGTTCAGCGCGCCGCGCCTGCCGGTGCCGGACAAGCTCGAGGCCGGCATCCAGCCGGTGATGTCGACGCAGATGGGTTTTGGCAAGGTTCTGGACGATATCGCCAAGAAGGGTGGCCCGCTCGCCGACCGCATCGTCACCACCGCGCCCGATGTCACCGTCTCGACCAATCTCGGCCCCTGGGTGAACCGACGTGGGCTGTTCGCGAAGGCCTCGATGGCCGACACCTTCAAGGACGAGCGCATTCCCTCGATGCAGAAATGGGAGTTCTCGCCCAAGGGCCAGCATGTCGAGCTCGGCATCGCAGAAATGAACCTGTTCATCAATCTGTCGGCGCTGGGCCTCTCGCACTCGATCTTCGGCGAGCGCCTGATCCCGATCGGCACGCTCTACGATCCCTTCATCTCGCGCGGGCTCGATGCGCTGAATTATGCCTGCTACCAGGACGCCCGCTTCATGGTGGTGGCGACTCCGTCTGGCGTGACGCTGGCGCCCGAGGGCGGCGCGCACCAGTCGATCGCGACGCCGCTGATCGGCATGAGCCAGGATGGCCTCTGCGCCTTCGAGCCTGCCTTCGTCGACGAACTCGCGGTGATGATGCGCTGGTCCTTTGAGTACTTGCAGAAGGACGGCGAGGGCGATCCTGACGAACGCACCTGGCTGCGCGACGAGACCGGCGGCTCCGTGTACCTCCGACTCTCGACGCTGCAGCTCGAACAGCCGAAGCGCGAGATGACGCCGGAGCTGGAGCGAGAGATCATCGATGGCGCCTATTGGCTGCGCAAGCCGGGCCCCAATGCCTCTGTGGTGATCGCCTATACCGGCGCAGTCGCAGCCGAGGCGATCGAGGCGGTCGGCCTGCTGGGCGAGGATCGGCGCGATGTCGGCCTGCTCGCGATCACCTCGGCCGACCGGCTCAATGCCGGCTGGCAGGCGGCCGAGCGGGCGCGGCAGCGCGGCAACCACCAGGCCAGCAGCCATGTCGAGCGACTGCTCGGCGAGCTCTCGCGCGATTGCGGCATCGTCTCGGTGCTGGACGGGCACCCCGCCACGCTGGCCTGGCTCGGCAGCGTGCATGGTCACAAGCAGAAGGCGCTCGGCGTCGAGCACTTTGGCCAGACCGGAACGGTGGCGGATCTCTATCGCCATTTCGGCATCGACGCGAACGCGATCGTCCATGCCGCGCAGGCGGCGGCTCCCGGGCGGCCGGTGCGCTATCTCAAGGCGCTGCCGTAACAGGCTGCGTCATCCCATGCGCATTGCGGCGCGAAGTGCCGCTGCGCAGACACGGGGACCGTCTCCAGGAGGAGGCGCTATTCTCGTCACGCGGTCCCGTGTCTGCGCAGCAATGCTTCACATCGCAGCGCAAAGGGTGACGCTCGAAGCTCAGTAGCGCGGCGCCGCGATCGTGTCGGCGAACGGGTTGCGGCCGGCCCCGGCGCGCGCCGGCAGCGTCTCCTCGCCATAGAAGCTGGCGAAGCTTGCATACGCCGGCGCGGCAGAGCGGTGCTGGCTGGCGTACTGGTTCATCGAACCCACGGGAACGACGTTGCCCGCGTCGAAATAGCTGCGCTTCTGCACCGTGATGCGCAGCGGCTCGCGCCGGCTCTGCGCCTCGGCGACAGTGGCGACCATGGTCAGCGCCATCAGGGAGATCCCGAGGCCGGCAGCGACACGCTGGAAGGAACGCATGACGAAATCTCCTGAGGCTGCGATCGAATGGAGCGGGCAAAGCTGCCCTTGGGGCAATGATACTAGACCGTAGTTAAAGGCTCCGGTCGCCGCTGCCAGAGGTTGCGCACGCGAATGTGAGCGTCAGCGCCGCACGGCCGTCTTCAGCGGCGGCGCGCGACCATCGGCATCGAGCCAGGAGACTTTTCGACCCGAGGCCGCGAGGCGCGGCGCCGCACAACCCGGCTGGCGGTTGAGCTCGCTTCGGGCGAAGGCCGTACGCAATGCGCGGTCCTCTCCGGCGCTGAGCAGATCGAGCCGGTCGATCAGGCAGATCAGTTGCTGGCGGTCCGCAGGGCGAGCTTCACTGCCGCACCACCAGCCGCTCAGCCCCAGAGGCATCTCGCCGGGGCTTTTCCGAAAGGCGATGCAGGGACGGCCGGCCTGCCCGTCATTGAGCGTGGCATCGGCGGTCTCGACGGTGCCGAAGCGCGTCGCGATCGGGATCGCGAGGCCGCTGCGCTGCACCGACATGCCGCGCTCGGCAGCCTCGCGCGCCAAGGCGACGACGAAGGGCTGCGCCAACGGCTGCTCGCGATGCTCAACCAGCAGGCGCAGCTGCAGATGCGGCCGCGCTTCGGAAAAGGCACCGAAGCTGAGGTCGTCGCGACGGCGCGCGCCGTTCTGGCTCTGCTGCGCCTCGTAGACGGGTGGCTGCTTTTCAAGTTCGGGCGAATCCAGTCCAAACATCGCCACGGGACGCGCGATCCTGGCCCAGTCACCGTCGTCCGACAGTGCCGGATGCGGCTCGCGGCGGACATCGCGCACCGCCCGGGCCTCGGCCGAGGGCGCGAGCGTGACACTGGCGAGGCGGGGCTCGCCGCTCTCCGACATCGCGCTGACGAGCGTCGCTGCAAGCCCGACACCGACAAGCGCCGCCACGCTGCGCCAGAGCAATCCGGCGGTCAGGCCCAGCCCGCGACGAGCGAGCGACCGGCGCACAAGACGCGCAACCTTCCCGAAGCCGGCCTCGACCGCATCGGCGGAACCGATCAGCGTGCCGGCGGGATCGACCGCGCCGAGCCGATGGCGGGCCCGGCCAAGCGCCCGCGAGCCACCGCGGCCGATGGCGCAAGACAGGCTCCGCGCAGCCGGGAGAAGCTGGCGAACCCTGGCTAGCAGTGGCGCTGCAAACAAACCCGACACGACCCAAAACCCACGCGATTGCGCCATCGCTCGGGGCGACAGCAATGTTAACATCCAGGCCGAGAGCCTGCAGGCACGGACATCAGCATCGGGTTACCGCCGCGGCGGAATCCGGCAACAGCGTGAACCCGGGGTCAAGGAGCAGGGTTAACAGGGAAGGTCTCGCGGGCCGGCGGGAATTGACTTTTTCGCGGCGTAGGTGTTCTGAGAAGGCAGTCGAAGCAAGCGGTGTCGAAGCCGCTGTTCTCGCGACGCATGAAGCCTTCGGGATTGGCCCTGTGACTCTCCGTCAGACGACGACGAAACGCACGACCAAACCGGCGACCGGCACGACCGGTACGCCGCGCTGACGCTTCGCCTGCGTTCCGGGTTCTCTCCCCCCGGCGGGGGCTAAAGGCCGAAACCCGCCTTATCTGTGCGGGGCGGTCGCTCCGGGGAGACCAGACCGGTTCAATTCTAAAAGGAACATGACGATGAGCTTCAAGGTCGCGGTTGTCGGCGCCACAGGCAATGTGGGTCGCGAGATGCTGGACATTCTGGCCGAGCGTGCTTTCCCCGTCGGCGAGGTGGTCGCGCTGGCCTCCTCGCGTTCGATCGGCACCGAGGTTTCGTTCGGCGACAAGACCCTGAAGTGCAAGTCGCTCGAGCATTATGACTTCTCCGACACCGACATCTGCCTGATGTCGGCCGGCGGCGAGGTCTCGAAGGAGTGGTCGCCCAAGATCGGCGCACAGGGTTGCGTCGTGATCGACAACTCCTCCGCCTGGCGCATGCATCCCGACGTTCCGCTGATCGTGCCCGAGGTGAACGCGGCGGCCGCGGCCGGCTTCACCAAGATGAACATCATCGCCAACCCGAACTGTTCGACGGCGCAGCTCGTCGTCGCGCTGAAGCCGCTCCATGACAAGTATGTGGTCAAGCGCGTCGTCGTCTCGACCTACCAGTCGGTTTCGGGCGCCGGCAAGGACGGCATGGACGAGCTCTTCAACCAGACCCGCGCCGTGTTCTCGGCCGGCGAGGTCGTCACCAAGAAGTTCCCCAAGCGCATCTCCTTCAACCTCATCCCTCACATCGACGTCTTCATGGAAGACGGCTTCACGAAGGAAGAGTGGAAGATGATGGCGGAGACCAAGAAGATCCTGGATCCCAAGATCAAGCTGACCGCGACCTGCGTGCGCGTGCCGGTCTTCATCGGCCATTCCGAGAGCGTCAACATCGAGTGCGAGAAGCCCGTCACCGCCGAGGAGGCCCGCGAGGTGCTGCGCACGGCGCCGGGTATCCTGGTGATCGACAAGCACGAGCCCGGTGGCTACATCACGCCCCATGAGGCCGCAGGCGAAGACGCGACCTACATCTCCCGCATCCGCGAGGACGCCACCGTCGAGAACGGCCTCGCCTTCTGGTGCGTCTCCGACAATTTGCGCAAGGGCGCCGCGCTGAACGCGATCCAGATCGCCGAGGTGCTGGTCAACCGCAAGCTGATCCAGCCGCGCAAGCAGGCCGCCTGAGCGCCTCGTAGACCCCTCGGACCCCGCCCAAGGCGGACGGGGTCGCCATCACCAGCCACACGCATGGGCGGGCGACAGTCTTTGCGTGGTGGACCGGCAGGCCAAACGCGCTAAGGCTTGAGCCTCTCTTGCGCCTGGCGAACCCGACCCTTGCCCAACGCCCCCCTTCCCGGCCCGCCAGTCATCCCTCCGCAGGGCGAACGATCCCTGCGCAGCGACAATGCCGGTCGTGGGATTGCACTGGTGCTGTTGTCGGCGGTGTTCATGTGCAGCGGCGACATCGCCTCCAAATATCTGGCGACCAGCCTGCCTGCGCTGCAGATCACCTGGATGCGATACGGCACCTTCGCCGCGATCATGATCGCGACAGTGGCCTTCACCGGCGGCTTCCATCGCCTGCGCACGCGTCGGCCCGGCCTGCAGGTGCTGCGGGCCCTGGGCGTGACCGTCTCGTCGATCCTGTTCGTCGCGGGACTGCGCGACCTGCCGATGGCGGATGCGACCGCCACCTCCTTCGTCTCGCCGCTCTTCGTGACCGCGCTCTCGATCCCGATCCTGGGCGAGATCGTCGGCTGGCGGCGTTGGCTGGCGACGATCGTCGGGCTGATCGGCGTCCTCATCGTGGTGCGGCCAGGCGGCCACGGCTTCCAGGCGGCCTCGCTCTTCGTGCTCGGCTCGTCGTTCTTCTGGGCGTTTTCGCTCATCGTGACCCGGATGATGAGCCGCACCGAGACACCTGTCGTGACGCTGGCCTACTCCGCCACGATCGGCTTCGTGCTGCTGTGCCTGATCGTGCCCTTCAGCTGGCAGGAGCTCGACAGCAAGGCACTGCTGATCGGTGCCTTCATCGGCGGCATCTCGACGATCGGCCATATCTTCCTGATCCAGGCCTTCCGCCACGCGGACGCGTCGCTGCTGGCGCCGTTTTCGTATTCGCAGCTGCTCTGGGCCTCGATTTTCGGTTATCTCGTCTTTTCCGCGATCCCCGACCTCTGGACCTATGTCGGCGCAGCCATCATCGCTGCATCGGGGCTCTACACCGCCCATCGCGAGCGGATGCGCGCCAAGGCGGTCACGGCGCAGGCGCGCTGATCAGGCCGTGGGCGGCTTCACCCCATAGCGCGCCAGGAACATCGTCACCGCCGACGCCACGACGCGGTTGATCTCCTCGGAGGTCGGGGGCTCGCGGACGGCATTGAACAGCCGCGGACGCAGCAGCGTCGACTGGCAGAGATCGAGAAACTGCATGGCTGCCAGCGTGGTATCCTCGATCGCCAGCGAACCCTGCTCGACCCTGCGGTCGAGATAGGCGGCGATGCGCTTGCCGCCCTGCATCGGCCCGTTCTCGAAGAATTCGCGGCCGAGATCGGGCATCCGCTCCGCCACGCCCACGACGATGCGGTGAGCGCTCATCGCGAACTCGCTGGTCAGGAGGCAGGTCAGCCTTTGGCCCAGATTGGTCAGCGCGCGCGCAATGTCGGGGTCGTCCTCGAGCGCCGCGAAGGCCTCGCGCTTCTGCGCTTCGCGCTCACGCTCGATCAGCGCGACGAACAGATGCTCTTTGTCGGCGAAGTAGACGTACAGCGTGCCCTTGGAGACATTCGCCGCAGCGGCAATGTCGCTCATGCTGGAGGCATCGAAGCCGCGCAGCGTGAAGACCTGATAGGCCCCGTCCAGGATCTGGCGGCGCTTATCGGGATCCATGCCCGCAACCCGGCGCAGGCGCCGGGGCGATTTGGCTTGCGGCTCCGCGATCTCGCCCATGGCCTCTGCGGTCCCTCCAAACGGCTCGGAAAAAAGAATCGAACCAATTGGTTCGATCCGACTTGATATGCTGCACTGCAACCGCTATTTCAACCCAAATCGAACCCGTCGGTTCGAATTATTATCGTCAGGGTCTGCCATGTCTGTCGAGACCGCTAGTGATAACCGACGCGACCGGCTCAAGCTGGTCGACCCCGTTCTGGAGACGACCCAGCCGGCGCAGGCGCGCCAGGCCGATGAGGCAGTCGTCGCCGACAAGCCGTCGGCCCCGGCCGGCTCGAAGCGCAAGGGCGTGCGCCGTGCGGGCCTGATGCTGCTCGCGACCGCCGCGATCGGCGTCGGTGCCTGGTATGGCGTCGATTACTGGAAGACCGGGCGCTTCATCGTCTCCACCGACGATGCCTATGTCGGCGCCGAAATGGCGACGATCTCGGCCAAGCTCTCGGCCAATATCGCGGCGGTCTCCGTAGCCCAGAACCAGGAGGTCAAGGCGGGCCAGCCGCTGGTGACGCTCGATGACGGCGACCAGCGCATTGCGCTCGACGCGGCCAGGGCCAAGAGCGCCACCGCCGTCGCCACGCTGGGCCGCATCGACAGCCAGATCGAGGCCGGCCGCGCAAGCCTGCTGCAGGCGCAGGCCCAGGCGATCTCGGCTCAGGCCGACGTGACCCGTACCATCGCCGATTTCGATCGCGCCAACAGCCTCGCGGCAAAGTCCTATGGCTCACAGGCGACCCTCGACGCCGCCACCGCCGCGCGTGACCGCGCCCGTGCGGCGCTGGCCAGCGCCAATGCCGGCGTGACCGCCGCGGAGGCCAATGTCGAGGTGCTCAAGGCTCAGCGCATTGAGGCCGCCCGCCAGGCCGACGAGCTCAAGGTCGCCGAGCAGAAGGCGGCACGCGACCTGACCTTTACAAAGATCAGCGCACCGATCGACGGCCTCGTTGCCAACACCAACATGCAGCTCGGCGATCTCGTCAGCGCCGGCAAGCGCCTGATGTCGATCGTCCCGCTCGACCAGGTCTATGTCGACGCCAACTTCAAGGAGACGCAGGTCGGACCGCTGAAGATCGGCGACAAGGCGCAGATCACGGTCGATGCGCTGCCGGGCTCGACCTTCGAGGGCACCGTCAGCGGCATCGCCGGCGGCACCGGCTCGGTCTTCACCCTGCTGCCGCCCGACAACGCCACCGGCAACTTCACGAAGATCGTGCAGCGCGTGCCGGTGAGGATCGCCCTCGACCGGGCATCGGCCGAGAAGCATGTGCTGCGGCCCGGCATGTCGGTGGTGGTCAGGATCGACCCGCGCCCGGCATCGCAGCGCTGATCCCGTCGGCAGCGCCGATCCCTTCGTAAGGAGGCCATCATGGCCACCGCGACCCTGACGGCGCCGGCAGGCGTGCCACCCGCCGAAGACGCCATCCCGCTGAAGCGCATCTTCGCGTTCATCGCGATGGTCTTCGGCATGTTCATGGCAATCCTGGACATCCAGATCGTCTCGGCCTCGCTGGCCGAGATCCAGGCCGGCCTGTCGGCCTCAGCCGACGAGATCGCCTGGGTCCAGACTGCCTACCTGATCGCCGAAGTGATCATGATCCCCCTGTCCGGCTATCTCAGCCGGGCCTTCTCCACGCGCGTCTTCTTCGCGACCGCGGCGGCTGGTTTCACCATCGCCAGCGTGCTCTGCGCGACCTCGTCCTCGATCAACGAGATGATCCTGTGGCGCGCCATCCAGGGCTTCATCGGCGGCGGCATGATCCCCGGCGTCTTTGCGGCGGCCTTCACCATCTTCCCGGCCTCGAAGCGCCCGATCGTCTCGCCCATCATCGGCCTCGTCGCGACGCTGGCGCCCACCATCGGCCCGACGGTCGGCGGCTATCTCAGCCATGCCTTCTCTTGGCACTGGCTCTTCCTGGTCAATGTCGTGCCCGGCATCTGCGTCTCGATCGCCGCCTGGATGCTGATCGATTTCGACAAGCCCCAGCCGAGCCTGCTCAAGCGCTTCGACTGGTGGGGCCTGGCCGGTATGGCGACCTTCCTCGGCAGTCTCGAATATGTGCTGGAGGAAGGCACCCGGCTGGACTGGTTCGAGAGCCACGAGATCGTCTTCTTCACTTTCGCGATGGTCGTGGGCGCTGTCCTGTTCTTCTGGCGGGCGCTGACGCGCGACGACCCGCTGGTGGATCTCTACGCCTTCAGGAACCGCAACTTCGCCGTCGGCTCGCTGTTCTCCTTCACCATGGGCATCGGCCTCTATGGGCTGACCTATCTCTACCCGGTCTATCTCGGGCGCATCCGCGGCTATGACGCGCTGATGATCGGCGAGACCATGTTCGTCACCGGGCTGTGCATGTTCCTGACCGCCCCGATAGCCGGCATCCTCTCGCGCAAGCTCGACCCCCGCGTGATGATCATGATCGGCTTCGGCGGCTTTGCGATGGGCACCTATCTCGCCCATTTCATCACGGCCGACTGGGACTTCCACGAGTTGCTGGTGCCGCAGATCCTGCGCGGCGTCTCGCTGATGCTCTGCATGGTGCCGATCAACAATCTCGCGCTCGGCACGCTGCCGCCGCAGCAGCTCAAGAATGCGTCGGGGCTCTACAACCTCACCCGCAATCTCGGCGGCGCCGTCGGTCTTGCGGTGATCAACACCATGCTCAACTCGCGCACCGATTTGCACATCACGCGGCTGCACGAGGCGGTCTCGGCCGGTCGCCAGATCGCGGAGGAGAACCTCGCCTCGATGACGCAGCGCTTCGCCGACTACGGAGACGCCGCCCAGTCGATGGCGCTCGCCTTGCTCAACCAGCGCGCCCACAAGCAGGCGCTGATCATGGCCTTCGGCGACGTCTTTCTCGGGCTCACGGTGATCTTCGGCCTGCTCCTGCTGATGGCGGTGTTCATGCAGAAGCCCAAGCCGGCGCCGGCCGGAGCGGGCGGCGGGCATTGATCCCGGCCGCCTATGGCGCTGGCGGCATCGCCATGATACGCCCCGCGCCATGAAGATCGGCCGCGTTACCGACGACACATTTGCCCTTTTCGTCCGCGTCTGGCGCGAGCAGGGCAGGCGCTATCTCCCCCAAATGGCGATGATCCTCGGCCTCGTCGTCGTGATCGCCGCCACGACCAGCTTCTATCCGCTGCTGATCAAGGCGGCCTTCGACGCCTTCGCCGACCCGATGCTGGCTGAGTCCACCGGCTTTGTGCGCCGGATGGAGCGCCTGACCTCGAAATCGATCGGCATCGAGATCGGCGTCATCAACGCAGTCGCCATCGTCGTGGTCATCGTGACCGCGATCAAAGGCTTTTCGCTGCTGACCCAGACGGTCATGACCAACAGCGTCGTCAGCCGGATCGAGGCCGACATGCAGACGCAGCTCTACGGGCATCTGATCGACGCAGACCTTGCGCAGCTCCAGCGAGAAAATCCCGCTTCGCTCACACAGCGCTTCACCACCGATTTCACCTTCGTCAAGGAGGCGCTGACCCGGCTGGTCAACATCGCCATCCGCGACGTGCTCACCGCCATCGCCCTCGTTGGCGCGCTGCTCTGGATCGACTGGCAGATGACGCTGGTCGTGCTGCTGATCGCCCCTGTTCTGGCCCGTCCCATCGGCAAGATCGGCAAGAAGCTGCGCCGGATGGCCGCCTCCCAGCAGGAGCAGACCGGCCTGATGGCGAGCCTGGTCACCGAGAGCCTGCAAGGCGCACGCGCCGCCAAGACCGATTCGCTCGAGCCTTATCTGAAAACGCGAGCCGCCAACGCTTTCGAGACCATCCGCGCCATCAAGATGAAAGCCGCCAATGCGCGAGGCAGGCTCGACCCCCTGCTCGAGGTCGGCGGCGGCATCGCAGTCGCGGGTGTGCTGGCAGCGATCGGCGTACGCATCACCTCCGGCGCCTCGACGGTCGGCGATTTCACCGGCTATGTCTCGGCGCTGCTGCTGGCGGCCCAGCCGATGCGCTCGCTCGGCAACCTCAATGCCATCGTCCAGGAGGCAGGCGCCTCGCTGAAGCGCTACTACGCCCTGCTCGACGAAAAACCCGAGGTCACGCAGCGCCCCGATGCGAAACCGCTCGCCATCGGTGCCGGCGAGGTCGCCTTCAAGCACCTGCGTTTCCGCTACCGCGACGATGCCCGCGCGCTGGAGAGTATCGACCTCGTCGCGCAGGGCGGCAAGACGACGGCGCTGGTCGGTCGCTCGGGCTCAGGCAAGTCGACGCTGCTGGCGCTCGTACCACGGCTCTACGACCCCACGGCTGGGCACATCGAGATCGACGGCCAGGACCTGCGCGACGTCACGCTCGATTCGCTGCGCGCCCAGATCGGCGTCGTCAGCCAGGATGTCGTGCTGTTCGACGATACGGTCCGGGCCAATATCAGCTTTGGCCGGCCCGACGCGACGGAGGCCGAGATCATCGCAGCGGCGAGAGGCGCAGCCGCACATGATTTCATCATGGCTATGCCGCTGGCCTACGATTCACCCGTCGGCGAGCGCGGCTCGATGCTATCGGGCGGCGAGCGCCAGCGCATCGCAATTGCCCGCGCGATCCTGAAGGATGCGCCGATATTGCTGCTGGACGAGGCCACCAGTGCGCTCGACACGCAGTCGGAGCGACTGGTCCAGCAGGCCCTCGCGACCCTTATGCAGAACCGCACCACGCTGGTCATCGCGCACAGGCTCTCGACCGTGCGCGAGGCGGACCTGATCGTCGTGCTGGAAGAGGGAAAGATCGTCGAGACCGGCAGCCATGACGCGCTGATCGCCCGCGACGGCGCCTATGCGCGGCTCTACCGGCTGCAGTTCGTCGAGAGCTGAGCAGTCAGCCCTACGGTCGCCGGAGCGAGGCTTCAGCGTCATTGCAAGCGCAGCGAAGCGATCCAGACGGCTCGCACCACATCTCCTGGATTGCTTCGCTTACGTTCGCAATGACGGCAAGGCCGGTCTTTGCCCTGAGGAGGTCAGGGCCGCCAGCCGATATCCTCGACCGGCGCGTTTTCGCGATCTTCCTCGCGGCGAGCTTCCTCGACCACGCTGAACAACGCCCGCAGAGCCGCCTCGACGCCCTCGCCCGAGGCGGAGGACAACACGATCGGCATGCGCTTGCAGGCCCGCTTCAAGCGCGCGACCTGCTCCTTGAGCAGTTCCGGCGACAGCGCGTCGACCTTGGACAGCGCCACGATCTCGGGCTTCTCGTCGAGACCCTCGCCGTAGAGGGCAAGCTCCTGGCGGACCGTCTTGTAGGCTTTTCCCGCATGCTCGCTGGTGCCCTCGACGAGATGCAGCAGCACGCGGCAGCGCTCGACATGGCCCAGGAACCGGTCGCCGAGGCCGATGCCCTCATGGGCGCCCTCGATCAGGCCGGGAATGTCGGCCAGCACCATTTCGCGCGCATCGACGCGCACGACGCCAAGGCCCGGATGCAGGGTGGTGAACGGGTAATCGGCGATCTTCGGCTTGGCCGAGGTCACCGTCGCCAGGAAGGTCGACTTGCCGGCATTGGGCAGGCCGATCAGCCCGGCATCTGCGATCAGCTTCAGTCGCAGCCAGACCCAGCGCTCCTCGCCGACGAGGCCCGGATTGGCATGGCGCGGCGCCTGGTTGGTGGCGGTCTTGAAATAGGCGTTGCCGAAGCCGCCATTGCCGCCCTTGCACAGCACGAAGCGCTGCCCGGGCTCGGTCAGGTCGGCGACCAGCGTCTCGCCGTCCTCGTCGAACACCTGCGTGCCAGGCGGCACCTTCAGCACTTTGGTTTGGCCATTGGCACCGTGCCGGTCGGCGCCCATGCCGTGGCCGCCGATCTTGGCCTTGAAGTGCTGCTGGAAGCGGAAGTCGATCAGCGTGTTCAAACCCTGCACGCATTCGATCACGACATCGCCGCCGCGCCCGCCATCGCCGCCATTGGGCCCGCCGAACTCGATGAACTTTTCGCGACGGAAGGAGACGCAGCCTGCGCCGCCATCGCCCGCCTTCACATAGATTTTTGCTTGGTCAAGGAATTTCATGGCTTCTCAGTAGTGATCGCGAGGCGAAAGGGCAATGCGGCGCGGCGCCTGCCTGCCATCCCCGTCGTCATGATCGCGCTCTCAAGCGGCCAGCCGCGGCGCCAGCATCTCGTCGCGCAACGCATCGGCAAAGCGCCTTGCCGCCAGGCTGGGCTGCGGGCCCATGATCAGGCCGATCGAAAGCTCGAACAGCGCCGGCAGGTCGTCCGCCACGCCGAGGCGTCGCAGCGAGGGCGGAACCGCGCTCTCGGTCAGCGCCGTGACGCAGAAACCCGCTTCCACCGCTGAGAGCAGGCCGGAGGTATGCGAGCAGGAGAACACCAGCCGATGCCCCTTTCCGGCCCGGCCCAGCGCGGCGAGGATGCCGGGCCGCGCGCGACAGCCCTCCGAAAACAGCGCCAGCGGCAGCGTCTCCTGCAACTCCGGCCGAAAGCCCCGCGCCGCGACCCAGACCAGCGGCTCGCGCCGCAGCACTTCGCCCAGCGGCCGGGCCGGGTCCTGCGTCACCACGGCGATGTCGAGTTCACCCGCTGCAAGCTCGGGCTCGATCCGCTTCGACAGGCCGCAGCGCAATTCGAGCTCGACCCTCGGATGCTCGGCGGCGAAACGCGCGATCAGCGGACGCATGAAGGCATCGACGTAGTCGTCGGGAATGCCGATCCGCAGCCGTCCCGAGGCTGTGTCGCCGCCGAGATCGGCCAGCGCCTCGCGCTCGATCGCCAGCAGACGGCGGGCATGGGCGAGCAGCCGCTCGCCGGCATCGGTGGGAGTGACGCCACGGCGCGAGCGCTCCAGCAGCTTGTGGCCGAGCTGGCTCTCCAGGTCCTGGATGCGTACGGAAATCGCCGATTGCGTGCGGCCGAGCCGAGCGCTGGCAGCCGTAAAGCCCCCGGTCTCGGCCACCGCCACCAGCATGCCCAGCGCGGCGAGGTCGAAATGGCCCGACATGAAGCGCCTCCACCGATCGGATTCAAGAATGGTTAAATCAGAATAATCCGTTTTTCCGATGGACGGAAGCGCGGTAAATCAGGGCCGACCAACTGACCCCGTCATTGCGAGTGAAGCGAAGCAATCCAGGAGCGGCAGAGCTCTGCGTCCACTGGATTGCTTCGCTTCACTCGCAATGACGGGATGTCTTCCGAAAGCCGCCCTTATGACCACCGTCGACCTCACCGTGCCCCGCCCGGCGCCAGCGCTTGCCATGTTCGTCGCCCTCCTCACGGGCGCGACCTGCATCGGCTTTTCCGGCATCTTCGTCCGGCTCGCCGATGTCGGACCGGCAGCTGCCGGCTTCTGGCGCATGATCTTCGCATTGCCGGTGCTGGCGGCATGGACAGCGCTGGAGCGGCGCAAGGCAGCCGGCACCTCGCCGGGCGGCTCCGCGCTTGTCCCGATCGCGATCGCCGRCGTGGCCTTCGGCTTCGACGTCGTGCTCTACAACGCCGCCCTCGATTTCACCTCGATCGCCAACGCCTCGCTACTGGGCAATCTGGCCCCGGTCGGCGTCGTCCTCGGCGGCTGGCTCCTGCTCGGCGAGCGCCCGACGCGAAAGATTCTGGGCGCGTTGGCGCTGGCGCTGGGCGGCGCCGGCCTGCTCGTGCTGCCAAAATTCGAGGGCGCGGCGTCAGGCCCGAGCGGCGCGCTGTTCGGCGACAGCCTCGCCGTCGCCGCCGCCTTCTCCTATGCCGCCTATATCCTCGCCGTGCGCCGCGCCCGCGACCGCGCCGATGCCGGCCGGATCAGCCTGATCTCGACTGCGATCTGCGCGCTGTTTTGCCTCGCGGCCGCGCTCGCCCTCAGCGAGACTATCATGCCGCAGAGCCTGCAGGGCTGGCTTGCGGTGATCGCGCTCGGGTTGATCTCGCATGCGCTGGGCCAGGGCCTGATCACGCTCTCGCTTGGCGCCTATGGCGCGAGCGCCGCCTCGCTGGTGATGGTCTGGCCGGCGCTGGTGGCGGTGCTCGCCGCCTGGGCGCTGTTTGCCGAGCAGCCCTCGCCGGTCCAGGCTTTTGGCGGCATCGCGATCCTCGCCGCGGTGCTGCTGGTGCGGAAGGGGTAGGGTCGGGCCGAGACCCTCACTCCGCCGCCAACCGTGGCGGCGGCGGGACCTCGCGCATCAGCGCCTTGGCACTCGCCTCGCCGGGCGTCGCATGGCCGAGGTCGTGCATCGGCTCCCAGGTGCTCTCATCCTCGGCCTTGCTGAAGAAGCGCCCGAAGAGCCAGCCCGTGCCCTTCGAGAGGTCGTCCATCACCGCATAGAAGGACGGCACGAACACCAGCGACAGCACGGTCGAGACGATCAGCCCGCCGATCACCGCGATCGCCATCGGGGCGCGGAACTCGCCGCCATCGCCGACGCCATAGGCCGAGGGCATCATGCCCGCCGCCATCGCGATCGTGGTCATCACGATCGGGCGGGCGCGCTTGCGGCCGGCCTCAAGCAGGGCATGGCCGCGCTCGGAGCCGCGCGCCTCCTCCTCGACCGCGAAATCGACCAGCATGATCGCGTTCTTGGTGACGATGCCCATCAGCATCAGCAGGCCGATATAGACCGGCATCGAGACGGCATTGCCCGTCGCCAGCAGCGCAATCACCACGCCGCCGAAGGAGAGCGGCAGCGAGAGCAGGATCGTGATCGGCTGGAAGACCGAGCCGAACAGCAGGATCAGCACCGCCAGCACCAGCATCAGGCCCGTGGTCATCGCCTGGATGAATCCGGCCACGACCTCGCCCTGGATCTCGGCGTCGCCCGTAGCGGCGATCCAGACGCCCTTGGGCAGGCCGACCTCCTTGACGATCTCCTGGAACGTATCCTGCGCCGTGCCCAGCGCCATGCCACGCTTCAGGTCGGCGCCGATCTGCGCGCGCCGCACGCGGTCATAGCGGTCGATCGAGCTCGGGCCCTCGCCGAAGCCGATATCGGCCACTGCGGTCAGCGGAATCGAGATGCCGCTGGTGTTGGTGACGCGCAAGGCCGCGATATTGCGGATGTCGGTGCGGGCGGCCTCGTCGAGCTGGACGCGGATCGGCACCAGCCGGTCGCCCGCGTTGAACTTGGCGAGGTTGGCGCCGACATCGCCGATGGTGGCGACGCGCACCGCCTCCGAAATCGCCTCGGGCGTGACGCCCAGGCTGGCCGCCTGCTCGAGCTTCGGCGTGACGCGCAGTTCCGGGCGGCTCAGCGAACCGGCGGTCGCGACATTGAGATAGCCGTCGACCTTGCGCATGCGGGTTTCGATGCGCGAGACCGCCTCGTCGAGCGCATCGCCATCGCGCGACAGGATCGAGAACGCCATCTCGCGCTCGCCGCGCTCATTGACGTACCAGGCGCGGACATCGGGGACGCTGGCGAGCTTCTGCGCGATGACGGATTTGAGTTCCTTCTGGCGAACGGCGCGCTCCGCCTTGGGCTTCAGCAGGATCGTGATCGCGGCGCGGCGCACCTCGCGCTGTCCGGTCGGCGAGGCGCCGCCGAGAACGAAGACGTTGGTGACTTCCGGGATCTCGCGCAGGCGATCGACAATCTGGTCGGTCGTGATGCGCGTGTCCTCCAGCGTGGCGCCCGGCGGCAGCTCGACCGAGGCCACCACGCGCGAGGTGTCCTCGTCGGGAATGAAACCGGTCGGCAGCAGCGCGGTGGCCTGGATCGAGGCGAAAAGGAATCCGAAGCCGATCAGCAGGGTCACATATGCCATGTTGAAGGGCATGCTGCGCCAGCGCCCCTTGCCGTCGAAGCGTGGCAGGAACGGGATCCGGTGGCGCGAGAGCGTTCCGCGCAGCAGGCCGACATAGCCGCGCATGATGACGCCGTCCTTGGGTTCGGCGTGGTCCACGGGCCGCATCAGATAAGCCGCCATCATTGGCGTGATCAGGCGCGCGACAAGCAGCGAGAACAGTACGGCGACTGCAACCGTGAGGCCGAACTGGCGGAAATACTGGCCGGCGACGCCGCCCATGAAGGAGACCGGCGCGAAGATCGCCACGATGGTCAGCGTGATTGCGATGACCGCGAGCCCGATCTCGTCGGCAGCCTCCATCGCGGCGCGATAGGGCGACTTGCCCATCTTCATGTGCCGGACGATGTTCTCGATCTCGACGATGGCGTCGTCGACCAGGATGCCGGTGACCAGCGTGATGCCCAGCAGCGAGACGAGGTTGAGCGAGAAGCCCATCAGCTCCATCGCCCAGAAGGTCGGGATCGCCGATAGCGGCAGCGCGATCGCGGTGATCAGCGTCGCACGCCAGTTGCGCAGGAACAGGAAGACCACGAGCACGGCCAGCCCTGCGCCTTCCAGCAACGTCTCCATCGCCGCCTTGTAGTTGCCGTAGGTGTAGGCGACGGCGTCGTCGATCGGCTTGAGCGCGATGTCGGGATAGCGCTTGTTGAGTTCGTCGAGCCGGGCCGAGACGACGTCCTTGACCGATAATTCGCTGGAGCCCTTCGAGCGAAACACGGCGAAGGTGACGACGGGGCTCTTGTTGAGCCGGCCGAAGGAGCGCGGCTCGGAGTTCGAGTCCTCGACCCGTCCGAGCTCCTTCAGGCGCACCTCGCGGCCGCCCGTCAGGGTGATCTTGGTATCGGCGAGTTCGGCGACGCTACGGGCGCCAGCCAGGGTGCGGATCGCCTGTTCCTGCCCGCCGACCTCGCCGCGCCCACCCGCGAGATCGACATTGGTCGCGCGGATCTGGCGGTTGACCTCGCCTGCGGTGGCACCCAGCGCCAGCAGCCGGTCGGGGTCGAGCGAGATCCGGATCTCGCGGTCGACGCCGCCATAGCGCTCGACCCGGCCGACGCCCTTGAGCCCTTGCAGTTCGCGCGCGACGACATCATCGACATGCCAGGAGAGCTGCTCCAGTGTCATGCCCTTGGAGGCCGCACCATAGGTCAGGATCGACTGGCCCTCGACGTCGATGCGCTGGATGATCGGCTCATCGATGGTGCGCGGCAGGTCGGCCCGGATTTTTGCGATCGCGTCCTTGACGTCGTTGACGGCGCGGTCGGTGTTGGTCTCGAGGCGGAACTCGATGATGCTCTGGGACTGCCCGTCGGTGAGCGTCGACATCACATGCTTGACGCCGGTGATGTTGGCGACGGAATCCTCGACGCGCTTCGAGACCTGGCTCTCGAGCTCGGCGGGTGCCGCGCCCGACTGCGTGATCGTGATCGAGACCAGCGGCACGTCGATATTCGGGAAGCGCGTCACCGGCAGCTTCGAGAACGAGAGCAGGCCGAGCACACACAGCACGACGAAGAGCAGGATCGCCGGGACAGGCTTGCGGATCGACCAGGCGGAGAAGTTGATGTTCACAGCGCTAAAACCCCGTCAGTTCGTCGGGATCGGCGTGATGACGTCGCCATCGCGCACAAAGGTGCCGGCGCGCGCGACCACCGTCTCACCCTCGCTAACCCCCGAGGCGATCTCGGCGCGACCGCCGCCGGCGAGGCCGAGCTCGACCTTGCGGGTCACGACCTTGCCGTCGCTGACGGTCTGAACTGTCGCCCCCGTGCGGGCATAGGTGATGGCCGAAAGCGGCAGCGTCACGACCGTCTTGCGGCCGGTCTCGATGACGCCGCGCGCGAAGGACCCCACGGCCACCGGTGGATTGCCGGTGAGCGCGACGCGCACCCGGCCCAGCCGCGACTGCTTGTCGACCTCGGGCGCGATCAGGCGGATGGTGCCCGCCAGCGCGGTCGGACTGCCCGCCGGCGTCACCGCCACGGCCTGCCCGAGCTTGAGGCCCGGCAGTTCGACCTCGGCGACCTCCGCCTGGAGCTCGATGGCGCCATCCTCGATGATCCGGAACAGCGGCTCCGTCGCCGCCATGGCGACCGAGCCGCCCAGCCTCGCGCTGCGGCGGCTGACGATACCCGCCGCCGGCGCCTTGATCTCCGTGCGCGCGAGCTTGACGTCGATGTCGCGCCCCTGCGCCCTGGCCAGCGCAAGGTCGGCATTGGCGATCGCCAGCGCCTGCCGAGCCGAATTCTGGCGCGCTGAAGCCGCGCGAGCGGCCGCGTCACGCTGGTCGTAGGTCTCGTTTGAGACATTGCCGCTGCTGCGCAGGGTCTTGGTGCGGTCGAAATTGTTGTTGGCCGCAACGAGGTTGGCGTCGGCCTCGACGATCTGCGCATTGGCCTGCGCGATCCCGGCCTGGGCACGCGCGACCTGCGCCTCGTTCTGGGTCTTCTGGACCTCGAGCGTCGTCCGCGACAGCCGCGCCAGAACCTGGCCGGCCTGGACGCGATCGCCCTCCTCGGCCAGCAACTCGACGATCGAGTAGCCGTCGATCTCGGGCGCCACCAGAACCTCGTCGCGCGCGATCATAGAGCCCGAGACGACGACGCTCTGCACGATCTCCGTGACCTTCGCCGTCGTCACCGTGACCGAGGGGCCGGCCTGCGCGACAGCCGGCTTGGCCGCCGGAGTCTGGGCCTGGAGCGGCGCGACGAGGCTGCCGGCAAGCAGGAGGCCGGCGGCGATCGCGCTGCGGGCCACGCAGGACTTGAACGGCATCGGTCTGGCTTTCCTGGTGGAGGGCGGGCGTGCGGTCATGTCGATCAACTGTCTCATGGGGCCGTGTCCTGCGCCGGCAGCAGCAGGACCTGCGCCAGGCCGCGCATCGCGGCGAAAAGGGTTTCGGCGCCGAGCGCCGCATCGAAGTTTGGGTCCACGGCGCGCCGGCACAAGAAGCCGTCCGCCATCATGAAGATCGCGTGCAGGAAGCGCGCATCGTCGAGATTGGCCGGCAGCTCGCCCGCGGCCTTGGCGCCGGCAACGGCCCGCGCCACCCCGTCGCTGACGGTGCCGTCGATCCCAGCGCACATCTGCGCCATCTTGGGGTCACGCGCCGCCTCCGCCCAGATCTGCAGGGCAATGACCGCCTTCTCGCGCGGCTCCCCGACGAGATGCCTCCGGCCGAGCGCCTCGAGCTGCTCCAGCACAGGGCCCTTGGCGGGGTCGAGGTCGGCGAAATCCGCGGCGATCTGGCTGCGGTCGCGCTCGGACATGCCTGCGATGATCGCGTCCTTGGAGCTGAAATAGCGGTAGAGATTGCCCGGGCTCATGCCGGCCTCCGCCGCGACGTCCTGCATGGTCGCAGCATGGAAACCCGCCCGCGCAAACACGCGTTCGGCTGCATCGAGAATGCGGACATGCCGCTCCGACAGGGTCGCCTCTGGAAGCATCACGGGTGCGAGCGGCGGCAAAGCTGCCTCTTGTGAAATGAGAATGAACGTTCATTCTCATGATGGATCTCCCGATAGAAGTCAAGAACGCAGCACGGCGGCAAGGTTTCCGGGCCATTAACGCGGCCCCTGGGCCATGCGCCTGCGAGCTGAGGCCCGCGCGCCCGCGGCTCACAAATTGCTTGCGTGGTTCCAACCGGAACCGCATTGTCGAGACATGGCATGGCATCGCCCGCATCCCTCGCTCCTGATGGCCTGCAAGAAGCCTTGAAGACCGTGATGAACAACCACGCCTTCCCCGTCCCCACCCCCCGAAAAATCCGCGCTTCGCTCGCACCCCGCCGCAAGGGCCCGCCCCCGAAGCCCGTGCTGGTGATCCTGCATCAGGAGCAGTCGACCCCCGGCCGCGTCGGTCGCCTGCTTCAGGCGCGCGGTCATGCGCTCGACATCCGCAGGCCCCGCTACGGTGACCCATTGCCGCAGACGATGCGCGAGCATGCCGGCGCCGTGATCTTCGGTGGGCCGATGGGCGCCAACGACCCCGACGACTTCATCAAGACCGAGATCGACTGGATCGGTACCTGCCTGAAGGAGGACGCGCCCTTTCTCGGCATCTGCCTGGGCGCGCAGATGATGGCGAAGCATCTCGGCGCGCGGGTCTATACTCACGGCGAAGGCCGCGCCGAGGTCGGGTACTACCGCCTCGACCAGACGGAGGCCGGCATCGACCATGCGACGCAGGCCGGTTTCGCCTGGCCCGGCACCGTCTATCAATGGCACCGCGACGGCTTCGATTGCCCCGATGGCGCGCAGTGCCTCGCCACCGGCGGCGACTTCCCGGTACAGGCGATCAAGGCCGAATCCCGCTGCTACGGCATCCAGTTTCACCCCGAGGTCACGCCGGCGATGATGTGCCGCTGGTCGATCCGCGGGCATGAGCGCACCCTGATGCCCGGCGCGCAGCTTCGCCATCTCCATCTCGAAGGCTGGTACCAGTACGATCCCGCGATCAGGCTCTGGCTAGACGGGTTCCTCGACCACTGGCTGAAACAGCCCGCCCACATCGCAATGGACGCGACATGACCCGCAGCATATTGGTTCTCGGCGCCGGCATCGTCGGCGTGTGCTGCGCGCTGTCGCTGCAGAAGCGCGGCCTCGACGTCACGCTGATAGACAGGCGCGAGCCCGGCGGCGAGACCTCTTATGGCAATGCCGGCGTGCTGTCGCGGGTCTCGATCGTGCCGCTGAACAATCCGGGCCTATACGGCAAGCTGCGCGCCTATCTCGGCAACCGGCACCCGGCCCTGCATCTCGACTGGGGCCGCGCCATCGCCAGCCCGGGCTGGATGCTGCGCTTCCTCTGGGAGGCGCGGGCGTCGCAGGCGGACCAGCGCATCGCAGCGCTTGATTCGCTGGTAGCGACCACCGTGGCGATGCATCGCGAGTTGATGGCTCAGGCCGGCATCTCCCACCGCCTGCGCGAGACCGGGACGCTCAAGGTCTGGCGCTCCGAACAGGGCCTCGCCCAGGCCAGGGCTGAGCAGGATTTCCTGGCCAGGCACGGCATTGCGTCCGAAATCCTCGACCGTCAGGCGCTGTCGGGGCTCGAGCCCGATCTCAAGCCGATTTTCCCGGTCGCGCTGATGACGCCCGAAAACGGTTCGGTCGATGCACCCGGCGCGGTCTGCGCCGCCTATGCCGAACTTTTCACCGCCCGCGGCGGGCGCATCATCCAGGCCGAGATCGCCGGGTTGAAGCGCATCGGGGAGCGCTGGCAGGTGCGGACCGACAAGGGTTCCCATGAAGCCGACCTTGTCACCGTCGCGCTCGGTCCCTGGAGCGGCGATCTGCTGCGCCCGCTGGGGCTCGACCCGAAACTCGATGTCGAGCGCGGCTATCACCTGCATCTGCGCCCTCAGAACGGCGCAAAGCTGACTCGGCCGGTCTATGACGTCGATGCCGCCTATTACATCGCTCCGATGGAGCAGGGCCTGCGCATCACCAGCGGCGTCGAGCTCGCGCATCGCGATGCGCCCGACAACCATCGCCAGATCACGGCCGTGACCGCTAGTGCACGCGAAGCCTTTCCGCTGGCCGACGCGGTGGAAACGACGCCCTGGCGGGGCGCACGCCCGACCTTGCCGGATTCGCTCCCGATGATCGGCGAGGCGCCGCGCCATCCCGGTCTCTGGCTCGCCTTCGGCAACCAGCATGTCGGCCTGACCACAGCGCCAGCGACGGGCGAACTACTGGCGGCGATGATTGCTGGCGAAAAGCCCATGGCCGACCCGACCCCGTTTGCGCCGGGGCGGTATCTGTCCTGAGCGTCATGGTCGGGCTTGACCCGACCATCTCGGGACCAGCTCACTCCCGTCTTGAGCGTCTCGGATCTTCGCTACGCCTCGCCCGAGAACGACGTGTGGCGCATGCTCGCCCACTCAAGACGTGGATGGTCGGGACAAGCCCGACCATGACGGCAAATGCTTCACCCAACGAAAAACGCCAGCCCGAGGGCTGGCGTTGATCAGGACAGGATTGCCGGCCGGCCCTCAAAGCTGACGGGTGACCATCATCTTCTTGACCTCTGCGATCGCCTTGGCGGGGTTGAGCCCCTTGGGGCAGGCGTTGGCGCAGTTCATGATGGTGTGGCAGCGATAGAGCCGGAAGGGGTCTTCCAGATTGTCCAGGCGCTCGCCGGTGGCCTCGTCACGCGAGTCGATCAGCCAGCGATAGGCCTGCAGCAGCGCGGCGGGGCCGAGATAGCGATCGCCATTCCACCAGTAGCTCGGGCACGAGGTCGAGCAGCAGGCGCACAGGATGCACTCATAGAGACCGTCGAGTTTCTCGCGGTCTTCGCGGCCCTGTGCCCATTCCTTCTCGGGCGCCGGCGTCGTGGTCTTGAGCCAGGGCTCGATCGAGGCGTGCTGCGCGTAGAAATTGGTGAGATCGGGCACCAGATCCTTGATCACGGGCATATGCGGCAGCGGATAGATCGCAACCCGGTTGGCCTTGCCGCCGCATTCGTCGATGCCGGTGGTGCAGGCCAGACCGTTCTTGCCGTCCATATTCATGGCGCAGGAGCCGCAGATGCCCTCGCGGCAGGAGCGGCGGAAGGTCAGCGTCGGGTCGATCTTGGACTTGATCCAGATCAGCGCGTCGAGGACCATCGGCCCGCAATCCTCGCGGTCGACGAAATAGGTGTCGGTGCGCGGGTTCTCGGTGTCGTCGGGGCTCCAGCGATAGACCTTGAATTCGGTCAGCTTGGCGGCCCCGGCGGGCTTGGGCCAGGCCTTGCCTTCGACGAGGCGGGAGTTCTTGGGGAGATTGAATTCGGCCATCAGATCGTCCTCAATACACCCGCGCCTTGGGCTTGATGTACTCGATGTCGTTCGAGAGCGTGTAGGTGTGCACCGGGCGGTCGTCGAGCGTGACGGTCCGCTTCTCGTCGTCGATCCAGGCGAGCGTGTGCTTCATCCAGTCCTTGTCGTCGCGGTTCGGATAATCCTCGCGCGCATGGGCGCCACGGCTCTCGGGGCGGTTCAGCGCCGAATCCATGGTGACGACGGCCTGGGTGATCAGGTTGTCGAATTCCAGCGTCTCGACGAGATCCGAATTCCAGATCAGCGAACGGTCGGTCGTGCCGATATCGGTGATTCCCGCCCAGACCTCGTGGATCAGCTTGTGGCCTTCTTCCAGCGTCTCGCCGGTGCGGTAAACCGCGCAGTTGTCCTGCATGGTGCGCTGCATGCGGCCACGCAGTTCCGCCGTCGGCGTGCCGCCCTTGGCGTTGCGATACCTGTCGAGGCGCGTCAACGAGAGATCGGCGGAGTTGGCCGGAAGCTCCGGCTGCTTCTCGCCGGCTGTCACCGTCTCGGCGCAGCGCAGGCCGGCCGCGCGGCCGAACACCACGAGGTCGATCAGCGAGTTCGAGCCCAAACGATTGGCGCCGTGCACCGAGACGCAGGCCGCCTCGCCGATCGCCATCAGGCCCGGCACGACGGTGTCGGGATCGCCGCCGACCTTGGTCAGGACCTCGCCGTGGAAGTTCGTCGGGATACCGCCCATGTTGTAGTGCACCGTCGGCAGCACCGGGATCGGCTCGCGGGTGACGTCGACTCCTGCAAAGATCTTGGCGCTTTCCGAGATKCCCGGCAGGCGCTCGTGCAGGATCTTCGGGTCGAGATGGTCGAGGTGCAGGTAGATGTGGTCCTTGTTCTTGCCGACGCCGCGGCCGCCACGGATTTCCATGGTCATCGAGCGCGAGACGACGTCGCGCGAGGCAAGGTCCTTGGCGCTGGGAGCGTAGCGCTCCATGAAGCGCTCGCCTTCGGAATTGGTGAGGTAGCCGCCCTCTCCGCGCGCGCCTTCGGTGATCAGGCAGCCCGAGCCGTAGATGCCGGTCGGGTGGAACTGCACGAACTCCATGTCCTGCATCGGCAGGCCGGCGCGCAGCACCATGCCGCCGCCGTCGCCGGTGCAGGTATGGGCCGAGGTGGCGGAGAAGTAGGCGCGGCCATAGCCGCCCGTCGCCAGAATGGTCTGCTGGGCGCGGAAGCGGTGCAGCGTGCCGTCATCGAGCTTCAGCGCGATAACGCCGCGGCACTGGCCATCCTCGTCCATGATCAGGTCGATGGCGAAGTATTCGATGAAGAACTCGGTGTTGTAGCGCAGCGCCTGGCCATAGAGCGTGTGCAGCATGGCATGGCCGGTGCGGTCGGCTGCGGCGCAGGTGCGCTGGGCCGGCGGACCCTCGCCGAATTCGGTGGTCATGCCGCCGAAGGGGCGCTGGTAGATCTTGCCATCCTCGGTGCGCGAGAAGGGCACGCCCCAATGCTCGAGCTCATAGACGGCGGCCGGCGCGTTGCGCACGAGATATTCGATGGCGTCCTGGTCGCCGAGCCAGTCCGACCCCTTGACGGTGTCGAACATGTGCCACTGCCAGGTGTCCTTGCCCATGTTGCCGAGCGAAGCGGCAACGCCCCCTTGCGCCGCGACCGTATGCGAGCGCGTCGGGAACACTTTTGAAATGCAGGCCGTGCGCAGGCCCGCCTGCGAGCAGCCGACGGTAGCGCGAAGGCCAGCGCCGCCGGCGCCGACGACGACGACGTCAAAAGTGTGGTCGGTGATCTGATAGGCTTGGCCGGTGTAGGCCGGGGCCGGACGGTTTCTGGTGATCGCCATCGGATCAGCCTCCAAACGAGAGCTTCAGCACCGCGAAGACGCAAGCAGCGCCGACAGCGATCGCGAAGAAGGTGTTGGCCATCACCGAGACGATCTTGAGACCGCCATGGACGTAGTCCTCGATGATGACCTGCATGCCGATGCGCATATGCACCGCGCCCGACACGATGAAGAGCAGCATCAGGATTGCCACCAGCGGATGCGACAGGATCGCGATCGCGGCCGGATAGGGCTTGCCGACGAGCGAGATCACGACGCCGAGGAAGATCACCGTGAGGATCACGTTGGCGACGGCGGTGACACGCTGCAGCCAGAAATGCTCGGTGCCGGATTTGGCGGAACCGAGACCGCGGACGCGCGCCAGGGGGGTGCGGAGATGGGACTTGGACAGCATGGCTTGCTCCTCAACGCGTCAGGAGCACGATGGCCCAGACGAGTACTGTCAGCCCGCCGGAGACGAAGATGCTGTATTTGGCGAGATTGTTGCGCGTCTCCGGGTCATACCCATGGCCCGTATCCCAGACGAAGTGCCTGAGGCCCCCGACCATGTGGTGCAGCAGCGCGAAGGAATAGCCGAACAGGATCAGGCGCCCCAGGATCGAGCCGGCGCAGGCCTGCGCCATCTCGAAGGCGGCGGGCCCCGATGCGGCGGCCACGAGCCAGGCGGCGATCAGGACCGTGCCGACATAGAGCGCGGAACCGGTGACGCGATGTGCGATCGACATCGCCATGGTCCAGGACCAGCGATAGATCTGCAGATGCGGCGAAAGCGGGCGGGCCGCCTGTTTGACCTGGGCCAAATGATTTCTCCGACTCAACCTGACCCTCAAGCGGACCTGATTATCCATTTGGGATGGTTCTAGAGTGATTGGCTCTGTAGCGAAACCATGAGCTTGCTGCAATGCGACACGGTGCGGACGAAGTTACAGAATTTGAAATCTGTAAATCGAAGTGTCCTCAACGGGGCAGCAACGCCCAGTAATCGAAGTCGAGAATCACCCCCTCCTCGTACTGGTCGCCGCGCTTGAGCGGAAAGTCGTCGCAGCGCCGGTTCTTCGTCGCCACCAGTCGCAGCCGCACCGCGCCGACATCGCTGCGGCCGGGCAGTTCGGATGTTTCCAGCACCTCGCTCCACGCAAAGACGGTGTCGCCGGCAAAGAGCGGCGCGACATGGCGCCCGCCATTGATCGCGGCGATATGGAAGGCGTTGCCCAGCCCGTTGAAGGACAGCGCCCGCGCCAGGCTGATGACATGGCCGCCATAGATCAGGCGCTTGCCAAAACGGGTGTCGCGAGCACCGAAGCCGTCGAAATGCACTTTCGCCGTGTTCTGGTAGAGCCGGGTCGCGATCTGGTGCTCGGCCTCCTCGACCGTGACGCCATCGACATGGTCGATGCGCTCGCCGACGGCGTAGTCGTGCCAGCGAAAGGGCGAACCCGCCAGCGCGTCGTCATAGGCCGAGAGATCGATCGGGGGGCAGCCCTCGCCCAAGGCCTCGGGCAAGACTGCCCTGGCGAGATCGGGCACCTGCTCGGCATGGGGCGGCGTGCCCGGGTTGCGCTTGCGCACCAGGACCCAGCGCGCATAGCTCAGCACGATCTCGCCATCCTGGTTGCGGCCGATCGAGCGGACATAGACGATTCCCGCATCGCCCGCCGAGGTCTGCTTCAGCCCGATCACCTCAGACGTCGTCGAGAGCGTGTCGCCGGCATAGACCGGCCTGAGGAAGCGGCCATCGGCATAGCCGAGATTGGCGACCGCATTGAGCGAGATGTCGGGCACCGTCTTGCCGAAGACGATGTGGAAGACGAGGAGGTCGTCGACCGGCGCATCGCGATAGCCTATCGCCTTGGCGAAGGCATCCGAGGCCTGCGCCGCGAAACGCGGTCCAAAGAGCGCGCTGTAGAGCGAGGCGTCGCCGGCGCGCACCGTGCGCGGCGTCGCGTGGACGATCGTCTCGCCGAGCTGGAAATCCTCGAAGAAGCGGCCCGGATTGGTTTTCGCGGCAGGCTGGAGCATCGGCTCACGCTCGTCGTTACGCTGGCGGAGTGTGCGCTGCCGAAAGGTCGCGCGTCCAGTCCTCGGTCTCCATACGCAGCAAGACAGGGCGCGGGGAACCCTCTCCCGGAGGGAGAGGGCAGGGTGAGGGGTCGGCCGTTGGACGCTTAATCGCCAGCTTACGGCGGCGAGCCCGCAATGCTGTCAAAGCTGGTCCAGGGGCCGACACCTCACCCCTGCCCCTCTCCTGACAGGAGAGGGGTTCCCCGCGACCAAATCGTCAGCCCAGCAGGGCAGCAAGTTTCGCCAGATCGACATTGGCCCCGCAGACCAGCACGCCGACGCGCTCGCCAGGCGCGGGCGTATAGGCGCCGGTCAGCAGCGCGGCCAGCGCAGTGGCGCCACCGGGCTCGACCGCCAGCCGGAAATCGCGCCAGAGCGTGCCCTGCGCCTGCGTGATCGCCTCGTCCGGCACCAGCACGACATGGTCGACGGCATCCTTGCAGACCTCGTAGACCAGCGGCCCGACATTGCGCGCACCCAGCGAGTCGGCTGCAACCGAGGCGACATCGACGTCGACCGGCCCCTTGGCCGCCAGAGCCGCATGCAGGGCACATGAGCCAACGGGCTCGACCCCCACCACCTTGACCCGGCTGCCGGCAAACCACGCCGCGATCCCCGAGATCAGGCCACCACCGCCGACCGCCACCAGGACGGTGTCGAGATCGGGCTCCTGTGCCTGCCATTCGCGCGCCAATGTGCCCTGGCCCGCGATGGTCTCATGCGCCGAGAAGGGATGGATCTTGAGCGCGCCGCTCTCGGCCACGAAACGGTCGCAGGCCAGCTGCGCCTCATGATACTGCGCCCCGCCGATCACGACCTCGGCGCCGAAACGGCGGATCGCCTCAATCTTGGCGGCAGGCGAGATTTCGGGAACGAAGATCGTGGCCCTGACGCCGCGTTCGCGCGCCGCATAGGCCACAGCCGCGCCGTGATTGCCGCCAGACGCCGCCGCCACGCCGGCTGCCGGCAGAGGCAGGGACAGCAGGGTGTTGAACGCGCCGCGCGTCTTGAACGAGCCGGCATGCTGGAGGCATTCGAGCTTGAACGAGAGATGTGCCGCCGAGCCGAACGCTCCGGCCCCGAGATGCATCACGGGGGTGATCCGGGTATGGCCCGCCACCCGCGCAGCCGCATCCTCGATCATATCGCGCGAAACGGCTCTCTCGATCATGGTTCTATCCTGCTCGGGTGGGCGATCGGGCCGAAAGCTCCAGATCGCGATGGGTAATCCATGGCTATCGCGCGCCGGGGAATCGGGGAAGGGCTTTCCGCGGCCGGCTGCAATGTGCGCGGCAACGACCATGGCCGCCAGCGCATCGAGCGCATCGTCGGCTGCCGCGCCGCGCGGCGCAGCGGCGTGAGCCACCGCGGCCGGTACGCCTGCCGCCATGAGCAGCGCCCTTCGCTCGGCCATCCCGGCCGGGTTGATGGTGCCCCTGATCTTCTTGGGATGCAGCAGCGGTGCCCCGCGCATCGTGGCGAAGGCCAGTTCGGGATGGACCTCGAATATGCGCTCGCGCAGGCCGGGCTCGGTCCGGAGCAGTGCATCGATCTCGCGGATCTTTGGAAACAGGTGAAAGCCCTGCTTGGAGACCTTCCTGGGCGGCTGCGAGGTTTCCTGCGCCAGGCGGCAGGCGGTGCCATAGTCCCTGGCGAACACGGCGGCGCGTGCAGGAATCGAGAACACCGAGGATTGCCGCGCACCGAGCAGTGGCCGCACCAGGCGCTCGGGCCCGCGCCCGGCGCCTGTCACCGCATCCGGCAGACCGATCGGCATATCGATCGCGACGATATCCGGCGCTCCATCGCCCTCAAGGAGCGCCGCGAGTGTCGGAACCACCCGCAGCACCGGGACGGCCCCCGAACCCACCCCCGCCTGGGCCACGATCCAGCCGGCCTTGCAACCGTCCACCCCCGCGACCCCCGACATGCGCCCTCTCCGGTTCTCGACTTTCGCAGAACTGACGTTGCATCTGCGTCCGGTCTAGTGTGCAGTGCAGCGAAGAGCGGCTGCCATGCCGCCCGGGAGCCATTGTGTCGATCCGGAGCGCTGCGCCCTGCGGCCATCGCCTCCAGACTTCAGTGAGAGTGCCATGACAGAGATCCGCCCACGCCGCAGCGTCCTGTATATGCCCGGCTCCAATGYGCGCGCACTCGAAAAGGCCCGCGACATCGCCGCCGACGCGCTGATCCTCGACCTTGAGGACGCTGTCGCGCCCGACGCGAAGGAGACCGCGCGGGCCCAGGTCTGCGCCGCGGTGAAGGCCGGCGGCTACGGCAGGCGCGAGATCGTGATCCGGACCAACGGCCTCGACACCCCCTGGTTCAAGGCCGACCTCGCAGCGGCCGCCGAGGCGAAGCCCGACGCCATCCTGATCCCGAAAGTGTCCTCGCCCGAAACCTTGCAGCAGATCGGCACGTTGCTCGACGGGCTCTGGGCCGCGCCCGAGATCAGGGTCTGGGCGATGATCGAGACGCCGCTGGCGATCCTGGATGCCGAGCGCATCGCGCGGGCCGTCCAGGACCGCCGCACGCGGCTGGCCTGTTTCGTGATGGGTACCAACGACCTCGCCAAGGAGACCCGCGCCCGCTTCGTAGCCGGCCGCGCGCCGATGCTGCCCTGGCTCACCGCCGCGATCCTGGCTGCGCGCGCCCATGGCATCGACATCGTCGACGGCGTCTACAACGATCTCAAGGACGAGGCCGGCTTCCGCGCCGAATGCGAGCAGGGCCGCGATCTCGGCTTCGACGGAAAGACGCTGATCCATCCCGGCCAGGTCGCGACCGCGAACGAGGTCTTTGCGCCTGACGAGGCGGAGCTTGCCCGCGCCAAGGCGATCATCGCCGCCTTTGACCAGCCGGAGAATGCCGACAAGGGCGCAATCCAGCTCGACGGCCGCATGGTCGAGCGCCTGCATGCGCAGATGGCGGAACGCACCGTCGCGCTGGGCGCGGCGATCGGGGCCTGAACAGCACCGTCTCCTCAGCTCTCAAAGAAAAAGGGCCGCTCGCGCGGCCCTCATTCATTCAGCTGTGTCCAGGCGCCGTCCCCGGCCAGGGAAGGCCCCTTACTTGCCCGCAGCCTTGGCGCGCTCGATCGCCTCGACGATCAGCTCCTTGGCCCGGGTCGCATCGCCCCAGCCGGTGAGCTTAACCCATTTGCCGGGCTCGAGGTCCTTGTAGTGCTCGAAGAAGTGCTGGATCTGGTCGAGCGTGATCTGCGGGAGATCGGTGTAGTTGTGGACGTTCTCGTAGCGCTTGGTCAGCTTCGGCACCGGCACGGCGATGATCTTCTCGTCGCCGCCGCCCTCGTCTTCCATCATCATCACGCCGATCGGGCGCACAGCGATGTAAGAGCCCGGGATCAGCGGGCGGGTGTTGGCGACGAGCACGTCGCAAGGGTCGCCATCCTCGGAGAGGGTGTGCGGGATGAAGCCGTAATTCCCGGGATAGCGCATCGGCGTGTAGAGGAAGCGGTCGACGAAGAGCGTGCCGGCTTCCTTGTCCATCTCGTACTTAATCGGCTCGCCGCCGATCGCGACCTCGATGACGACGTTGACTTCGTCGGGGGGATTCTTGCCGATGGAGATGGCGTCTAGGCGCATGGACTGTAAACCCGTGGAGATGGAAACTGGCGGGTCTTATGCGGGTTTGGCACGCAAAGGCCAAGCCCCGACGTTGAGGCAAGCGCTCAACGGACCTTGAGCCCGAGCTCGGCCAGCATCTGTCCGGCCTGCTGACGCGAGATCGTGGCGCCCTTGAACAGCGCTGCATCGCCGAGCCGCAGGCCACCCAGATCCGCACCGCGCAGATCGGCCCCCTCGAAGCGCGCGCCTGCGAGGCTGGCGTCGCGCAGGCTGCAGTCGTCGAACACGGCGTCGCGGAAATCGGAACCCCTGAGATCGGCCTGGCCGAAATCGAGCCTCAGCAACTGCGCCTTGCGGAAGGACAGGCCCGGCAGCTTTGCCGCGATCAGCAGCGTCTCCTCGAAAACGGCGCCCAGCGTCCCGGCCTCAGAGAGATCGGCCCCGGTGAGCTTGCAACTGATAAAGCTCGCGGCGGCAAGCGCGGCGCGGCGAAAACTCGCATTGTTGAAATCGCTCGAGCGGAACTCGGCTTCGGTCAGCGTCGCGCTGCTGAAATCCGCGCCGGCGCCGCGGCAGCCGGACCAGCGCGTGCCATGCAGGCGCGCCGCCTTGAACCGCGTCGCGCGCATCAGGCAGCGCTCGAAGGCCCAGCCGGTGAGATCGAGGCCGGAGAGGTCGACGCCGGCCAGTTCGCAGCCGATCAGCAGAGCCGGCCCCTGCCGGACCTGCGCCTCGAGCGCCGGGCGGGTCAGGATGGGGTCTTCGATGGTGCGGGGTGGCATGGGGTGCGACATCGGGCGATCGCTAGCGCAACGGCGCGGCGCGTCCAAGTCCCGTCCGTGAGATCTTCCAGCGAGACCTGCCCTCGGCTCGTGGTCGCGCATCCCGCCGCGGAACCCTGTCTGGAAGGAGCGCAACCGTCGCCCTAAATTTGCGCCGAAAGCCATGCACTGGTATCGGCGCTCATGGAGACCCCCGCAATGAACCCGCACGAGACCGGCCCTTGCTGAACCGCTTGCGCCCTGACGACGAGCGCTATGCGCGCCGCATGGCCCGCATCGCACGCTGGGACCGGCCGATCGAGGGCCGCGGCGAGCGGCTGCGCGCATGGGCGAACATGCTCATGGTCGACCACGGGATTTTCCGGCTCGCCTATCTCAACGCCCACCGCGTGACGCCGAAACTCTGGCGCGCCGCGCAGCCGGCGCCCGGCCAGATCGCCCGTTTCGCGCAGCTCGGCGTCAAGACCATCGTCAATCTGCGTGGCGGCCGCGAGCACGGCTCCTGGCCACTGCAGCGCGAGGCCTGCGAGCGCCACGGCATCACGCTGGTCGACTTCGTGCTGCGTTCGCGCGGCGCGCCCGACCGCGACACCATTCTGGGCGCCGGCGCCTTCTTCGACAGCCTGAAGGAACCGGCGCTGGTGCATTGCAAATCCGGCGCGGACCGGGCCGGCTTTTTCGCCGCGCTCTATCTGCTGGTCCATGAGAAGCGCCCGCTTGCCGAGGCGACCCGCCAGCTCTCGCTGCGCTACGGCCATTTCCGCTTCGCCAAGACCGGCATCCTCGACGCGTTCTTCGAGACTTATCGCCGCGAGGGCGAAGCCAAGGGCAAGGCCTTCCTCGACTGGGTCGCGACGGATTACGACCCCGAGCGGCTCGAGCGTGAGTTCAAGCCGGGCTTCCTGTCCTCGCTGCTGGCCGACAGGATCATCCGGCGCGAATAGACCGTCAGCGACGCGGATCGGCAGGCGACGCGAAACCGTCCTCGCCGAAACGCGTCCAGGCGAACTGGACATGGGCGAGCATACGCCCGACGGAGACCAGCCCGATCGCGCCCAGCAGCGCCATCGACAATGTCCCGAACCACGCCATGACCAGTGCGACAGCGGCAAGTGCCAGTGCATTGGTCGCGACCTGGCGGCGCGGATGGCGCGACAGCGAGGCGATCTCGTGCAGCGGCGTCACCAGCGCAATGCCGCCATAGAACAGCGCCATGATCGCGACGACTTCGCCCATCCCCTCCCATTGCGTGCCGTCGAGCACGAAATCAGCGGCCATCGCGGTCACGGCTATGGCGGCAAACAGGCCGGCCGCCGCCACCATCAGCCCGAGCGTCACCAGTCGGACCCAGGACTGACGCTTGTCCGGCGCGCTGCCGCGTAGGCTGCTCAGGACCAGCGGCACCGAGACGGCGGCGAACATCTGGGTCGGCACCTCGAGCAGCCGCATCGAGAGGGCGACATGAGCGGCGAGCAAGTGGTCGGCGGTGTAGGGCAGCGCCAGCAGTGGCACGACCATGAAGCCGAAGGACAGCAAGGCCGATGGCAGCAGGAAGGTCGGCGCGGTACGCCAGCGACCGGCCGAATCGAGAAGCGCCGGCATCGACCATGACGCAGGCAGCGTCAGCCGCAGCAGAGCGTCGCGCCGGCGCCAGACCAGATAGCCCGCCGAGGCGACGTGGCCGATCGCATCGGCCGCAAACAGCGCCAGCGAGGTTGCGCCGAGCGGCCAGATCAGCAGGATCATCATGCCCGGCTGCACCAGCGCCTGCACGATATTGGTGTTGCCGATGGCGGCGAAATCACCCTCCGCCGTCGCCTCCGACGAGACCAGCCGGATTACGCCCCGGCTCGCCAGCGAAACCAGGAACAGCCCGCCATAGGCTGCGACGATCCAACCGGCAGCGCCCGCGATCGCTATCGCGAGCCCGGAGACGCCGATGAATACCACGCCGGCAGCCAGGGCGAGGCGGAATGCGCGCCCAAGCCGATCGCTGTCGCTGTTCAGGAAGAACACCGCCTCGAAGCGCATCAGTGTCGCGATCGAGACGAAATTGGCGAGCGCTGAGAACATCGCGAAATCGGCGAAGACCTGCGCCGGACACAGGGCCGCTGCCGCGAGCAGTCCCCAGACCGAGAGGAAGCGCGCCTGCACGAAACGCAGCGCCAGCATCAATCCCGACGCGAGGCCTGCGCAGGCCGCCGGAGAACGCTCGCGGGGAACGGTCTCGGCCGGCATCGGCGCGACACCGGGCGCGCCTGTCGGGAACGCCGCACGGTCGAGGATGAGATGAGCCGCCATGTCCAGGTCCACTGCGGGGAGCTCGGACATGTTATCCTCGCGAATGTCCCGCAACTCGCGCTGATCCGGACATGTCGCTTCCGGGTCCGAAGGGGTACTCACGACGCAGCAACGCAGCGCGGTCCACGCTGCGCGCCCGTGGTTAACGAAATGTTACGCCGACATAAGGCCATCCCTCACGCCTCGGAGAGAAGCAGCCTTCTGTCAAGTCCATCCGCCAAAAAGGCGCCTCATGCCCAAAGGGAACGGCAGTGCGACTTTGCCAGGCGTCAATCCAAGGGCGCGCTGTGGATCGAACCCTTGGGGAAAATGCCGGTAGCCAGTGACAAAATCTGACCCGCAGCGGGTTCATCCCCGATTCATTGTGAATCTAGGCTTCACCATGTCGCTCAACCGATGGTTCATCGGAGCAGCGCCTGATGCCGGCAGCATTGCCGGAGAGCACTCATGCCCAGACGCCACGCTCCGATAGACTTTGCCCTGGCCGCGATGTCGCTGATGCTGATCGCGCTTGCCGGGCGGCCCGTGCTCGCACGCGATCTCGTCGAAACGATCGACGCCCGCTATCGGCCGGGCACGATCGTGATCCGGACACAGGAGCGCAGGCTCTACTTCGTCAACGCGCCCGGAACCGCCATCCGCTACACCATCGCCGTCGGCAAGGCCGGCAAGCAGTGGCGCGGCGTCAAATATGTCGAGGAGTTGCAGGTCGATCCGGCCTGGAGCCCGCCGGCCTCCGTCAAGCGGGACAACCCCGCTCTGCCCGACGTTATCCCCGGCGGCTCCCCGCGCAACCCGATGGGCGCGCGCGTGATCGGCCTGGGGCCGGGCGGCCAATATGCGATCCACGGCACCAACATGCCCGGCACCGTCGGCACCGCCGCGTCCTATGGCTGCTTCCGCATGCACAACCAGGACGTGATCGACCTCTACGCCCGCGTCCAGATGGGCACGCCGGTGGTCGTGCTGCCTTAGGCCGCCGTCAGGATACGACCTGGGACAGCAGCGGCCGGCCGGCGAAGAACGCTTCGAGATTGCCCAGAAGCAGCTCCTGCTGGGCAGATTGCGCCGATTGCGAATTGGCTGCGATATGGGGCGTCAGCACGACGTTCTCGAGCCGCGTGAGCCGCTCGGGCACATCAGGCTCGTTTTCAAAAACGTCGAGACCGGCACCGGCGATCACCCCGGTCTCCAGCGCCGTGCACAGCGCCTCCTCGTCGATCAACAGCCCGCGCGAGATGTTGATCAGATGTCCCTGCGGGCCCAGCGCCTGCAGCACCGCGGCATCGACCGCATGGCGGGTATCGGCATTGGCGCGCACTGCGACGACGAGGATATCGGCCCATCCGGCGAGGCCGGTCAGGCTGTCATGATAGTGATAGGGTGTTTCAGCCCGCTGTGACCGGCTGTGATAGCCGACCTCCATCTCGAACGCGGCAGCCAGGCGGGCGATGCGCGCCCCGATCGCCCCCAGGCCGTAGACGCCAATCTTGCGACCGGCTAGCCCAGGCACGAACGGCAGGCGCTCACGCGGGTTGCGCTGCCAATTGCCGGCGCGCACGAAGCGGTCGCCAACCCCGATCAGCCGGACCAGCGAGAGCAGCAGGCCCATCGCGAATTCCGCGACGCTGGCGGCATTGGCATCGGCGGCGTTGCTGAGCAGGATGCCGCGCGCCCTAGCATGGGGCTGGTCCACGCCTTCGACACCAGTGCCGTAGCACGCGATCAGGCGCAGCTTTGGAAGCGAGTTGATCAGCGCCGCGCTGGTAGTCTGGCCACCGAAGGTCAGCAGCACCTCGGCCTCCTCGGCGCCGGGAGGAAGCGCCTCGGGAGCAGAGCGCTCCATCGGGCCGAGCAGGACGTAGCGCTCCGCCAGCGCCGCCACCAGGCGCTCCGGCATGCGGGGTGCCATCAACACAGTCGGCTTCATCCGGAAAAGACATCCTCATCACGCTTCGGTGCGGAATCAACGTACGCTGCATCGCAGCATTTCAGGGGTAGGATCTCAACCCGCGATCGCGATGGAGCGGCCATCCCTCCCGCACAGCCTAGGCCCGACGAGATATGTCGCGATGCAGCATGAAAAAAGCGAATTCGTCACCGTAGCCCCTCTCGCACGCAACAAAAAAGCGCGTTACGTTTTCCTTGCGACAAGAGGCATGCCCGTGCGTAAGCACCGGGCTCAACAGGGGCTAACGATGGATCATCTTGCCGACGTCAAGAAGTTTGCCAAGAAGCCGCTCAATGAAGCGGCCTTCGCCGGAATGTCGAAATCCTATGCGCTCGTCATGGGCAAGCCCGATACGCGCTATGTCGCGTGCAGCGACGCAGCCGAGCTCGAGCGTGTCCGCGAAAACTTCCTCAAGAAGAAGCTCGGTCTCAAGAGCGCCGATCTCGACGCCTCGATCAAGGCGATCTGCGAGCATATGAAGGCCGACAAAACCAAGTCGCGCCTGACCTTCTACTACCTGCTGGCCGAGCATTACGGAAAGCTGGACCTCTTCGTGAAGAAGTGACGCTGTCCGGCAGCTCCGCCCGGGGCCGTTGCCCTCCCTGATATCGTCTGGCTCTAGCGATAGAGATCGGCCCGCGTTAGCGGCAGGCCCGAGGCACCCTTGCGGCGCTTCGAGGCCAGGGTCTGGTTGACCATCGCACCACCACGTTCGAAGGCGAGCGAGCAGCCGGCGAGATAAAGCAGCCACATCCGCGTGCGCTCCGCGCCGATCTCGGCCTCGGCCGCGCCCTTGCGCGCATTCAGCCGCTCCCACCAGAGCCGCGTCGTGCGCTGGTAATGCTCGCGCCAGCCCTCGACATCGTGGATTTCGAAGCCGTGGCGCTCGAGATTGGTAATCGACATGCCGAGATGGTCGAGTTCGCCGCCCGGGAAGATGTAGCGCACCAACGCCCGGTATTCCGCCGGCATCCGGGCGAACGCCTTGTCGGTCTTCTTGGCGCGGCGCGTGATGCAATGATGCAGATACAAGCCTCGCGGCCGCAGCAGCCGGTTCACCGCCTTGAAATAGGTCGGGTGGTTGGCGATGCCGACATGCTCGAACATGCCGATCGACGAGATTTTGTCGAACTCGCCTTCCATCAACGTGAAATCCTTGAGGTGCAGCGTGACCCGGTCCTCCAGCCCCAGTCGCTCGACCTTTTCGCGCGCCAGCGCGAGCTGCTCTTCGGCCAGAGTCACGCCATGCGCCTCGACGCCGTAATGCTGGGCGGCGTGGCAGACCAGCGCGCCCCAGCCGCAGCCGATGTCGAGAAAGCGATCGCCGGGCTTCAGCCGCAGCTTGCGGCAGATCATGTCGAGTTTTTCGCGCTGGGCGCGCTCGAGATCGGCATGGTCTTCGCTGAAATAGGCGCAGGTGTAGACCATCTCCTCGTCGAGGAAGAGGCGGTAAAACGCGTTCGAGACGTCGTAGTGATAGGCGATATTGGCCTTGTTGGTGGCCGGCGCCCCATCGCGCGCGATCTCGTCGCCCTTGATATGCGCCACCGCGGCCGGCGCAGCGCCGGGCGCGAAGATGAAGCGCCTCACGACGTCGAGGACATAGGCGACCGGGATCGTCTTGATCTGCCGCGCGATCTTGCCCTCGGGCCGCGCGGCCGCCAGGTCGAAAAGCGAGCCGTTGAGCAGCGCCAGCCGATCGCTGATGTGCAGGTTCAGCAAGGTGTCGAGTTTCGGCTTGCGCAGCAGCGCTGCCACCACGCCGGGATCGCGCAGCGCGATGGCGAGGCCGTCGGCGGGCCAGCTTTCAGGCACCAGGCTGCCGTCCCAGAGCTGGAAGCCCAGCTTCAGCTGCAGCCTCTCATGCGCCTCGCCCAGAAGCCGCCGCAGGGCCACGAGACGCTTCTGGTCGCTGCTCATCTCAATCGATCCGGTGCTGTGCCACGCCTCTGTTTTTGGCGGGACAGCTGACGCTTGGCAACCCGACCTGGCGCTCCCACTCAGAAGTCGCTGGCGATGCCTTTCACTTCCCAGTCGTCGTAGCGCACCGGGTCGAGGCCGCCACGGCCATTGATCTCCTTGCCTGACGCCACGGCCCTTGCGTGGGCGTCGATCGCCGCGCGGCGCTCCTGGGCCTCTGCAAGGGCGCGCTGGGCGGCGGGCGACAGGACTTTGCCCGGCGTGACTTCGATTGCAGTCTCCGCAGATGCGCGCTCGCTCGGCTTGTCCGTGGTCATGCTCGTCTCTCGGGTCGTGATCCCCAACGGATCAGCGTCTGTCGCGGGGCCTGCATCTCTTGCGGGATAGGCCTACCAACCCCCACATAATGCGCAAATCCGTGCGATGGGAGAGGCGTTGCGCCCAACTCCGCGCATGACCGCGAAAGGGATGGGATGAACTACGTTCGCACCGGCATGCTGATGGCGGGATTGACCGCGCTCTTCGGGGTGGTCGGATACCTTCTGGGCGGGGCGAGCGGCATGCTGCTGGCGCTGGCCTTCGCCGCCGCGACCAATCTCTACAGCTACTGGAATTCCGACCGGCTCGCTCTGTCGGCGCATAACGCGCAGGAGGTCGATGCCACCACCGCGCCCGAGCTCTACGGCATGGTCCGCGACCTCGCCGCGCGCGCAAACATGCCGATGCCGCGGGTCTACCTGATCCAGGAGGACCAGCCCAACGCCTTTGCCACCGGCCGCAATCCGCAAAACGCGGCTGTCGCGGCGACGACCGGCATCATGCGCGCACTGACCTATGAGGAGCTGGCTGGCGTGATGGCGCATGAGCTGGCGCACATCAAGAACCACGACACGCTGACCATGACGATCACCGCCACGATGGCGGGCGCGATCTCGTCGCTGGTCTCGTTCGGCATGTTTTTCGGCTCTCGCGAAAACCGTCCGAACGTCATCGTCCAGATCCTGCTCTCGATCCTGGCTCCGATGGCGGCAATGGTGATCCAGATGGCGATTTCGCGCTCGCGCGAGTACGAGGCCGACAAGCTCGGCGGCGAAATCGCCGGCAATCCGGTCTGGCTTGCCGATGCGCTCGCCAAGATCGCCGGGGCGGTCGAGCACATTCCAAACGAGACGGCGGAGGCGAAGCCTGCTACGGCGCACATGTTCATTATCAATCCCCTGAGCGGACGCGGCATGGATTCCCTGTTTTCGACCCACCCGGACACGGGCAATCGCATCGCGGCTCTCATGGAGCAGGCCCGCGCCATGGGCGTCGGCGCGCCAAGCCAGCGCGGCGGCTTCATGGACCAGTCGGGCGAGAGCCCCTGGAACAATGTCCGCCGTCCCGGACCCTGGGGCTGACATGAGCGACCACAGCGACACCGGGCGCGATCCCGTTTCGACCGAAACGCAGAGCGGCGACATCGTGCCGGGCCTGCCTGCGCGCAGGCTCGCCGCGACGCTGATCGACGATGTCTTGAAAGGGCGGCTTGCGCTCGACGAGACCTTCGATCGCCTCGCACCCGACTTCAAGCTCGACGCCGCCGATGCAGGTCTCGCCCGCGCCATCGCGATCACGGCCTTCCGCCGGCTGGGCACGATCCAGCATGCGATCAACGCCCGGCTGGAACGCGGGAGCCCGCGCAACTCCGGCCTGTTCGAGCCGATTGTCGTCGCAGCAGCGGCCCAGATCCTGTTCCTCGACGTGCCCGACCATGCCGCGGTGGACCTCGCCATCCGCCATCTGCACGAGGACACGCGCTCCTCGCGCTATGTCTCGCTCGGCAACGCCCTGCTGCGCCGGCTCGCCCGGGAACGCGAGGCGATCCTGGCAGAGGCGCTCGACCCCTTCATCGACACGCCGCAATGGCTCGCCGAAAGCTGGATCGCCAGCTATGGCGCCGAGACAGCGGCTGCGATCGCAAACAGCCATCGCGAAGAGCCGCCGCTCGATATCACCGTCAAGGGCGACCTCACCGGCTGGGCTGAAAAGCTCGACGGCGTCGCGCTTCCCACCGGCTCGATCCGCCTGCGCGAACGCCATGGGATCACCAGCCTGCCCGGCTTCGACGAGGGCGCCTGGTGGGTGCAGGACGCAGCGGCCGCGCTGCCCGTGCGCCTGCTCGCGCCTCAGGCCGGCGAACGCATCGCCGATCTCTGCGCCGCGCCCGGCGGCAAGACCGCCCAACTCGCCGCAGCGGGCGCCATCGTCACCGCCGTCGATCGCTCCGGCCCGCGCCTGCGCCGCCTGCGCGCCAATCTCGAACGGCTCGGCCTCTCGGCGGAAATCGTCAGCAAGGACGCCACGCTCTGGCAGGCCGAGCCTTTCGACGCCGTGCTGCTCGATGCGCCCTGCAGTGCAACCGGCACGATCCGCCGCCATCCGGATGTCGCCTGGACGAAGACGGAAGAGGATCGCGAGAAGCTCAGCCATCTCCAGGCCCGCCTGCTCGAGGCCGCAGCCAGGCTGACCAAGCCAGGCGGCCGGCTGGTCTATTGCACCTGTTCGCTCGAGCCGCAGGAGTGCGAGCAGCAGATCGAGATCTTCCTGTCCGAGAATCCCGACTTCAAGCGCTCGCCGATCACGCCTTCGGAGATCGGCGATGTCGCAGGCGCAATCGACGCCAATGGCGACCTGCGCACCCTGCCGCATCAATTGCCCGGTGGAACGTCGCGTCTTTCGGGATGGGCGGGATTTTACGCGAGCCGTCTGATCAGGGTATGACATTCCCTCGAATCGCGAGGCGCTCCGGCGCCTTGCGTCAAGACGAGGTGTGCGAGTTCATTGAGCGGCTGGTCTGAGCGACGGGGATTGGCCCAGGCCGCATTCGCACGGGCGGCACGGCGAACCCGTGGCCAGTTGGTTGCCGTCAAGCGCCAGCTCTGGCCCTTCGGGCGGGTACCGGTCTCGCAACTGCTGTTTGCCCCCCATGACCTGCGCACCGCCGATCCAACGACGGCCAGCGAGATCTATTCGGGCTATTATGCCTTCGCCGGACGCACACTGCGCACCCATGGCGAAGCCCCCTTCGACAGCGAGCCGCCAAGCGAAGCCTGGGCCGAGGTACTCTACGGCTTTGGCTGGCTGCGCCACCTCCGCGCCGCCGACACCGCGATCGCCCGCGCCAATGCCCGCGCCACGGTCGAGGACTTCATATCGCGCAACCGCGACCGCAAGGAGATCGCGAAGCGACCGCAGATCGCCGCGCGGCGGCTGATCTCGTTCTTGTCCCATTCGCCGCTGCTGCTGGAGGGCGCCGACCGCGCGTTCTACGAGCGCTTCCTGCGCCATGTCTCGCGGCTGACCGACCGGCTCACTCTGGCGCTGGCGGGCGCGGTCGAGGGCATCCCGCGCCTGCAATGCCTGATCGCCGTGACCTTCGCCACGATCAGCCTGGAAGGCCAGGACGCGCGGCGCAGGCGCTACGAGCTCGCGCTCGCGGACGAACTCGACTACCAGATCCTGCCGGATGGCGGCCATCTCAGCCGCAATCCACGCGTGCTGATCGAATTGCTGCTCGACCTGCTGCCGCTGCGCGAGACCTTTGCCGCGCGTGGCATCGAGCCCCCGCGTGGCATCATGATGGCGATCGAGCGGATGATGCCGCATCTGCGCCTGTTCCGGCACGGCGATGGCGCGCTCGCCCTGTTCAACGGCATGGGCACGACCCCGCCCGACCTGATGGCGACGCTGGCCGCCCATGACGATGCCCGCGCCCGCCCGATCGAGCAGGCGAGTTATACCGGCTATGGTCGCCTCACCGGCCAGCGTAGCGTCGTCGTGGTCGACGCTGGCGCCGCCCCGCGCGGTGTGCATTCGATCGAGGCCCATGCCAGCTGCCTGTCCTTCGAATTCTCCGCCGGGGCGCAGCGAATCGTCGTCAATTGCGGCAACAACCGCTTCGGCCCCGCCGAGCTTCGGCTGGCGGCGCGCAGCACGGCGGCGCATTCGACGGTGACGCTTGACGACCGCTCCAGCGCGACCTTCGGCCTCGTGCTCGGAGAGCGCCGCATCACCTCGGGTCCGCAGGATGTCCGCGTCGCACGCCAGGATGGCGAGGCCGGCCAGGAGTGGGTCGCCAGCCATGACGGATACCGCCGCGCGCTGGGCGCCGTGCATACGCGCAGGCTCCAGTTGGCCCGCGACGGCGCCTCGCTGATCGGCGAAGACGAGATCACGCTGGCCGGAAAGCCCGAGAGCCTGCCGGCGGTGGCACGCTTCCACCTGCACCCCGCCGTGAAGCCGAGCCTCATCCGCGAGGGCGAGGGCGCGCTGCTCGCGCTGCCCTCCGGTGAACTCTGGGCCTTCGATACCGACGGGCTGAACGTGACGATCGAGGAAAGCATCTTCCTCGCCTCGGTCGACGGGCGCAGGCGCACCGAGCAGCTCTGCGTAAGTTTCGACGCGGTCGCGACGCCGCGCATCGGCTGGCGGTTCACGCGCCTCAGCGCGATTCCGCCGCGCGCAATCCGGCCCCAGGACGACATGGCTGCCCCGGAATTGCCGCTCGATCCGCCCACCGAAGTCTAACCCGGCTTTGCTTTGCGCGCCGCAGCATGATAGCTCGCGCGCGACGGTTCCTTGAGCGGGCGCCTTCCGACACGACGCCCCTGCACAATTGATTTGGACATTCCCGATGCCGACAGAGCTTCGCCGCGTCGAACGCGCACTCCTTTCCGTATCCGACAAGACCGGGCTGATCGACTTCGCCCGCGCCCTGCACAAGCTGGGCATCGCGCTGGTCTCCACCGGCGGCACCGCCAAGGCGATCGCCGAGGCCGGCCTTCCCGTGACCGACGTCTCCGACCTCACCGGCTTCCCCGAGATGATGGACGGCCGCGTCAAGACGCTGCATCCCAAGGTCCATGGCGGCCTGCTGGCGATCCGCTCGCATCCCGAGCACCAGGCCTCTATGATCGGCCACGGCATCGCGCCGATCGACCTGCTCGTCGTCAATCTGTACCCGTTCGAAGCAACCGTCGCCGCCGGCAAGACCTATGACGACTGCATCGAGAACATCGACATCGGCGGCCCCGCCATGATCCGCGCCGCCGCCAAGAACCATCACGACGTCACCGTCGTGGTCGAGGCCGCCGACTATGCCTCCGTGCTCGGCGAACTCGAGGCCCAGCAGGGCAAGACGACGCTGACCCTGCGCCGCAAGCTGGCCCAAAAAGCCTATGCCCGCACAGCCGCCTATGACGCGGCGATCTCGAACTGGTTCGCCAACGAGCTCGGCGACACCGCGCCGGCGTTCCGCGCGCTCGGCGGCGGTCTCGCCGAATCCCTGCGCTATGGCGAGAATCCGCATCAATGGGCGGCCTTTTACCGCACGCCCGAGAACCGGCCCGGCGTCTCGACCGCCCGCCAGGTCCAGGGCAAGCAGCTCTCCTACAACAACATCAACGACACCGACGCCGCCTTCGAATGCGTCGCCGAGTTCGATCCCGAAACGACCGCCGCCTGCGTCATCGTCAAGCATGCCAACCCCTGCGGCGTCGCAACCGGCGCCACCCTGGCCGATGCCTATGAGAAGGCGCTCGCCTGCGACCCGACCTCGGCGTTCGGCGGCATCGTCGCCGTGAACCGCAAGCTCGACGCTGCCGCCGCGAAGAAGATCGTCGAGATCTTCACCGAGGTGATCATCGCGCCTGATGCCGACGAGGAGGCGATCGCGCTGATCGCCGCCAAGAAGAACCTGCGCCTGCTGCTCACAGGCGGGCTCCCGGACGTCCGCGCCGGCGGGCTCTCACTGCGCACCGTCTCGGGCGGCTTCCTGGCCCAGGCCCGCGACAGCGCCGTCGTCGACGACATGGAGCTGAAGGTCGTCACCAAGCGCCAGCCCACCGAGGCCGAGCTCGCCGACCTGCGCTTCGCCTTCCGCGTCGCCAAGCACGTCAAGTCGAACGCGATCGTCTATGTGAAGGGCCTCGCCACGGTCGGCATCGGCGCCGGCCAGATGAGCCGGGTCGATTCCTCGCGCATCGCCGCCTGGAAGGCCAGCGAAGCGGCCAAGGCCGCCGGTCTGCCCGAGAGCCTCGCCAATGGCTCGGTGGTTGCGTCTGACGCCTTCTTCCCCTTCGCCGACGGCCTGCTTGCCGCTGCCGAAGCCGGCGCGACGGCGGTGATCCAGCCCGGTGGCTCGATGCGCGACGACGAGGTCATCAAGGCAGCCGACGAGGCCGGCCTCGCCATGGTCTTCACCGGACACCGGCATTTCCGTCACTGAGCGGCGATTTCCGGCATCATCGCGTCATCCCGTGCGCGCGGCAAAGTCGCGCGCCTTCGGGGTGACGCTCGGCCTTATGGGGGGATCGACGATCCCGCGGGCGCCCGGCTAATCTGGCCCGAGCCGAGACGAGGTACGCATGACGCAAGCCCATGGACGTCGCGACCTGCTGCGCACCCGCGTTGCCGACCACCACAACAAGGTCAGCTTCGTCGAGCTCTTCTTCGATCTCGTCTTCGTCTTTGCGATCACGCAGATCTCGCACACCCTGCTGGAGCATTTTTCTCCGCTCGGGCTCGCGCAAGGCGTGCTGCTGCTGGGCGCGGTCTGGTGGGTCTGGATCTATACGAGCTGGGTGACGAACTGGCTCGACCCTGAGGCGACCCCTGTCCGGCTGATGCTGTTTGGCCTGATGTTCGCAGGCCTCCTTCTCTCGACCTCCCTGCCGGAGGCCTTTGGCGAGAAGGGCCTGCTCTTCGCCGGCGCCTATGTCGCCATGCAGCTCGGCCGCTCGCTCTTCACCATGCTCTGCCTGAAACAGGGCAGTCCGGGCAATTATCGTAATTTCCAGCGCATCAGCGCCTGGCTGGCAATCTCGGGCGTGTTCTGGATCGCTGGCGGACTATGCGAAGGCAATGTGCGCTTTGGCCTATGGGCGGTCGCGCTCGCCATCGAATATGCAGGTCCCGCGCTGGGCTTCCGCTTTCCGGGGCTCGGCCGCTCGAGCACGAGCGACTGGAATGTCGAGGGCGGCCATTTCTCCGAACGCTGCGCCTTGTTCATTATCATCGCACTCGGTGAATCCGTGCTCGTCACCGGCGCGACCTTCGCCAAGCTCGATGTCACACCGGCAACGGCGCTGGCCTTTGCCAACTCCTTCCTGAGCTCGGTGGCGATGTGGTGGATCTATTTCCATATCGGCGCCGAGCGGGGCAGCGCGCTCATCGCCCGTTCCGAGGACCCCGGCCGGATCGCGCGGATCGCCTATACCTATGTCCACCTGCTCCTCGTGGCCGGGATCATCCTGGTGGCCGTCGGGGACGAATTCACCCTCGCCCATCCCGGCGGACATACCGAGGCCAAGGTCGCTATCGCGATCATCGCAGGACCGGCCTTCTATCTGCTCGGGAACCTGCTGTTCAAGCGCGTCACGGCCGGCTGGTACCCGCTCTCGCATCTGGTCGGCCTGGGCCTGCTGGCGGGTCTCGCGATGATGCCTGCCCTGCTGCCGCCGCTCGGCTTCAGTCTCGCCGCGACGCTCATCCTGGTCATCGTCGCGACCTGGGAAGCGATCTCGCTCAGCCCCAGCGTCTCACCGCAGCATTGAGGAACCGAAGATGCACACCGTCAAAGTCATCGGCATCGGCTTCGCTCTCCTCGGGCTGCTGCTCTTTGCGGCGCCGCGCCTCAACCTGGCCGGCGCAAGCCCGATCGCCTTTGCGATCAAGCTGTTCATCCCGCTCTGGTTCGCAGGGGCGCTGATCAACCTCGCGATCGGCATATTCCGCGCCGGCTACACCTTCGGCCAGGAAGCCCCTATCTTCCTCGTCGTCTTCGGCGTCCCCGCGATCGCCGCCATCCTGATCTTCTGGCTTGCCGGCAAACTGACGTCATGAGCCTCGAATCCGTCCGCGCCTTCTTCGCGCAACACGCACCCGACATCGCGATCATCGAGACCGCCGAGAGCAGCGCAACCGTCGCGCTCGCTGCCGCGGCCCATGGCGTGGAGCCCGCACGCATCGCCAAGACCTTGTCGCTGCGCGTCGGCGAGCGCGTCGTTCTGGTCGTGGCCCGCGGCGATGCCCGGCTCCATAACGGCAAGGCCAAGGCCGCGCTGGGCGGCAAACCGCGCATGCTCGATCTCGACGAGGTTTCCGCGCTGACCGGCCATCCGGTCGGCGGCGTCTGCCCCTTCGGGCTGGCCACGCCGCTGCCGGTCTATTGCGACATCTCGCTGAAGGCGTTCGACGAGGTCGTGCCCGCAGCCGGCTCGACGCAAAGCGCGGTACGCATCTCTCCGGCCCGGATGGCCGAACTCACTCAGGCCGAATGGATCGACGTCTGCCAGGATGCCGCTGAAGCGGCCTGATCCGCTCACGCCTTGGCGAGCCGTTCCGTCAGGGCCATTGCGGCGGCGGGATTGCGGACCTTGTCGCCGCTTATGACATAGAGGAAGACGTCCCGCCCGACCTTCGCCCCTTCACAGGGGACGACCGTCTCCAGCCCCTCGGGAACGCCGCCGGCTGCCCATGTCGTGGCGCGCTGCGCCCAGCGGTCGAGTTCGGCCTCGGAATAGCCCTTGGGCTCGGCCTCCTTCGTTCCCATGATCCGCGCATAGATGAAGGAGGCGGTCGGATCAGCGATCTGGGTGTAGTCGGAATCGGCGGCCGTGATCACCGCGACCTTGTATTCGCGTGCGAGCGAAATGAAGTCCGGCGAGCGAAAGCTGTCATGCCGGACCTCGACGGCATGGCGCAGTTGGCGCCCCTCGACCTCTTGCGGCAGCAGCTTCAAGAAGGCCTCGAAGTCGGCGGGGTCGAATTTCTTGGTCGCCATGAACTGCCAGTTGATCGGCCCGAGCTTCTCCTTGAGCTCGAGCATGCCGCCGAAGATGAACTTCTCGATCGACGGCGCAGCCTCGGCCAGCACGCGGCGGTTGGTGATGTAGCGGGAGCCCTTCAAGGCGAAGACGAAACCGTCGGGCGTCTCCTCGCGCCATTTTGCGAAGCTCTCCGGCTTCTGCGAGCCATAATAGGTGCCGTTTATCTCGATAGAGCCCAGTTTGGTGCCGGCATGCTCCAGTTCGCGCTTCTGCGGCAGCCCCGCTGGATAGAAGGTCCCGCGCCAGGGCTCGAATACCCAGCCGCCGATGCCGATGCGGATTTTTCCCGACGCGCTTGTGGTCATGTCCCGTCCCTCTGGAAATGCGCCCTTACCTTGAGCGCGATCCTGGCACGGCCGCAACCCGGAAGCTGGCAGCAGGGAGATTGCCTTGCCCGCAGCCCCGGATGATCATCTCGGAACCGGACATTGAGCTTGAGGTTCAGGCTTCTGGGGGGTGGCTGCGTTATGCCTGTAAAGCGAAACGGCTTTTTCGACCGGCGCATCGGCGAACGCATTCGGGCGCGTCGCGAGGCGGTCGGCATGAGCCAGAAGGCGCTGGGTCAGCGGCTGGAGGTTTCCTACCAGCAGATCCAGAAATACGAGAACGGCACGACCCGCGTCAATGCCGTAGCATTGCTCACAATCTGCGCTGCTTTGGGCATCGAGGTAGCCGCCATCTATGGCGGACTGGTGCAGGAATTGGCCGGAAATCTCGGGATGTCAGAAATCCCTCAGGAGACTTACACCGCTGTTTGGTCCGGGGATGACACACTGAGACGGTTGAACGAGGCCTTCGAAAAGATCTCGGAACCACGAGACCGCGAATCGGTCGCCTACCTCGCAGAGCGGTTGGCCGCGATTGGGCAGGACAGATAGGCAACCCGCCGGACCGTAACCCGATGCACCTCGCGTGATCCGACGATAACGGCGCCATTAACGCAAGAACCCCCGCGGGCTTTCGCCGGGCGGGGGTTTTGAGTGTGTGTTTTGTGATTTGGTTGCGGGGGCCAGATTTGAACTGACGACCTTCAGGTTATGAGCCTGACGAGCTACCGGGCTGCTCCACCCCGCGATATGGCGCCGGTTTTGTGCCGGGCTTTGAACGGCAA
>NZ_JBFTZP010000018.1:0-73521 GCF_056406735.1 Allobosea sp. P1_B10 | reverse complement strand
CATCTGGAAATCCGTCAAATACGAGGAGGTCTACCTGCGAGCCTACGCCAGCGTGTCCGACGCGCGCGCCTCGATCGGCCGGTATCTCGCCTTCTACAACGGCAGGAGACCTCATCAGAGCCTGGCACGGCAGACGCCCGATCAGGTCTACTTCAACCCGCTGCAGCCAATCCCGGTTGCAGCATAACAAGGGCCGAAATCCACCTAACCACAGCCCGCAAACTGTTCAGACAAACCGAGCCAGCTCTGATCAGGCTTGCGTAAACACCCCCGACACGGAGCGCGAGCATAGCGCGGACCGCATCCAGTCCGTACCCGAACGCGAAGACGAGGATCAGGCCGGCGGCCGCCGTCAATCCGTAGATGAGTGCTTGCCGCTGGAGGAAGGACTTCACCTGGGCCATCAGGTATGTGAAGCCTGCGCCGATCATCCCCCTAGCGCGCCGACAGGATGCCGAGGATGACCCCGGCCGCGGCCGCCCAGCCAAGCGCCCTCAGTGGGCGTTCGCGAATCTCTTCTGCCAGCATGTCCTGGAGATCGGTCGCGCGGCGCTCAACAATCTCGATCGCGCCGTCCGCGTCGATACCGGCGGTCTTGAGCTTCTGCGAGACCTGGTTGGCCATGTCCTTGGCGCTTGCCGCGATGTCACCACCCACGCCTTCCTGGTCGGTCGGCTGGTTCTCGACTTCCGACAGCTTCTTGAAGCCGATCTGTTCATTGTCCACGGGAAGTCTCCGGGCAGTGTTTCTATCTGCCGGCTGAACGCGATGCTGTTCTTTTAAGTTCCGCTCGCATTCCTTTCGGGGATCCGACATGAAATGTCGGCAGGTAAGGCGAGCTCCCTATCTTGATATTTGCGATCGGTCCCAGCCGCGGGGTCGAAGTCATTGGGCGGTCGCTCTACCCGCAGATTCGGGTGGCGAGCGTGCCTCGACCCTCACCAAAACAAAGTCATGCAATGAGAGAGCGCGGGTCCCACGAGGAATGGCCTGTCCTCAGACCGACGCTCACCGCTTCGGGCCAAAGCGTTCAATCCACGGCGCCGGGACACGGAAGTGCTGCGGAAATCTTTTACGGATCATTTGCGTCTGTCCTGCCCGACCATGTTCATGAGATCGAGCGCATCGCCGGTCGCTGCAGAAAACGCAGTGTTGTCTAGGATGCACCAGGCGACAGGCGCCGCACGGTCGGCTATCGCATTGGCTAGTGATCTCAGCCGATCGTTCGAATAGGGCGACCGGTAAATCGCCGGAGAGCCGTGCAACCGCGTATAGGAAAGCTCGGGCGACCCGCCGGGTTTATCCGCGTCCGCCGCCAGCGGCGGATCGGCCGCAACCCTTGAAATCCTCTGCCTCTGGAGCAGTTCATCTACGCTGGGCAGAAACCAGGACGGATGCCGCGGTTCCAGTGCCAAATTACCGTCAATGCGGGTTCTAAGCACGGTCAGGAAGCGATCGGCTTCCTTCATGTCGAACGCCCGCTTGGGAGGAAGCTGGATCAGGATTGGCCCGAGCTTCGGGCCGAGACCGGCGATATCATCGCGAAACGCGTCGAGTTCCGCGGCTATATCGATCCAGTCGGAGTGCGTGACCGACCTGGGGGCCTTTGCCGAGAATCGAAAGTGGTCCGGCACCGAGGCGGCCCAGCGTTCATAAGTCGATCTGCGATGGTGGCGATAGAACGAGGTGTCAATTTCGACGACCGGAAAGACCGAGGCATATCTTTCCAGATGGCTTCCACCCGTCGGAAAGCTTTCGGCGTCGATTTTTGGAATGCTCCAGCCCGCTGTGCCGATGAGGATCTTTCCTAGAGCTCGGTTCGCATCGGCCATGAATACGGAGCCCCTGTAACAGCGTGCGATGCGGTGGAGTGAAGCTCGTTTGAGGGTTATTCAAAGTGCGGTGGTCGAAAGGGCGCACCTACAGGCGCGCCCTTGACCGTCTTGCGGCTTACGGTCTCAGCACGACCTTGATCACGCCGTCTTCCTTGTCCCGGAACTTCTTGTACATTTCGGGCGCGTCTTCGAGGCTGGCTGGGTGGGTTATGACGAAGCTGGGATCGATCTCGCCAGCTTCGATTTTGGCGAGTAACGGCTTGGTATAAGCCTGGACGTGGGTCTGCCCCATCTTGAACGTGAGACCCTTGTTCATTGCCGCGCCGATCGGGATCTTGTCACCCATTCCGACATAGACGCCGGGGATAGAGATCGTTCCGCCCTTGCGACAGCACATGATCGCCTGCCGCAGAACGTGGACCCGATCGGTCGCCAAAAACGCGGCAGCTTTCACCTTATCGAGGATGGCATCCGCCGCACCATGCCCGGATGCCTCGCATCCAACTGCATCGATACAGCTATCTGGCCCTCTGCCCTTCGTCATGACCATCAGCTCGTCATAGATGTCGACCTTGCTGAAGTTTAGCGTCTCCGCTCCGCCGGCCTCGGCCATGGCCAAACGCTCCGGGACCTCGTCGATTGCGATGACGCGGCCTGCGCCCATCATGATGGCCGAGCGGATCGCGAACTGGCCGACGGGGCCGCAACCCCAAATCGCTACGGTATCGCCGTTCTGGATCTGTGCGTTCTCCGCTGCCATGTAACCCGTCGGGAAAATGTCGGAGAGGAAGAGCGCCTGTTCGTCGCTGACGCTGTCGGGCACCTTGATCGGACCGATATCGGCCATGGGGACGCGCAGATATTCAGCCTGGCCGCCGCTGTAGCCACCCATCATGTGGCTGAAGCCGAACAATCCCGCCGGAGACTGGCCCATCGCTTTTGCTGCCATCTCGGCATTCGGGTTTGTTCGATCGCACGCCGAGAACATGCCCTTTCGGCAGAACCAGCAATCACCGCAGCTGATTGTGAACGGGACGACGACCCTGTCGCCGACCTTGAGGTTGGTCACCTCCGATCCAAGCTCCATCACGACGCCCATGTTCTCATGGCCGAGGATGTCGCCGCTTTCCATCGTCGGCTGATAGCCATCGAGAAGATGCAAGTCCGAGCCGCAAATCGCGCAGCAAGTGATCTTGATGACCGCGTCGCGGGGATGCTCGATCTTGGGGTCGGGTACTGTATCGACGCGCACGTCGCCCTTGCCGTGCCAGCACAGCGCTCTCATGGGGTCTTCCTTGTTCTTGAGGCCCCCACCTGCTTGGCGCAACGCAGTGTGTGCTCGGCCGTTCCCAAGCAATCTATCTTTTAAGTCTCGAGATGGACTGTGGCTTTGGAGGGTGAACACGCTCGGCGACCATTCCGGGACAATCCCTTACCGTCATACCCCGAGAGCTTCCGGAACAAAGGCCTCATTCGGCCCTTTTCCCTTCAGGAGGCATCATGTCGATTAAGCCATTGAATTCCGCCGCAGCATCGAATGCGCAGGAGCCAGACGCTCTCAACAACGTACGCGTCCCCGACCATGACAAAAACAATTTCCGCCCGGGCATGGAAGAACGGGTGTTTCGAACGGGACGACACTACGCTCTCGATCTTGCGAAGCATTATGCAGACCAGGACTGGATCGCACGCCTGATGGAAATCAGCGGGCGCGGCCGGGACGAAACCGAATGGCATTTGCAGGAGGACATGGTGCCTCCCGACGATATCAGGCAGGCCTGCGAAACCCTGCTCGTATCTGTGATCAAATAATACGGCCGTAGTTTCCTTAACTCAGACTGAAAGGTCGATTTATGACCCGCGAGAAATGTCCTCCAGCTGACGCGGCTGGTCAGTATGGCGACACGCAGGCGTCTCCCAATCCAAGCGGCGTCGTTAGCGCAAACCCCACTGTTCTTTCGGGCGATGGGGACGCAACGTCGGGCAACGGACACGGGCGAGACCAAGACGGCAACCGAGAGCCGAACAACAAATCCGCCAACACGAAGGGGCAAGATCTTCCGTTCGCCGGCACGCCAAACGGAGCGAAAGTCCGGGATTGAGCGGCGCAATTTCCAATCCTGGTATGGCACTCGTTCGCAGCAAAAAATGCTCATCGTGGATTTGATGGACACTAGCGCGATACCGCTCAACTAGTCGGATGTGTATGCCCGATGACGGGTTATGCATCCCCTATTTTAGCCGAGTCGATATGGAACTCGTACCGAAGGGCGGGGCCGAGCTCATTCCGCGTTCGAGATCTTCGCCTTTATCTTCGACGATGCCAGCGTCATGGTCAGGATGAAAGCCGCCATAATCAGACAGATTCCGTTGGTCAGGTAAGCGGCCATTCGCCCTTCATATGGCCGTAGATCAGCCATTGCAGGAAGCCAATGGTCGCCAGTGTGTAAATCGGGGCAGAAAGCGAGGACGTGTTGCGTGTATTCCCGATCCGCCAGGCCTGGGTGACCGTCGAGCAGGCGCTACGCAGCCGATCACGGTTACCCATTGCATTGGCGAGCAGCCGTCTTCACAGGATGGGTTTGCCTCCGGTCACCGCTATTGTGGCGCTGGAGACATAGCTGAATAGCGGGTCGGCCAGCATCACAAAGGCCGTGGCGAGTTCCGCCGGCTGTCCGGGACGCTTCATCGGCACTTGATTGCCGAAATTCGAGACCCGCTCGGCATTCATCGTCGAGGGAATGAGCGGCGTCCAGATCGGCCCAGGGGCGACTGAATTCGCCCGGATGTCTTTCTCGGCGAGGAGCTGCGCCAGCCCAGCGGTGAAGTTCTGGATCGCTCCCTTGGTCGTGGCGTAGGCAAGCAGAGTTGGGTTCGGCATGTCCGAGTTCACCGAAGCGGTGTTGATGATCGCACTGCCTGCGGGCATGTGCGGCACTGCCGCCTTGGTCAGGTAGAACATCGCGTGGATGTTGACCCTGAAGGTTAGCTCCCACTCTTCGTCCGAAATCTCGCCGATGTCGTCGAAGGTCGCCTGATGAGCGGCGTTGTTGACAAGGATGTCGATCCCGCCGAGCTCCGTCATCGCGATCTCTACGATCCCGCGACAGTGGGCCGCCGACTGGATGTCCCCGGGGACTAGGACCGCCTTGCGGCCAGCCTCCTCGACCCAGCGCTTCGTCTCAGCCGCATCGTCCTCCTCATCAAGATACGAGATCAGAATATCGGCGCCTTCTCTGGCATAAGCGATCGTAGCTGCGCGACCGATGCCGCTGTCGCCGCCCGTGACGATGGCCCGTTTGCCCGCGAGACGGCCTGAGCCCCTGTATGAGGTCTCGCCATGATCGGGACGAGGCTCCATCTGGTCAGTTGAGCCCGGCATCGCTTGCTGCTGATGAGGAAACGGCGGCTTCGGGTATTCGGTCATGGGTTTACCTTTGAAGGATCGGGTGAGAGAGGGATCTTCGGTCGACCGCCGCTTTTCCCGGGCCTAGTCCCCAGCCGAGAGCTTGGCGGGCGAAGCCACGGTCACTGCTGCTCTAGGTCTCTCATTTCAGGAATGGAACCGGAGGGCTGGGGTGTTGATGAGCCAACCCCTGAAGGTCATCGTCGTTCCGCTCCTTTTCGCGAAATGACCGGAAGGGCGCCGGGACGGGAACATGGCGGCACGGCCCTCGTTCCCTCTCCACGAACCCTTCGGTCTCGGGCGCTGATCGCTTCCTGCGTCGAATCCAGGAGCGCTGGCTGGAGAGAGGCGAGCGGATCCTTCCTCATCTTCGGACATCATCATGGCCCGCACCGTCTCCGACTTCATTTGGACGCGTCTTCACGACTGGGGCGTGAAACGCGTCTACGGCTATCCGGGTGATGGCATCGGCGGCCTGATCGCGGCCTTGCAACGACGCGAAGACGACATCGAATTCGTTCAGGTCAGGCATGAGGAAGCCGCGAGCCTGATGGCATCGGGCGAAACCCGATTTACGGGCGAAGTCGGCGTCTGCATCGCTACCTCGGGACCCGGCGCGGTCCACCTGCTCAACGGTCTTTACGATGCGCGCCTCGATCACCGCCCCGTGGTCGCCATCGTCGGTCAGCAGGCGCGCTCGGCCATCGGTTCGCACTACCAGCAAGATCTCGACCTGCAATCGCTTTTTAAGGATGTCGCCGGCGCCTATGTCGAAACGGCCTCGGTACCGCAGCAGGTGCCTCATTTGATCGATCGCGCCTTCCGGATCGCCGTCGCCGAGCGCCGCGTCACCTGCGTGATCCTGCCCAACGATCTCCAGCTCGAGGAGATGGTGGAGCCATCACACGAACACGGCATGACGCATTCGGGCGTTGGGATCGAATTGACGCCCGTGGTTCCTGCTGCGACGGCTCTCCAGCGTGCGGCAAACGTGCTCAATGCGGGCGAGAAGGTCGCCATCCTGGTCGGTGCCGGCGCGATCAATGCGACCGACGCGGTGCTCGCCACGGCGGAGAAGCTGAAGGCGGGAATTGCCAAGGCCCTCCTGGGCAAGGCCGCGGTGCCCGACGACGTCTCGTTCTGCACGGGTTCGATCGGTCTGCTCGGGACGAAAGCGAGCTGGGACCTGATGCAGGGCTGCGATACCCTGCTGATGATCGGGTCAGGCTTCCCCTACACGGAATTCCTTCCGAAGCCAGGACAGGCGCGCGGCGTCCAGATCGATATCGATCCGGGCATGCTAGGACTGCGCTATCCGATGGAGGTCAACCTGATCGGAGACGCTGCCGCCACGCTCGAGGCCCTTCTGCCGTTGCTCAAGCCGAAGGACACCGGCGATTGGCGGGCGACTATCGAGGCCAATGTCAGCGATGGCTGGCAGGAGGTAGCCGATAGCGCAATGGTCGATGCCTCGCCGATTAACCCGCAGCGCGTCGCCTCCGAACTATCCGAGCGCTTGCCGGAACGCTGCATCGTCACCGCCGACAGCGGCACGACGACGGTCTGGTATGCCCGGCATCTGCGCTTCCGACGTGGCATGATGGGCTCGGTGTCGGGCACGTTGGCGACGATGGGCTGCGCCATTCCCTACGCCGTCGCGGCGAAGTTCGCGCATCCGGATCGTCCGGCCATCGCCCTCGTCGGCGACGGCGCGATGCAGATGAACGGCATCACCGAATTGGTGACAATCGCGAAGTACTGGAAGCGTTGGGCCGATCCGCGGCTCGTCATCATGGTGCTGAATAATCGGGAACTCGCCTATGTGACATGGGAAGAGCGGATCCAGGCCGGCGACCCGAAATGGCCTGCAAGCCAGGAGCTGCCGGATCTGCCCTATGCAGAGATCGCTAAACTGATGGGACTTGCCGGAAGGCGGGTCGAGGATCCCGAACAGGTCGGGCCGGCATGGGACGAGGCACTCGCGTCCGATCGTCCTTTCGTCCTCGACATGGTGACAGACCCGAACGTTCCACCATTGCCGCCGCACATCACCTTCGCTCAGGCACGCGGTCTCGCAGGCGCCCTGACCGGAGGCGATCCTGATGCCGGGAGCGTCATCGCGAATACGGCACGCTCACTGCTCGGCTCACTGCTGCCGACGCTGAACAGCCGGTGAAGTGGTGGTCGAGATCGACATGCCTCGCCTCTCCGCGCAGATCACGCCGCGATCCCTAGGGCATTTCTGGTTCCGATAGGTGGGAAACCCGATGAGTCGGTTCGTAAGACACAACGGTCTGACCCTGGCGCTGCTTGGGATGTTCCTGGCCTCGCTGGGCGGTATGGCCCTCACAGGCTTCGCCTCGCATAACGAGGAGCTCGTTCAGCATGGGCGACAGGCACTGCCTCTCGGTGCTTACCTGACGAGCGGACCTTTCCTCTCGGCCCTCTTTGAGAACTGGGAAAGCGAGTTCCTACAGATGGCGACCTATGTCGTCCTGACCGCGATGCTTTTCCAGCGGGGGTCGGCGGAGTCCCGCGATCCCGACGCGCCGGGGCGTGAAAACGATGAGCTGGTATGGCGCGCGCAACAGCCAAAGCTCGCGTGGCTCTATGAGCATTCGCTGGGGCTCGCGCTCGCCGGTCTTTTCATCGCCTCTTTCGCGCTCCACTGGTGGTTTACCGCCATTGCCGCGAACCAGGAAGCGACGCTCCACGGCCGCGAACTCAAGACGATGCTCGGCTATCTGACGGATGCCCAGCTCTGGTTCGAATCCTTTCAGAACTGGCAGTCCGAATTCCTATCCACGGCTGTCCTGGTCGTGCTGTCGATCTTCCTGCGTCAGCGTGGATCGCCTGAGTCCAAGCCGGTGGCGGCCGATCATTCCGAGACGGGAGCCTGAGATTGCAGGTTCGCGGTTTGATGAGCCGGGTTCGATATCGTTCCCTCTTCGCAGCCGGATGAGACCCAATGGCCGATCATGTCATGCTCGACCTTCCGCCGCTCGCGGACAGCTTCTATCGGAGGCCAGTGGCATTGGTGGCGCGAGACCTGATCGGCGCGACACTCCTGTTCAACGGTGCGGGCGGACTGATCGTCGAAACCGAGGCCTATGACCATGAGGATCCGGCGTCGCATAGCGTCAAGGGGCCGAATTCCCGAAACCGAAGCATGTTTGGCCCACCCGGTCACGCCTACGTCTATCGCTCCTACGGACTTTACTGGTGCCTGAACGTCGTTTGCGGCTCGACACCAGGCGCCGCCGTCCTCATTCGTGCAATCAAGCCACTGGTTGGTATTGCGGAGATGAAAATCCGCAGAGGCGACCTGCTCGAGCGGCAACTCTGCTCCGGTCCTGGTCGCCTTTGCGCTGCTTTGGGGATTGACGGTAGCTTGGATGGTCATGACCTGGGCCACCCACCGTTCTCGATGTCGTCAGGACCGCCGACTGCCGAGGTCCTGATCGGAACGCGCATCGGCATATCGCGAGCATCGGATGTTCCGTGGCGTTTCGGCCTCGCCGGCTCGGCGTTTCTCAGTCGGCCGTTCCGATAAAGAAAAACGCTAGGGAGCGTCGCGACGACACACTATCATCAGGAGTGAAGGTGACTCGGTTCTCGGCGCAGATGATACCGGTCGGCTCGAAGCCACCGTCTAGAAGGGACTGGCGATCCTAGAAGCAGGTGCCGTCGGCGGCGCGGATCGAGCGGGGCGTCATATCCGTTCCTTACTCAAAACGGGCATCGCGGAAAGCATCGCCCGCTTCTCATCGTAGCGTTTCGTAGGTTCCGTGCTGGCGGAGATTGCCATGAAAATGGCCCCCGGATTTCTCCGGAGGCCTCGTTGTCAGGAAGCGCTATTGGTCAGATGACCGGAGGAGTCATGCGGCCAAAGGCGGTCGCCTCGCGATCGTAGGGATCGGCGTTCTCGTCGAAGCGCGACCAGCCTTCCTTGCGATACTCGGCAGTGCGCGCGGTCCGATCGACCGGTGTCGCGCCATCGAGGATCGCCTCGACGTTCAGCACCTGATCGGGCTCCGCACGGACGGAGACGACGGAGCCGCCGCGACGGACGGTCTCGGCGTAATAGTTCGCCTCGTCCTCGTCGTGGCCTTCCTTGATGAAGGAGCCAACCAGGCCACCAGCGGCGGCACCGGCAACGGCACCGGCTGCGGTGGCTGCAAGCCAACCTGCGGCCACCACGGGACCGACGCCGGGAATGGCCAGCATGCCCAAACCGGCAAGCAGACCGGCGGCGCCACCGACGCCTGCGCCAATCCCAGCGCCTTCCTCGGCGTTGCTCTCACCGGTGTCGCCGCCACGGCCGACGATGCTGACGTTGCTGCTGGAGATGCCGGCTACCTCTAGCTGCTCGACGACCGAGCGGGCGGTTTCGTAGTTGTCGTAAGACCGGGTGATGGTGCGGGTCATGTGCGTCTCCAAAGGTCGAGGTGAGAGGGGCAAACGTCAGTTCTTGACGATGTTGCCGCGGTAATCGACGGAGACGTTGACCGAGGCGCCGGCGTTGGTCGCCTTGCCCTTCCAGACGCCGTTGTCGTCCTTCTTGAGGCCGGTGACGTTGGTGTAGCCGTTGGCCTCCAGGCGGCTCTTGGCCTGGCCCTCGGTGAAGCTGTTGGCGCCCGGCAGCGGGGCATTGGCATCCGCCGGGGCGGTCGGGGCGGGCTTCGGCGAGGTGGTAGCGGTCTGGGCCATGGCGCCGAAGGAGGTCGCCGTTGCGATCAAGGAAGCGATGATCAGCTTTTTCATGGTGGTCTCCCAAGGATTTGCGGACTGGCCGCGATGCCTAGGAGAACGGCAATTTGCCTGATTCTGTTCCATTCCAATTCAAGGCCGCGTGCGCGGAACTGGAATGGTTCTCCCCCGTTGCAGCGGTATCCAGCCAAGCTAAAGGAGAGCGAACCATGGCAGAGCCCAAAGCCCTCGACGACATGTTCCACGACATGCTCAAGGACGTCTATTACGCGGAGAAGCAGGTCCTGAAGGCCCTGCCGAAGATGGCCAAGGCGGCGAAGTCGCCCGAGCTCAAAAAGGCGTTCGAGACCCACAAGGCCGAGACGCAGGAGCACGTCGAGCGCCTCGGCGAGGTCTTCGAACTGATCGGCAAGTCGCCGCGCGCCAAGACCTGCGACGCCATCCTCGGCATCCTCAAGGAAGGCGAGGCCGTCATCGAGGACTACGGAGATAGCCCTGCCCTCGACGCCGGCCTCGTCGCCTCCGCACAGGCCGTCGAGCACTATGAGATCACGCGCTACGGCACCCTGAAGGCCTGGGCCCAGCAGCTCGGCCACAAGGATGCAGTGAAGCTCCTCGACGCAACGCTGTCGGAAGAGAGCAAGACGGACGATCTCCTGACGAAGATCAGCGCCTCGACAAACAAAACGGCGATCGCCAAGGCGGCCTGATCACTACGGCATGAGGAAGGCTCGCCGAGCGGCACTCGGCGGGCCTTTTCCTTGCGCGGGGTGGGTGCCGGTGAAACGAAAAACGGGCCGCCTCTCGGCAACCCGTTCCCCGTATTCCTGCGTCGGAAGGTCAGACCTTGTCGACGACCTTCTTCACGGCGTCCTTGCCGTTGCCGAGAGCCTGCTGAGATTTCGGGGACGGCACCACCGAGGTCGTCACGCTGTCCTGGTGGACGTCGATCGAGGCGATCCCGGCGCTCGCCGGCGAGGACCATACGAGCCTCGGCGGGATACGCCGGGGCTTTTTCTTGTGGGGTTCAGGCCCAGGCCTCCGCGCTGTTCGCCTTAATGGCCGCCTCGATCGCTGCGCCCTCGCGATCAGTAAATTTTGTCAGTATTCTTGACGCCGCTCGTCCGGCACAGCGTGTAGCTGTCATTGCCGCGTGTACACGCCTGTCAGCTGTCAAGCCTCGCCATCGGAGATCTCTTCTAGCTGCCTGGTCTTCAGGGCGTCGCGAAATGGAGTGAGCTTTGTCTCAAAACCTAATCGCTTATGCTTTTGGAACGTTTCCAAACTCTCAGCCGTTGGGGAGGCAGGCATCCGCGCAGCGCGGCATCGCGACGACGGATCTTCATCAGGATCGTTGATCAGCGCGACGTCGCTGCAAGCGTCACGAAATCGGAAGTTAGCATGAAGATTCCCAGTGATTTGGCGTCGACACGCCGCGACGTGCTAATAGGCACGGCAGCCGCGGTGGCGACCACGTCGTCTTCGTCACGACTGGTGGCGCAAGCCCTCAACGATCTCGCCCCAGTCATCTTGCGCGTCTCATTCGAGGTGAACGGCGCCCAGCGCGAGCTTAGCCTCGATGCGCGGACGACGCTGCTCGACGCGCTCCGCGAGCATTTTCATCTGACCGGCACCAAAAAGGGCTGCGATCACGGCCAGTGCGGCGCCTGCACGGTGATCGTCGATGGCCGGCGGATCAATTCTTGTCTGGCGCTCGCCGTGATGCACGACGGTGACAAGGTCACCACGATCGAGGGCCTCGGCACCCCTGACCACCTACACCCAATGCAGGCTGCCTTCGTCAAGCATGACGGCTTCCAGTGCGGCTACTGCACGCCCGGTCAAATCTGTTCGGCCGTCGCTGTGATCGACGAGATCAAGGCCGGCGTCCCCAGCCATGTCAGTGTCGATCTAAACGCCGCACCCGAAGCCTCTGAGGCGGAAATCCGCGAGCGCATGAGCGGCAACATCTGCCGCTGCGGCGCCTATCCCAACATTGTCGCTGCCATCACCGAAGTCTCCGGGAGGAAGGCATGAAATCCTTCACCTACCAACGCGCCACCACGCCGAGAGAAGCCGCATCCGGGGCCACGCGCGGCCCCGGCGCCCGCTTCATCGCCGGCGGGACCAATCTGCTCGACCTGATGAAGCTCGAGGTCGAGACGCCGCGGCACCTGATCGACGTTAACGGCCTGGCACTCGGCACCATCGAGCCCACCCCGGACGGCGGCCTGAGGATCGGCGCGCTCGTTAGCAACACCGATCTTGCCGCCGATGCCCGTATCCGGCGCGACTATGGACTGCTCTCCCGTGCGCTGCTGTCTGGCGCTTCGGGCCAACTCCGCAACAAGGCAACAACGGCCGGCAACCTGCTGCAGCGCACCCGCTGCCCGTATTTCTATGACACCAATCAGGCCTGCAACAAGCGCCAGCCGGGCAGCGGCTGCGCGGCCATCGGCGGCTACAGCCGGCAACTGGCAATCGTCGGCGTGAGCGATGCCTGCATCGCCACCCATCCCAGCGACATGGCTGTGGCGATGCGCGCGCTCGATGCCCAGATCGAGACGGTAAAGCCCGACGGCGCGACGCGACGGATACCGATCGCCGAGTTATACCTAGCCCCGGGCGACACCCCCCATATCGAGACGACGCTTGCGGCCGGCGAACTTGTTACGGCCGTAACGCTGCCCAAGCCGGTTGGCGGCAAGCATATCTACAAGAAGGTGCGCGACCGCGCCTCCTACGCCTTCGCGCTGATCTCGGTTGGCGCGATCGTCCAAACGGACGGCTCCGGACGCGTGGCGCTGGGCGGCGTCGCCCACAAGCCGTGGCGTATCGAGGCCGCCGAGGATCGTCTGCCTACTGGCGCCAAAGCCGTGACGGATCACCTGCTGGCGAATGCCAGGCCCACCGAAGACAACGCATTCAAGCTGCTGCTGGTCGAGCGCACTCTCGCGGCCGTACTTGTCGAAGCAAGGGCCTGACGCCATGAAATTCGACACACCCGCCACCATCAATCCCATCGACCGGCTCAAGGTCGTCGGCCAGCCACTGGACCGCATCGACGGGCCGCTTAAGGTGACGGGCACGGCCCGTTATGCCTATGAGCAGCATGATGTCGCAGTGAACCAGGCCTATGGCCATGTCGTGGGCTCGGCCATCGCGAAGGGCAGGATCCTCTCGATGGACCTGGCCGACGCGGGGAAAGCTCCAGGTGTGTTGGCAATTGTCACCGCTCAAAACGCGGGCAAGCTCGACAAGGGCAAGCGCAACACGGCGAAATTGCTCGGCGGCCCAGAGATCGAGCACTATCATCAGGCAATCGCACTTGTGGTGGCCGAGACGTTCGAACAAGCTCGCGCCGCGGCCCAACTTGTCGTGGTGAAATACCACAAGGAGAAAGGCGCCTTCGATCTCGGCGCGCTCAAGGGGACGGCACCGAACGCCCCCAGCGAGGAGGACAGCCCAACGCAAAGCGCGGTCGGTGACTTCGCTGGCGCCTTTGCATCCGCGCCCGTGAAGCTCGACGAGAGCTACACCACGCCCGATCAGTCCCATGCGATGATGGAGCCTCACGCATCGATCGCCCATTGGGACGGCGACAAGCTGACCCTGTGGACCTCGAACCAGATGATCGCGTGGGGTGTCGGCGATCTTGCCAAGACGCTCGGCATCGCCAACGAAAACGTCAGGCTCGTCTCGCCCTATATCGGCGGCGGTTTCGGCGGCAAGCTCTTCTTGCGCGCCGATGTCTTGCTGGCGGCGCTCGGTGCGCGTGCAGCCAAGCGTCCCGTCAAGGTTGCGCTTCAGCGGCCGCTGATTTTCAACAACACCACCCATCGGCCCGCCACGATCCAGCGCATCCGTATCGGTGCCACGCCCGACGGCAAGATCACCGCCATCGGCCATGAGAGTTGGTCCGGGGACCTGAAGGACGGTCAGCCCGAGGTCGCGACGCAACAGACGAGGCTGCTCTATTACGGCGCTAATCGGATGACCTCGTTGAAGCTCGCGGTTCTTGATTTGCCGGAAGGCAATGCGATGCGGGCTCCCGGCGAGGCGCCGGGCCTTATGGCGCTCGAGATCGCCATGGACGAGATGGCGGAGACGCTGAAGATCGACCCGATCGAGTTTCGCATCATCAACGATACGCAGGTCGATCCCGAGAAGCCCAAGGTACCATTTTCGCAGCGCCGCCTGGTCGATTGCCTGCGCCAGGGCGCCGAGCGTTTCAGCTGGGACAAGCGCTCGGCGACGCCCGGCACGGTGCGAGACGGCAAATGGCTGGTCGGGATGGGCGTCGCGTCTGCCTTCCGTGGCAATCTTGTCATGAAGTCGGGCGCAAGCGTGACACTCGGGCGCGACGGCGGCGTGACCGTCCGCTCCGACATGACCGATATCGGCACCGGCAGCTACACCATCATGGCGCAGACGGCCGCCGAAATGATGGGCCTGTCCATCGACAAGGTGATGGTCGAGCTGGGCGATTCCACCTTTCCAGCCTCGGCAGGGTCGGGCGGCCAATGGGGCGCGAACTCGGCCACGTCGGGCGTCTATGCGGCCTGCGTCAAGCTGCGCGAGACCGTGCTGCAGAAGCTCGGCTTCAACTCGGCCGACGCGGTCTTCGAGGATGGCACCGTCAAGGCGGGCAACCGCGCCGTCCCACTGGCCCAGGCTGCCAGCGATCGCGAGATCACCGTCGAGGACACGATCGAGTTCGGCGATCTAGACAAGACGCATCAGCAGGCGACCTTCGGGGGGCATTTCGTCGAGGTCGGCGTCGATAAGGCTACCGGCGAGGTTCGGCTTCGGCGCATGCTGGCCGTCTGCGCTGCTGGCCGCATCCTCAACCCGAAAACGGCGCGCAGCCAGGTCATCGGCGCGATGACGATGGGCGCGGGCGCGGCTTTGATGGAGCACCTCGCCGTCGACAAGCGGCGTGGCTTCTTCGTCAACCACGATCTCGCCGGTTACGAGGTTCCCGTCCATGCCGACATCCCTCATCAGGAGGTCGTCTTCCTCGACGAAACGGACCCGATGTCGTCCCCGTTGAAGGCCAAAGGCGTGGGCGAACTCGGGATCTGCGGCGTCGGCGCTGCCGTCGCCAATGCGATCTACAATGCCACCGGTGTCCGTGTCCGCGACTATCCGATCACGCTCGACAAGCTGCTTGACCGGCTGCCGGCGTTGAGCTGAACGGGGGACGGCCATCATCGCCACTTCTGTGCCCGGCCGCATGACCATCGCGTTGACCCAGGCGGCGTCGGTCTCGTTGAGCGGGTTCTCGAGGACGCCCGCAAATCTGCAGCTTGCTGGCAAGCTCCTGCGCTTGCTCGACTACCTGATCGGTATTGCGCTGGCCGGCACAGGATCGAGGTCCAGGATATTTTGCCGAGGGTCCCGTTTGGGCGCCTTCCCACTCCGGTCGGCTTCGCTCCAGGCCATGATCGCAGCATTCGTATAGGCCCATGGGGACGCGACTATCACACACCTCTGGAGCGCGTAGAAATCGATTACGCCCCGAGATTTTGCCGATTTTTCTGTTGGACGTGGCACGAGCTCGATTGAGGCCCACCACCAGGACCCCGGCAAAACAGTGATATTCGGTCGGGACGACTACCCCGGCACGTTGAGCCGCTTCCCCTCAGACGATGCGAAATATCTTCTCAGCCTCTCGTATTCGGGGCGGGATTGCGCATGTGAGGTCGACGTGGGGAATGCCCGACGCGGGGCGGCGCCGGGTTCAAGTTAGTCCCTCGTGGCAGAGTGGCTCACTCGCGCACCGTCCGAAGCCGGCGCGCGAGCGGTCTTCGATCAATATCGGTAGTAGCCCCGATCGAAGCTGCGGCGGCCATATGCGCGAGCGTGAGGGGGCGGACCATGAAAGCGGCGGCCATAGCCTCGGCCCGGACCATCCCAATGGCGACGGTTCGGGCGCCAGCCACGGTCGCCGCGATAATACTGGACGTCCTGCACGCTACTCGGTTGCTCCATGGCCGTGCTCGTCGAGACGGGCACCGCAAGTGCGGGAACGGTTGCGAGCGCCCCGAGTGCTATCGCTGCAGCAATGATCGTTTTACGCATTTGGTCTCCTAGAATTGCGATCTGACGTCAGGTCGAATGTCGATCAAACGCGAAATGGAAACGATAGTTCAGTTTTGATTGCATAAAATGTGGATATATTTCGAATGATATGAGATGAACGCATGATGAACGTTTTTGTATGTTTTATATTTCTACGCGACGCGAAATTTTCGTATGAAAAAATGCCGCGATTTTTTTAAATTTGCGAACGCAACAAGCTCGCCATCCAGTCTGATATCTTTTCCGAGACGGTCCTCCTCTCCCAGAGCGACAACGTGTAAGACGTGGAGCGTTCGACGTCGGCGTCAAAAAGTCGATCTGTCTTTTTGCGAAGCGCTCGTCGTAGAAGTTGATGTTGGCCTCGTCGTCGTTCAGGCGACGGGCCCGCTCGTCGATATTGGTCGAGCCCACGGACGTCCAGATCCCGTCCACGATCGCGACCTTGCAATGATACATCGTCGGTTCGAATTCGTGGATCCTCACGCCGGCCCTGAGCAATTCCTCCCAAAGGTGCCGCGATCGCGGTCAGCGCAACCTTCTTCTCCTTCCCAGCCGCGATGAGCTCTTAGTACTGCTTCTCGAGATCGGGGTTGACGCGTGCCGCGGCTATTGCCGGGAAGTAGAGCGCTTGGCGCAACGCGGCGCGACCGCCTTGGATGCGTTCCTTGCCCTGCCATTTGCCCGACTGACGGGCTACAGGCGCTAGTCCGGCCAGAATCGCTGCCTGCTTTCCCTCAAGCTCCCCGAGTTCCGGCATATCGATGATGAGCGCTATGGCGGTTAGATTGCCAATAAATCCCGTTAGCCCCCTCGCATCGCCCAAGACAGCCTATCCCGCTATGGCAGCGCGACGCCTCCGGCGCGCTGCGGGGTCTTGCGGGATGCAATTCTGCAGGCAGTTCAATTCGAGGCAGTCGGCCCAGGGTAAACCACTCGCACTTTTCTCCGGTTGGTCGGCGCATTTTCGGTGCCAGAGGCAATAGGTCTCGGAAGTGCCTCGGGGGGCTTCGAAGTCGCAAGATCCGGTTTGGCCGACGGGCGTGGCCGACTTGATAGGTCCAACCCACGCGAACCGTGACTTTTGCCTTGGTACTCCGCGCCAGCTGACGTCGCCATCAGGATGCACAGGACCGCCGACCCGACAGGTAATAACGAGATGCGTCGCATCGAAATCCCCATCATACTGAGTCAGAGGTGAGCGAGGGGCCGGTCCTTTCGGGCTGGCCCCTCGGACGCGATATCAGTCGATGACCTGCACGATGCGTCCAGTGTCGGGATCGACGAGCACGGTGCGGTTGTTGACCACGGTATAACGATAGGTGGTCGCGCCATATTCACGCGGGACCTCGTAATACGTCACGCCCTGGCGCGGCAGGGTCGAGCCGACCACGACCGGCTCGGCATAGGTATAAGACGGCCGGCGCTGCTCGGTGACATAGGTCTGGAAGCGGGGGGTGTTGTCGCCGATGATCCCGCCGACCACGGCACCGCCAACTCCCCCAACCACAGCACCAACCGGGCCACCAACAATGGCCCCGCCCACTGCACCGGTGAGTGCGCCGCTCGCGGCCCCACCCTGCGCACCCGGCGGGTTCTGCGCGAATGCAACAACTGGAGCCGTGGCCAAAGCTACAATGAGAGCAATCTGCTTAATCATAGTGACGTCTCCTCGCTGCCATGCGTCGGGACAATCCCGGGCTGGCAGCCGGAGCGACAACTCGACTAAATTAGCAAGGTTCCAAACTGCGAATTCTAGTGAAAAATACACGGCGCTCACGCGGCGATCTATTCAGAAGAAGGTTTGGTTGCGATAAGGCACGCTACTAATCACTTGGATTTTATGTGTATCTGTCGAGGAACGAAGTCGCGCTTGACGCCGCATCCCCGCTACAGATCGTCGAAGTGAGCTGCCCAATTGCGGACCTCGCGGAAGTCTGCTTAGGGCCAACTGCGGAAGCAGGAGCGGACCCCAGGTTCAATTTTAGATCCGACAGCCGGAGTTTTGCGTGGCCGCTTAATCGACTGGACTTCGTTCGCACAGCAAGCATTGGTGTCCATGGCGACGCGAAGAGACGCGCCGATCTTCTGAGGCAACCCTGCCGGCCTGGCGCCGCGGCGGGGTCGCGGTGGTGATGGGGATGACCCCGTCTGCCCCGAGGAGATCATCATGTTTCGTCGAACCAGCAAGACCGCGCCAGCCGCTTTATCCCAACCTCCGGCAGCCATCACCACCGGCGTGATTTCAGCCCCGCGTCCGAGCAGCAAACTTGGCATCGTGCTCGATCTGCTGCAGGCAACGGATGGCGTTAGCCTGACTAAACTCGTTTCAGTAACGAACTGGCAGCCTCATACCGTGCGAGCAGCCCTCACCGGCCTGCGAAAGCGCGGCTTTGTCATCGCGATAGAAATGGGCGTTGCCGCAGATGGCGCGAGGATTTCGGTCTACCGTATCGCTGCGGGGCAGGCCCAATGAGCCCTATCAGGCAGCCCAGGACGGCCAAGCCCGCGGCATCGGGACTGACCGACGAGTTGACGAGCCTCTCTACGCTGGGCTTCGATGAGCTGCGCGGCCGCTTCCGCAAACTTTACCGCACTTCAGCTCCCGCTGGCCTCTCGCGCGAGATGGTCGCGCGCCTGGTTGCTCATCGCATGCAAGAGCAGCAACTCGGCAAACTCAACGCCGAACTGGCACGCCACCTGGCAAAGCTGGCGCGCGGCCAGGAGACCCATCGACGGATCAAGACAGGATCCGTGCTGGTGCGCGAGCATGATGGAGTTAGCCACGAGGTCGTGATCGTTCCCGATGGCTTCCTTTGGAATGGTGAGACCCATCGCAGCCTCTCAACCTTGGCCAAGCGCATTACCGGCACGACCTGGAACGGACCGCGCTTCTTTGGTCTCCGACAACGCCCGCCCGTCAGGGTGTCGCCATGATCACGCCTCCCACGACCAAGCCGCAGCGTTGCGCGATCTACACCCGCAAATCGACCGAGCATAATCTCGACCTCGCCTTCAACTCGCTCGATGCTCAGCGCGAAGCCTGCGAGGCCTATATCAAGAGCCAGGCCCATGAGGGCTGGAACCTGATTGGCGATCGCTTTGATGATGGCGGCTTGTCTGGCGCCTCTTTGGAACGCCCTGCCCTGCAGCAATTGCTCGATGCGGTTCGAGCGAAACGCATCGACATCATCGTCGTCTACAAGGTTGACCGGCTGACGCGCTCGCTTGCAGATTTTGCCAAGCTGGTTGAGCTCTTCGACGAGCACGGCGTTTCATTCGTCTCTGTGACCCAGTCGTTCAACACAACAACGAGCATGGGCAGGCTGACTCTGAATGTCTTGCTGTCATTCGCCCAGTTTGAGCGTGAGGTCATCGGTGAACGCGTCCGCGACAAGATCGCTGCCTCTAAGACCAAAGGTCTCTGGGTCGGTGGTCCCATCCCCCTCGGCTATCGCAGCGAGAAGAAGCAGCTCATCACCGTCGAGCAGGATGCTGCGCTGGTGCGTCGCATCTTCAAGCTCTATCTCGATCTCGGCACGGTCGGCGCGGTCGCCGAGACGYTGGACCGTGAGGGCATCCGCACCAGGTTGGGCTGCAGCTTCCGGGTCGGCATGCTCGCCCACCTGCTCAAGAACCGCTTCTATCTGGGTGAGATCGTCTGGCGCGGCGTGTCGCATCGCGGAGCACATGAGCCGATTGTGACGCTGGACATATTCGATGCGGTCCAGCGCGCGCTCGCGGCGGCGGCCGTCGATCGCAAGGGCCGATCGGCYAATACCGCCTTTRCCYTGGCTGGCCTCCTTTATGACGATGCCGGCAACCGGATGAGCCCGAGCCACGCCCGCAAGAGTGGAGCGCGATATCGCTACTATGTCTCTCAGGCGCTGATCCAGCACCGCAAAGCTCAGGCCGGTTCGATTGCGCGCATCTCGGCTCCCGAAATCGAAGCTGCCGTAAAGGCCGCAGCTGCGCCGCCGCTCCAGATCGCGCGCGTGACATTGCACCGCGATCATCTTTTGATCGACGTGATGGCCGAGGCCAACGATAGCCAGAGTCACCAGCCGATCCGAGTGCCCTTTGCCTGGCAACCGCAGGGGCGCCGCAAGGGAGTGGCTCATGAGTCAACGCAGCCATCCCGCCTGGACCACGATTCCGCTGAGGCGATCCTGACGATGATCGCCCAGGCGCGGCACTGGATGGCGCAGCTGAGTGACGGCCAGATATCCTCGACTGAGGCCATCGCAATCCGCGAGGGCATGGGCGAGCGCAATGTTCGCAAGCTACTTCCACTGGCGTGTCTATCGCCCAAGCTTATCGGCGCCATCGCTGATAGAACCGCGCCTGCCAACCTCTCTGTCAGTCGACTATGTGTAGCCCTGCCCCATGACTGGGCGAGCCAGGAACAGCGCTTCCTTATTCACTGACGGCTTGGAACCCCCGCATCGCAGCCCGCCGCTCTGCGGCGGGCTTCTGGTTCCGGCGTCCTTGTCGAACCGGTCTGGCCCAGGACTGATGCGAACCGGTCTCGCTGATATTCCCGCGGAATTTCAAAATGGGGTAGGCCAGACAGCCGACTAGAAACCCGCCCGATCTGGCGAAGTCGCGCGCTTGACGGCGACGAGCAGACGGCGGGCCCCGGCTAACCCGCGACACCGTCGCGGAAATCCGTGAGCCACCCGAAAATCTGGTTCGCACAGAATATTTGGCTGACGACGCAGTTGGCGGCGAACCGGTCTGGTCAATTTTCGGCGGCGCCCCCGGTTCGGTTTCACTGTTCTGAGGGAAATCAGCAGGGAAACTGTGCTGCGAGGCGGGCTTCCATAAGGGCGCCCAGGCGGGAGTGGCTCGCTAGCCACGTACACTGGCTTTGTCAAAACCCTTTGAAATCAAACGCTTGCAGCGAATGAGGCGATGCTGTAGGAGTGATTCTGTCTAGCGGCAATTTCCCTTTCCTTCGGGAGCATTCGCGGACAGCCCACGGCCCATCGCGGGCCGTATCACTGCCGATCTCCTGATCGCGGTGAACGTTGCCGGGTTTCCTTCGGCGCGCGGGCTGACCTCTTGCTTTGAAGGATCACCGCCATGAGCGCACCGCTCTCTCCCAAAGTTGTTGCCTCCCCCGATAACATCAATGCCGTGCCCGTGCCGAAGCGGCGCGCGCCCAAGGCCGCCCTGCCCCCGACCAACGCGGCCGAAGCGCTCTATCGGGACCTAAAGCTCGCAGTCGAGCACGTCCCCATCGAAGGCCTCAAGGCCTACAAGCGCGTCTTGCGCCGCCATACGGCGGAGCACATCGAGCAGCTGGTGGCTTCGATCAACGCCTTTGGCCTGGTGCAGCCGATCCTGGTCGATCGGGACGGCGAGATCGTCGGCGGTCATGGCCTCTTCGACGCGGCCCGCAAGGCCGGTCACGTGACCGTCCCGGTCATCCGTCTCCGCCACCTCGACGAGGCGCAAAAGCGCACGCTGCGCATCGCACTGAACGCGCTGGCCGAGAAGTCCGATTGGGACAGGGAGCTGCTGGCTCTCGAGTTCGGCGAACTCCTCGAGATCGACCTCACGCTCGACCTGAGCTTCGGGCTGGAGATCACCGGCTTCCGCTCGGCCGAGATCGATCATTTGATCGAGAGCGCAGCGACGAACAGCCCCGACGCTGCGGATGATGTCTTGCCCGATGAGGCGAACGGAGCTCCTGTCAGCCAACCCGGCGATCTCTGGCTGCTCGGCGAGCACCGCCTGATCTGCGGCGATGCGCGCGACAAAGCAACCTACGCAGCCCTGCTCGACGACGAGCGCGCGGCGATGGGCATCCATGACGCGCCCTATGACGTCCCGATCTCGGGCCATGTCGCCAAGCCCGGCCGGCACCGCGAGTTCGTGATGGGCTCGGGCGAACTGGGGGCAAACTTCACCCCGTTCCTGACCGGCTTCCTGTCGGCCAGCTCGGCCTTCCTGGTGCCCGGCGGCTATCAGTTCTGCTTCATGGACTGGCGCCACATCGGCGAGATGCTCGCGGCCGGACAGGCCGCGGGCCTGGAGCTCAAGAACCTCTGCGTCTGGAACAAGGGTGCCGGCGCGATGGGCTCCCTCTACCGCTCGCAGCACGAGCTGGTGTTCTTGTTCAAGGATCCGGGGCAGCCCGGTGCGAACAACGTGCAGCTCGGCAAGTTCGGGCGGAACCGGACGAATGTCTGGGACTACCAGGGTGCAGCGGGCCTGCGCAAAGAGCTCAAGCTGCATCCGACGCCGAAGAATGTCCGGATGATCGCCGATGCCGTGCGCGACGTCACGCAGCGCAACGAGATCGTCCTCGACGCCTTTTCAGGCTCCGGCACGACGATCATCGCCTGCGCGAAGGTTGGGCGTCGGGGCTACGCGGCCGAGCTCGATCCGCATTACGTCGATGTCGGCGTTCGACGCTGGGAGAGCTGGGCGGGGAGGTCCGCCCGGCACGCCTCCACCGGTTTGAGCTTCGGCGAGATGACCGAACTGAGGGGGTCACTGACCAACCGGCAGGTCGCCCCAGCGACGACGTCGTCCGAAGCGCTGCCCGCTCCGAAGGTGCGGCAGCGCTTCAGGCGCGTTGCCTGAGGTGACGTGTCATGACCAAGAACACCCCCCCGCGCGCCGCGAGCGATTACGAGGTCGGTCGCGGTAAACCCCCGCGCGCCTCCCGGTTCAAGCCCGGGCAGTCCGGCAATCCCGGCGGACGCAAGAAAGGCAGCCTCAATCTCAAAACCATCCTGACCGCCGTGATGGAGAGCGAGATCGAGGTCGCCGAGAACGGTCGCAAGCGGACCGTAACCAGGCTCGAGGCCCTCATCCTGGGCCAGGTCCAGGTCGGCCTGCGCGGTAACACCCGGGCGAGCGACAGCCTGCTCAATCGCTATGAGCGGCTCGCCGACGTCGGTGTTGAGCAGGGGGATGAGCTGCCGGAAGACGACCAGGCCCTGTTGGAGCGGGCGCTGAACTCTCGGCGCCGCGTGAGCTCTGAGCGCGCCAGGGGTCCTGCTGCGGCAGATCTGGAGGAGGACACAGATCATGACTGACCGTGCCCGTCTCCTGCGGGCCTTCCTGCGCGAAGACCTTTCGACTTTCAGCGAGAAGGTCTTTGGCACGCTGGAGCCTGGCACACCCTACCAGCACAACTGGCACATCGATCACTTGTGCTGGCAGCTGATGCGGGTCGCACGGGGGGAGGTCCGCCGTCTGATCATCAACGTCCCGCCCCGGTCCATGAAGTCGATCACCGTCTCGGTCGGGTTCACGGCCTGGGTGATGGGGCGGGATCCGACCAAACGCATCATCTGCGTGTCCTATGCTGATGATCTGGCGCGCAAGCTCTCCGTCGACACGCGCACGGTGATCGATAGCCCCTGGTACCGGGAACTGTTCCCCAAACTGCAATTGGCGTCCCGGCGTCCCCGCAGCATGGAGCTGATCACGACCGAACAGGGCTATCGCTTTGCCGCCGGCATCAACGGCGCGATCCTCGGCCGGGGGGCGGATCTCATCGTCGTCGACGATCCGATCAAGGCGACCGATGCGTTGTCGGAGAAGGAGCGGCGGCGCGTGAACGAGGCTTTCGACAACACACTCCAGACCCGCCTGAATGACAAACGGACCGGCGCGATCGTGATCATCATGCAGCGACTGCACGAAGACGATCTCGTCGGGCATGTCATTGGCCGGGAAGACTGGGACATCGTCTCGATCCCGGCCATCGAGACCGATGCCAGGACCTACCAGCTCAGCGATAAGCCGGGGCATGTTTATGTCCGCCAGCCCGGCGAGGTTCTTCACGAAGCGCGCGAGCCCCTGGCTATTCTGGAGCAGATGCGGCGCGCACAAGGGTCGCTCACCTTCTCCGCCCAGTATCAGCAGGCTCCGATTCCACCCGAGGGGAACATCGTCAAACGCGAGTGGTTGCGCTCCTACTGCAAACCACCCAAGTCCTTCGACTTCATCGTGGCCAGCTGGGATACCGCCTCGACCCTGTCGGAAAGCGCGGATTACTCCGTTGGCACGGTCTGGGGCGCAAAGGGTCTCGACTTTTATCTGCTTGATCTGGTGCGCGAGCGTCTGGAAGTGCCGGAGTTGAAGCGGGAGATCCTCCGCCTCTCCAAGGCCTGGAATGCCGACCAAACGATCATCGAAGACACCGATATCGGCCGGGCGATCACGCAGGATCTGCGACGGTTGGGCGAATGGCGCGCCATCTTGCGCAAGCCGCGCTACGACAAGCAGACGCGCTTTGTCATGCAGTCGGCACGCTTCGAGTCAGGCCAGGTCCATGTCCCGCAGGAGGCCCCCTGGCTGGCCACCTGGCTAAACGAGCTTCTCGCCTTTCCGAATGGGCGCCACGATGATCAGGTCGACTCCACCAGCCAGGCGCTGAGCTATCTCACGGGCCGTACCCACCCGCCCCACGCCGCTCAGACCCCGCGCGAGCGCCCCCAGCACGTCCGCCGGCCGGCCGGATTTGCGCGGCAGGCCGGTTTCCAGAGAGGTGGCGCAGAAGAGTAGCGCGGTTGCGTCGATGGGCGAGGAACCAAAAGCCCCTCGAGCGCCATATGATCTCCCGAGCGACGCTGCGCCTCTTTCGAGCCGCGGTCGCGCGACAGTGGCAAATTGCGACGGCCGCCGCGTAAGTCGGCTTTGCTAGGGCGAAATCCTGGATGGCCGACATTCCCGTGACAATGCCGCAGCACCCTTATCCCGTCTCGATTGCACCAGCATGTCGAGGATCTGGCCCTCGCTGTCGACGGCTCGCCATAGATACAGGTGCCGGCCCTGGATGCGGATCACCATCTCGTCGAGGTGCCAGATGTCTGCCGGTTGCGGCCGAAGCCGGCGCAGGTTGCGGGCATAGCTGCATCCAAATTTGGCCAACGCGGTCAATCGAGCTGTCGTCGCATCCCGCGCCGTTCGTGAAGCTCGATCCCGTCACAAACCCCGGTTGGTACCTTCGGGATCCAACCTTGCGTCGTGGGGATATCGTGGTCATTGGACGCGGCGTATTGGTTTACCGAGGGCGCGACAGCGATAACATCCACCGGGAGCGACTTCGCCGAACTCGGCGGTGGCAAGATCGGTCGAAGAACTGCCAATATCAACTGAAGACCGCAGCCCAAAGTGGCCGCTTCCTCACCTCTACCACGCGAGCCAAAACGGTTGAAGCTACGGCCTATTAGCCGCAGCTCGAATGGCGCCAGGTGCGCAATCTAACCATCCCGATCGGCATGCGCCGCGCGCACGCGGCAGATAAAGCAGGGGTGAACTCTAACCTTCGTAACGACGTGTGGAACAGGAATGGAGCGCGGCGGTTGCAGCGTCAGGAGCGTCGCGAGCGCGACGACCGAATCCAAATCCGGAGGAAGTGTCATGGAAAACGGCAGCGGTACATCAACTGCGACCGGCTTCAAAGCGATGTCGCAAAACGCCGAGACAGGCGAGAGCGGCGACCAGCAAAACAAAGAGGGCAATACCGGCGTCGCGGCCAGCCTGAAGGCGTACGGTGTTGACACCGACCAGATGACTGAAGCGGCCGGAGAACAGGTCTCCGAACTTCAACGACTAATCCTGGATGAGGTCAAAGCCCGTCCGCTTCGCGCTCTAGGATGGGCGGCGGCAGCTGGCGTCATCTTCGGTTTCTGGGCGGCGAAGTAAGTCGTGGGCGGCTTGTTCGCATATTTCGTTGCTAAAGCGACGACAGCAATCAAGCGCAAAGCCACCGTCTACGGCCTCATGGCTGTAGGCGGATTGCTTATGATTTTCGCCGGAGGTTACCTACTGAATGCCGGTTACGTGATGCTCGCGTTTCGCTTAGGGCCCACTTCCGCCAGTTTGATTGTTGCAGGCGGCTTGTTCGTTTTGGCAGTTATTGCGGGGTTTGCTGCGTCAATCATCGGAAAGCGTCCGGTACGCTCGGCGAAGGTCGCGATCCAGTCATCGCCGTTCAGTCATCCGCCCCATCGTGCGCCCTATTCACAGCAGCGAATAGTGGCAATTGGTGCTGGAGCGGCGGGCGCACTGAGCGCTGCCATCGTATTAGCGCGCTTCCAGGTCCTTCGTAGCTTTTTACGAGGTAAGCCTGGCTCCAGACCTGTTTCCACGCCAAAGGCTTCGCCCGAGCCTCGTGGAAGCAGGCGAACCTAAAAAACCCGGCGCTTGGAAGAATGGTCATGGCTGAAAAAGGTGAGAAAACTGCTGGTCAGGCGCGTCGCGCGAGCGACAGTCGCCCAAGGCCCGGCTCAGGTACTCCGTCCACGGATACACCGGATCAAACACTGGCAAATCGTCAGCGAAGGTGACACCAGGGTTGGGCTCGAGACTGGCCCATTGGCCGTCTGGCTCTGGAACGAGCTGACAAGCCGACGCCTGCCTATCATCTGCATCGATGCACGGCACGCCAATGCGGCTCTGAAGATGCGGCCGGTTAAGACCGATCGTAATGATGCTGCAGGTCTTGCCCAGATCATGCGCACAGGCTGGTTCAAAGAGGTCCGCATAAAAAGCCGCGACAGCTACCAGGTTCGCTCCATCCTTGTCGCCCGGGAGATGCTGGTGCGCACCCGGATTAAGATCGAGAACGAGATCCGAGGGTTGCTGCGCACTTTCGGGGTTCTGTTCGGCAAGCGCGTCGGCAGCTTCACCAGCCGCGCCGACGAGATCATCTACGGCGAGTTAGATACGGCTCCCGAGATGCGTGTCATTGCCGAGGTACCGATAAAGGCGCGTGCTGTGATCCTCGACCAGATCAAGGTGCTGGACCGACGTCTCATGGCCATTGCCAAATCAACGCCGACGGCTCGGCTGTTCATGACGGCTCCTGGCGTCGGCGTCATCACCGCTCTGTCCCTCGCGTCCTCATTCGACGACGCCGGGCGCTTTAAAAGATCATCGAGCGCGGGCGCCTACCTCGGACTGACACCGCGTCGATACGAGTCCGGCGAAACCAGTCGGAATGGCCGCATCTCCAAGCAAGGAAACAGGATGACGAGGAAGCACCTCTACGAGGCGGCCACGACACTCTTGACGCGAAACCTGCGCTTCTCGACGCTGAAGGCGTGGGGGCTGAAGCTCGCGAAGGTCTCGGGCTTCAAGAAGGCGCGGATCGCCGTTGCCCGGAAGATCGCCGTCATCCTTCACGCGATGTGGAAGACCAATACCCCCTTCCGCTGGGGCTCCGCAGCCACATGATCGCAGACGCGTTGCTCGGCTGACTGTACGGATGCGTCCCCGCCGGTACGTATGGCGCGGATCAGGCCGTCCCTGAAAATGCAGTGCCTTCGACGGCAACTGCGAGGGCCACTTCGGTCGATCCAACCATTCTGACGCCAACATGCGGCGATCCATAGAGATCGACCACGGAGAGAACCATGAACCCGGCGTGTACGCGGCCTTCAATCAGGCAACTTGACCAGCGCGATTAGAGAACTTTTCAGGGGGCAGGCCAGCATGAGAAAGGGCAATCCAGATTTGAAGGCGTGGCTGGAGAAATGGGTCGCGGACAATATCGCCAACGGTAAGCTCAATGCCATCTACCGCAAGTCGATCTGCCTGTGAAAGAGCTTCAGGCCGCAAACTGATTTACCTCCGGGGCAAACGCAGGCGGAGACGTAGCAATCTTCGCCTGCCCATACGATCGCAGGGATTTGTCAACGCAGTTCATATGCCCGAATGAACCACCCGCGATGGGCATCCGCTTTTAGCCTGCGCGGAGATGGCTTGGATCTTATCGCGTTTAAAGCTCCGACGGAGATCCCCACTGCGGCACATGCGCTGCGAGCTTGTCGAGCAGCCGATCGAGCTGCCGGCATTCCGCTGCTGACAGGCAGGCCACCATCGCGTGCTCGCGGGCCTTCAGCGCCGGTATGTAGCGCCCATAAAGCTCGCGCCCAGCTTCCGTCAGATACAACAGCTGACGCCGGTTGTCGGCCTGATCGGTCTGGCGCCTGATCAGCCCCTTCTTGTCCAGGGCGATGGCGGCGCGGCTGACGCCGGCCTTGAGATGGCCCGAAAATTCGCAGAACTCGCTGGCCGTGATGCCGTCGCGAAAATGCAGCGCGAGCAGGATCACGATCTCGGGCCGGGTCAATCCGAACTCGGTCTCGATCGCGCGAAAGGACGGCTCCCGATAGAAGTTGAGAATGTAGCCGATCTTATAGGCGGTCGGGATCTCGGTGCCGTTCAGGATGTCGCGCAGACCCGGGCCGGCCTCGGCCTCGTCCTTGGGATTGCCGGCGCGGGGTTTCGCAATTGGTCTCATATAAGACTTTTCTGTTGCAGCGGCGATGGGACAGTCCTAGCATCTTCGTCAATGACAGGACATGGCCGCGAAGCCGTGCATCGGAGGATGCCATGCAGGACACCGCGCTCGCAGCGCGCCGCTTGAATTCGGCGGGTTCGCGCCTTGGCCGGAGCTTCTTCTCCGGCACCGCGAAACGCCCGATTTACGTCGATTATATTGGCGCCGCTGGCGACGTGCCTGTCAGGCGCCCTGTCGTGATGGTGCATGGCGGCTGCCATACAGGCACGTGCTATCTTGCGACGCCCGACGGGCGAGAAGGCTGGGCCGGCGTCTTCGCCGCGGCGGGCCACGACGTTTTCGTAGTCGACTGGCCCGGCCATGGCCGTTCGCCTGTTTGCGAGGATCTGGCCACTCTGTCGACGCGCGAGATCGCCGAGAGCCTGCGCGTGCTGCTCGAGGATGTGGGCCCGGCGATCCTGGTGGTACATTCCGCCAGCGGGCCGATGGCGTGGTGGGTGGCCGAGCAGGCGCACGCATCCGTCGCTGCGATTATCGGCATCGCCCCCGGCGCGCCCGCCAACATCCTGAAGGTGCTGCCGGACGATCCCGCCGAGGTCGCCAAGCTCAGCCAGGATGTCAGCCTCGGCTGCCCGGTCTGCCTGCCCGAAGACAAGCCGGTCCGTGTTGGCCGCGATTTCATCGAGAGCTTCTGGGCAAATGCGCCGCGCTTTCCCAAGCATGGCCTCGACACCTACGCGCTTGCCATCGTGCCGGAGAGCGCAGGGCTGTTCAATGAACGCTTCAATATCGGCGGGCGCGGCCTTCGCATCGACGACCCGGCGTCGCTGGCAAAGCTTCCGATCCTGATCATGACCGGCGACCATGACCCCCGCCATCCCCGCGCCATGGACGAGGCGACGGCTCGATATATCGGCGCCGAGTTCGTCTGGCTCCCCGATCGCGGCATCACCGGCAACGGACACATGCCGATGATCGAGGACAATAGCGACGAGATTGCAGCGCTGCTGCAGGAATGGCTGGCAGGCAAGGGCCTTTGAAGACCTCGACATCAAAGCCGCGCTGAAGCGGCACAAATCGATCCCAAGGGAGGGACCATCATGAAAGCCATCGCCTTCGGCAGCGCGCTGCTCGCGCTCGCATCGACACCGCTTCGCGCCCAGATCAGCGACGACGTCGTCAAGATCGGCGTCCTCACCGACATGGCCGGCGTGACCGCCGACATCACCGGTAAGGGCTCGGTCATCGCGGCCGAACTCGCGGTGAAGGAGTTCGGCGGCAGCGTGCTCAGCAAGAAGATCGAGATCATCTTCGCCGATCACCAGCACAAGGCCGATGTCGGCACGACGATCGCCAGGCAGTGGATGGACGTCGACAAAGTCGATGCGCTGGTCGATATCCCGAACTCCGCCGTGGCGTTGGCGATCCAGTCGCTGGCCCGCGAAAAGAAGAAGATCGTGATGTATTCGGGCGCCGGCACCACGGCGCTGACCAACGAGCAATGCTCGCCTTACGGTTTCCACTGGACCTACGACACCTATGGCGTCTCGCATGGCACGGCATCGGCCGTGGTCAAGGCCGGGGGCACCTCTTGGTTCATGCTGGCAGCCGACTACGCTTTCGGCCACCAGCTGCAGAAGGACGCCACCGACGTCGTCGAGGCCAATGGCGGCAAAGTCGTGGGTGCCGTGCGCCACCCGCTCAACAACGCCGATTTCTCGTCCTTCCTGCTGCGGGCGCAATCCTCCGGTGCCAAGGTCATCGGCATCGCCAATGCCGGCAACGATACCGTCAACGCGATCAAGCAGGCGGGTGAGTTCGGCCTTGTCGAGCATGGTCAGAGCCTGGCAGCGCTGATCTTCTTCCTGCAGGACGTTCACAGTCTCGGGCTCAAGGCGACGCAGGGAACCTATCTGACGACCGCCTCCTACTGGGATCTCGATGACGCCTCGCGCGCCTGGTCGAAGCAGTTCATGGAACGCGCCGGCATGATGCCCTCAATGCTCCATGCCGGTGTCTACGGCTCCGTGCTGCATTACCTCAAGGCGATCAAGCAGGCCGGGACCGACGATCCAGACACGGTCGCCGCCGCAATGAAGGCGATGCCGATCAACGACGCCTTCACCAAGGACGCAACGATCCGGGCCGACGGCCATGTGATGCGCGACATGTACCTCGCGCGCGTCAAAAAGCCGGCGGATTCCAAGGGGCCCTGGGACTATTTCGAGATCGTGCGCAAGATCGCGCCGGAAGAGACCGTCTGGCCGCTGTCGGAAAGCAAGTGCCCGATGGTGAAGCAGTAAAGGCAAATTTAGAGACTAGCCTGACCGTCGAAAGTGGACGATCAGGCTAAACACGGCCCCTTCGAAAGAGCCAACCGTAGTCATCGGCATTGCCGAGAAGCGCGTATCGTCTAACCCCAAGGCTTCAGTCATTTCGGAAAGCTGACATTGCGGACGTCAGCGTTGGGCCAACTCCACTTGTTCGGCTCACGCGGTCATCGCGCTGCCAGCGCCCGGAGTGAGCAAAGGCCGATTCTAATCGTAGCGTACCGGTCGTTTATCCTTGGAGAGCCCTCCACGCGATCCCTGGCTTGCGACTCCCTCGCTGCAGAATCCCTGGCATCCCGGACAGGCTTTTGTCGGTCGGTTCTCCCGGCGCGTCCGCTTCTCAATCTGCAATGATGGCGAGTTGGGTCAGTCAGGGATATCCGCGACGAGAATTGAGCCTGTTTCGGATTCGGTGATGAACAGATGACGCTCGTCGGCCGAGAACACCATATTGGTCGTGTGGGTTCCGGCGCAGGATTCGATGCGATAAAGCGGCTCCCCGCGCGGACTCATCAGCCAGACGATCCCCAACCCGATATGGGCGATCGCGAGCCGGCCCTTCCGATCGATCGCGAGGCCATCGGGACCGCCGCCGCCCGATAGCTGGACGTAGACGCCAACCTTGGCGACGGTGCCATCCGGCATCAGCGGCACACGCCAGATCGCGTTCGCCCGCGTCATCGCGACGTAAAGCACGCTTTCGTCCGGCGAGAGCGCGAGGCCGTTCGGGCTCGGCCCATTGTCGATCAGGCAGTCGACATGGCCGTCGGTCCTCCGCCGATAGACGCGTCCCGTCGGATCGTGCAAGCCGGTCAAACCCTGGTCGGTGAAGAAGACTTCGCCCTTGCTCGAGACGGTCAGATCGTTCAGCGCTTTCAACCGTTCCAGCCTGACCCGGCTGAGATGCGGAACGACCTCACCCGTCTCTGGATTGAGGCGCACCAATCCGTTCTTGTAGTCCGCGATCAGTAATTCGCCGCTCGGCAGGAGCTTCATGCCGTTGGGCTCGCCGTCATATTCGGCGACGAGGCTGAACGTGCCACCGACGGCGACATGGAAGACGCGCCCCCATGGGATGTCGACGCAGTATAGGCCACCATTGCCATCCAGGACAGGACCCTCAAGCAGCGAATGACCCCAGAGGCTCCCTGGCTGATGCTGATGCCACTCCGAGTTTGCAGCAGGTTTGCGGAACCGGTCAGGCAGCCTGGCGAAGAGGCGGGTCGTCAGAATGGCTGGGGGAGCGAACATATCATTTCACTTCAGCGTCTGCGGCAGCCACAGGGCGATGCCAGGGAAGAAATAAAGCAGGAAGGCGAAGCCGATGATCAGAAAGCAATAGGGCAGTGAGGCCCAGGCCACGTCCGACAGCTTCCGGTCGGGCACGATCGATTGCACTGCGAACAGGTTCAGCCCCATTGGCGGCGTCAGAGCGCCGAGTTCGATGAACACGACCAGGATGATGCCGAACCAGACGATGTCGTACCCGAGCGCAGGCAGCGCCGGATAGAGCAGCGGCACGGTCAGCAGCACGATCGAGAGGCCGTCGATGAACATGCCGACGACGAGATAGATCAGCAGCAGGATGCAGAAGAAGGCGAAAGCCGGCACGTCCAGCGCAGCCAGCCATCCAGCCAATCCGCGTCCGACACCTGACGATACGATGGCGAAGTTCAGGAGTTGCGCGTTGAGCGTGATGAACATCACCACGGCGCTGGTCAGAAGCGCATTGACCACAGCCTTGCGGAAGCGCGCCGCGCTGAGCTCGCGATAGAGCAGCGACATCACGAGCGCGATCAGGCAACCGAAAGCCGAAGCCTCGGTCGGCGTGACGATGCCGAAATACATGCCACCGATGACGGACAAGATCAGCAGCATCACCGGCAGTACGTCGCGCAAAGGCTGGCCCGCGACCTCGGCCGCCACGGCTTCCCGGCTCGGCATCAATCGCGGCGACAGTGTCACGCGGATCGCGACATAGACCGAGAAGATCAGGGCCAGCAGGATGCCGGGAACGACGCCGGCCATGAATAGGTCGACGATCGAGGCCTGCGTGATCGAACCATAGACGATCAGCGGAATGCTGGGCGGGATCAGGATGCCGAGGCAGCCGCCGGCCGTCAGGGTGCCAAGCGTCAACCGGTCATCATATCCACGCGCCCGCATCTCACCGACCGCGACGGTGCCCACTGTCAGCGCTGTGGCGACGGAGGAGCCGGCGATCGCCGAGAAAATCGCGCAGCCAAAAATGTTGGTTTGCGCCAGGCCGCCTGGAATGCGCCGGAACAGCGGCGTGATGCCAGTGTAGAAGCGCGTCGCGATGCCGCCCTGCAGGATGAGCTCGCCCATCAGGATGAAGAGCGGGATCGAGACCAGCGTGAAATTCGTCGCGGTGTTCCAGATGATGTCGCCGAAACTTGGCCAAAGCATCGTGCCCGACACCATCGAGACGCCGACGATGCCGACAAAACCCATGGCCGCACCGATGCTGGCGCCGCCGACGAGACAGCCTCCTAGCAAGGCGAGATAAATCAGCAGCAGATCCGTCCAGTTCATGACTGATCCCCAGCGGGTCCGGCCGCAACGCCGCGCGCCTTGCGCCACGCGGTTTCGATGAAGGCGAGCGCCAGCAGCGCGAAGCCGAGCGGCATCAGCGCCTGAGGCCAGGCAAGCGGCGTCTGCGACATCTCGATCGAGCGCGAGTCGAACTGAAAACTGGTCCAGGCGAGCTTTCCGGTCGCCCAGCACAGCACCGCGCTGACCGCAAGCCCGATTAGCGCGCCAAAAATCTCGGCGGCGCGCTGGAGCATTGGGTTCAACCGTTCGACGATGCCGTCGACGCGCAGGAAGCGCTCGCGCCGCATCGCGGCGACAAGGCAGAGCATGGTGATCGCGCAGAGCCCATAACCCGAAAACTCATCGGACACCTGCGTCGAGCGCGACAACAGCGTACGCGATGCGATTTCGATATTCATGAGCGCGCCCAGCCCGATCAGGATGATCGCGGCCAGGGCGACGAGCCAGCGGTCAAGCCGGTCGAAAAAACGGGTCAGCATGACCGTCGCTCGCCGCCGGGGCGGCGCTCCCTCAGTTGCAGGCGGCCACGGCAGTATCGAGCATTGCTTTGGCCGGCGCGCCGTTCTTGTCGGTCCATTCCTGCCAGATCGGCTTGACCGTCTGCTGCAGCTGAGTGTTTTCCGCAGCGCTGACCTCGCGAAGCTTCACGCCCTTCTCAGCCAGGGTTTTGCGCGCATCTTTGTCGGCCTGGATCAGCTCGGTGCGATAACGCCCCGCCCATTCCTGCGACTTGACCTGCAGTAGCTGCTTCAGGTCGGCCGGCAGCTTGTCGAGCGCAGACTGGTTCACCGCCACGATCTGGTGGGCTAGCGTCAGGTTCAGCATCAGCGCATAAGGCGTGACCTCGTTGAACTTCCAGTCGAGCGCTGGCACGGCGGCCGTGAAGGCGCCGTCGACAACCTTGCGCTGCAGGGCAGGAATGACCTCAGCCGGGGTGATCGAGACGCCGGAACCGCCGAGCAGCCGCATCATCTCGCTCTGCTCGCGGTTCCAGGAGCGGGCCTTCAGGTTCTTGAACGCGTCGAGCGTCTCGACCGGCTTGGTCAGCCAGAGCTGCTGCGGCGGCATCACCCATTGCATGGCGCTGTGGACCTTGAAGCGCTTGCCGAGTTCGTCGTCGATGGCCGGCGCGATCGCGGGCGCGACCTTGTCGTAGAACTTGTCCATCGAGGTGCAGGAGAACGGCATCGACAGGGCATTCAAAGCGGGCACGTCGCCGGCGACGAAGCCGAAGGCGACATCGCCCATCTCGACCTGGTTCTGCGCCACGATACGCAGCACGTCGGCGGCCTTGTAGGGCAGTTCGCCGGAGGCGAAGACGTTGATCTTGAAGCGCCCGCCGCTCGTCTTGCCGATGTCCTCGGCAAAGGCCTTGTGTAGCAGGGTCGGCTTATCGTTGGCAGCGAAGTAGGTGTAGAATTTCCATTCCACATCCGCCGCGTGGGCGATAGTCGCGGAGGTGGCAAGAGCTGCGAGCGCAGTCAGGGTAACGAGACGCATGGTATCCTCCCAAGGATGACGCCGCATTCGCGGTCGTTGCTTTGAACCGCCTCCTGGCGGCAGAAATCAGCGATAGACAAGATCCCGCAAGGCGAGCGAGATCCAGGGCATGTAGGTGATGAGCATCAGGCACGCGAAGACCACACCGATGAAGGGCAGCAGCGACTTGGTCATCCTGTCGAGCGAGATTTTGGCAACCGCGCAAGCCGCGAACAGATTGACGCCGAAGGGCGGCGTGATCATGCCGAGCGCCAGATTGACAACCATGACCATGCCGAAATGCACGGGGTCTATACCGAAGCGCGCTGCCACCGGAGCCAGGATCGGCGCCAGCACGATGATCGCGGCCGAGGTCTCGATGAACATGCCGATGACGAACAGGAAGAGGTTGACCGCAAGCAGGAAGGACCAGCCGCTGTCGAAGGTCGCGATAATATAGGCGCCGATCTGGGCCGGGACGCCGGCACGCGTCAGGAGGAAGCTGAACAGGCCGGCCATCGCGATGATCAGCATGATCACCGAGGACGAGACCACCGATTTGCGCAGGATGACGATGACCGTTGCGAAATCGAGTTCGCGATAGACGAAGCAGCTGACGATCAGCGCGTAGAAAACCGCAACGATCGAGGCTTCGGTCGGGGTGAAGACGCCGCCATAGATGCCGCCGAGGATGATCACCGGCATCATCAGGGCGAGGCCCGCAGCACGCGTTGCCGCCAGCACCTGAATGCGGCCCTCGTGATCGTTTTTGCCGTAGCCCCGGATGCGGCACCACAGCCAGACCGAGAACATCAGCGCCCCGGCGATCAGGATGCCCGGTCCGAAGCCAGCGACGAACAACTCGCCGATCGAGACCTCGGCTGCGACGCCATAGAGGATCATCGGGATCGAGGGCGGGATGATGACGCCAAGTTCGGCTGCGCTCGCCTGCAACGAGGCCGCAAACGAGATCGGATAGCCGTGCTTGACCATGGCCGGGATCAGGATCGCGCCGATGGCGAAGGTCGTCGCCACGCTCGACCCGGAGACCGCGGCGAAGATCATGCAGGTCAGGATGCAGGTACAGGCGAGGCCGCCCTGGACACCGCCGACCAGGCTCTTGGCGAAGTCGACCAGCCGGCGCGAGATGCCGCCCTCGCCCATGAGATTGCCGGCAAGGATGAAGAACGGCACCGCCGCGAGCGGGAACTTGTCGAGCGAGGCGAAGGCCTGCTGTGCCACCAGTACCAGCGGCAGCGGCGTATAGAGCCCCATACCTGCCACGGCAGACAGGCCGACGGCCACAGCCACCGGCACCGAGAGCAGGAACAGCACGCACATCGTGACGAGCATCGTCGCAGTCATGGCAAATAGTCCTTCAGACCGCAGTTTCGAGTTCTTCGCGACGCGGGTCGAAGAAATGCGCGATCACGGCGAGCATCGAGACCAGCGCTCCGGTCGGGATCGCGGCATAGGCGTAGCTGATCGGGATCTCGAGCCCGGCCAGATTCTGGAAGCGGACGCGCCAGACCAGATCGGCGCCGAACCAGAACAAAACCGCCAGCAGCGCGAAGGTCGCCGTCGCGATCGCAGCTTCGAGGAACCGTCGATTGCGGCCGCTGACCAGACGGTAGAGCAGATCAACCGAGACCAGCGAGCCGGCGCGCACCGCCGCGGCCAGACCGAGATAGGCCATCCAGATCAGCAAGCTTCGGATCAGCGGCTCTGACCATGTCGCGGGCTCCTGGAAGACGAAGCGGGTCAGCACCTGGAACAGCCCGACGCAGGCTGCCAGCGCCATCGCCAGGCAACCGGCCGCGAGGCCGGCGCCGGTGACGATGCGTTCGGCTGCCAGCAGCCGCGCCACCGGCCTGGATGGCTGCCCGCTCACTTCTGGTCCTTGATGCGCGCGATCGTCGCCTCGCCGAAGCGCTTGCCCAGCTCGGCGAAGGCCGGCTTGAGCAGGTCCTGGAACTTGGCGGTATCGACCTTCTCGACGACCTGAAGGCCGAGCTTGCGCAACTCCTCGACGCCGGTCTTCTCGACCTTGGCGACCTCGTCCTTGCAGATCGCCATGGCCCGGCGTCCGGCTTCGACGAAGAGCTTCTGATCCTCGGGCGAGAGCGCCTCAAAAGCCCGCGGGGCCATGACGAAGCCGACCGGCGTGAAGGCGTGGTTGGTGATCGTCAGATACTTCTGCACCTGCCCGAATTTGTTGTTCAGGATCGCGCCGATCGGGTTTTCCTGGCCGTCGACGACGCCCTGCTGCAGGGCGGTGAACACCTCCGGCAGCGCCATCGGCGTCGGCAGCGCGCCGAGCGCACGCCAGACCTGGAGATGGATCTGGTTCTCCTGCGTGCGGATCTTCAGGCCCTTGACGTCGTCGGGACCGTTGACGGGGCGGCGGCTATTGGTGAGTTGGCGGAAGCCGATGCCGCCGAAGGCCAGCCCCTGGAGCCCCTTGGCCTTGAATTTGGCGAGAATCTCCTGACCGATCGGCCCGTCCAGCACGGCCTGCGCATGATCGAAATCGCGGAACAAGAAAGGGATATCGAAGACCTGAACCTCGGGCACGAAATTGGCGATGACCGAGGTCGAAGGCACGGTCAGGTCGACAGTGCCGAGCTGGAGGCCTTCCAGCACCTCGCGATCGCCGCCGAGCGCGCCGCCCGGATGCAGCCGGATCTCGATACGGCCATTGGTCTTTGCCTTGATCTCCTCGGCGAAGGCCGTCATCGCAACGCCTTCCGGAGCTGTGACGCGCCCGACGAAGGCGAGGTTGAGCACCTTTGGCTGTTGAGCTGCGACTTCGCCGACGCCGGCAAGGCAGGCCGTCGCGAACAGTGCGGAACTGATGAGAGCTTTCAAACGCATGGTCGTCTCCTCGTGAGTTGCTGCGCCGGTTGTCTCCGGCGCTACGATTAGTTCAGGGTCCAGTGATTGGTGATGAAGGGCTCGAGCTCATCGGGCGCCAGGTCGAGCCCTAGCCCCGGCGCATCAGGAACCGCGATCGAGCCCGAAGAGTCGAGCGGATGACTGGCGAAGGCGGTGCGCAGCGGGTTCTCCGACGGGTCGTATTCGAAGAGCGGCCAGCGCAGACGGCCGCGCTTCTCCGGCAGGCAGGCCGCAAAGTGCAGCGACGCCTGGAAATTTACCACCGAGCCCCAGACATGCGGCACCAGGGCGACCTCAAAAGCCTCGCACAGCGCCGAGATGCGCATGCCTTCCGAAAGCCCGCCGCATAGGCCGAGATCGGGCTGGATGAAATCGAAGACACCAGCCGTGAGATAATCGCGAAAGGCGCGCAGGCCGAACAGCGCTTCTCCGCCGGCCAGCGGAATCGGCGAGGTCGCGGAGAGCCGGCGATAACCCGGAAGATCGTCATGAGCGATCGGCTCCTCGAGCCAGACAGGATCTACCTCGGCGAGCCGCTTGGCGATCGCGCCGGCCCCCTCGACGGTGAAGCCTTCATTGAGATCGACCATTAACGGCATGGCATCGCCGATCTGCTTGCGAACCTGCCACGCCATGGCGCCATCACGAGCCGGCTCGGTGCCCATGCGCAGCTTGATCGCCTTGAAGCCGGTCGAGAGATAACCGGCGATGTCCCTCTCGAAATCGCGATAGGGGTCGGACCCCGGCTTCATGAAGGGGCCGCTGACATAGGCCGGGATCGTCGAGCGCAGCTTGCCGCCGAGCAGCGCGTGCACGGGCTTGCCCGTAATCTGCCCGGCGAGATCCCACAGCGCGACGTCGAGACCGCCGAGCGCCATGGTCGAAATACCGCGCCGATCGTAGCCCAGCTTCGCTGCCATCGCCTGCCAGGCGGCGCGCGGCGTGGTCGCGTCGAGGCCGATCAGCACGGGGGCAAACGTTTCGCGGACCAGCGCTGTGGCGGCCGAGGCGTAGGCCCAGGTCTCGCCCCAGCCAACATGGCCGCAATCGCTCGTCACCCGCAGCAGCAAAGCGCCGCGCCGGTCGAACATCTGGCGCGAATTGCCGACCGTCTCGCTGAGCTGCGCGGTCAGCTCAAACGCGTCGATGCGTATGATCCTGGGAGGCGTGGACAACATTGTGAAGGGCGGGCTCCGGCGATGGCGCCAGCTAAAGCAGCTTTGCAATCACTAATCTAATTGGTTTATCTAGCGAGGAATTGATTGGAATTTCCAAAGTCAGGATAATGCGATGAGGTTCACGATCGCTCAGCTCGAGGCTTTTTTCTGGACCTCCCGACTGGGTTCGCTGAGCCGGGCCGCAGGTCATCTGCATATGTCGCAGCCGACAATCTCGTTGCGGCTGCGCGATCTCGAAAACGCACTCGACATCAAGCTGTTCGCGCGGAACGGTCGCGGGCTGGCCTTGACCGCGGATGGCCTGGCGCTGCTGCCGCGCGCCGCCGCGCTGCTGGAGGAGGCCGACCGCATCATGTTGCAGACCGATCCGGCAGTTGTCACCGGCAGCGTCCGCGTCGGCTTTGCCGAGGGTTTTGCGATGACCTGCCTGCCGGCTCTGCTCGAGACCGTGCGGACCGACTATCCACTGCTGAAGGCGGAATACGTGGTTTCGATCAGCTACGAGTTGGAGCGCCAGCTCAATGAGCGTGACCTCGATCTGGCGGTCCTGGTCAACCCAATCGGCCGACACGGCATGAGGCTGGTGCCGCTGGGCGTTCAGGACACGGCTTGGGTCGCCTCGGTCAAATGGGGGCTCGGCCCCGAGATCAGGCCCGCCGATCTCTATCGCCTGCCGATCGTCAGCAACCAGCCGCGCTCGGCGATGTTTCGCCAGATCAAGGACTGGTTTGCGACGGCCGGCCTCGAACCCTTACGGCACGACCTCTGCAGCAGCGTCGCGGTCATCGGCCACCTCGTCTCGTCGGGCGTCGCGCTCGGCGTTCTGCCGGCCCGTATGATGGAGGCGGAGGTCAAGGCGGGGCTGGTCAGCGTGCTCAGGTCGGTCCCGGAGCTCAACCATGGCAGGGTCTATGCGAGTTACCCCGAGGGCGGCTTGACCGGACCGGTCAGCGCGATGCTGAAGTCGATTCAGAAGGCGCTCGACGCGATCGGTTATCTCAAGGTCGACGTGCCGCAGCCGCCCGCCGGAGCGGGGTCTTCGCCTGGCGGGTGATCGAGGCATCGGCGGCTGCCGGCAAAAGAAACGGCACCTGCTCCAGCACCCGCTGCGCAGCGGCGATGACCGCTTCGATCTCGGGCGTCGCGCCGCCGATGCGGTGGCCGGCGCAGACCGCGGCATGGTCGAAATCCGGTATCGAGCGCAGCTTCACCACGCGCCCGATAGCGAGCGCCGTTTCCATTAGCTTCACCGGAAGAAAGGCCGCAGCGACACCTTCCTGGACCAAATGGGCGATCACCATCTGCCCGGTGCAGAAGTCGAGGCGGCGCGGCTTCACGTCGGCAGCACTGAACCATTCGATGATCTGACGATGCATCGCCGATGGCGGTGGGTTGGACAGGATTTGGCAATCCTGCAGGTCGGCAGGCCGGACAATCGGGCCTAGGCCAAGGCTTGCTGCCGCGACCCACGCGGCCTCCTGCCGCCCGAGCTGGATCAGGCGAATGGCCGCGCCATCGCTGGGATGAACCAGGAATGCAAGGTCGAGTCTGTGCTCGCCGAGTTCCTCCTCCAGCATCGAGCTCGTCGCGACGGAAAGTTCTAGCCGCAGCAACGGGTAACGGGTGGCAAGGTCCTTGAGGATCAAGGGCAGGCAGGCGACCGCAAACGTCTCCGGCAGGCCGACCTTGACTGTTCCGTGCAACGCTTCGGTGGCGCCTGCGCGCTCGCGCATCCGCCCGAGTTCCTCGATGATCGCGATCGCGTGGGAAAAGAGCTGGTCCCCGTCGGTGCTCAGCTTCAGCGTTGGCCCTGACCTGTCGAAGACTTTGACACCTAGCTCATCCTGAAGCGATTTGAGGCGCAAGGAAACCGTAGGCTGCGCCAAATAGAGGTGCTTGGCAGCGGCTTGGACCGAGCCCAGGCGCGCCGTCCAGACGAAGGCTTCGAGTTCCGCGATTGTCGGGCGCATTGAAATTTCCAATATTGCCCCACGAGATAATCCAATTGGATTTATGATTGCAATGCAGCTTACGCTGCTCGCCAGAAGTCGAGTAATCGACCTAGCAGGGGAGCGTGCTATGCAACGATCGATGAAGGTATTGGCCTGTCTGGCGGTTTTCGGGCTGTCGGCTTTGAGCGCGCAGGCGCAGGACTTTCCGAAGATCAATCTCAAGGTGTCCGGCGGAAATCAGACGCAGAACCTGTTTCAGAAAATCTACAAGCCGTTCTTCACCGAAACGCTGCCGGCGCGCACCAATGGCGCGATCACGACGACATTCGGATCGCTGGAAGAGCTCGGTTTGCGCGGACCCGAGGTACTGCGTCTGCTGCGCCAGGGCGTCTTCGATATCTCCGAGGCGACGATGAGCTATATGGCGGGCGAGGACTCGCGCTTCGACGGCCTAGACCTGCCTGGCGTCACCGTCGACATCGCCACGCAGCGCAAGGCCGCCGATGCGTTCCGCCCCGCGCTCGCGAAGGCGCTCGAGGCGAAATACAATACCAAATTACTGAGCATGAGCCCGGTCGCGGCGCAGATGTTCTATTGCAAGGGCGAGATCCAGGGCCTGGATTCACTCCGCGGTAAGGCGGTGCGCACTTTCAACCGCGCGATGTCCCAGATGGTCGAGGGCGCCGGCGGCTCCTCGGTGAACGTGCCCTTCGCCGAAGTCATCCCCGCGATGCAGCGCGGCGTCGCGCAATGCGCGGTCAGCGGCACCTCGGCCGGCAATACGGCGCGCTGGTGGGAAGTGAGCGATCACCTCTATGCGCTGCCGATGGGCTGGTCGATGACCTTCTTCGGCGCCAATCTGAACAGCTGGAAGAAGCTCGACGAGAAGACACGGACGTTCCTCGAACAGCAATTCGCCGAGATGGAAGACCGCATGTGGGCGCAGGCCGGCAGCGACATCCAGGATGGCGTGAACTGCAACACCGGTCTGGGCCCCTGCAAGGATGGCATTGAGGCCATTCCCAAGATGAAGTTCGTCACCGTCTCCGACGCCGACAAGGCCACTGCGCAGAAGATTCTGCGCGAACGCGTGTTGCCCGATTGGGCCAAGCGTTGCGGACCTGAATGCGTCGCCGAGTGGAACGCGACGGTCGGCAAGGTGGCGGGTGTCGAGGCGAGCGCGCAGTAATCCTGCGGCTTCAGCAAGGCGCTTCGTCATGAACGGATTCCACGCGATCGTTGCGGCCATATCGCTTTGGATGGCCCGCATCGGCGGCCTGATGCTCGTCGGCTCCTCGGTGGTGATCACCATGGAAATCCTGGCGCGCAAGGTGATCCACATCCCCTTCAGTGTCGGCACGGAGCTGTCGAGCTATGCGCTCGCCATCTCCGCCAGCTGGTCGTTCAGCTATGCTTTGTTGAACCGCGCGCACGTGCGGATCGATGTGATCAGGAATTGGACGCCGCCGACCATCAGGTTTTGCCTGGATGTCCTGGCGCTCGGCTCGCTCGGCGGCGTCGCCATTATCCTGGCCTGGTTCGCCTGGGACACCGTCGACACCTCGTGGACGCTGAGCGCCCGTGAGAACACCTCGCTCGGCACGCTGCTCGTGATCCCGCAGGGGCTCTGGTTCATCGGGCTGACCTGGTTCGCCTTCGTCTGCGTGGAGCAGCTCGCGCTGGTTGCGCTCGCCCTCATGCGGGGCGACCAGACTGCCGCAGCCGCGATCGTGACGACGCCCGACGTCGCCGACGAGATCGACGAGGCCCTCGAGGCCGTCGACGCCCAGCCCGTGATCGCGAGGTAGCCGCCATGGTCCCGACCTCGCTTGGCCTCCTGATCCTGCTGCTCGGCCTCAGCATTCCCGTCGGTGCAGCGCTTCTGCTGCTGGCATTGTCGCTGGGCGCGGCGTTCTCGCCGATGCCGATCTACCTCGCTATGGGCGAGGTCATCTGGTCGGCCTCGACAAATGCCATTCTGGTCAGCGTGCCGCTCTTCGTACTGCTCGGCGAGATCCTGCTGCGCTCAGGCATGGCCGACCGGCTCTACAGCTCGATGAGCCATTGGCTCGCCTGGCTGCCGGGCGGTCTGATGCATGCCAATATCGGCGCCTCGATGGTTTTCGCGGCGACCTCCGGCTCAAGCGTCGCGACCGCCGCCACGATCGGGACGGTCGCGACCCCCGTGATCAAGACCTATGGCTATGGCGAGAGGCTCTTCCTCGGCACCATCGCGGCGGGCGGGACGCTCGGCATCCTGATCCCGCCCTCGATCAACCTGATCATCTATGGCTGGCTGACGCAGACCTCGGTGCCACAGCTCTATCTCGCCGGCTTCGTGCCCGGCATCGTGCTCGGCCTGATCTTCATGGCGACGATCCTGATCTGCTGCCTCATCCGGCCGGAATGGCGCGGCCGCACGATCGAAACCTCCTGGAAGGAGCGTGTCGAAAGCCTGGGCGGGCTCGTCCCGCCGGGAACCATCTTCCTGATCGTGATCGGCAGCATCTATGCGGGGCTCGCGACGCCGACGGAATCGGCCGCACTCGGCGTCGTCGTGGCGATCGGACTGGCGGCGATCAACGGCAAGCTGTCCGTCAAGATGATCCTCGAGGCCCTGGACGGCACGATGCGGACATCGGCGATGATCATGCTGATCGTCGCCTCGGCCTTCTTCCTGAATTTCGTGCTCTCGGCGATCGGCCTCGTCGGCGCGCTGAACAGCTTCATCACCGGCCTCGGGCTGGGGCCCACCGGCACGCTTGTCGCGATCATCATCTTCTACCTGATCCTCGGCTGCTTCATGGAGCCGTTGCCGATGATGATCGTGACGATCCCCATTATCGTTCCCGTCGTGGTTCAGGCCGGTTTCGACCCGGTCTGGTTCGGGATCATGGTCGTCCTGCTCTGCGAGACCGCGATGATCACGCCGCCGGTCGGGGTCAATCTCTACGTCGTGCAGGGCGTGAGAGGCCGCGGCGTCATCAGCGACGTCATCCTCGGCGTCCTCCCCTTCATCGGAAGCCTGCTCGTGATGATCGTTCTGATCATCGTTGCGCCCAGCATCGTGATGTGGCTGCCGCGCCTGATCGGCGCGCAGTGACACCCATCAAAATCGTCTGAAATTCGGAGTTCCAAGTGACTTATTCCCGAACCGTAACGCTGCGCGGCCAATCGATCGAGATCACGCAGGCCAAGCGCGCGGCCCGTGTCGCCGAGATGCCGGAGATCGAATGGATCGAGGATCGCGATCTCCGCGACAAGGTGATCGATGCCTGGGTCGCAGCCCTCGAAGCGCATGGCTTCACGCAGATCGGCGAGATGAAGCCCTCTGGAAACTACGATTCGAACCCGCTGCTCACCGGCACGCAATGCGACCACATGCGCTCGGTCTGCCGGCTGGCTCTGAAGAGCGCCGAGGAGATGGCAGGTCTCTTCCCGAACTTCCGCTACAACCGCGATATTCTCATCGCCGGCGCGCTCTGCCACGACATCGGAAAAGTCTGGGAGTTCCAGCCCGACAATGTGAAGCGCTGGAAGGCCGATCCCTATGCCGTCGGATTTCCCTCCGTGCGCCACCCCGGCTACGGCGTCTTCATCTGCTTCAGCATGGATCTGCCGGAGGCCGTCGCGCATATCGCGGCGGCGCATTCGGCCGAAGGCGAGCTTCTGGAGCGCAGTCTGGAGAATACCATCGTCCACTGGGCCGACGTGACGTTCTGGAAGGTCGTGCAGGCCGGGCGGCAATTCGCCGATACCGACACCTGGCTCGATGGCCTGACGGGCGGTGTCAGCGGACAGCCAAAACCCGCTGAATAAAATAATAAAGATCTGCCGTAGTATCCGCCTCGAAATTGAAACGCGATTGCCCAAAAGCGGACTTTGCGAAGGTCGGCTAAGGGCCCATCGCCAGCCGATCGTTCGGGCGAGATGCGCCATTAGCTGCCGGCCGTAGTCTGCCCAGAAGCGGACTTTCTAGGTGAGCTTGCGCGCGACCACTATCGCCCTGTTTCAACGTTCCGTTACGCGGGCAAGCCATCGCCGCCGATGTCCGGCCGTAGCGGCGCTTCCGGGCGACGAAGCCAAGAGCCTAGCTAGCCCTCTTCCTGAAGTCTCGGGTTTTAACCTGATCGTGTCGAGGTGGAGATCGGAGATGTAGATGCCCTAAAACACGATGACCCTGTTGGGAGGTCCCGTCTGGTCGCAGTCGATGAATCTGGCTCTGGATCTGCGCGGCATCGAGAAGGCTCCATGATCAGGAGGGCGCTGTCAGTGAGTCCACAGCTGCGGCGCCAGCCGCAATCCCAACCATGAGGAGATCACCGGAACGCGTCAGCTGTCCCTGCTCCACCATGGCATGGACCTGCGAGGCGACTGTATCGCGCGCTACGGCGCTAGCGGCCTTGAACCCGAAGGCCCGCAACGTGGCGACGGCGACCTCGTCGTCGGTTGCTCCCAGATGGTCCGTTACGACTCCTAAGATCGCGACGCGCATCTCAGACGGCGGCAACATCTCCGGCTTCCGAACGGAGGTCGACGTCACGATGGAGCGGTCACGCACCCGAGGAGTTCGACCCGGAATTGCTAAAAATCCTCCCTCGTCGACGATAGACTTCTGAGCTTGCGCTGCTGCGGCTGCCCGCTCGACGCTTGACTGTATCCGGCCGCCGGATCGCTGAAGACGCCAGGCACTCCGGATCCGCGCCGTGACCTCGTCGATGTGCACAGGACCTTCCTTGTCAACCACCTCGACGACCATCGCCGCCAAGGTGCCGGTCGGCGTTTCGTGCAGCTCCATGCCGAGGGCATGCCGCGGCACCTCGGGAACGTGCTCGACATAAGCCCGGCTCTCGGCGCCGGTCTCAGCGTGGACAAGTCCGATTTCCGTCACGTCCGCTCGTTCGACAGTCACTATCTCGACTGGAGTCGCACGACCGTGGCGAACACCAGACGTCTCTCGGGACGTCAGCTCGTCCTTCGCCGCCTCGATCGCCGCGACAGCGCGATCCAACTGCTCGTTCGGGCGATGGAACCAATCGGTGCTCCAGATGCGGTGAATTGTCCAACCATGGTCCTCGAGGACGGCCTGACGCAGACGGTCCCGCTCCCGCGCTGAACGCGATTCATGATAAGGCGCGCCGTCACATTCGATTCCCAGGACATACCGCCCAGGGCGCGACGGGTCAGACACGCCCAGATCGACGAAGAAGCCCGCGATGCCGACTTGCGGATGGACGTGATAGCCGCGATCCGACAGGGCGCGCGCGACCTGCTCCTCGAAGACGCTGTCGTGGTCCCGTCCGCTGATTTGAGCCATCGACAATCGCCCAGTCCGCGCGAAATGTAGAAAGAGCTTGAAGGCGAATATGCCCTTGCCCTTGCCACGCTCCAAGTCGATGTCCTCGTCCGTGATGGAGGCGTAAACCTCGCAGCGGCGTTTCGCGCGGCTGATGAGGACGTTCAGACGTCGCTCACCCCCCTCGGCCCCAAGCGGACCGAACCGCATCGCCATATAGCCCTGAGCGTTGCGTCCGTACCCGACTGAAATGATGATGACGTCACGTTCGTCGCCCTGAACATTCTCTAGGTTCTTCACGAAAAACGGCTCGGCAGGATGCGCGTGGAAGAAGGGCTCGGTGTCGGGGTTGAGGCGGCGAAGGGACTCGAGCTCATCTTGTATGGCCCGTCTCTGGCTGACCGAGAAGGCGGCGACGCCGAGTGACATGGCGGGCTCGCTCTTCGCGTGCCGTATAATGGCTTCGGCGACGGCCCTCGCTTCGACTTTGTTCGCGTTCGTGTTGCCGCTGTCGAAGACGCCATCAGGGAAGTGGTGGAAGCGGAGGCCCATGCCCGCCTCCGCCGTATAGGGGCTCGGCACAATATACAGCTTGTTCTCATAGAACTGGCTGTTTGAGACTGCGATCAGCGATTGGTGACGGCTGCGATAGTGCCACCTTAGCATTCGCTGCGGCAATCCTCGCGCCGTGAAGAGGCCGAGGATGCTCTCGATGTCGGCGACCTGGGCCGCGTCGTCCTCGTTATCTTCGTTCCCGGATCCGGTGAGCTTCGAGAAGAAGCGCGTTGGCGGAAGCTGCCTCTCGTCCCCGACAACGACCACCTGTCGAGCGCGAGCGACTGATCCCAACGCGTCTACCGGCGCGATCTGACTGGCCTCGTCCATGACGAGGAGATCGAACTCAAGCACACCGGGAGCCAAAAACTGGGCGACCGAGAGCGGGGACATCATCATCACAGGCTTGAGCGCCTGAATGGCCGATCCGGCCCGCTGGACCAGTTGTCGGATTGGCATGTGCCCTCGGCGGCGCGCCATCTCAGCGCGCAGCGTCCCGAGGGCGCCGATCCCGCCGGCTCCTTGCGGTATTCCGGAGTGGTGACGGCGAGCGACCTGGAGGCTTGCGGCGGCGATCCGTTGGCGGTCGAGGGAAGCGAACTCTGCGACGAGACGGGCGTGCAACTCCCCATCGAAGCGGCCCAAGGCCGGATCAGCGCGAACCTGGGCCGCATACATCGTCTCGAAGTACGCCATTTCGAATGCCGGAACGGCTTCCATCGGGCTAATGCGTCCGTCCTCAAGCCGCTCGATAACAGGTTGGAGCCCGAGTTCCCGGGCTCGGTTGGATCGCTCGCGATAGGCAACCCACTTCGACATCCCCTCGATTGAAGAGCTCCACTCGGAAAGCTGGCGAGAGAGATCCTCGAAAGAAACCCGGTAGATGTCTGACCGACCGAATGGTGCTGGCGGGACGATCGCGAGATCCGCGAGCAAGGACGACAACTTCGCCTCGACGGATTTTGCCTCTTCCAAGGCCACTTTGGCGCGATCGGCGAGCGCGGCCCTGTCTCGTATCCGGGCGGCGAGAGCCGCGAGGGAACCGCGTGACGACATCCACGACACAGCCCTCTCTAGCTCGTCCCAGGATGATCCGAGGCCTCGCCACAGCGACCCGAAAGCCGCACTTCCCAGTTGCCCGGTCTGTTCGACAACCTCGCGCGCGCCTTGGGCGACTTGGATCTTTCGCAGAAGGTCAATTTTGGCCGATACGGGTACTGACGCATCAGCGAGCACGGAACTCACGAGCGTGTCTGCGTCGCGGATCGCGGTCGCCCTCTTCGCGATGAACTGCAGTTCTCCGTCGAAGTCGACGTCGCGAAAGGCATCCCAGGCAACGGCTGATAGCGCGCGCGCCTTGCTGACCGCATCGACCAGCCGTTCGGCCCTTAGGGCTAAATCAGACCGGACCGGAACGCGGCTGGCGATCAAGCGAGGCTCTGCGCCGAGCCCTCTGAGCGTGCGCATCCAGTCGACCAACGCGCGTAGAGGGCGCGGATCGGATCTATCTCCGCGCCAGTCGGGCCCGAAGGCTGAGCGACCAAACCCGTCATCACACGCGAGTTGCTCAGCGGCGGCCTTCCCTTTTGCCAGGGCATCCAGGGCACCAAGTGTTGCCGTCAAGGAGCTACCTGGGTTCTTCATCACCGATGCGACGAGCCGGTTGGCCTGCCGCCACTCTCCGGAAAGGAAGCGAGTCAGCCCTGTTCCCTTCGTTGCGAGGATGTGCCGCGCGCCCGACAGATCGGTTACCCAAGCCGCGTCCGCCAATTGACCATCCGTTTCCGAGCGAGCGGACAAGAGCCGGTCGAGCGCATCAACGAGATCGCCTGCTTGCTCGACCCCTCGCTCCCAAACCGTAGCGGCGAAAGCCTCTGGACTGGCATCCGGAGCGGCGGCCACGCGGGTGCCGAGCGCGACCAGCCGCTCGACGCTGGCCATGGTCCCGACCTGCTCAGAGCTCCCGAGTCGCTGCTTGAGAGATCCAGCGTCCTCGATGAGCCGTGGCAGCAGGAGCGCCAGCTCATTCACCGCTTCTAGGGCCTCGAAGGACGTATCCCCGGGTAGCGCAGCGAGTACCTCTTTGGCCTCGACGACATCGGTCCGCCAAGCTGGCTCGCGAATCCGCCCAGATAATTCGACGTTGAGCCGTGCCTGCAGTGCTCCGACGCCGACCAACCTGTCAATGGCCTCGCTATTCGACCTCCAGGTGTCTGAAAGGAAGGCATCTGCTTCTAGGTCCGGCGCGTCCGCCAGTTGGGCTGCCACTTCGTCGGCCCGGGCCATCACCGAGAGGCTGTCTGCCGCGTCGAGTTCGAGCTCGGCCGCTAGCGCCTCGGCATCCTCACGTCTGCGGGCAAGATCGTCAGCGAGTTGAGTAATCCGAGGCTTGAGGCGCTCGACTTCCGTGGGAAGGATGGTCTCGAGACCGACGTGCCGCCATGGGTTCTTATTCGGCAGGCCGATGTCTTCGATGCGCTGGCACAGTTCGGCCAGGAGGCTCTCCCGGCGCCGGATGTCCTCCCGTGTCCAAGCGGAGGCGTTCGGGAGATTGACGTCCGAAGGCTTGTGGCCGTCCTGCCGGAGGCGGATGAGCTGCCCTAAGGTCTCAAAGGGCGTGCGGCCCGTCACGCGATCGCGCTGATGGAGCCTTGAGGCGTGGTCATTTAGATGATCCCGCGCTTCGACCAGGCGCGATAGCAGCGTGTCGAGCGCAGCGCCCCGCGGCGCGCCGAGCTCCCATGTTCTGCGCAACTCTTCCAAGATCGCGCGCTTATTCGCCTTGTTGCTGTGAAGCTCGAGGCAGCAATCCCCGACGCCAGCTGTATCGAGACGCCGCTTGACTACTTCGAGAGCGGCCATCTTTTCGGCGACGAAGAGAACGGTCTTTCCATCGGCAACCGCGGACGCGATAACGTTGGCGATTGTCTGGGACTTCCCAGTGCCAGGCGGGCCTTGGATAACGAGGTCCTGCCCCCGGCGAACCTCGTGAATTGCGGCCATCTGCGAGGAGTCGCAGTCGACGATGTGGAGCATCTCTGCTGGAGAGACGTGAGGGTCGAGCGGCCCCTCCTCTGGGAGCAGTCCTGTGCCGGCCTGAAAGCCGTCCGATAAGAGGCCTCGGATAAGAGGCTTGTCGGCAAGCCTGGAATTCGACGGCCAGTTGGCAGGGTCAAGGTCCCGGTACATTAGGAACTTCGCGAACGAGAAGAACCCCAGCACAATGTCGTCGGGGAAGACCTCCCACCCTGGTTTCGCCGAAACCGACGCCTTCACGTCAGCAGCATACCCGGCAATGTCAGCATCGTCTCCAAGATCGGGCGCTGGAAGCCTGATGCCGTGGACCCTCTCCAGCAGGAGCTCCAGCGACAGGTTCGTAGCAAGGTCGTCTCCGCGCCATTTCAACCTAAAACGCTCAGATGCAGTCCCGCGCTCAAGCAAGACCGGGACGAGGACGAGCGGCGCGTACCGCTCGTTCTTCGCGTTATTTGGATCGATCCACTTCAACGTGCCGAGCGCCAAGAACAGGATATTTACGCCCTGCTCCTCCTCGAGCGTGCGAGCGTCATAACTCATTTCGAGCAGACGCTTCTGCAGCCCTTCTGCCGTCAGGCGCGTCTGGAGTCGCGTGTCGGCGTGCCTTGAAGAGACGCCGCGCTCGTCGACGGAATCTTCAATCGGCGGCAGCGCAACGGCGGCTACCGGTTCGCCTTCATCCTGGCCATGCTCGGTTGCACGGCCTGGCAGAAATGAAAATGTCCGGGCTTCTTTCACCAGCAGACGGTGGATCTCGGCGGCTTTTTCGTCGACGACCTCTAGGATCCGTGCAGCACGGGCAGATCTCGGAATATTGAGGAGCCGGTTGTTGGCGGAAAGATCAAGGAGTTCGGTACGAGCGCGTTCTAATTTCACCTCGGTTGGGAGATCGGATCGCATGAGTGAAGGTTGGCTTGCACCGCTCTCGAAAATTTGTCTGCTGTTGTCCATGACCATCCCACGCGCGTAGGTTGATAAGACACTGGCGCGCAGCAATTCGTCTAGTGGCGTGGCTCGCACTTTCGACCGATGCGAACTTGACGCGACTACAGCAGGTGTTTGCTGCGATACGGGTCCGTCTTGAAGGCCGGGCTTGTCGCAATCCTGGATGCATCGCAAAGTTGCGCCATAAGCAGACTCTGGGCTGCCGCCCCGAACCAGACATCCACAGGCGCGCCTCCGAGGTCTGCTGGCGACCCATCTGAGACATTTGCGGTTTACCGCGTAACGGTCATGGGTTGGCCCCTCGCTGACGTCTGGAACGTCCGCTTTCCGGCAATCCAGCTCACGCGGCGACACGATGGCCGAAGCTGCCCCTTGGGGCATTAGGAACGGCCGCATTCTGGTTATCTGACCGAGTGGCAATCCAAACGCTCACTGATAATGCCGACCGCACTAGTCGATCTCAGTCATAACTCAACGCTCAACGCTGTTCTCAGAGAGGCCGGTCGCAAATGATGGGCAACTGGACCTGAGGGACGGCGGAGCTCTCCGATGCCAGCCAGCACGCGATTTGCAGTCGCCGCGCATTACGTTCGTTATATAATCAAAGATCAAAACTCTGAAAAATGCAGCTTCGCTTTTACAATAGGTAAGGCGTTTGGGGATACGAGGCTAGGCTAGCAGCTTGGCCTAGCCGAGTAAGTGTCTAGCAGGCGGGGTGAATGAAATGCGCGATGGCGGAGCCTTGTTGTTGGCACTCATGCTGGTGTCGCCTTTCGCGGCCTCGCCTGCCAGCGGCCGGGAAATCGTCGCCTACATCGGCAAGGAAGAGCCAGGGTCTATCGTCATCCGTACGAAGGACAGGCGACTGTATCTCATTCTGGAAGACGGCAGGGCTATTCGATATCGCGTAGCGGTCGGAAAATCAGCGAAGCAATGGCTGGGGACGGTTCAGATCGAGGGCAAGTATGTTGAGCCAGCCTGGTCGCCGCCGGACGAAATAAAGCGTGACAACCCGAATATTCCCGACGTCATAGCGGGCGGCTCCCCGCGGAATCCCATGGGGGCCAGAGCAATGACGCTTTCCGGTGGCGGGCAATACGCCATTCACGGAACGAACAGACCCGAATCGATCGGGACTTTTGCGTCTTATGGGTGTTTTCGAATGTACAATGACGACATCATCGACCTGTTTGGCCGCGTTCGGGTGGGAGCTCCTGTCATAGTGCTGCGATAAGGTCGATAACGAGGCATGCGGCGTCGTTCACGCGGCTTTCACAGTCTACCGAACGCCGTGCGATGAAAATTGAGGCTCGGAAAATTTACGAAAGTTGAGACCGCGAAGACTCGAAATGTAATCAGACGGGTATAGCATCGTATTATCTGGCGCGATCATGCCCATGAATGTCGCAACTTCTCCAACCCAGCGATTGCAATTATATAGAACGGCGTGCCACATCGTTGCCGTCCGTTGCTTTTTCTTGATGTAAGCTAGGACCCTCCGATACTGGGCGTCGTCTAGCACCACGCGAAAGCGATTGGAGATGTACTGATCCTCGGTGTCGCCATCGCTGGCGCCCGTTTCAGCCGGGACCGGCACGACGTGCCCAACAGACCAGAGTTGCGGCCCATCACCTGCCGGGTGGAGGCCGGCTACCTGATCTGCCGTTACCGGACCGACTTCACCCCTGGCATTGAGGCGCCCGTGAACCAGAAATGTGTGCCCATAGCTCAGGGCGTAGCGGGAGCGAAACTCGACATAGTAGCGCGCTCTCTCGCGCGAGGCGGATGGCGAGCGTGGGGCAGACGCCACTTGCGTCGATGTGCCCGCATGGCTTCCGTACTCGCCCCCGGCAGGGTCTCGCGCCATCGCAGTGCCGGGGCCAAACGTCAGCAGGGCGCTCGCTAGTCCGTAAGCGAATAGGAAAGAGCGGAATGAAGAGGTTGTGGCAAACTGCATCACAGGCTCCGATCACGCTCAGCGCTCTGGCGCCCGCTCTCAACAGCCCGAACGTCGCGCGCGCTATTGCAAAGGAGAAAGCGGCCGAGATGTCGACCGCTTTCTTTATAGACGTTGCTAGCCCTTGGTTACGATGGGGGCATAAGCGGGAGGCGGAGCCTTACCCTTGCCCTTACCGATGGAAGCACACCCGCCGACGCTAATGAGTGCAACAGCTACCGCCAACACTACGATCTTTTTCATCGGTTCGCCCTCGGTTAAACAGGCCCACTTTCAGGTCAGCGCAATCGTCATTCTAGTGCAACTGCGCAACATGGTGCCGAAAAATACGAGTTATCGTGCGGCACGCATTATCATCTCAGATGCCGTGGGCGATTTCAATTGGCACGAAACCTGCCGGCTTGGCTGCGTTGAATTATGGTTGCCAAACGACACGTGTACCAACTGTTTTCGGCCGTGTCTTCGTATCGTCACGGCTCGCTAGCGTGGCCGATGAGCGATGTAAAGACGCGGCACAACGCGGCCTGTACGATTCATGTAGCTCCGATACTCGTCGCCGAACGCCGCGCTCATCAGATTTTCTTCTTGCCTGACACGGAAGAAATAGAGCGTTCCGAAACCAATGAGTCCGGCGGGTCCCGAAATCCAGTTCGGTAGAAGGAGCGCTTGCGCCACAGCCCAAAGCCAAAAGGCAGTATACATGGGGTGGCGAACGTAGGTGTAAACGCCATAAGTTATTAGCTTATGACTTTCTCGAAGATCGAGGGAAACGGACCAATTTCGGCCGAGGGCGCGATGGGTCAAATAAAACAGAAGCAATGATGCGGCAGCGAGAAATGCCCCTGCCCAGGCCAATGTGGGCTGGAATGCGTACCTTGCAAACCGCGGGAATCCGAATGCCACATAGGTAAAAGGCAATATCCCTAAGCCGGTGAAAGAGATGCTCAAAAGGATTCGCTCCCTGAGCCCACGCGCGGAGCGGAAAACCGGCGTCCGGCGAGAACGTCGCTCATGTGGAATGCGGATGACGTACCAACCAATTGCGAGGACCAGATAAATCGCCTTGGCAACGGCAAGGGTCATAGCTTCATGGCCCCGGCGGCGTTGAATTCTTCTGGGCCGCTATCTAATTCGATCAATTGACCGTCTGCGCCGAATAAATCCATGGTACCTCGCTCCAATCGTGCGCTCTGCTCCGCGGAGATCGGGCCGCAGATCGACATGAAATAGTCGTAGGGGGCCCGCCTATCGTTCGCCCTAACGAACTGGCAGTGCATCTTGTACCAGTTCCTTCGGATGCGCGGATAGCGTTCTGGGGCAATCATCCGACGAATACTGACATTGCGAACAATTGGAGAGGCAGCGGCAGGCAGCTTCAAATCTCGCAGAAGCTCCGCGCCATAGAAGTTCATCACATCAGAACGAGCTCTGTAATCCGCCCACAACACGTCGGGATTTGCGCTGACGCGCCCAACCGCTGCGCGAAATCGGCGTGCGGCGCGGTGAAGGCCAATCTTGAGAATAGAGCCTCCAACCGAAAGGAACGCCAGCTTTCCGGCGGCGCGGTGCCCGAGTTGAAGCTTCGTGGCGCGATCAAGAAGGTCTATTGCAAGCACAGCGCCCAAGCTGTGCCCGACAATGAGAATCTCGTCTATAGCTTCGTCTTGAGAACTGGCTGCGATTTCCGCGGCGACCCGCTGTATCCGATTATCCAAAGTGTCATTACCATATCTAATATAATGGCGCGCAAAAATCCAATCGTCCAGAAGAAGATCAATATATAGCCAGCGGCTGGACGCGCGCATCAGAAAGAAACCTACAAATAAAAAAGCAACTCCACCCCAGAAAATGCTACCTGTTAATTCAGAAACGAAATATGCCGCCCACATAGAAATTATTATAACAATTGATAGAATCAAAAATGGATAAACGAAAAATATAGCGTAACGCCAATTTGATTTAAGATAGGCGATGAGCGCTCCTGCGCTAAGAAAATCAAAAAAGGCTACCACGCTACACTTCAAGCGACCCCATGCGGAGCGCGTTATCGATTCGGCTATTAAATCATCCCACCGAACCAAGCGTAACTCGGTTTCGGTGCGCCAGTTTGGCCCTGCCGTATACACCCGCCAACTTGCGAGATCTTCGTCAGCTTCTAGCTCAGAAATTGTCGCGCGCACACTCCAGGCGCGTTCGAAACGTCGCAACTCATTGGCGAAACGGTCGAACACCACCGATGGCGGCGCAGGATCATAGCCCCCCACATGATACACTCTGCGTTTGAAAACCTGGGACGTACTCATTCCGGAGGCATTCCGGCCATGCTGCTTGATGACATGAACTTGCAGTTTCGTTCCATATTAAGCAGACGTCACCTCTCGGGCCCCGCCGCTTACATTCCACAGCAAACGCTGTAAGGTCTCACCGGGAAGCACTCCGAAGGAAGATCCTCGCCACCTCAAACTGGGGCGGGATGTTAGCGACGTTTAACATGCTGACTGCACAAATAAGACGACAGGGCTTTCAGATCTCATATGCGGCCTCGGTTCTTGGGAGTTTCAGGTCACGCGAAATCCTCTCGGCAGTCGCCAGGACGCGCTCCGCCATTGCCGGGATGGCTTCCCGAGTTAGTCGGCTGGACGATCCCGATATGCAGACTGCCGCTTCGGTGACTCCGCCGACGCATCTGATTGGAGCAGCAATCTCGCATTTCATTCCGTCGAATTCATTCCAGTGAGCGGCATATCCTTGCAGGCGAATCTCCTCGAGCTCGCGCTGTAACGCTCCAAGATCATGCTGCGATGAAATTGTTGCAAGAGTGCATTTTTCCAACTTGCCAGTCATTTCGAGAGGATGAAAAGCAAGGATCGCTTTTCCTCCTGCGCAAGCGACGGCAGGCAATTTTGTGCCGACCTCGAATTCTGCTCCTGCTGGCTCAGGCACGTTCAATCCGGCAGCAATGACAATCTCCCTGTCTGCAATGATTGCCAGACAAGCCGATTCGCCTGTGCTCATTACGAGATCTGAAAGATGGTAATCCGCAACGCGCTTTAGATCCGCCTTAGCCTTCCAGCAAAATCCCAGACTCCACAATTTTGGAGAAAGTGTAACAATTTTTGAATTGTGAGATATTGATATGTATCGCGATTCTTCAAGAACTCTTAATGTTTCATAAAGTTTTTTTCGTTCAAAATTCGTATGAGAATCAAGTTGATCTATGGTTTTATGATAATTACTATCGGCCAAAGCTTCCAGGATAGCCATCCCAGCTTCGAAAGACACATTCATGATCAACCTCATGACATTAAAATGGTTGAGAGCTTATGTCCGCATTATCTAGACCAAGATATCGGGGCTCACGCCAACACGGCATCCTGCAACTCAACGTCTACGCATGGGTACACGAGGTAGTTTGGTATGGTCGATACTGATCCGATTGCCTTCCCAAGGCCAGCGCAGATCAAGCTGCTCCCCATCTTTTTCGAGGCGCGCAGACCGCTTTCTGTCCGCCGTCAGCGCTCTTGAGACAGTTTAGGGGTTTCGGGAAGGGAGGATTTCTGGATCATCGCAGCCATTCAGGAGCGTAGATGAGACAGAGATCCGGGCCGGAGAAAGCGCCGGCAGAGCAGGTCGTGAAGGACATCCGCCGAGCGACGCGCCTGCAGTTCTCGGCGGAAGAGAAAATCCGCATCGTGCTGGAAGGCGTACGCGGCGAGGAGAGCATCGCCGAGCTGTGCCGGCGCGAGGGGATCGCCTCGTCGATGTATTACGGCTGGTCAAAGGAGTGCCTCTATGTCGGCAAGCACCGTCTCGCCGGTGACACCGCCCGCGCTGCAACGTCGGACAAGGTGAAGGAACTGCGTCGTCAGGCGCAGGCCCTGAAGGAGGCCGTGGCCAATCTCACCCTGGAAAACCGCCTGCTTAAAAAAGCATGCTGGCGGATGGGGAAGACGACACATGAGATATCCTGCCTCCGAGAAGGCCGAGATCATCCGGCTCGTGGAAGCCTCGCACCTGCCAGCGCGACGCACGCTGGACAAGCTCGGCATTCCCCGCGCCACGTTCTATCGCTGGTACGATCACTATCTCTCCGGCGCGGTCGAGGCGCTCGCCGATCATCGCTCGAGGCCGGATTGTATCTGGAACCGGCTTCCCGACCCGATCCGGGACGAGATCGTCGACCTGGCGCTGCGCGAGACAGAGCTGACCCCACGCGAACTGGCGGTGCGCTTCACCGACGAGAAGCGCTACTTCGTCTCGGAAGCCTCGGTGTATCGGCTGCTGAAGGCGCATGATCTCATCACCAGCCCGGCTTACATCGTCATCAAAGCGGCGTCCGAGTTCAAGGAAAAGACGACGGCGCCCAACCACCTCTGGCAGACCGACTTCACCTACCTGAAGATCACGGGCTGGGGCTGGTATTATCTCTCGACCGTGCTCGACGACTTCTCCCGGTTCATCGTCGCTTGGAAGCTCTGCGCCGCGATGCTGGCAGACGACGTCACCGCCACGCTCGATCTGGCTCTGGCGGCAGCGGGGCTCGACCAGATCACGGTCGCTCATCGACCCAGGCTGTTGAGCGACAACGGCAGTTCCTACATCTCTGCCGACCTCGCCTCCTGGCTCGACGGCAAGGGCATGAAACACGTTCGCGGCGCGCCCTATCATCCCCAGACGCAGGGCAAGATCGAGCGCTGGCACCAGACCCTGAAGAACCGCATCCTGCTAGAAAACTACTATCTGCCCGGCGATCTCGAACGGCAGGTTGCCGCCTTCGTCGAGCACTACAACCATGACCGCTACCACGAGAGCCTCGGCAACCTCACGCCCGCCGATGTCTACTTCAGCCGCGGGCAGGCCATCCTCACCGAACGCGAAAGGATCAAGCGCCAGACTATCCAGGTGAGACGCTTGCAGCATCGGCTGCAGGCCGCATAACCTCAAACCTAGATGAGCCAGAACCTCCGTTCCTGAGAAACAAAAACGGTCTCAAATTATCTGACGACGGACAAGCGCAATCGGAGCGCGCCTAGCTCGTGCGAGCAACTTCAGCTCTCCACCCAAGCGGGGCGCTCGGACGGAGTAAAGGCGCGAGGCCGCGCACCGCCACAAGCGGAAGTTGGCGCGTTGCCCGAAAGCGGACATTCCTCATTGGTAATTACGACTTCCGCTCCCTACCCCAATTGGACGTTAACGGCGTATAGGCGACGCTGGAGTTGTTTCCTTACGCTGGAAAATCCCGCTTTTCGGCAGGCTGTTCCCCTGTTCGTTTGTCGCTTGATTGACCATATTCCACGAGGAAAGGTCCACCGGTGGATATCCTTCATCGGCCAATGGACGATAGACTTTACGGCATTTCGCTTCAGTTTATTCTGGCAACGCGCCTTTGCGTCGCTCCCGCCAAAGGAAGGCACCTGCGCGAACGCAATAACTTCAGTAAAATGAGTGAATTACACAGAATTATTCTGCAGCCATTCGGTCAATAACACATAGCTGACAGCCAGAAGGACAGGGCCGACGAACAGGCCGAGGAGGCCATCGACAATCAATCCACCAAGAACTCCAATAAGAATGATCGGCATGGGAACTTCGAGGCCCCTGCCCAAAACCAGCGGCCTGAGGATATTGTCGCTGAGACCGACAACAATGTTCCAGATGAGAAAGATGGTCGCCGGCTGCGTTGCCTCGAAATAAAAGACGTAACCGACAACGGGCAGGGTCAGCAGGATCAACGGGATCTGCATGATGCCCAGCAGCAACGCCACAAGCGTCAGCGGACCGGCTGCCGGGAGCCCGATGGCGAAGAAGCCGCAGCCAAGGAGCAGCGACTGTATCAGCGCCACGCCGACGACGCCGAGGCCCACACCGCGGATCGTGGCGGCGGTCAACGTGACCAGGCGCGCGGCACGCTCGTCACTTCCTGTAATCCGCTCGAGCGTGCGGTGGGCAAACCCGGCCGCCCTCTGGCCGTGAACGATGAGCACGGCGGCGATCGCGAAAGAAGCGACGAACGACAATTCGGCGATGGCGAGGTCACCGGCGAAGGAGGCGAGCCATGCCACTGGGCCACTCACCAGATGGCCATATTTTGAGAGTGCAGCGGGCAGGTTGGAAGCGACGAGTGTCCAGATCTCCGTCAGCTTTTTGCCGACCAGTGGGGTGCCGTCGAGCCATAGCGGTGGCTGCGGCATCGTCACACCCTGGGCCTGCAAGCTCGAAATCGCCGAATAGAGCGACGTCGCCAATGATGTCACCAATATCACCATCGGCCCCAGCATCAGAGCCACGCCGATCAGGCCGATCAGCAGTGCCGAGCCGCGATGTCCGAGCCGCGGCGCCAGACGCAGATGGAGCGGGTGCAGCATCACCGCCAGGATCGCCGACCAGATCAAAAGGAAAGCGAAGGGCAAGACGATCCGGGCACAGGCGTAGACCAGCAGGCCCACCAGCCCGATTCGAATCGCGCTGTCGATCAAGGTCGAGGGTTCGATCGGATCGCGAAGGTTCGGCGCCTTCCTGTCCATGGCTCTGTTCCTTGCTCAACGCATCGCGCAAGCTTGCGCGCCCGGCGCAATAGCCAGCCCAACCTGAGTTGGACTGGCCAGTTGGCGCCAGGAGCGTCGGCGGAGCTCCGCCGGACACGGCCGAGCAGGCGCTTTCAGCGCCTTCCCGCCCGATTGACCGGACCACCGCGATTCATCGGCGTTCCCGCCCGCACTCCCACGCCTGGCGCGCCGACACCCGGTGTTGCCACGGCACGCGCGACCGGCCTTGGCCGGAGCACGACGCCAGGGCGTGCGATACAGCCAGCAGGATAGCTGACGTACTGGCAGTAGACCGCGGCACTGACGTCCTCGGTACCGGTTGAGACGAAGGTCGCGACCAGTGCGGACATAGCGATAAGCAGCTTCATTGTTACCTCCATCAATCGTTCTTCGGGGTAGGCCCTACGAGACGGTGCGATGCCGAGTAGCCAAAGGCGTCAGGATCGAACGTTGACGGACATGTCCCATCGAACGTTCGATCAGATTGTCATCAGCGCAATCAGCACGGGGCCCCAGGCTGTCAGAAGAATATTGCCGATGGCATAGGGGACCGTGTAGCCGAGAGCCGGGATGCTGCTTTGGGCCTCGTCCTGAATGGCCCTGAGGGCGGCGGTGATCGTGCCGGCACCGGCGCAGGCGCCCAGCACGATGAGCGGATCCATCCTGAGAGCGTAGCGACCGAACAGAATCCCGACGGTGTGCGGGATGAGGGACGATGCCAGCCCGACGGCCACAAGGCTGACGCCCGTCGCTTTCAGGCCGGCGACGAAGCTTGGGCCGGCACCGAGCCCGACGATGCCGATGAACATGCAGAGTCCAACCGTATCGAAAATCCAAATCGCTGGTTCTGGAATGCGGCCGAAGAACGGGTAGACGGAACGCAGCCAGCCGAAGAGCAGGCCCATGAACAAGGCGCCGCCGCTGGCGGTCAGTGTGAGCGGCACCCCCCAGACGCCGATCGAGAGCAGGCCGAACAGGCCTCCCAGGAAAATCCCCAGCCCTACGAAGACCATGTCGGTCGCCGGCGTCCGTCTGTCCGAATAGCCGATCACGGCTGCGACGCGTTCAACCTCCGTCAGGGGGCCTACCAGGGACATGACGTCGCCGCGATTGAGCCGCGTCGTCGGGATCACCGGCATGGCGATGCCCGAACGCGTCAGCTTGGCGAGGAAGACCCCGCGTGCGAACTGACCCTCGGCCAGTTCGGCCAGCGACGTATCGTCGAGCTTGCGGCTTGTCACGATGACGTCGAGCGCTTCGAGCGGAATGTCCAGCAGCTCGGGGTCGCTGACCTCGGGGCCGATGACATCGCCGCGTGCTGCGTGCACCTCGAAGCGTGCCATCACCGCGATGACGTCGCCGGCCCGGACTCGATGCTCCGAGGCATAATCAAACAGGACATCGCCACTACGGCCGCGCAGGACGAAGACGCGAGATTTCTTTGGCCGGGCTTCCAGTTCCGCAATCGTCTTGCCAAGCAGTTGGGCGTTCTCGACCCGATAGGCGCGCACATCGAACAGGCGAGCAGCCGATGTGATGCCATCGGCCTCGCCGGGCGAGCCCGTCTTGTCGGAATGCGATGCTGCCGTGGCTTTGCGAGCGGCGTCGCGCAGGTCAATGCCCATGAGCTTGGGGCCGACCTTCGGCAGGAACCAGACGAGCGCGGTTGTCCCGACCAGATAGGTGACGGCGTAGGCCACCGGAATATTGTTTACGAGCGCCCGGCGCTCGGCTTCCGGCAGGTCGAGCCGCTGGATCGCCTCTCCGGCGGTTCCAATGACCGTCGATTCGGAGAAAGCGCCAGCCAGGAGACCAGCCGCGGTGCCCATGTCGTAGCCGAGCAGTTTCGCGAAGGTCAGCGCCATCAGGAGACACGTCACGCACAGGACGACCGTGAGCGCCATCTGCGGAAGCGCATCCTTCTTCAGGGCTCGAAAGAACTGAGGGCCGACCTTGTAGCCGGTCGTGAAGAGGAACAGGTCGAAGAAGACCGCTTTGACAGTCGGGGGGATCTTGATGTCGAGCTGGCCGACCAGCACTCCCGCCAGCAGGCAGCCGACGACGACACCCAGGCTGAAGCTCCCGAATTTCAGCCTACCGATCAGAAAGCCGAGCGCGACCGTCAGGAAGATGGCGAGCTCGGGGTTGTTCCGCAGGGCCTCCACCAAGAAATTCATGCCGGACCTCTCTGCAGAATGACCGGATGATCGACCGGCGAGACGAACCGGTCGACAGCCCGATGGAGCTGCTGCGCGTAATGCGGCCTTAGTTCACTTCACTTTGGCGGGCACCGCGCCGCCAGGCGATTTCGTTTTGGTTAGGGCGAGATTGTAGGCATCGAAGGCTTGTCGGTAGCCGCGGGCGACCGCTCGCGTGGCCCGCCCGATCTGACTGTAGACCTCGTCGTCGAGATTGGCGAAGGAGACGCGAACCGACCAGTCGGGCGCGTGGAAGCCGCCGCCATTGAGCAGCACGATGCCGTGATCCTCCGCGAGCCGGAACACGATGTCGAGCGGGTGAACGTGTTCCTTCATATAGGCCACGACCTCCGGCCCGACATATTTGTTGGCCCAGAATTCGAAGTCGATCAGGCCGTAATAGCGATCATGCAGCAGGTTTTCGGGCACCTCGATGCCCAGCCCCTCGATCATCCGCTCGGCTCTCGCCCTGACGATGCCCATGCAGGTCTTCTGGTAAAGCTTGGCCTCGTCCATCAATTCGGAAAGCGAGAACATCGACATCATCACCTGCTGCGGCAACGAGAGCCCGGCGGTGTGATTGAGTGCGATGTCGCGGCTGTCGGCGACGATGCGGTCGATCAGTTTCATGTCGCGCGGCTTCAGCGTCAGAGGCCCGTAGCGGGAATCGAGCGCCGTCGAAATTTTCTCAGGATGAGCGGCGATCGCCTTGTCGAAGATGTTCTCACGATGGATGGCGATGACGCCCAGCCGCCAGCCGGTACAGCCGAAATATTTCGAGTAGGAGTAGACGCCGATCGTATTGCGGGGCAGTGCGCCAAGCAGGCCGCGGAAGCCCTTCACGAAGGTCCCGTAGACATCATCGGTCAGCAGAAGGAGATCGGGGCGCTTCGTCTCGACCAGCTTGACGATCTTGGCGATCGTCTCTTCGCTCAGGGCAACCGCATAGGGATTGCCCGGGTTGACGACGAAGAAGGCCTTGACCTTGGGGTCCTCGAGCTTCTTCAGCTCTTCATCCGTGAACTGAAAGCGGTTCTCCTGCGGCGCTGCCACCGAGACGATGTTGAGCCCGTAATCCTCGAGATGCGGCATTTCGAGATAGGGCGTGAAGATCGGCGTTGCCAGCGCGATCGTATCCCCCGCGTTCAGCAGGCGGTTGGCCTTCAGTGACTTGAAGATGTAGCACATCGCGGCCGTGCCGCCTTCGACGGCGTAGAGGTCGAACTGGCCGGATGGGCGCGGATCGCCGCACATCGCCCACATCAGATACTCATGAACGACACGCTCGTTATGGACGAGCATGCGATCGGGCACCGGATAGTTGTCGCCGATGATCGAGTCGACGAGCTCATGGACGAAGGCGTCCGGCTTGAAGTCGAACTTCTTGACCGCGAAGGAGACCATGTCGCCCAGGAAGGTGGCGCCGGGCGCATCCTTGTGTTCCGCCAGCCAGTCCTCGAGACGTTTGGCGATGCCATCGGCCTTTGGCATCCCGCCGATGCCGGCCGGCTTGTTCATCACGCGCCGGCTCTCCGTGATCGCGAATTGCCCGAGCAGGAAGAAACCCTCGCGCGGTGTCATCGCCACCCAGTTCGGATTGCCGCGGCCGGCATTGAGAAGAGCGATCGAGGATTCCTGCGAGGTCAATTTGGCGAGACGGATGAGCTCGTCCTTGATCTCGAAGGGGCTGAGTTTCTCGAAGGTCCGCAGGGTGACAGGATCCATGACGTTCTCCCGACAAGAATGAAATCGAATGAATTCGAGGCGCCGCTAGGCCAGAAGCATGATGATCACCATGCCCCAGATGGTCAGAAGCGTGTTTCCGACGGCATAGGTCACTGTGTAGCCGAGCGCCGGAACCTGGCTTCCTGCGGTTTCGCAGATCATGCCGAGGGCCGCCGTTGTCGTACGAGCGCCGGCGCAGGCGCCGAGTAGGATGGCTGGATCGAACCGGAACACATACTTGCCGGCGAGCATCGCGAGGATCAGCGGGATGGCGGTGGCGAGCGCACCCCAGAGAAACAGGCCGACCCCTTGCGTCTGCAGCCCTTTGACGAAGCCCGGGCCGGCGGAGATGCCGACGACGGCGATGAAGATGTTGAGGCCGACGGAGTTCATGAACCAGACGGTCGAGCTGGGAATGCGGCCGAAGACGGGACGCACCGAACGCAGCCAGCCGAAGACGAGGCCCGAGATCAACGCGCCGCCCGCGGTCGACAGCGTCAGCGGGACGCCTCCGACCTTGAAGACGAGCGCGCCAACCAACGCACCGAGCGTGATGGCAGCACCGATGAAGGCGACATCGGCGACGTCGCTCGGGCGGTCGGCATGGCCGATGACCTTGGCGACCGCGGCAATATCCTGCGTCCGGCCGACGATGGTGATGATGTCGCCGCGGTGGATGACGGTGTCACGCAGGATGGGGATGTTCACGGCGGTGGCGCCTCGAACGATCTTTCGAAGGAAGACGCCGCGTGCCGCAGGCATCTGCGAGAGTTCGGCGAGGGTCTTGCCGTCGGCGTCCTTGCTGGTGACGTAGACATCGACGCCTTCGGCCTTCACATCGAGAAGTTCCGGATCCTCGACCTCATCGGCGTTCTGGCCGATCAGGTTGACGAGAACATCGCGCGGCCCTGCGATGGCGATGATGTCGCCCTCCTGCAGGATCGTGTCGGTTGTGGCGTCCTCGATGCGGCCATTGCGCCGCACACGCTCGACGAACACGCGCGCGTCGGGCACGAGCGCTTCGGCGTCCGCCGCGCGCAGCCCGATAACCTTGGCGCCGCTACGCACCCGAAAGGCGCGCAACTCGAAGCGCCGCCAGACGGAGCCGGGGCCGCCAAGCTCCGCGCCACCGCCGAGCCGTGCTTCGTAGTCCTTGCAGGCTTGGACGAGATCGATGCCGAGGAGCTTCGGTCCCAGCAGCGCCAGGACCATGGCAGAGCCCACGGTGCCGAAGATATAGGTAACCGCATAGGCGACCGGCATCGCGTCGAGATATTCCTTGGTCTGCTCGGCAGAGAGCCCCAGGCGGTTGATCGCGTCGGTCGCCAGGCCCATCGAGGCCGAGATCGTCTGCGAGCCGGCATAGAGGCCAGCTGCATATCCTGGATGGTACCCGGCAAACTTGGCGATGATGACGGGAACCGCGAGGCAGAACACGGTAACGAGGACCGCGAAGATCGCCTGCGGCGCGCCGTCCTTGGCGATGCCCCGGACGAACTGGGGTCCGACGCCGTAGCCGACCGCGAACAGGAACATCAGAAAGAACGTCGATTTCACATTGGGGGAGATCGTGATGCCGAGCTGCCCGATCACGACCGCGGCGATGAGCGTCGAGGTCACTGCGCCCAAGCTGAAGCCTTTATAGGCGAAGCCGCCGACGTAATAGCCGATCGCCAGCGACAGAAAGAGAGCGATCTCGGGGTAACTGCGTAACGTGCTAACGAACCAGTCGAACATTCCGATCCCCTCTTGCTGGAGTTCGAGGCCGCCGGCTTGCCGGCGAGCCCGTTAGAGCTTGGGCTTGCCTGGCATTCTCATTTCTTCTTGCTTGCGAGGACGTCCGGCTTCAGCAATTTGAGGCCTTTTGCTTTCTCGTAGCCGTGGATTTCCTTCACATCGAGCTTGCGCATGAAGGTGATCGTCTCATGCGTGACGACTTGACCGGGCACGAGGATGGGGAAGCCGGGCGGGTAGGGAATGACGAAATTGGCCGAGATCAGCGCCGGACCCTTGTCGATGCGGCGGTCGCATTCGGGGCTGTCTATGCGCAGATACTCGCACTTCTCTTCCTTATAGGCAGAGAAGAAGGCAGTGCGGATGTCGCCCTCAGGGGTGGTTTTGCCGGCATCCGTGCGAAACGCGTCGTGGAACCGGCTGAAATTCGGCAGGTCGGGCACATTCTTCATCAGGCTGTGCACGCGAGCGGCGAAGGCCTTGCGCTCGTCCTCGCCGCCCCGGCGCAGGCGCGCCTCGATCTCATTGCTGATCTTGAGCAGAACGCCGATCAGGAGCGCGACATCGCTGCGGGTGTTGTTGATGTTGGACTGCAGCAGCACCGAGTTGCGTGAGGTCTTGTTGACCTGGATGTTGTATTGAGCGGCCAGCAGGCCCTTGAACGAGGTGCCATCGAAACCCGCTGTTCCGCAGACCAGCGTCATGCGGGTCGGATCGAGGCAGAACTCGTCTTCCCGCATGCTGCGCAGCTGATCGTCCCAATGCGTGTCGGGCGCGAGGAAATCGACGAAGCCACTGGTTCGGTACTCGCGCGGGACCATCCCGTCGGCGCCCACGACCCTGAAGTATTTCGAGATGACCGGATGCACGGCGATCTCGTGCCTGATGTCGAGCGCGACTTCGATCGCATTCATCACCAGCCCGTAGCCTTCCAGCTCCATCTGCCGGCGTGCGACGTCGAGGCTGGCGATGAGCTGCTGGTTGGGGCTGGTCGAGGCATGGGTGAAGATGGCCTCGTGGAACTGCGCCTCGACCCTGTGAAAGTCGACATCCCTGACGAGCACCATCGACCCCTGCCGGATTGCCGACATCGACTTGTGCGTTGAATTGGTCTGGTAGACGCGCAGCCTGAGCGCGGCGGGATCGGGCACCAGGCGCGTATCGAGCAGCGTTTCGATGGATGGGTTCGCGCCGAGCCCCTCGCGCTGCTTCTTGTGCTGGATGGCCGCGTCGGGATCCTGTGCCCATGCCTCGATATCGGCGGCGGCGCCCATCGCGGTCCGTGGCCTGAGGAAAGGCGACCAGCGCGCGAAGCCGAACCAGGCCTCGTCCCACAGGAAGATCAGGTCCGGCTTGATGGCAAGGCATTCCTCCATCACCCGCCGGGTGTTGTAGATGTGGCCATCGAAGGTGCAATTGGTCAGGTCGACCATCTTGACGCGGTCGAGGCGGCCTTCGGCCTCGAGGTCCAGCAGCGCCTTCTTGATGGTGCGCAGCGGCACCGCTCCGTACATCGAGAATTCCGTCATCGGGAAGGCCTCGACGTAGAACGGCTGGGCACCGCACAGCATCAGACCGTAATGGTGGGATTTGTGGCAGTTGCGATCGAGGATGACGATGTCGCCGGGCCCGATCAGCGCCTGCAGCACCATCTTGTTGGAGGTGCTCGTTCCGTTGGTCACGAAGAAGACCTGGTCGGCGCCGAACGCGCGCGCCGCCATCTCCTGTGCCCGCTTGATGTTGCCTGTCGGCTCCAGAAGGCTATCGAGGCCGCCGGTCGTGGCGCTGCTTTCCGCCAGGAAGAGATTGATGCCGTAGAACTGCCCCATGTCGCGGATCCAGGGCGAGCGGAAGACCGACTTGCCGCGTGCGATCGGAAGGGCGTGGAAGGTGGCGACAGGCCGTTGCGCATAGCGCTTGAGGTTGTCGAAGAACGGCGTGTCGTAGCGCGCCTCGATGCCTTCGAGCACCGAGAGATGAAGTTCGAGCGGCTCCTCGATCTGATACATGACGCGGCGGATCATGGCGGCCCGCGGGTCGCCTGCGAGCTTCTCGACGCGGCGGTCCGACAAAAGGTAGATGTCGAGTTCGGGCCGGATGGCCTTGAGTCCGGCCGCGAGGCGCAGCGCCAGATCGGCCTCATCGGCCTTGTCGAGATAGGGTTGCTGCGCGGCGAGCACGCTACGCAGCACCGGGGCATCGTGCCGCGACTTCAACGCAAAGCCTTCATAGATGACGACGGCGGCGATGTTCGGGTTGAGCACGGCCGCACAGACCGCATCCTCCAGACTGCCGACCATCACCGTCTCGTAGACGAAAGCGTCCTCTGGCCGCCGCAGCCGGCGGAATTCCGCAGCCATATGCGGCCAGCGCGCCATCGGCGCCGGTGTCACCGCCAGCATCTCGAAATAAGGCCGATAGGTCGATGACTCTCCCAGCGATGATGGAAGCATGTCGACCGGATCCGCCATCGACAGATCGACCGCCTGCCACTCCTTGGAATCGTGCTTGTAATTGCCCGTGATGATCGCGACCGAAATCCGCTTGGCCAGGGCGAGAAAGCCGCTGGCATCGTCGCTCTGCAACCGCTCCCGCAGGGCGGCTAGAAGCTCCCGGCCCGGGAAGGCATGGAATTCCTCGATCGCGCCGAGCTCCTGGAGCGTCGCCTCCACCATGCTGCGGGCCGTCTCACCCCTGGACCAGGAGCGCGCGACCGCGTGAAGGTCCCGCCAGCGATCCGTGCGGCCGGAAGGAGCCGAGAAGAAATGATCGATCGAACGGGATTCCTGAACTGCAGAGGCCATCGCGAATCCTTCCTCCGATCGCGCGATCCGCGTTTCAGCGGCCGGAGGCCAAGCTCAGCACAAGGAAAGAAGCCGGCGTATTGTCCTTAGGGACAGGGTGCCCGTTTTCGGGAATGTGATAGTACTTGCCGCACTCTCGGGCAAAAATACATGCAATTTTACTACTGATATAAAGCCTGTAACCGCATCGAAAAAATGGACCTATACAGATAATTCAAGTTGAGTTCATCGTTGATGATCTGCGGAGTCTATAAAATGCAGGCAAATCAAATTGTTCGCATCATGTGCCTAATTGTCGGCGGAGCGATCCTGTGGACCCTCGGTGCTCAACCGGCAACGGCCTGCAACCGGACAGCCGGATGCGCGATGGATGTTCTGCTTGAGGATCACGACATGATGCAGAATGGCCGGATGAGCGAAGCAATGCGCGCGGGCCGTGAAAACGTCGAGGCTTCTCGTGCGCTGCAAGCGGCGCCGCAGGCGGCGAGCCGGCCACCAGCAAGGAAATGATCGCGACCGTGCCACTGGCCCGGGAGATGTTTGTGCGGAGGCGCGCTTGGCCAGGAAAACCAACCATCTGCTGACGGTTCTCGCCAGCGTCATCGCGAGCGGGTTTATGTCTCAGGCGCTCGCACAGACAGCGCCGCCTCCTGCGCAGCCCCAACCACCGGTCGGAGTTGAGACGGGTCAGAGCGAGCAGCTTCTGCCCGGGGCTCAACTCGATGCACTGGTGGCGCCGATCGCGCTCTATCCGGACACGTTGCTGGCGCAGGTCCTGATGGCATCGACTTATCCGCTTGAGGTGGTGCAGGCGGACCGGTGGGTAACGGCCAACAAGAATCTCAAAGGCGACAAGCTGAAGGCCGCCGCCGAGCAGCAGCCCTGGGATGTCAGCGTCAAATCCCTGGTCGCGACTCCCGCCGTGCTCGATATGATGAGCAAAAACCTGAATTGGACGCAGAAGCTCGGCGATGCGGTCCTGGCCCAGCAGCCCGATATCATAGACGGCGTCCAACGGATGAGGACGCGGGCCTATGACGCCAAAAAGCTGTCCTCTGGATCCCAGCAGACAGTTTCGGTCCGGCAGGAGAGTGGCAGGCAGACGATCGTGATCGAGCCTGCCCAACCGGACACGGTCTATGTGCCCTATTACGATCCGGCGGTGGTCTACGGCACCTGGCCCGATCCGGCCTATCCTCCCTATTACTTCCCGGCACCGGGCTACATCGCCCCCGGTGTCGTCGCGACGGGCCTCGCCTTCGGCGCGGGCTATGCGCTAGGGCGCTGGAACAACGGCAATTATTGGGGCGGCAACGTCAACTGGAACAACAACAACATCAATATCAACCGCGATCGTGTGACCCATTGGGAGCATAATCCCCAGCATCGCCACGGCGTCCAGTATCGCAACAATGCAGTCCAGCAGAAATTTGCGAACAAAAATCTGCGCGCCGGCAGCGAAGGCAGGATGGATTTTCGCGGGCGCAGCGGCGACCAGGTGCTGCAGCCGGGCGGCAATCGTGGCAATGCGGGGGCGGCCGCCCGCCCCGAGCAACGACCCGCCGACCGTGCAAATGCGGCCAATAGACCCGATCGCGGGCAAGGCGACCGCGCAGGAGCGGGGAATCGAGGGGATCGGCCCGGCGGCGGAGATCGCGCGCGGCCTGGCGGTGCAGGAGCGGGACGACCCGCAACCGAGCCGAGGCGTCCCGACGCCGGCGCAAACCGCCGCGCGCCGACGCGCGACAGCGCGTTCAGCAACATGCAGCCAGGCCGGGCAGCGAACCTCCAGGCACAGCGCGGGCATGCGAGCATGGCTCGTGCGCCGGGCGGCGGTGGACGGACCATGCATGCCGGTGGCGGCGCCATGCGCGGCGGCGGCGGCGCTCATATGTCGCGCGGCGGTTTTGGTGGCGACGGAGGCCGGGGTGGAGGCGGAGGCCGGGGCGGCGGCGGTGGGCGTCGATCCGACATCCAGCTGAAGAACCATGTCATGCTGCTCGGGCACATGGACAGCGGGCTCGGGTTCTATCGCTTCGAATATGGCGGCTCCACGATGACCTATGTCGGCGTGATCGCCCAGGAAGTTCAGCGCGTGGCACCTTCCGCCGTTTGGCGCGGCGCGGACGGCTATCTGCGGGTCGATTACCGTCAGCTCGGCATTCCGTTTCAGACCTTCGACCAATGGCAGGCCTCGGGCGCGCGCGTGCCGGCGGGCACCGGCCGACATTGACACACCACCGGCGCCTTCAGGGCGGGTTTACTCAACAGGGATGCAGTTCCATGATCCTCACATGGCCAGCAGTGCATCTGCTTGTTCGCCTGCTCTGCGCGAGCGCGGCTGGAGTTGCCGCATTTTCGACGGCAGCGCGAGCGCAGGAATTGTTCAAGTCACCAGATGAGGCGGCCACAGCGCTGGTGGCTGCTGCCCGCGACGACAATTTTCCGCGCTTTCGCAAAATCCTCGGGATCTCCGGACGCGAGATCCTGTTCTCCGGTGACGAGGTCCAGGATGCAAGCGATCGCCAGCGCTTCCTCGCGGCCTACGACAATCGGCACTCGATCAGCGAAAAGGACGCGACGGCAACTCTTCTGGTCGGGCAGGACGACTTCCCGTTCCCGATCCCGATCGTGCGTTCAGATAATGGCTGGAAATTCGACGTCGAGATGGGCCGAAAGGAGATCGTCGCCCGTCGCATCGGCCGCAACGAGCTTGATGCCGTGCAAACCAGCCTGGCCTTCTTCGATGCGCAACAGGAGTATGCGACGAAGAATCTTGGTTCGCAGGGCGCAGGTGTCTATGCGCAAAGAATCGTAAGCCGGCCTGGTATGAAAGACGGTCTGTATTGGCCGACAGAACCCGGGCAGGAGCAGAGTCCTCTCGGTGAGCTCGCCGCCCGGGCGGCGTCTTTGGGATACACGGTTGATGAGGGACGGCAGCCTTTCCATGGCTACTATTTCAAGATCCTGACAAGACAGGGCCCGGCGGCTCCCGGAGGAAAGATCGATTATCTCGCAAGAGGCAAGATGATCGGCGGTTTTGCCCTCCTGGCCTATCCGGCGGAGTATGCGAGATCCGGGTTGACGAGCTTCCTGATCAGTCACGCCGGAACGGTCTATCAAAAGGATCTCGGCCGCGACACACGCTACATCGCCGACCGGATGCTGAGCTTCAATCCGGGTGACGGCTGGGAGAAGGTGACGCCCGAAATGCCTTAGCAGGGCCGGGCGGCAGCCCGGCGCGGCAAGGGCGAGAAGCCAGGACCTGACCTGCCATCCGGGCTTGTCGTGTTTGCTTCCGCGACAGCGATCTGCTGCGCGAGGTCTTCGAGACGACGGTTCGACGCTGCATGGCGGAAGGGCTGGTCGGTGGCGAGGGATTTGCCGTCGATGCCAGCCTGATCAAGGCCGACGCCAACCGCCAAACCGGCGTGCCCGGCAAGGACGGGTTGACGCCCGAGGCCGCCAATCATGCGGTGCGCGAGTATCTGGCCGTTCTGGACGATGCCGCCTTCGGCGCGGCGACGCCGGTCGTGCCGAAGTTCATCTCGCCGGCCGATCCTGCCGCGCGCTGGACAGCCGCCCATGGTGGGCAGGCCTTCTTCGCCTATGCGACGAACTATCTGATCGACCTCAAGCATGCCGTCATCATGGACGTCGAGGCGACCACGGCCGTGCGGCAGGCCGAGGTCGGCGCCGCGCGAACCATGATCGGGCGCACCCAGGACAGGTTCGGCACCTGGCCTGAGAAGCTGGTCGCAGACGCCGCCTATGGCTCGGCCGAGAACCTGGCCTGGCTGGTGCACGAGCGCGGGATCGAGCCGCATATTCCGGTGTTCGACAAATCCCGGCGCCGGGACGGCACCTTCAGCCGCTCCGACTTCGCCTATGATCACAATCGCGATCTCTACATCTGCCCGGGCGGCCACGAGCTGCGGCAGTTCCGCAGGCCCTTCGCGGTGCCGCGCGACGGTATCGATCCTGAAGGCCTCATGCGCTACCGGGCGATCAAGAGCGACTGCGACGCCTGTTCCCTGAAGCCAAAGTGCTGTCCGAAAGATCCTGCTCGCAAGGTCCTCCGCTCCATCCACGAAGGCGCCCGCAACATGGCGCGAGACATTGCCGCCACTGATGCCTACGTCACCTCGCGACGCGAGCGGAAGAAGGTCGAGATGCTGTTTGCGCACCTGAAGCGCATCCTCAAGCTCGACCGCCTGCGCCTGCGAGGACCGTGCGGCGCCCGCGACGAGTTCCTCCTCGCAGCCACCGCCCAGAACCTCAGGAAAATGGCGAAGCTGATGCCGGCCGGAGCACTGCCCCTAGCGGCATGAGGGCGAACACCTCTCTCACAAAGCCACACAGCCTCAGTCGATAGCCAAGCCGACGCCGACTTCTTCAACACAATCGACCAACTGCGGAAGTGTGGGGGGACTTCAGGATCAACGTCAGATCTGACAGCCGCCGACGGTTTTTAACCGCTCAATCGACTGGACTTCGTTCGCACAACAAGCATTGGTGTCCATGGCGACGCGACGAGACGCGCCGATCTTCTGAGGCAACCCTGCCGGCCTGGCGCCGCGGCGGGGTCGCGGTGGTGACGGGGATGACCCCGTCTGCCCCGAGGAGATCATCATGTTGCGTCGAACCAGCAAGACCGCGCCAGCCGCTTTATCCCAACCTCCGGTAGCCATCACCACCGGCGTGATTTCAGCCCCGCGTCCGAGCAGCAAACTTGGCATCGTGCTCGATCTGCTGCAGGCAACGGAAGGCGTCAGCCTGACTAAACTCGTATCAGTAACGAACTGGCAGCCTCATACCGTACGAGCAGCTCTCACCGGCTTGCGAAAGCGCGGATACGCCATCGCGATCGAAATGGGCGTTGCCGCAGATGGCGCGAGGATTTCGGTCTACCGTATCGCTGCGAGGCAGGCCCAATGAGCCCGATCAGGCAGCCCAGGACGGCCAAGCCCACGGTATCGGGACTGACCGACGAGTTGACGAGCCTCTCCACGCTGGGCTTCGATGAGCTGCGCGGCCGCTTCCGCAGACTCTACCGCACTTCAGCTCCCGCCGGCCTCTCGCGCGAGATGGTCGCGCGCCTGGTTGCTCATCGCATGCAAGAGCAGCAACTCGGCAAGCTCAACGCCGAACTGGCACGCCACCTGGCAAAGCTGGCGCGGGGTCAGGAGACCCGTCGACGGATCAAGACAGGATCCGTGCTGGTGCGCGAGCATGATGGAGTTAGCCATGAGGTCGTGATCGTTCCCGATGGCTTCCTTTGGAATGGTGAGACCCATCGCAGCCTCTCGACCTTGGCCAAGCGCATTACCGGCACGACCTGGAACGGCCCGCGCTTCTTTGGTCTCCGGCAACGCCCACCCGGCCGGGTGTCGCCATGATCACGCCCGCCACAACCAAGCCGCAGCGTTGCGCGATTTACACCCGCAAATCGACCGAGCATAATCTCGACCTCGCCTTCAACTCGCTCGATGCTCAGCGCGAAGCCTGCGAGGCCTATATCAAGAGCCAGGCCCATGAGGGCTGGAACCTGATTGGCGATCGCTTCGATGATGGCGGCTTGTCTGGCGCCTCATTGGAACGCCCTGCCCTGCAGCAATTACTCGATGCGGTTCGAGCGAAACGCATTGACATCATCGTCGTCTACAAGGTTGACCGGCTGACGCGCTCGCTTGCAGATTTTGCCAAGCTGGTTGAGCTCTTCGATGAGCACGGCGTTTCATTCGTCTCTGTGACCCAGTCGTTCAACACAACAACGAGCATGGGCAGGCTGACTTTGAATGTCTTGCTGTCATTCGCCCAGTTTGAGCGTGAGGTCATCGGTGAACGCGTCCGCGACAAGATCGCTGCCTCTAAGACCAAAGGTCTCTGGGTCGGTGGTCCCATCCCCCTCGGCTATCGCAGCGAGAAGAAGCAGCTCATCACCGTCGAGCAGGATGCTGCGCTGGTGCGTCGCATCTTCAAGCTCTATCTCGATCTCGGCACGGTCGG
>NZ_JBFTZP010000017.1:0-85314 GCF_056406735.1 Allobosea sp. P1_B10 | reverse complement strand
CGACGCGATCCTGGCTTGGCAGATCGGGCTCTCGTCGAATGGCACTACATCGCGCCCGGCAAACCGACGCAGAACGGCTTCATCGAAAGCTTCAATGGTCGCCTGCGTGACAAACTGCTCAACGAGGCACTGTTCTCGTCACTGCCCCAGACCCGGACCGTCTTGGCCAACTGGCGCTCAGACTACAATACCGAACGCCCCTTCTCCCAACTGGGGTGGCAGACGCCGTCTGTCTTCGCCTCGACCTTCTCCCCGCGACGGGCCCTGGCGCCGCGCTATGCGACAAGCACAGCGCCAGAGCCCGTCGCTTCACCAGCCCGGACGGGCTCCGTAACCGCCGGAATCGAACTCAGCGCTGGATAAAAATGGGGGCTACGTCAGCGACGCCATCCAGGCATGCGCCGAGGTCCAGGCATCAGCATAGCGCGACAGCGGGATCGACGATGCGGCTGGCTGTCAAAGCCCAGATGCGGCTCGAAATAGATATTGCTGGTGAAGGGAAACTCGACGATACAACCACCGGCCTCGCCCAGCGTCGTGTTGATCGGTACATCGCCGATAACGAAGCCTCCGATGCGGCCGGACGCCAACAGGATGGCCTACGTCAGGTCGCCGTCGTGAGCCTCCCAGAACGCGCGGACGCCGCCAGCCAGCGTGCGGCCATAGACCCGGCGACGCGCTGCCATCGACTGGTTCAGGACGGCCTGCATCGCCTCTCGCTTGGGCGCCTTCTGCGTCATGGCGCTCATCGCATATTGCGCACCGATCGAGGCCCCAACGATCACGATGCTGCGGACGACTGTGGCAACAGTGGCCGAAGCCTCGATCGCAACTGCAGACAAGATCGCGACGCCGACCGCTTCAGCCATCAAATCCTCTAGGCCATCAACGGCACGGCTTCGAGAAAAGGCGATGCCGTCGCGCGCCTTGATTGCCCAATTCGATTCGCAGCGGACCGCGCCCATCGCGCCGAGCGCAGTCTCAACCAGACCGACATCGCCGAGCGCAGGATCGGCAGTCCCCGCAAAGCCCGCCGCAGCCATAGAGCGCGCCACCAGCACCTGCAGACCGCCTTGGGCGAGCAGCAGCCGGGCGCAGCCAAAGCGGCTGCTATAGGAGCCCCTGATCGCCGCGAGCGGGTCAATGCACGATCAGCAAGAACCAAGCCTGCGGTCCATGGACAACGGTCGCTCTCGCCCCAGACGAAGGGCAGCTGGGCTCCTGCCGCGAGATAAGCGCGGAGCCTTTGACAGGCTCGGTCATGGCTCAGCTCAGCCACTTCACTTCTTTGCCGGGCAGGCCCAACATCAGTTCGAGCCCGCGGTCGCCGGTCAAGCGCACCTGCTGGTCGGCATCGGTCAAGAACCCGAACGGCGATTGGCGCCAGCCCGCCCAGATGGTCTCGGCCGAGACCTTGACCACGTAGGTGCCAACACCACCCGCCTCGTAGCTCATCACGTCGAGGTCGCCCGACCAGAACATGCAGCGGGTTACCCAACAGCAACGAATCACCAGTGAACAGCTGCAGAAATACCGTCACGGCCCAGCCCTTGACCGTGTCCGACTGTCGGCGCGCCAAGGTGATGATGCGCGGATCGACGCCCGACAATGTGAGGCTGATCTACTGCGCCGTCGTGCCGATCGGGATGTTCAGGCCGGACACGGAGCCGACGCCAGCCGTGCCCTGCCAGGTAAAGCCGTCGAGCGTCCTCAGCGGACCGAACCCCATCCAGTAGCGGGGAGCATCGCCTAGGAAATCGAAATGCGCCGAGAGCGCGAGCTTGACCGTGCGCCTGGCGACGTGCGCCGTGCTCCGGGTGAGAAATAAGCCATCAGAGCGACCGCTTCTGCGCCGACATCAACTTGCTGACGAACTGCGCGGACGAGACCCATCACGACGCCGAACCCGCAAAAAGTCTCGGAAGTCGAGCTTTCCGTTGAGGCGCGGTGGGCCGCTCTTGTCCCCCGCGCTCGCGATTTTCCTACCGGTTCACCCAGTTTTCCGAACAGCACCGCGTTGATGACCGCCAGAGCGGGCAGGACGCTTTCCGCAGCGGGTTTGCGCCGGCGGCCCGTCGAGCGTGACAAGGCGCAGAGCATCGACCGGCGGCATGCCGCCCCCGATCAAGGCAAGACGCAGGGTCTGTTAGACGTCCTGCGTCTTCCAGCGACCGTGCTGAAGCCGATCGGCGATGACCATGGGGCTGGCATCGCAATGCATCTACAGTTCATCGAGCTGCGCCAGCTTGAGGCAGAACTGGTATGTCCCGTCCGCCTAAGCCAGATCCACGCGGCAGAGGCTCATGTCAGCGCCGCGACCTTGGTGCGCCGCAGTTCGCCATCGCCAGTGGCGGGCGAGGTGTTCTGCCATTTCGAGCCGCGCTCGCCGCTGAGCTCCTGGCCGAAATGGGCCTTCCCTGCAAACTGCAGGTCAGGCGTGCCCGAACCGCTGCCCGCGCCGACCAATCGCACACGCAGGCTCGCCGCCTGGCCGGATGAGACGAGGCCTTAAATCGGGTCGGAGGATTCCTTGGCGTAGATGCCTTCGAACTCCATCGACCAGGCCAGCAAGAGCACGTCCGTGGACTGCCGTGCGGCAGCGTCCGGATCGTCGCAATCGGGCACCGTGACATCGTTGGTCTCTTCTCTATCGGTGCGAGCGACGGATCAGCCATTGGATTTGCGAACCGCCTTCTTGATTTCGTGTTCGAGGCCGGCGTGGATCTGCTTCTTGTTGCGCCGCCGGGTCGCGTAGAACCACGGCCGGGCCGCCTCCTTGTGTGTGCCCATTCCGAGCCGGCCGCCGTGTCGAAGCCGTTTTCCGTGGTCGCCGCGCCGCCCCAGGATCGGCGGCGAAGACGACAGCGAGTGTCGAGCCATCATCGACAGTGCCGTCGAGAATGCCGAACGTTTCCTCCCAGAGGCCGAAGCCGACCACTTTGGATTTCAGCCCGGCGGTCGAGGCGTAGAGCTTGACCGGCTGCAGTCCTGAGCCTGTGCCCTGGCGCAGGTTGTCCTCGAGGTCTCGCGTCTCCCATTCGTGCATCTCGTCGCGAGGATGATCTGCGGCATGCGCCCGTGCCTGCCCTCGGCCTTGCCGGAGAGCAGCTGGGACAGGCTTTACGTCTCGGCAACGAAGATGCCCTCAGTCGTCATCGTGACGCGCGGCGTGGCGCTGCCGGTCAAGGCCCTGTCGTGCAGCAGCATCGCCTTCATGCGCCCGAACGGAATCTTGGCCTGCTCCTCGTTACGGGCGAAGCAATAGCCCTCCGAGCCGACGAGGCGCTCGTAGACAAAGAACAGCAGAGCCAGCGCCGCCAGGAGTTCGTTCTTCCCGTTCTTGCGCGGCACCCACAGCAGCAGACGCGAGAAAACGCGGACGTGATAGATGCACGGCTGGCCCGGATGCGGATCGACGTGCTCGGCCGGGCGCTGCCACCCGACATAGAGGCGCACCGTGACCGCCTGCCAATCGAACAGGCGGAACGGCACACCGGCGAAGCGGTCCGACGTCAGCTTGAACCAACGTGGCCAGTTCTCGACCACCCGCTCGGCTTTCGCAGCGTCGAACCACGCGCCCTTCTGGGCTGCCACGCAACGCCATGCCGGCAGGGCCCAGCCATAGGACAGGTCGGCCTGATGCGCGGCGAGCCATTTCCGCAGCGGCCAGAGCGCTCCGGTGGGCCGAAGCGCCTCGGCGCTCGTTTGCGTTTCCATCAGTTCGGCAGCGACCCGGGCGGCAGCGAATCGAAACCGTCCATGGCCCCACAGCGGGGGGCGCCTCGGCACCGTTGCCGGGCCTGCCTCTGCCTTGGCCGCCGAACAGCGAGCCCTGACGGCCGGCGCCAGCCTCGATCGGCTGGCGGTGATCCTTGAGCAGCGCGAAGTTGTCCTTCGGCGTGAAGCCGAAACGGTCAGCCGAGACGGCGGACGCAGGTCATCGACATCGAGGCTGGCGAGAAGGTCCTCCTCCAGCGTCAGGCTTTGCGCGTCGATGCTCCCGCGCGGCGCAATTGGAAAGAGCCGCGCGGTCGCGAGGCAGCGCAGCGCCTATCGCAAAGCTGAGAACGAAGCCTGATCAGGCGTAGGGAACGCGTTGGGGAACGCGACTTCACCAGTCGGCCGTCTAACGAGCTGGATTCCAAAAGGTTTCTGGAGCGGGCGATCGGGATCGAACCGACGACATTCAGCTTGGGAAGCTGACGTTCTACCACTGAACTACGCCCGCGATCTCAATGGGCCGTGCGGCTTGCCGCGCCCGGAGACACCGCGTTCATAGCTGCTTCGGCAGCAGGTGTCATCCGGGAAAAGCGCGGGCGCCGGCGCCTGCCGCGCTCAATCGCAGAAGTGCTTCGAAAGTTTCAGGGCCTGGCCCTGGTAGTTGGATTTCAGGCCCGCGCCGTAAAGCGCCTCGGGGCGGGCTGCCATGGTCTCGTAGACCAGCCGTCCGACGATCTGGCCGTCCTCGATGATGAAGGGCACGTCGCGCGAGCGGACCTCGAGCACCGCGCGTGCGCCCTGGCCGCCGGCACCGCTATGGCCGAAGCCGGGGTCGAAGAAGCCGGCGTAATGCACGCGGAACTCGCCGACCAGCGCGTCGAAGGGCGTCATTTCGGCGGCAAAGTCGGGCGGCACATGCACGGCTTCCTTGGAGGCCAGGATGTAGAACTGGTCGGGATCGAGGATCAGCGAGCGCGAGCCGTCGGCCGGGATCGGCTCCCAGAACTCGGAGGCCTTGTAGGCTCCGACGCGGTCGACATCGATCAGCGCGGTGTGGTGCTTGCCGCGATAACCGATAAGCCCGTTGAAGCCGGAGAGATCGACGCTGACCGCGACGCCGCTCTGGAAGGAGGGCTCGGCGGCGCCGACAAGCGTCTCGCGCTGGTGCAGGGCCTCCAGCGCCTTGTCGTCCAGCCGGGTCTCGCCGGCGCGGAAGCGTATCTGCGACAGGCGCGAGCCCGAGCGGACCAGCACCGGAAAGGTGCGCGGCGAGATTTCGATGAAGAGCGGGCCTTCATAGCCGGCCTCGACGAGGTCGAATTCGCGGGCGCGGTCCGTGATGACGCGGGTGAAGACGTCGAGCCGCCCGGTCGAGCTTTTCGGGTTGGCGGCCGCGCGCAGTCCCTGCGGCAGGGCGAGCCCCTCCATCAGCTCAGCGACATAGACGCAGCCGGTCTCGAGCACGGCGCCGCGCGTGAGGTCGATCTCGTGCAGGGCGAGTGCGTCGAGCCGCGTCTGCACCAGGCGCTCGGGGCCGGGCAGGAAGCTGGCGCGGACGCGCCAGGCCCTGTTGCCCAGGCGCAGATCGAGGCTGGCGGGCTGGATCTGGCCGGGAGCGGCTGGCTGCGCGAGCTTGAGCACGCCCTCCTCGATGAAGGCGCGGATGCGGCTGTCGGGCTGGATGCCTGGCTGGATGGGCAGCATGCGGATTGAAACCTGTTGTCGAACTGGACGCGCAGAGTGAAACCGTGGACGGCATGCAGCTCAGGCTGTCGCCAGCATAGGGCAAGGCACGCACGCGGGACTAGCCTGCCAGGAGCATCCGGGGCTTCGAGCGGCCTCGGCATATCCAGGATTGACGCCCCGCGCTGGCGGCTCATAACAGACGCGTCGCCTGTCGGCTATCACGAGGCCTGCTGGGTGGCTGGAGCGACCGGAGCCTCAGATGTATCAGGCGGAGACCCATGGCGTGCGCGTGACGGCCGCGCCGAAGTTCATGGAAAGCGAGTCCTCGCATGCGCAGGGCCGCTATTTCTGGGCCTACGGCATCGAGATCGTGAACCTGTCCGCACAGACCGTCCAACTGATGACACGGCACTGGATCATCACCGATGGCCGCGGCGAAATCCATGAGGTGCGTGGCGATGGCGTTGTCGGCCAGCAGCCGGTCCTGCGCCCGGGCGAGGCCTTTAACTACACCTCCGGCTGCCCGCTGATGACGCCCGACGGCTCGATGCGCGGTTTCTTCGCCATGCTCGGCGAGGATGGCGTGATCTTCGATGTCGCGGTGCCGTTGTTCCCGCTCGATTCCCCCTATGTAAAGAAAGTCCTGCATTGACCGCCTCTCCCGCCGCCGTCGGCGAGCGCATCGCGCCGCTCGACATGCTCGCTCGCCTCGTCGCCTTCGACACGGTCAGCCACAAATCCAATCTCGAGCTGATCACTTTCGTCGAGGCCTATCTCGCCGGCTGGGGCGTGGCCTCGACCCGTTTCCCCAACGCCGCGGGCGACAAGGCGGCCCTGTTTGCCACCATCGGGCCGCAGGATCGCGGCGGCGTCCTGCTCTCTGGCCACACCGATGTCGTGCCGGTCGAGGGCCAGGCCTGGAGCCGCGATCCCTTCAAGCTGCATATCGAGGATGGCAGGGCCTATGGCCGCGGCGCCGTCGACATGAAGGGTTTTATCGCGCTGGCGCTCGCCCTGGTGCCTGACTTCCTGGCGGCCGATCTGAAGACGCCTATCCACCTGTTCTTCTCCTATGACGAAGAGGTCACCTGTCTCGGCGTGGTCGACGGCATCGCGCAGATGGGCAAGTCGCTGCCGCGTCCGCGCGCGGTCATCGTCGGCGAGCCGACCTCGCTCGAGCTTGCCGACGCCCATAAGGGCATCCGGACCTTCTTCACCGCGATCACCGGCTTTGCCGCCCATTCCTCCAAGCCACATCTCGGCGCCAGCGCCGTCCATGCCGGCATCAGGCTGGCGGCCGAGTTGGTCGGGATCGCCGATGAGCGCGAGGAACAGCTCGACCCCAGCGGCCGCTTCGACCCGCCCTACGACACCGTGCATGTCGGCAAGTTCCATGGCGGCATCGCCCGCAACATTCTCGCCGACCGCTGCGACCTGTCCTGGGAGGTGCGCACCTTGCCCGGTTCCGATCCCGAGGCGGTGCCGACCCGTTTCGCCGCGCGGGCCGATGGGGTTCTGGCCAGGATGCGCAAGACCGCGCCCTCTTCCGCAATCGAGACGGTGATGAGTTCCGACGTTCCGGGCCTGGCGCCCGATCCGGGTTCCGAGGCCGAGACGCTGGTCATGCGGCTCGCCGGCCGCAACCGCACGATCGCGGTCGCCTACGCCACCGAAGCCGGCCATTTCCAGCGGGCGGGCCTGCCGACGATCGTCTGCGGCCCCGGTTCGATCGACCAGGCGCATCAGCCCGATGAATACATCACGCTGGAGCAGTTCGCCGCCGGCGAAGCCTTCATGCGCAAGCTGATGGATGAGTGCCGGACATAGGCCGTCGCAGCAGGTGATGCTCGGGCGTGACCCGAACATCTTCAGCAAGGAGATTCTCGGGCCTGCGCTTCGCTCCGCCCGAGACTGACGGAGGAGTCTAGGCCTTCCCGGCGACCGTCTCCAGCGCGGCAAGCGCCTCGTCGGGCAGCCCCAGCGTGGCGGCTGCCAGGTTCTCCCTGAGATGCCCGACCGATGACGTGCCGGGGATCAGCAGGATGTTGCGCGAACGCCGCAGCAGCCAGGCCAGCGCGACCTGCATCGGCGTTGCGCCGAGACCGGCCGCGACCTCCGACAATGTCGAGGATTGCAGCGGGTTGAAGCCGCCGAGCGGGAAGAACGGCACATAGGCGATGCCATCGCGGGCGAGATCGTCGATCATTTCGTCGTCGCCGCGATTGGCCAGGTTGTACTGGTTCTGCACGCAGACGATCTCCGCGATTCCGCGTCCTTGCGCGATCTGCGTGGCGGTCACGTTGCTCAGGCCGATATGGCGCACGAGCCCCTGGCGCTGGAGTTCGGCTAAAGCTGTCAGCGGCGCCTCGATCGAGCCCTCGGCCGGGCCGTGCGTATCGAACATGATCCGCAGGTTGACCACGTCGAGACGATCGAGCCCGAGATTGCGCAGGTTGTCATGGACGGCCTGCGTCAAGTTATGGGGGGAGAAGGCCGGAAGCCAGGAGCCGTCCTCTCCGCGGCGCGCGCCGATCTTGGTGATGATGACGAGATCGTCGCGATAGGGCGACAGCGCCTCGCGGATCAGCCGGTTGGTGACATGGGGTCCGTAGAAATCGCTGGTGTCGATATGGTTGACCCCGAGCGCCACAGCCTCGCGCAGCACCGCGAGAGCGGCGTCGTGATCGCGCGGCGGGCCGAAGACACCGGGCCCTGCGAGTTGCATGGCGCCGTAGCCCATGCGCTTCACGGTGAGGCTGCCGAGCCTGAATGGTGCGGACTGGGCGATGCTGGACATGGTCAGTCTCCTCTTGCGATGACGCCCAGATAGCGATTGCCGCAGTTCATGATAATTCCATACAATCGGTACGGGTTGTGCGGAATTGCGAACAATGAAAACCGATCTCAGCGATCTCACCGCTTTTGTCGTCGTCGCGAGGGCTGGCGGTTTCAGGGAAGGGGCGCGCGCAAGCGGCGGCAGTGCGTCGGGGTTGAGCGAGGCGATCCGCCGGCTCGAGAGCCAGCTCGGCGTCCGGTTGCTCAACCGCACGACACGCAGCGTCGTCTCGACCGAAGCCGGAGCAGGGCTGCTCGAACGGCTCGGCCCGGCCCTCAACGAGGTCGAGGCGGCGATGGACGTCGTCAACCGCTTTCGCGACAGGCCGGCTGGCCTGCTGCGGCTGAACGTGCCGGTCAGCGCGGCGCGTCTCGTGTTGCCCGACATCGTCCCGCGGTTTCTCGCCGCCTATCCCGATATCCGGCTCGAGATCACCGCCGAGGAGAACTTTGTGGACGTGCTCGCGGCCGGCTGCGATGCCGGGATCCGCTATGACGAGCGGCTCGAGCAGGACATGATCGCGGTGCCGATCGGGCCGCGCATCCAGCGTTTCGCGGCGGCAGCCTCACCCGCTTATCTCGACCGGCAAGGAAGGCCCGAGCATCCGCGCGAGCTGCTGCGCCATGCCTGCCTGCGCGGGCGCTTTGCCAGCGGCGCGATGCCGCCCTGGGAGTTCGAGCGCGACGGCGAAATCGTGCGTGTCGATCCGACGGGCCCGCTGATCGTCAATCTGGGCGGCGCGGCGGACCTGGCTGTCGATGCGGCTGTCGCCGGTCTCGGCATCGTCTGCCTGTTCGAAGGCTGGTTGCAGCCCTGGTTTGACAGCGGCAGGCTGGAGCCCGTGCTCGAGCCCTGGTGGCAGAGCTTTCCCGGGCCGTTCCTGTACTATCCCGGGCGCCGGCTGGTGCCGGCTCCGCTCCGGGCCTTCATCGATTTCATCAAGGCGCCGGCACGGCCGGCCTGAGGCGAGGCCGGCTATTCGGCGGCCAGGCCCTCTTCGACTTCGCTCGCCGCAAAGGTGTAGCGGCGCGAGCAGAACTCGCAGGTCACGCCGAGCGTACCGTCATCGGCGACCATCGCCTTGCGATCCTCGGCCGAGAAGCCGCGCAGCATGCCCAGCACGCGTTCGCGCGAGCAGCGGCAGGCCTCATGCACCAGAGTCGCCTCGAAGACACGTGCCCCGCGCTCGTGGAACAGGCGATAGAGCAGCCGCTCGCTTTCCAGCATCGGGTCGAGCAGTTCGTGATCCTCGACCGTCTCGACCAGGGAGCGCGCCTCGGCCCAGGCATCGTCGCCAATGCCGTCGGGGTGGTCGCTCGCCAGGATCTCGTGGCCTTCGGGCGCATCGCCGGGATGGATGTCGGCTGCCCGCAGGCGATCCACCGAATGCGGCATGAACTGCACCAGAAGCCCGCCGGCACGCCATTGCCGGCCGCCGCCAGCGGTGACGATCGAGCCGACACCGAGGCGGATCCGGCTCGGAATCTGCTCGGACTGGCGAAAATACTGGTGCGCCGCCTCTTCGAGGCTCTGCCGGGTCAGCGCCACCACGCCCTGGTAGCGCGTCGTCTGGGAGCCCTGGTCGACCGTCATGGCGAGATGACCCTCGCCGAGCAGGTCGCCCGTGCTCAAAGCGCCGTCAGCGATCGCCTGTGCGAGCTTGTCATCGTCGATATGTGCGACGGCTCGAAAATTGTCGGGCGCGTTGAAGTCGACGACCATCATCGGGATCGCCCCGTCGCTCTTGGTCTGGAGCTGGAAGCGACCCTCGAATTTCAGCGCGGTGCCGAGCAATACGGTCAGCGCCGCCGCTTCGCCGAGCACGCGCGAGACTGGCTCGGGATAGTTGTGGCGCGCCAGGATCGTGTCGATCGAGGTGCCCAGGCGCACGACGCGCCCGCGAATGTCGAGCTCGGGCACCGTGAACGGCACGACCCGGTCGTCGAGCGCGGCGGCGCCCGCCACGATGTCGTCGCCGGCCATCAGGCCGAGACTCCGCCGAAGCACCAGGCCAGGATGCCCTTCTGCGCGTGGAGGCGGTTCTCGGCCTCGTCGAACACGGCCGATTGCGGCCCGTCCATCACGCCGTCGGTGACCTCCTCGCCACGGCTGGCAGGCAGGCAGTGCATGAAGATGGCGTCCTTCTCTGCCCGGCCGAGCAGGCGCTCGTCCACTTGATAGGGGCGCAGCAGGTTGTGCCGCGTGCCTTCCTCGTCGCCCATCGAGACCCAGCAATCGGTGATGACGCAATCTGCGCCCTCGACCGCGGCCTCGGGGCTGCTCGTCAGTGTCAGCTTCGCGCCCTGCTTGCGTGCCCAGTCGATCAGGGCCGGCGGGGGCGCCAGCTCCCCGGGCGTTGCGATGGCGAGCTCGAAATCGAGCCGGCCGGCGGCATGGACCCAGGAGGTCAGCACGTTGTTGGTGTCGCCGGTCCAGGCGATGCGCTTGCCCTTGATGGGCCCCTTGCGCTCCTCGAAGGTCATGACGTCGGCCATCACCTGGCAGGGATGCTGGCGCTTGGTCAGGCCGTTGATGACGGGCACGCTGGCATATTTCGCCATCTCGACTACGGCATCATGGTCGAGCATGCGGATCATGATCGCGTCGACATAGCGCGACAGCACGCGCGCCGTGTCGGCGATGGTCTCGCGCTCGCCGAGTTCGATTTCGCGGCCGGTGACCATCATCGGCGAGCCGCCGAGTTCGCGGATTCCGACGTCGAACGAGACGCGCGTGCGCAGGCTGGGCTGCTCGAACACCATGGCGACGACCTTGCCCTCGAGCAGGCGGTCTCCGGCGGCATCGGGCGTGCGGCGTCGCGTCTTGATCTCTTCGCCGGCGCGCAGGATGGCGCGCAGCTCCGTGGCGGAGAAGTCGGAAAGATCGAGGAAATGGCGCGTCACGGGCGCTTCCTTCACGTCGGAGACAAGAAAAGAGTCTGGGTTACTCGGCAGCCGGGCGCTTCAGCGTCGCTTCGATCGCGCTTGCAGCACGGTCGAGCCGCGACACGGCTTCGCCGACCTCAGCGTCGGTGATGATCAGCGGCGGCAGCAGGCGCACGACATTGTCGCCGGCGCCGACCACGAGCAGGCCGGCATCGCGTGCTGCCGCGACGAAATCGGTGTTCAGTGTATGCAGCTTCAGCCCGAGCATCAGGCCCTCGCCGCGGATCTCGGCGATGACGTCCGGGTGTTGGTCCTTAAGCTGGGCCAGCGACTGACGCAGCCGGATCGATGTCTGCGAAACCTGGTCGATGAAGCCCGGCGCCAGGATCACGTCGAGCACGGCGTTGCCGACCGCCATGGCGAGCGGATTGCCGCCGAAGGTAGTGCCATGGGTGCCCAGAGTCATGCCGGAGGCCGCCTCTTCGGTGGCGAGGCAGGCGCCCATCGGGAAGCCGCCGCCGATGCCCTTGGCGATCGACATGATATCGGGAGCCACGCCCGAGAGCTCATAGGAGAAGAATTTGCCGCTGCGGCCGACGCCGGTCTGGATCTCGTCGAAGATCAGCATCAGGCCGTGCTGGTCGCAAAGCTCGCGCAGCAGCTTGAGGAAGCGGGCCGGGGCCGAGCGCAGGCCGCCTTCGCCCTGGATCGGCTCGATCATAAGGGCAGCGGTCTCGGACGTGATCGCCGCCTTCAGCGCAGCCTCGTCGTCGAAGGCGACCTGGTCGAAGCCGTCGACCTTGGGGCCGAAGCCGTCGATGTACTTCTGCTGTCCGCCGGCGGCGATCGTCGCAAGCGTGCGGCCATGGAATGCGCCCTCGAAGGTGATGACGCGGAAGCGCTCGGGATGGCCTTTCGCGGCGTGGTACTTGCGCGCCATCTTGATGGCGCACTCATTCGCCTCGGCGCCCGAATTGGTGAAGAACACCCGCTCGGCGAAGGTTGCCTCGCAGAGCCGGCGCGCCAGCCTCTCGCCCTCGGGCATCGTGTAGAGGTTCGAGGTGTGCCAGATCTTGCCGGCCTGCTCGGTCAGCGCCTTGACCAGGTGCGGATGGGCATGGCCGAGCGAATTGACGGCGATGCCGGCGCCGAAGTCGAGGAAACGCTGGCCGTCGGTGGTGATCGCCCAGGCGCCTTCGCCACGCTCGAACGCGATGGGAGCGCGGGCGTAGGTCGCCAACAGGACGGACGGGGCGGCGGCGGTGGTCGTGGAAACGGTCATGGGCGGTCCTCGCGGGGGACGGATGAGACGGAGCGGGTGCTGCAGGTGAAACGACGGTCGAGATGTGAGGCGCGGCCCTCGCCTGCGCGCGCAAGACAGCCCGATGGCGGCGTTATCGTCGCAGCCAGATCCCGGTCTCTCGTCGCGACGTCATCCGCATCAATGAGGTCCTGACCCGTCAAAAACATAAGTGCCGCCCGGGCGGGGCGGCTTCACACTGACAACTATGCAAAGCGCGCCCGGCGCTGTCAATTCCATGCTTCCGATTCCGCTACCCCAGGGGCAGCGTTGCCGAAAGGATTCACTTGACGTGTCTCTTGTGGATCGTCTGGGGAAAAGCCGATTTATGATTCGCTGACTCTTGTGGCCGAGTCCAGCCATCTTGTATGGTCTTGTCAGTCAGATACGACATCTCGTGCGGCGTCCCCTGTACCGACAGTTCCGGGTGTAACAGCTTCCGTTTGGCAACGGGCGCTGCCGGTCTTGGATTCCGCCATGATCCGCCCCTAGTCCGGTCCCGCGAGGGGCCGGGCGGAGATAACAGGTGAAGCCGATGAACGAAGCCGGAGCATGGACCGAAGAGCGCGTCGAGCTTCTCAAGAAGCTCTGGGCCGACGGCCTGAGCGCCAGCCAGATCGCTGGCGAACTCGGTAGCGTTACGCGCAATGCCGTGATCGGAAAGGTGCACCGCCTGGGCCTTTCTGGTCGCGCCAAGAGCCCCGCCGCAGCCGGCGCCACGCCGCGCGCAGCCACGCCGCGCAAGGCCCCGACCCGTACGCCCAGCCATCCGATGACGGCCCCCGCTGCCGGCATGACCCGCGGCGCCAATGCGCTCGCGCCGCAGTTCACGGCCGAGGCCGAGACCGAGGTGCAGCAGGAGCCGGCCCCGTCCGAGGACGTGGTGGTGCCGTTCTCCGAGCGCGTCTCGATCATGGACCTGCGCGAATATATGTGCCGCTGGCCGATGGGCGATCCGACGACCCCCGAATTCCGCTTCTGCGGCGGCCGTTCGCAGACCGGCATGCCTTACTGTACCTACCACGCGCGCATCGCCTACCAGCCCGCCGCCGACCGTCGCCGCGACCGCGGCAAGGTCGCCCGCGTCTGAGCGGATCGACGATCTCATGAAAAAGCCGGCCTCATGGCCGGCTTTTTTGTTTGAAACGCCCAATGGCATCCGGTTCCGGCATCGCTACAGCCGCTGGCGTGTCTCCAGGCTACGGCTCCAGCGCGAAAGCGCAAAGCAGATCAGCCAGTAGATCGAGCCCGAGAAGACATAGGCCTCCATGTTCATGCCGACCCAGGCGGGGTCGGCGAGCGAAGCCTGCGCGATGCCCAGCAGGTCGAGGATCGAGACCACCAGCACCAGCGTCGTGTTCTTGATCAGCGCGATGAATTCGTTGGTCATCGCCGGCAGCGAGATCCGCAACGCCTGCGGCAGGATGATCAGCCCCGTCGCCTTCCAATAGGTCAATCCGAGCGCGGTCGCCGCCTCGCGCTGGCCCTTCGGCAGCGCCTGCAGTCCGCCGCGCACGGCCTCCGCCATATAGGCGGCGATGACGAAGCCGAGCCCGACGACCGCGCGCGCCAGCCGGTCGATGCCGATGCCGCCGGGCAGGATCAGGGGCAGCAGCAGCGAGGCCAGGAAAATCACGGCGATGATCGGCACGCCGCGCCAGAACTCGATGAAGAGCACGCTGATCAGCCGGATCACGCGCAGCTCCGACTGTCGCCCGAGCGCGAAGATGATGCCGAGCGGGATCGCGATCAGCGCGGAATAGACCGAGATGAACAGGGTCAGCATCAACCCGCCCCATTCGCGGGTCTCGACGGGCCGCAATCCGAAGCCACCCGCCAGCAGCCAGATGCCCAGCGGCGGCAGCACGAGCAGCGCTGCGATCCCGAGCTTCAGCTTCATACGCCGCGGCGCGACGATGATCGCGGCCACCGACAGCACGAAGATCGCCCCAGTCAGGTCGACGCGCCAGCGCTGGTCTGCGGGGTAGAGCCCGTACATGAACTGGCCGAAACGGGCGCGGATGAAGACCCAGCAGGCCCCGCCGGCCGTGCAGTCGGCGCGCGAGGTGCCGACCCAGTTGGCGTCGATCAGCGCCCAGCGGATGATCGGGATCGCGACCCAGGCGATGGCCAGCGCGAGAACTATGGTGACAATGCCCGCCAGCGGCGTGGCGAAGAGGCGCTGGCGCCAGAGCGGTAGGGACAGGGCAGGGCTCATCGCGTCACCAGCGCGATCCTGGCATTGTACCAGTTCATGAAGGCCGAGACCGCGAGCCCGATCACGAGATAGACGGCGAGCGTCATCGCGATGATCTCGATCGCCTGGCCGGTGTTGTTCAGGGCGGAGCCCATGAACAGGCTGACCACGTCGGGATAGGCGATTGCGGCGCCGAAGGACGAGTTCTTGAGCACGTTGAGATACTGGTTGGTCAAAGGCGGGATCATCACCCGCAGCGCCTGCGGAATCGTCACCAGCCTGAGGATCCGGCCGGGCCTCAGGCCCAGCGCCGAGGCCGCCTCGATCTGGCCATGCGGCACCGCCTGGATGCCGCCGCGCACGATCTCGGCGATGAAGCCGGCGGTATAGGCCACCAGCGCGGCCAGCAGCGCCACGAATTCCGGGATCACGACGAAGCCACCGCGATAGTTGAAGCCGCGTAGTATGGGGATGTCCCAGCGCGTCGCCAGGCTCGCCCAGGTCACGGCCAGGATCGGCACCAGCACCGCCAGCACGAGCCCGATCAGCAGCACCGGCGTATCCTGCCCGGTCGCCTCCTTGCGGCGCCGCGCCCAACGCGACACCAGCCATTGCGCGATCCAGGCGAGCAGGATCGCGATCGCCGCAATCCGGAAATTGGACGGCGCGTCCGGCAGCGGGATGGTCAGGCCGCGATTGTTGAGGAAGGCGATCCCGAACAGGTTCACGCTGTTGCGCGGTGCCGGCAGGGCGGCGATCACGCCGAAATACCAGAAAAGCACGAAGAACAGCAGCGGGATGTTGCGGACGAATTCGATATAGGCGCCGGCCAGCGTCGAGATCAGCCAGTGCGAGGACAGCCGCGCCACGCCGATGACGAAGCCGAGCAGGGTCGAGAGCACCAATGCGATCACCGTCACCAGCATGGTGTTGGCGACGCCGACCCAGAACAGGCTCATGATGCTCGACGCCTGGGTGTAGTTCGTCAGCACGAAAGGCACCTCGACGCCCGAGGTTCGCCACAGGAAGTCGAAGCCCGAGGCGATGCCGGCCTTGACCATGTTCTCCGAGGCGTTGCGCACGAAGAAGATCGTCAGCGCCACAAGCCCGACCACGACCGCGATCTGGTAGATCCAGTCGCGGACGCGCTTGTCGTTGATGAATGAAAATAAACTGCTCACGAGCACCTCGATCGAGGTTCGCGGACGTCATTCCCGGGCTTGACCCGGGAATCTCGTAACGCTGGGCTGGTTTCCGAGATGGTCGGGTCAAGCCCGACCATGACGAGCCTCAACCAGCTCTCACTGGAACGGCGGGGTGAAGAGCAGGCCACCCTTGGTCCAGAGCTGGTTCTGGCCGCGTTCCATCTTCAGGGTCGAGCCCATGCCGACGGTGCGCTCAAAGCTCTCGCCGTAATTTCCGACCTGCTTGATGACATTGTACATCCAGTCATTGGGCAGGCCCATCATCGCGCCGAAATCGCCCTCGGCTCCGAGCAGGCGGCGAACCTCCGAGTTCTTCGAATTGGCCTTCATGTCGTCGACATTCGCGGAGGTGACGCCGAGCATCTCGGCCGCGATCGTCCCGTTCAGCACCCAGCGCACGATCAACTGCCAGCGCTCGTCGCCCCAGCGGGTGACGGGGCCCTGCGGATCGTTCGAGATCGGCTGGGTCAGGATGACGTGGTCGTCGGGTGCCTTGAGCTTGACGCGCTGGCCGGCCAGCGCGCCGACGCCGGCGGTATAGGCATCGCAACGGCCGGCATCATAGGCGGCGATGGCGTCGTCGTTCTTCTGGAAGTTGGTGATCGTGACCTTGAGGTTGCGCTCGCGGAACCAGTCGGCGGCATTCTTCTCCTCGGTCGAGCCGGCGGCGACGCAGACCGAGGCGCCGTCGAGGTCGGCCGCCGTCTTGGCATTGGCCGATTTGCGCACGATGAAGGTCTGGCCCTCGTAGAAGTTGATGCCCTGGAAGTTGAGGCCGAGCGACGCATTGCGCGAGAAGGTGATCGTCGAGTTGCGCGCCAGCACGTCGACCTGGCCCGACTGCAGGATCGGCCAGCGCTGCTGCACCGATGTCGGCGTATATTTCACCTTCTTGGCGTCACCGAGCACGGCGGCGGCCAGCGCCTTGCAGTAGTCGACGTCGAGGCCGGTCCATTCGCCCTTGTCATTGGCGAAGGAGAAGCCGGGCAGGCCGAGATGGACGCCGCATTCGAGGTTGCCGCGGGCCTTGACCGCATCGAGCGTCGGGCTGGGCGCCAGTTGCTGCGCGCCGGCCAGCGTGACGCTGCCGGCAAGCAAGGTGGCTGCGAGTAGTGTGGTCTTCATGATCGTCCGTCTCCCCGAAGCCTCTGGCGGCTTTCTGCGTTGCAGAGGCGACTATGCTACAGACCATCTCGCAACGGTAGCCAGCCCTTCGGACGAGATTTCAGCTGCCGAATACTGTGTTGAGCTGGCTCCCGACCATGATGAAGGTCGTGCGCTTGGCCATCTCCTTGAGCCGGATCGCGCCGATATAGGTCATCGCCGAACGGACCCCGCCCATCAGCTCCAGCAGCGAGCCCTCGACCGGGCCGCGATAGGGTACCTCGACGGTCTTGCCCTCGGAGGCGCGGTATTTGGCGACGCCGTCCGAATAGCGCTTCATCGCCGTGTCCGAGGACATGCCGTAGAACGTCATGCCGACCGCGACCTGCTCGCCGTCGCGCTCCTCGTAGCGGATGTCGCCCTCGCATTCGTCATGGCCGGCCAGCATGCCGCCCAGCATCACGAAATCCGAGCCAGCGCCATAGGCCTTGGCGAGGTCGCCGGGCACGGTGCAGCCGCCGTCCCCGCAGACCAGGCCTTTCAGGCCATGGGCTGCATCGGCGCATTCGATGATCGCCGAGAGCTGCGGATAGCCGACGCCGGTCATTTTGCGCGTGGTACAGACAGAGCCCGGGCCGATCCCGACCTTGACGATGTCGGCGCCCGCCAGGATCAGCGCCTCCGTCATGTCGCCGGTCACGACATTGCCGGCCATGATCGCGGCATCGGGAAAGGCGGCGCGTGTCGCCTTGACGGTATCGACGAACTTTTCCGTGTAGCCATTGGCGACGTCGAGGCAGATCTTCGTGATCGGCGACTGGGCGTGGACCGCCTTGAGCTTGTCATGGTCGCTGTCGGTGGTCCCCAGCGAGTAGAAGGCGTTGGCTGAACCCGGCTCGCGGAAGAAGGCGATCAGTTCGTCTGCCTCGTAATGCTTGTGCAGGGCGACCATCGCCCCGTGCTTCAGCAGCGCGCGGGCCATCGCCATGGTGCCGACGACATCCATGTTCGCCGCGATCAGCGGGAAGCCGCTCCAGTCGGTGCCGGTATGGGCGAGGCGGAAGCTGCGGGTCACGTCGACCTCGGCGCGGCTGCCGAGCGTCGAGCGCTTCGGGCGGATCAGGACGTCGCGGAAGTCGAGCTTGGGATCGTTTTCGATGCGCATGGTCTGGCCTCGGCGGCTGGCTCGAAAGGGAGCACGCGGCTGAGGGCGTGCGCTGATTCATAGCCGCCGGGACCGGCAGGATGCAAACGGCTCGGGTGCCGGCTCAGGCCGGCGGGACGGGCGCGAGCAGCGGCCGGGCATTCTTGCGGATGGTGTAGAGCGTGGCGCCGATCACGATCGCGGCGCCGATCCAGGTGGTCAGGGCCGGGACCTCGCTGAAGAAGACGAAGCCGGTGAAGCAGGACAGCAGCAGGCGGCTGAAATCCAGCGGGGCGAGCGCCGAGGCCTCACCGACCTGGTAGGCCCGGGTCAGCAGCCATTGCCCCCCGGTGCCGAACACGCTGAGCGTCACCAACCAGAACCACTGGTTGGCGGTGGGTTCGACCCAGAACCACCAGCACGGCACCGCCAGCACCACCATCAGCACCGCGCCCTGATACAGCAGGATGGTCTCGGTGCGCTCGGTCGCAGCCAGCATGCGCACGCTGATATTGATCAGCGCGCCGAAAAACGCCCCGGCGATCGAGCCCAGCGCATAGATATTAAGCCCGTCGGCCGTGGGATCGAGCATCACCATGACGCCGCAGAAGCCGATCACGGTTGCCACCCAGCGCCGGGCATCGACGCGCTCCTTGAGGATGAGCACGGCGGCGATGGTGACGAAGAAGACCTGGCTGAAGCCGATCGCGGTCGCCTGCGCCAGCGGGATATGAATCAGGGCCGAGAAGCCGCACAGCATCGAGATCAGCGTGACGCCGCCGCGCAGGAGCTGGAGCTTGAGACGCTTCGTGCGCATCAGCATCGGCAGGGCGGCGCGCGCAATGGCGACGATGACCAGCGTCATAATGATCTGGCGGATCATCAGGATCTCGACCAGCGGAATTGATCCACCGATATGCTTCATGCCGCCCACCATGACGGTGTAGACCAGCATCGAGGAGAACAGGTAGATCGACCCGCGCAGATTGGGACTGGCGGCGAGCCAGCGCCGCGACAGCCCGTGCCGTCGCCGCGCGATCCATCCGAGGGGCGAGGGCGTGACGACGCCCGGAATTGCCGTGAGCACGATCGGCGGAGGCGGCGGATCCTCGGCCTGCGACGGAGAAAACGCGACCTCGCCGGCGGCGTCCTCGTCATCCGGCCGGCCCAGCCGCCCGGTCTGTCGCTCTTCGCTCATCGCCCCACCATGCGCCGCGCTATCCTGCGCGGTTCAGCGTTCATCCCTGCCCGTAAATCATTGACGAAACGTGCAATGCGCGCCAGCGACGCCAGCACATGCCGGGGTTGTGCGGGCGGGCGGCCGATGCGTCGTCACGGCAGGGGCGGCATTCGCAGGCGGCCCTGTGCAGCGCATGCCGGCTGCTTTAGGAGGAGCCTGCCCTGGACCGCGGGAGCCGCAGACGCACATGACCTCGACACGCCGCCTCACAGAGCGGGAGCATAACCCCGCAACGGCAGGCGCCGTATGAAGACGCTCCTGCCCGATCTGAAAAGCGGCCTCGCGGCGTTCTCGCCCAAGCGCTTCCCCTATCGCCGCTTCGCCTTCGCCATGGTCATCGGAGCCTGCGGCGCCTGGCTGTTCGTGCAGGCGCGCCTGCCCCTGCCCTGGATGCTGGGCTCGATGGTGCTGTGCACCGTGGCGGCCCTGCTGCGACTCCCGATCGCCGCGCCGCCGGTCATCCGCCCGCCGATGACCATGGTGCTGGGTGTCATGCTCGGGGCCGGCTTCAAGCCGGACGTCATCGCCCAGATCCCGAACTGGCTGCCGACGATCGCGGGGCTGGTCCTGTTCATGTGCGCCTGCGCCTTCGCCTGTGTCGGCTATTTCCGGCGTGTCGCCGGGTTCGATCCGGTCACGGCCTTCTTCGCCGGCATGCCCGGCGGGCTCGTCGAGATGGTCTCCGTCGGCGAGGAGAAGGGCGGCGACGCCCGCATCATCGCGCTGATCCATTCCGCCCGCATCCTGCTTGTCGTGATGACGCTGCCCTTCATCGTGCAGTGGATCGGCGGAGTGCCGCTCGGGGGCTCCCGGGTTTCAGGCCCCTCGATCACGCAGACGCCGCTTGCGGCCGAATTGCTCCTGCTCGCCTGCGGTCTCGTCGGCATCGTCGTCGGGCGCGTGCTCAGGCTTCCGGCCAAGTTCCTGTTCGGGCCTATGCTGATCAGCGCCGCCGTGCATGTGACGGGGTTGAGTTCGGCGATCCCGCCCTACGAGATCGTCAACGCAGCCCAGCTCGTCCTCGGCGTCACCATCGGCTGCCGCTTCATCGGAACGACGCCACGCGTGATCCTGCGCGTGCTCGTGCTCTCGGTGGGCTCGACGGTGATCCTGGTCGCGCTGACGCTCGCCTTTGCCTGGCTCGTGGCCAAGGTCTCGGTTCATGAGCACATCCCGCTGATCCTGGCCTATTCGCCGGGCGGCCTTGCCGAGATGAGCCTGATCGCGCTGGCGCTGCACACCGAGGTCGCCTTCGTGGCGGCTCATCACATCATCCGCGTGCTGCTGGTGATGCTCAGCGCCGGGCCGCTGTTCGGCTTGATCATCGGGCCGCGCAAGCCCAAGCCGGCGCCTGCCGAGTAGGGGCCACGGGCGGTTGTTCAGGCCTCGTTGACGACGTAGCCGCGGATCTTGGCCGCATTGTCGCCCAGAGCCGCGATGGCCGGATCGAGATCTGCCGCCGCAATCGCGCCATTGCGGGTCACCAGCACGACGTCGTCGGCCGCATCGACGATGCCGTCGACAGCGTGGGCAAGGCGACTGACGGCGCCGTCGCTGCCGAGCGCACCGCCGTCGATCACGATCGGCCCGAAATGCCGTGCCCGGGCGAGGGCATCGCTGGCGCCCTGCTGAGCGCTCGCGCCGTGGCTCTGCCCACCCTGCGCCAGGAAGGACAGCCCGGTGCCTTCGTCCCGGATCGTAATGCGTGCAGCTTCCTGCGCGGCGATACCGGTGCCGGCAGGGCCGAATAGGGCAGTGAGGCTGCCGGGGCCCGGCGCGGCATCGACGAGCAGCGCCGGCAGTCCCGACAAGGATGCATCCAGCGCGAGGTTGAGCGCCAGCGTCGAGGCGCCGGCCTGACGGTGCAATCCCAGCACCAGGATGCGCCGGGGCGAAGGGCCCCCGTCGGGCGCGACGGCCGTCCTGATCGCGTGGATCGCGGCGGCAAAACCCGCCTTGGGCTTGTCGATGACATCGACGAGGAGCGCCTTGGCCTGGAAGATCGAGGTTGGCCCGGTCTCGCTGCGGCGCCAGCGGCGGTTGCGCACCATGGGCAGCGTGCCCAGTCGCGGCAGCGAGGCTTTCGCCCTCGGCTCGGACTGGCCGCCTTCGATGGTCACGAGGCGCGGCCCAGCCGGTCTCGCCACGGCTATCGGTGCTGGCTGCTGGTCCCCCTCCGGTACCGGCCCCGTCTCGCCATTGCCGGTCATCTGTCTCCGGCCGGTGCCGAACCAGCCGAGCATGAGCGCGACGGCCGCACCGATGCCGCCGCCGGCAATGCCGCCGAGGATGACGATCGCCGGCCCCAACGACGCCGTGCCGGGCGTGGGCGCTTCCGCGCCGACAACCCGCGTCTGTGTGGTGTCGATGCCCGCGAGGTCGCCGGTTTCGCCGGCACGGCGCATGAGCCCGTCATAGAGCGCCCGGGCCGCATCGACCTCGCGCTCGAGCTCGCGCAGCTGAACCGTGGCGCGGCCAATGGCGAGTTGCTTGCCCGTGAGTTGGTCGACGCGACGCCGGATCAGCTGCTCGGCCGCGACGGCCCGGTCATAGTCGAGCTTGGCGGCAGCCGTGAGCTGCGCCAATTCTGCTGCGATCTGGCGGCGAGCCTCGCGTACCTCGCCCCGGGCCTCTGCGACTTCGGGGTGGCGTGCGCCGAGCGCAGTCCTGGTCTCGGCCTGGTAGCGCATCGCCGAGACGAGCTGTTCGCGCAGCCCCGTCATGGTGCTGGAGGCGACGGATTCCGGAATCGGGCCCGTCTCGATGGCTGCGGCTCGCGTGCCCGATATCTGCTCGTACTTCGACTGGGCCTCCTCGAGGCGGATGCGCAGCCCCGCGAGCTGGGCCCTGTTCAGCGCGAGTTGCTCCTCGGCGACCGACTTGCCGCTTCCGATGAGGCCGTTCGCCTCCCGGTGCTTCTGGGCTTTCTGCTCGGCGAGGCGCAGGCGCTCGCGCGCCTCTGCGAGGCGGCCGGCAAGCGTCTCCGCAGCGCGTTCGGCTGCACTGCTGCGAAGGGCAGCCCGGTCATCGCGATAGGCGTTTGCCAGCGCATCGGCGATTCGCGCTGCCTTCGCGGCGTCGCGCGCAGTCACGCTGATCTCGATCGAAAGGCCGCGATCGCCTTGCCGGACGGCGACCGCCCGGTTGAGCGAAGCGAGCGCCTCGCTTGCGCTTTCGCGTGGTGGATCCCCGCCGCCGGACGCGAGCCTGGACAGGATGCGAGCGAGGCCGGTTCGGCCGGGATCGCCCGTGAATTCCGGGTCCCTGTCGAGGCCTTCGCTGCGCACGACACGCGCCCTGATGCTGTCGGGGAGGATGATCGCGGCCGGGCTTTCCAGGTAGCCAGCCAGGGCGGTCGTCCCGGCGGCGCCGGTCTCGGTCGATGTCCCGTTCTGGGAAGCCTGCAGGTCGCGCGGATCAACCAGCACCCGCGCGGTCGCAACGTGGTGCGGTTGCAGGACCTCACTTGCCAGCCAGGCGAGCGTCGCCCCGACGACGACAGAGAGCAGGATCAGGCCCTTGCGGCGCAACAGCACCGCACCCGGCGAAGGCGGCCTCGCCTCGGGCGCGCCCAGGGCCGGTGCAGCATCCACCATCGGCGCAGCGCCGGACGCGTGGCGGTCCGTCTGCCTCTCCCGCTCTCCACCCGGCTCGGCTCCAGCCGTGTCGATCGTGAACATGACGCTACGCTTCACTCTTCAAGAATGCCGGTTCCTGCCGGCCTGAAACCAGGGCGCTCGCCGCCCGTGGCAAAATCCCAGAATATGAGGCCCGGCGCGAGCGTCTTTGTCGCCTCGTGCCTCGAGCGGTGGCGAAACCGGTGCAAAGCCTGCGCCGAGGCCTTGGAGAGGCCGATCGCGTCGGCAGCATGCGAGCGCCGCGCTGGCCTTTTTGCTTTGTGCCAGATTGGTACGTAGCTCCTTCGGCATAGGTCGACGAGGCAGCAATGACGCATCGGATACGCTGGAAAGCCTCGGATCGACTCGTTTTGACCCAGAATTCTCCGGCATATCGCTTGCCACTTTTCCCGACAGAAGCGGACCCCGCCGGCACTTGTGCCGTTTCGGGCCGCCGATGGTGGCGCAGGTCTTCGGACCCTGCGTGGAGGCGGGAGTTTAAGTATTATGAGCGTCAACGACCTCAATTATGCCGCGGCCAGTGCGACCGAAGAACGCGCCAATGCGTGGCGTCACTGGATCGGCCTGGTCACCGCACTGACCGACCTCGCCGTCGTTCTCGCGATCGTCGTCATCGCCTCCTTCGCCTATCATCTGGCGGCCTACGGACATGTCGGCAACCGGCAGATCACCATCGAGCTGGCGATGATGATCTCGGCCATCTTCGTCTTCACCAATGTGATGCAGGGCCGCTATCAGCTCGGCAACTACCTCTCGACCAAGGGGCAGGTCGCCTCGGCCTTCACGGTCTGGAACATCACCATGGTCGCCTTCATCGCGATCGTGTTCCTGGCCAAGATCGTCGACCATTATTCCCGCGCCGTCGTGTTTGCGACCTATCTCACCGGCATTCCGCTGATCTCGCTGGCCCGCTCGGGCATCGTGCGCACCATCTCGATGGCGAGCAAGACCGGGCGTATCACCTCCGAGCGCGTCTTCCTGATCGGGCGCGAGCAGGACGTCATGTCCTTCGTCTCGCGCCACCAGCCCTGGAACATCGGCTTCGTCATCGTCGATGTCGCCTTCCTGCGCAGCAACGATGCGCGCCGCATCAACGATCCCGCCACCGCGCTCGCCGCCGATCTCGTGACCGCTGTCGCACGCTGCCGCCAGATGCAGCCCGACGCAGTCTTCATCGCCATGCCCTGGTCCGAGCAGGAGACCATCGACACCTGCATCGACGCCTTCATGAACCTGCCCGTCGCGATCCACCTCGCGCCGGAGCGGATCATGGACCGCTTCGACAATCCGCATATCGTCCGGATCGGCTCGCTCGCCAGCCTGCGCCTGACGCGCCCCGCGCTGTCGCGCGCCGAGATCGCCGCCAAGCGGGTCTTCGACGTGGTCGCCGCCTCGGTGATTCTGGTGATGACGCTGCCCGTTCTCGCCGTGATCGCCGCCTTGATCCGTCTGGACTCGAAGGGGCCGGTGTTCTTCCTGCAGCGCCGCTACGGCTTCAACCAGCAGGCCTTCCGCATCTTCAAGTTCCGCACCATGACCGCGACCGATGACGGCGATGTCGTGCGTCAGGCGACGCGCAACGACCCGCGCGTCACCCGGGTCGGCCGCGTCCTGCGGCGCTACAATCTCGACGAGCTGCCGCAATTGCTCAACGTCATCGGCGGCCAGATGTCGCTCGTCGGGCCCCGCCCGCACGCTCTCGCCCATGACCACGAGTTCCAGCGCAAGATCGCGCTCTATGCCCGCCGGCACAACGTCAAGCCGGGCATCACCGGCTGGGCCCAGGTCAACGGCCTGCGCGGCGAGACCGATACCGACGACAAGATGGCCAAGCGCATCAACTTCGACCACTGGTACATCGACAACTGGTCGTTCTGGCTCGACATCGGCATCCTGCTGCGCACCGTCTTCAGCAGCCGTTCCTACAAGAACGCGCTCTGAGCCGGCAGAACCGCGCCTCCTGCAGACATCCTAGGCGCGAGCGGGGGCTGGCCGAAAAGCCGGCGCCCCGCTAGCCTGTTTCGATAGGGCAGGAGACACCATGAACCAGATCGATTTGAACGGTCGCGTCGCCATCGTCACCGGCGGCGCGCAGGGTATCGGGCGGGCAGTCGCGGAGCGTTTCGCCGCAAGCGGCGCGAAGGTCGCGATCTGGGACATCGACGGCGATCTCGCCGCGAAGGTCGCAGCCGAGATCGGCGGCGAGACCACCGGCGCGGCCGTCGACGTCACCGATGCCGCAGCCGTGAAGGCAGCCTCCGATGCGCTGGAGGCGAGGCTCGGCAGCGTCGACATCCTGGTCACCAGCGCCGGCATTGCGGGCCCCAACCTGAAGACCTGGGAGTACCCCCTCGACCAGTGGTCCAAGGTCATGCGTCTTAATGTCGACGGCACCCTGCATTGCTGCCAGGCCGTGATCCCCGGCATGATCAAGCGCAATTACGGACGCATCGTGCTCGTCGCCTCGATCGCCGGCAAGGAGGGCAACCCCAATGCCTCGGCCTATTCGGCCTCGAAGGCGGCGGTGATCGCGCTGACCAAATCGCTCGGCAAGGAGCTCGCGACTCAGGACATCGCGGTCAACTGCATCACGCCCGCCGCAGCCAAGACCCGCATCTTCGACCAGATGAGCGAAGAGCATATCGGCTACATGCTGGCAAAGATCCCGCGCGGTCGCTTCCTGCTGCCCGATGAGGTCGCCTCGATGGTCTCGTTCCTGGCCTCGGCCGAAAACAGCTTCACGACGGGCGGCGTTTTCGACCTGTCGGGCGGCCGGGCGACCTACTAGCGCCGGATGCGCAGCGATGGGCGCCGGTTTCTCGCAATGATCCTGCTCCAACTCCAGGCCCCGCGATGAGCCAGACGCTACCCTCCGCCGCTGTCCTCGGCGCGCGCGCCTTCGCCGCGCTCGAAGGCCTCAACCGCTTCACCGACGAACCCGGGAAGCTGACGCGCCTCTATCTCTCGCCTGCCCACCGGCAGGCGGCTGAATGGACCAAGGGCGCGATGGAAGTGGCGGGTCTGAGCGCCTTCATCGATGCGGCCGGCTCCGTCCAGGGCCGCCGCGACGGCACGCAGCCCGGCGCGCCCGCGGTCATGATCGGTTCGCATATCGACACCGTCCGGGATGGCGGACGCTTCGACGGCAATCTCGGCGTCGTCGCCGGTATCCTGGTTGCGCAGGCGATCCGCGACGCCGGCATCGTGCTGCCGTTCCCGCTGGAGGTCATCGCCTTCGGCGACGAGGAGACCGTGCGCTTCCCGACCTCGCTCTCGACCTCGAATGCGCTGGCGGGCGCCTATGAGCCGATCTGGCTCGATGGTCGCGACGCCGAGGGCGTCGTCCTGCGCGACGCCCTGATCGGCTTCGGCGGCGATCCCGCCGGCATCGAGGCCCTCGCCCGCAAGCCGGGCTCGATCCAGGCCTATCTCGAGGTCCATATCGAGCAGGGCCCGGTGCTCGAGGCGGCAGGCGAGCCGGTCGGCATCGTCACCGCGATCAATGCACAAAAGCGCGCCCGCGTTCGCGTCACCGGCGAGGCCGGCCACGCCGGCACCGTGCCGATGAGCTTACGCCGGGACGCCCTGGCGGCTGCTGCGGAGATGGCGCTGGCGCTGGAGGAGATTGCCGCCGGCCATGAGCAGGCGGTCGGTACGGTCGGTGTCTTCAGACCAGATCCCGGCGCTGCCAATGTCGTGCCGGGCGTCGTGGATTTCACCATCGATTTCCGGTCGCCGCGCGACGACACCCTGGCCAGCATGGATCGCGCCATCGCCACGCGCTTTGCCGCCATTGCTGAAAGGCGCGGCGTGACCCTGTCGATCACGCCTTACTCGGTCGAGACGGCCACGCCGATGGCTGATGCGCTGCAGGAGGCCTTCGCGCAGGGCATCGCCCGCACAGGCACCAATCTCGGGGCGCGCCGGCTGCCCTCTGGCGCGGGCCATGACGCGATGGCGATGGCGCGGCTCTTCCCATCCGCGATGCTGTTCGTCCGCAACGAGAAGGGCATCAGCCATTCGCCGCTGGAGGCCATGACCGAGGCCGATGCCGGGGTCGCGGTTCGTGTCCTGCTCGAGACCGTGCTGGAGCTGGCGCGTCGCCAGGCCGCCTGAGGACGCCCGCGCCGATCCTGCCGTCTCGCCTTGCTCAGGCCGCGTTCTGCTGCAGGCAGGTGTTGATCTTGCCGAGCAGGCGCGGCAGGTCGATCGGCTTCGTATCGAAATCGGCACAGCCGACCTCGACGCTCTTGGCCTTGTCGCTGGAGAGGGCGTGCGCGGTCAGGGCGATGACCGGGATCCTGGCGGTGCGCGGCGCCGCCTTGATCAACGAGGTCGCCTCCCAGCCGTCCATGGCGCCGAGCGCGACGTCCATCAGGATCAGGTCGGGCTGCTCGTTAGCGGCCATGGCGACGCCGGTGGGGCCGTCATGCGCGCAACAGACGGTGAAGCCCTGCCGCTGAAGGCGACGGGTCAGCATGTCGCGATTCATCTCATTGTCTTCGACGAGCAGGATCTTAGGCATGTGTGGCGACCGTCTTTGCAGATGCAGTGGATTTGCGATGGGTGATGGCGGCCAGCCTCTGGCCGAAACGGTCGAGCGGCGCAAGTGTCGGGAGCGCGGCGCGGTCGCTGTCCGGAGGTCCTGCGGTGTCAGGATGCGCCGGGACGATAATGGTGAAGACGCTGCCCTGGCCCTCGCGGCTTTCGACGATGATGTCGCCGCGCATCAGCCGGCAGAGTTTGCGCCCGAGCGCCAGGCCAAGTCCAGTTCCGCCGTATTTGCTGGAGCTGGAATCGTCGCCCACGGTGAACTGCTCGAAGAGATGGCCGATCTGATCCCTGGCGATACCGATCCCGGTGTCTTCGACGCGGATCGAGGCGCATCGCGCTCCCTCGGGGCCGACCTTGCTGGCGCGCACCGTGATCGATCCCGCCTTGGTGAACTTCACGGCGTTGTCGAGCAGCTGGAGCAGCACCTGCTTCAGCTTGGCGCCGTCGCAGACGATGGCGCCCAGGCCGGGCTCGAGCTGGACCGTGATCGTGTTTCCGGCCTTGTCGGCCGCGGCCCTGAAATGCTCGGCCGCGCTCTCGATCAGCGGGGCGAGCACGATCTCGTCGTTGTCGAGTTCCATCTTGCCGGCTTCGAGCTTCGAGAGGTCGAGCACCTCGTTGACCAGGTGCAGCAGGTGATGACCGGCGCTGTGGATGCGTTCGAGGTCGGCTGCCGTTTCGGCGTCGTTCTCGTCGGTGGCGTCCTCGAGCAGCAGCTGGCTGTAGCCGATAACGGCGTTGAGCGGCGTGCGCAGCTCATGGCTCATCTTGGCCAGGAAGTCGGCCTTGGCCGCGCCGGCACGCTCGGCCGCCTCGGTCGCTCGCCGCAGTTCGGCGGCGGTCTCGAGATGGCCGCGCATTTCGGCCTCGAGCTCGCTCTGTGAGGCCAGGACCCGGGCGTAGAACAGCGCCATCATGGTGACATAGAGCGAGGCCGCCACGGTCGAGACCAGGCCGAGCCCCTGCAGCGAGGCGAAGTCCATCTCCGGCGCGCGGGCGTAGCCCGCCATGGTGAAGCCCCAGAACGCCATGAAGTTGAGCGCGAACATGCCGAGCACGAGCAGGCGCAGCTTGTGGGAGGAGCCTAGATAGAAGAAGGCCAGCAGCGGGATGGTCAGGACCCAGGGCAGGGTCGGCGAGGTGACGCCGCCATAGAAGAAGCAGCTCCACAGGATGCAGAACATCAGGTTCTGGATTGAGATCAGGGCCAGCACGTTATAGTGCCCGACTGCGCGCAGCACGAACGGGAAGATCCAGAAGCCTGTGATCGAGGCCGCCAGGACCGCGACCGCATAGCCGGGGTTGGGGTCGAGGACGAACAAGGCGAGCGGCACGGTGTTGCCGAGGAACGGCCCGAACAGATGGCTGATCAGGAACATCCGCGCCTGCTTGCGCGTCTCGCGGTCAGCGGCGATATCAGCCGGGATGAACCAGTCGACGAGTTCGTTCAGGGCGGCCTGGGAGGTCGGAAAGGAAATCGCCATGTCGACCTGTCGGGCTGGGCCTGCCGCCATTGCGGCGGCCATCGGGTCCGTCGCGCCGCTTCGGTAGCACTACGACGCAGGCGCTACTATCCGGCGGCACTCTTAAGGCTGCGTAAATCCGCGCCATAGGAAAGCCATGCCGATCCAGGCCAGGCTTCCTCCAATGGTTTGATGGTTCGGGAGCAAGCATAGGCACAAGGGCCTAAAGCCCCTGACCTAACGCAGCGGAGACCGAATTTTAACCAACTCGCCGCTATCACCTTGATTGAAAAAAATTATGCCAGAAGGCTGCGATGTCAGAGACAGGTAAATGAACAGGTTGATCTCTTTCATCGACGGTTTCATTCCGGATGCTGCGAAGTTTGAACGTTCAGAGCTCAGTCTCGCGCGCAACTTCGTCTTCACGCATCTATTCGGTCCCCTGCTGTCGCAGGCGATCGCGCTGTTCCTATACATGACGGATCCGAACCCGGGCCTCGCCTGCTGGATCGTGATTGTCTGCACCTGGCTGTTCTGGGTCCTGCCGTTCGTACTCAAGTACACGCGCAATCTGCAGCTTTCTGCATTGCTGTCGGTAGAGCTGCTCGCTTTCACCGCGCTTTTCGGCTCGTTTCACTATGGCGGCGTCTCGTCGCCCTTCCTACCCTGGCTGATCGTCAGCCTGCTGCTCGGCTTCTTCTATCTCTCCGAGAAGCCGCTGCTGGTGATCGGTCTGCTGGCGCTCAACATCGGCAGCTTCTACATCGCCTATTATATCTATGGCTTCCCGCAGCTTGTGCCGCTGTCCCAGCTTGCGCCGGTCGGCTGGATCTCGATCCTCTCGGCGACGATCTACATGTCCTGGATGGCGATCTACTACGCCAACATCATGTCGATGCGCTCCGATATCGAGCGCGAGACCGAGCGCCACCGCGCCACCGCGATCCGGTTGCGCCAGGCCAAGGAACTCGCAGACGCCGCCAACCGCTCCAAGTCGATCTTCCTGGCCAAGATGAGCCATGAGCTGCGCACCCCGCTCAATGCGGTGATCGGCTACAGCGAGATGCTGCTGGAAACCTTCGAGCCCGACGAGAAGAACGAGCACAAGCGCCTCGACCTCACGCGGATCAACGCCGCAGGCAAGCACCTGCTCGCCCTGGTCGCCGACGTCCTCGACCTCTCGAAGATCGAATCGAACAGCATCGAACTCAAGATCGAAAGCTTCGATCTCGCCGAGTTCGTCCGCGATGTCGTGACGACGACGCAGCGCCTGGCGGCCGAGAAGGGCAACTCCCTGACGTTGAATTGCGTCGGCCAGCTCGGCATGGTCTCGACCGACGCCACCAAGCTCCGGCAGATCGTGCTCAACCTCATCAGCAATGCCTCCAAGTTCACGGAGAGCGGCGCTATCGGGCTCACCGTCCGCCGCGACCGGAAGCTGGCCGGCGACTGGATCGAGATCCAGGTCCGCGATACCGGCATCGGCATCACGCCCGACCAGATGCAGCGCCTGTTCCAGAATTTCGGCCAGGCTTCCGCCGCGACCTCGGGCAAATACGGAGGCACCGGGCTCGGGCTCGCGATCAGCCAGAAGTTCTGCGCGCTGATGGGCGGCGCGATCAGCGTCACCAGCGAGCCGGGTCGCGGCTCCTGCTTCACGGTCCGCGCGCTTGCCGACCTGTCACCCGACGAGGAGGTGGCGACCGATGCCGCCCTGGCCTCCGATCATCCCGCTCTGGCTGTCTGAGGCTCGAACGATGACTGCTATGGACGGATTGCGGGCGGCTGATACCGGGGAGGCCCAGGAGGGCGCCCTTGTGGCTGCGCTTCCACGACTTCTGATCGTCGACGACGTCGAGGACAATCGGAACATCCTGGCGCGGCGCTTCCAGCGGCGAGGCTTCGACATCGTCGAGGCGTCCAGCGGCAAGGACGCGCTGGCCCTGATCGCGGCGCGCAGCTTCGACACCGTGATGCTCGATGTGATGATGCCGGAGATGGACGGCATCGAGGTGCTGCGACGCATCCGCGCCGAGCATTCGGCCAGTGCGCTGCCGGTGATCATGGTCACGGCCAGGAGCCAGAGCGAAGACGTGGTCGCGGCCCTGTCGCTCGGCGCCAATGACTATGTCACCAAGCCGGTCGACTTCAGCGTCGCACTGGCCCGCGTCAACAGCCAGATCGAGCGCAAGCGCGCCGAGGAACAGGCGCAGGTCAGCGCCGAGCGGCTTCGTCTCATGAATGCCGAGCTCGAGCAGCGCGTCACGGAGCGCACCGCCAACCTGCTTGCGGCCAATCTCCGGCTCGAGAACGAGATCGCGCAGCGCCAAAAATCAGAGGCGCGCAACCAGTATCTCGCCCGGCACGATATCCTCACCGGCCTCGGTAACCGTCTTCTGTTCAACGAGACCCTGTCCAGGGCTTTCGCGGACGCCCCCCTCGAGGCGCGCAAGGTTTGCGTCCTGTTCATCGATCTCGACGGCTTCAAGGGCGTCAATGACGGTCTCGGCCACGCCATCGGCGACGGGCTTCTGCGCCTCGTGGCGAGCCGTCTGCGCGACGCGGTCGGCGATGGCGAACGCCTCGCCCGGCTGGGCGGGGACGAGTTCGCGCTGATGACCTGGTGCGACGGAACGGTCGAAGAGCCCGCCGCGATCGCCGCGCGGTTGATCGACGCCCTCGCGGTGCCCGTCGACATCGGCGGACATACCGTCCATATCGGCGCCAGCATCGGCATCGCCATCGAGGATGCCCAGTTCCGCACGCCCGAAGATCTGATCAAGGCGGCCGACATGGCGATGTACCGGTCCAAGACGGATGGTCGCGGCGTCTGGCGCCTGTTCGACCCCGCCATGGACGCCTGCGCGCAGGCGCGGCGCATGCTCGAGATCGATCTGCGCAACGCCCTGAACGAGGGCGAGCTGACGATGTTCTATCAGCCGCTGCTCGATCTCAAGACCAAGAGCATCACGGGCTTCGAGGCCCTGATGCGCTGGCGCCATCCCGAGCGTGGCTATGTCTCGCCGGCAGACTTCATCCCGGTCGCCGAGGATCTCGGCCTGATCGTTCCCCTCGGCGAATGGGCCCTGCGCGAGGCTTGCATGGAGGCGGTGAAATGGCCGGCTCCCATCCGCATCGCGGTCAATCTGTCTCCGATCCAGTTCCTTCGCGGGCAGATCGTCGCCTCGGTCGTGAGCGCGCTCGCCTCGTCGGGGCTTCCCGCCCAGCGCCTCGAGCTCGAGATCACCGAATCCGTCATGCTGGAGAAGAGCTCGACCAATATCGAGACGCTCCAGCAGCTGCGCGAGCTCGGCGTGCGCATTGCCATGGATGATTTCGGCACGGGCTATTCGAGCCTGAGCTATCTCCGCAGCTTCCCGTTCGACAAGATCAAGATCGACCAGTCCTTCATCCGCGATATCGGAGACGATGTCGAAAGCCAGGCCATCGTCAGTGCGATAACAGCCCTGGGGACCAGCTTCGGCGTCACCATCACGGCCGAAGGCGTCGAGACCCAGTAACAGTTCGATCAGCTCAGCGCCAATGGCTGCATCGAAGTCCAGGGCAAGCTCTTCAGCATGCCCGTGCCCGCCTCCGCCGTCGCGCAACTCCTTCTGGATTTCCCGGCGCTGCCCAGAACCGACTAGCGCGAACGCTGCGCGCCCCGCGCGGAGGGGCTTAAATATTCTTTAAGGTTAACAAGCCATGGTCCTCTGATCGGGATCAGCCGCGGTCCCTTGCTTTGGATATGACACGATGCGCCTCCGCTCGGTTGCTCTTGGTCTACTGTATGGCGTTGCCGGGATCGCTGGTGCTAATGCCGCCGACATCACCCTCCCCAAGAGCTACGCTTCGCCGCCGGAACTGGATTTCAAGCGCTTCTACATCCATGCGGGTCCCGCAGGGCTGTTCTACTCCGAAGGCGCCAAGATGCATGCCGCCGGAACGGTCATTCCGGGGGCCGATGTCCGTATCCCGAACTCGCTGACCTTCGCCATCGAGGCCGGCTACTTCCTGACACCGAACTTCGCGATCGGCTTCGCCGGCGGCTACCCGCCTCTGGTCAAGGTCGAGGCCAAGGGCTCGATCAACGGACTCGGGACGCTCGGCAAGGTGGCGGGCGGCCCGACTGCGCTGACCGCCCAGTACCATTTCACCGGCATGGGCAACTTCCAGCCCTATGTCGGTATCGGTCCGAGCCTGATGATCATCTTCAAGGACCAGGACGGCGCGGTCACGGAACTGAAGACCGACCATGCGCTCGGCATCGCCGGCCAGATCGGCTTCAACTACATGATCAACGACAACTGGGGCGTCTTCGTCGACCTGAAGAAGGTCTATCTGCGCGCCCGCACGGCCGGCAATATGGGCCCGGCGCCGATCAAGGCGACCGTGACGCTCGATCCGCTGGTGCTCCACACCGGCGTCACCTACCGCTTCTGAGCAACTGCCGGGGCCGCCTCATGGCGTCGGCATGGCCGCGCGCCAGCGCGAGGCGCGACACCGCGTAGCATTCCCCTGAACGGCGCGCTTGCGTAGGACAACCGGCGACCGCAGGAGGTTGCCGATGGACTACGAAGGCTTTTTCCGCAAGGAACTCGACGGATTGCACGCCGAAGGGCGCTATCGCGTCTTTGCTGACCTTGAGCGACAGGCCGGCCGTTTCCCGCGCGCGACCTGGCATGGCGCGGGTGACCCGCGCGAGGTCACCGTCTGGTGCTCCAACGACTATCTCGGCATGGGCCAGCACCCGAGCGTGCTCGGCGCGATGCATGAGGCCCTCGACCGCTGCGGCGCAGGCGCCGGCGGCACCCGCAACATCGCCGGCACCAACCACTACCATGTCCTGCTCGAGCGCGAACTCGCCGATCTCCACGGCAAGGAGGCGGCGCTGCTGTTCAACTCCGGCTATATGTCGAACTGGGCCTCGCTCTCGACGCTGGCCTCGCGACTGCCCGGCTGCGTCATCCTGACCGACGCGCTCAACCACGCCTCGATGATCGAAGGCATCCGCCATTCGCGCGCCGAGCGCATCATCTTCAACCACAATGATGCCGAGGATCTGCGCCGCAAGCTGGCCGGCGTCGACCCGGCACGACCGAAGCTGATCGCCTTCGAGTCAGTCTATTCGATGGACGGCAACATCGCCCCGATCGCCGAGTTCTGCGACATCGCCGACGAGTTCGGCGCCATGACCTATCTCGACGAGGTCCATGCGGTGGGCCTTTATGGCCAGCGCGGCGGCGGCGTCAGCGAGCGTGATGGCGTCGCGGACCGGCTCACGGTGATCGAGGGCACGCTCGCCAAGGGCTTTGGCATCATGGGCGGCTACATCGCGGCGTCGGCCGCGACCTGCGACTTCATCCGCAGCTTCGCCTCGGGCTTCATCTTCTCGACCTCCCTGCCGCCGGCGCTGGCCGCGGGCGCGCTTGCGGCCGTCCGCCATCTCAAGGTCAGCCAGAGCGAACGGGCAGGGCAGCAGGAGCGCGTCGCGACGTTGCGGGCGCGGCTCGACGCCATAGGCATCCCGCATCTGCGCAATCCCAGCCACATCGTCCCGGTGATGGTCGGCGACGCAGCCCTCTGCAAGCGCATCAGCGACGAACTGCTCGAGCGATTCTCGATCTATGTCCAGCCGATCAACTACCCGACCGTGCCGCGCGGCACGGAGCGGCTGCGCATCACCCCGTCGCCCATGCATAGCGATGCCGACATCGAGCATCTGGTCGGCGCGCTGAGCGCGATCTGGGGCCAGATCGGGCTCAAGCGCGCAGCGTAGGTTCAGCAGGCGCCGCGGCGTTGCCGTCGCCGCGCCTGTGCAGCCTCAGGCGGCGAGTGCCTGCCTGAGATCGGCGATCAGGTCGTCGGGATGCTCCAGGCCGATCGAGAGGCGGATCATGCCGTCGCTGACGCCCATGCTGGCGCGCACTTCCGGCGTGAAGCGCTGATGCGTGGTCGTCGCGGGGTGGACGATCAGGCTCTTGGCGTCGCCGAGATTGTTGGAGATCCGGATCAGCTTCAGCGCGTCGAGCACGCGATAGGCCTCGTCCTTGCCGCCCGCGACCTCGAAGGCGATCAGGGTCGAGGGGCCGCTCATCTGCTTGGCGATGATATCGGCCTGCGGATGGTCCTTGCGGCCGGGATAAACCACCTTGCTCAGGCCGGGCTGTTCGGCGAGCCAGTCGGCGACGAGCCCGGCGCTGTGCGTCTGGCGCTGGACGCGGATCGGCAGCGTCTCGAGCGCCTTCAGCATGACCCAGGCGTTGAACGGCGACATGCTCGGGCCGGTCTGGCGCAGATAGGTCTGGATATCGGCTTCCAGAAATTCCTTCGAGCCCAGGATCAGCCCGCCGAGGCAGCGGCCCTGGCCGTCGATATGCTTGGTGGCGGAGTAGATCACGCAGTCCGCGCCAAGTTCGAGGGGGCGCTGGAAGAGCGGCGAGGCGAAGACGTTGTCGACGACGAGCCGCGCGCCGGCAGCCTTGGCGACCTCTGCGACGGCTGCGATGTCGATGACCTCGAGCGTCGGGTTGGACGGGCTCTCCAGGAAGAACAGTTTTGTGTTGGGCTGCACGGCCTGGCGCCAGGCCTCGATGTCGGTGCCGTCGACCAGCGTCGCCTCGATGCCGTAGCGCGGCAGATGGGTCTCGACGACATAGCGACAGGAGCCGAACAGGGCCCGCGAGGCGACGATGTGGTCGCCGGCGGCAAGCGGAGCCATCAGCGCGGCCGTGACGGCGGCCATGCCGGTCGCGGTGGCCAGGCACATCTCGGCGCCCTCGAAGGACGCCATGCGCTCCTCCAGCATCGCCGTGGTCGGGTTTGAGAGGCGGCCGTACTGAAAGCCCGGATCCGTGTTCAGAAAGCGGCCTTCGGCCTGCGCGGCGCTGTCGTAGACATGGCCCTGCGTGAGGAACAGCGCCTCGGAGGTCTCGCCGAACTGCGACCGCATCGTGCCGTCATGGACGAGCCGCGTTTCCCGATGCAGTTGAGGGGCGCCGCTCTCAGAGGCTGACATTATAACACTCCAATCCGTTCGATATAACGGATGAGGGGAATAACAGCTTCGCCTTCGTTCGTAAAGAAGAACGATTTTCCTCTCAGGGAAACACTCGCGTCAGCCGCCTGTCGCCGCTTTGCCGAGGGGGAGGAGGAAGCCGGTGAGGTCGCTGGTGACGTGATGGACATGCCCGGCCTCGATCGCGGCCTGCTCCCAGGCCTCGCGGAAGGGATCGGGCGTGCGCGGAATGATCAGCACCGTCTTCATGCCAAGGGCGCTCGGCACCAGCAGGTTCTTCTCGATGTCCTCGAACATCGCCGACCGGCCGGGATCGACGCCGTGCTTGGCCAGGAAGTTCTCGTAGGTGACGCGTTCCGGCTTGGGCACGAAGCCGGCATGCACGATGTCGAAGATGTCCTCGAAGTGATGCAGGATGCCGAGCTTGCCGGCCACGTTCTCCGCATGCGCGACCGAGCCGTTGGTCAGGATCAGCTTGCGGCCGGGCAGGGCCGCGATCGCGTCGCCGAGCGCCGGGTTGGGATCGAGCAGGCTGAGGTCGATCTTGTGGGCGAAGTCGAGGAAGACGTCGGGGTCGACGTCATGCTCTTCCATCAGCCCCTTCAGTGTCGTGCCGTAGCGCTGGTAGTAATATTTCTGCAGGGCGCGCGAGGACAGGCCGTCGAGCCCGAACAACTCCGTCAGGAAGAGCGTGATGCGCTCGTCGACCTGGGGCCAGACCTTGGCCTCGTGCGAGTACAGGGTGTTGTCGAGATCGAAGATCCAGTGGTCGACATGCGCGAAGGCTTCGGTCTGGAGCGGCGGGACGGCACTGGGGATGTGGCTATGTGTGTTCATGGGACCCAAGCATGTGGCGAGCCGAAGCTGACATGCAAGGCTTCTGCAAAGGCTTAAGGTCGCAGGGGCGGATCAGGGACGTCATTGCGAGCGTGGCGATGCAATCCGGGAACGCAGAACCCTGCGTTCCCGGATTGCATCGTCGCTGCGTTCATCGCAATGACGCACCGCCTTCAGCGGCGGATGATGGTGCCCAGGCCGGTATCGGTGAAGAGCTCGATCAGCGTCGCATGCGGCACCTTGCCGTCGAGGATCACGACCGCCTCGACGCCCTTTTCCAGCGCGTAGATGCAGGTCTCGATCTTGGGGATCATGCCGCCCGAGATCGTGCCGTCGGCGATCAGGCGGCGGCATTCCTCGACCGTAAGCTCGGGGATCAGCTCCTTGTCCTTGGTCAGGACGCCGGGAACGTCGGTGAGGAGCAGCAGGCGCTTGGCGTTGAGCGCGCCGGCGATGGCCCCGGCGAAGGTGTCGGCATTGACGTTGTAGGTCTGGCCGTCGGCCGCCGCGCAGACCGGCGCCAGCACCGGGATCAGCTCCGCCTTGAGCACGGCGTCGAGCACGGTGGTGTCGACGGCTGCGGGCTCGCCGACGAAGCCGAGGTCGAGCACCTGCTCGATGCGGGAATCGGGGTCGACGATCGTGCGCGTCACCTTGCGCGCGGTCACCATGTTGCCGTCCTTGCCGCACAGGCCGATAGCCTTGCCGCCCTCGCGCGAGATGTAGCCGACGATCTCCTTGTTGACCGAGCCGGCGAGCACCATCTCGACGACCTCGACGGTCGCGGCATCGGTGACGCGCAGGCCCTGCTTGAACTCGGACTGGATGCCGAGCTTCTTCAGCATAGCCGCGATCTGCGGGCCGCCGCCATGGCAGACGACGGGCTTCAGGCCAGACTGCTCGAGCAGCACCACGTCCTCGGCGAAGTCCTCGGCGGTCGCGGCATCGCCCATGGCGTTGCCGCCATATTTGATCACGATCACTTCCTGATCGTAGCGCTGCATATGCGGCAGGGCCTGCACCAGAAGGTCGGCGGCCTGCGACGGCGTCATATGGGCAGGAGTGATCATGCGGCGGGCTCCACGAGGCGCGAAGGTGAACCGCGCCGGTGCGCCTTCTAGATGAGTTTGGCCGGCTGCGAAAGCATTCCGGCGCGGCTCACCTGCGCGGTGCGAACAGGGCCGAGAGCGCCAGCAGCAGCCAGCCGCCGAGCATGCAGAAGCCGCCAATCGGCGCTGCGCGCGGGAACAGCGCCTCGTTTGCGAAGCCGCGACGGCTGAGGTCGGCGGCAAACAGCGCGACGCCGAGGATCATGATCGACAAGGCGAGCCGCGCCAGCCAGTCGAGCAGATGCCCCGATTTGCGGGCGACCGTCGCGCCGAACAGTAGCGGCGCATGGAACAGCAGCATCTGCCCCGCCGTCTGGATGTTGCTGGTACCGGTGACATGGGCCGCGGCCGCGAGCAGCGCGACGCCGGCGAGCCCCATCAGGGCGGCCAGCGAAAGATGGATACGCGCGGCGGTCAGCATGGTCGGCTCCGGCTTCTCGATTGCAGGCGTCTCGATAGTAGGCGTCTCAATGGCACGGCTGCGCTCCGCGCGGCAGAGACATGCCGTCGCAGCGTTCAGCGCCGTCGCGGTGTCGCAAGCCAGACGATCCCGCCGGCGATGATCGCAAGCCCGACCCAGGCCGTCAGCGGGATGCCCAGCAGCAGCGGGCCGAAATCGAGCATGCGCGGCGCCAGGCCCAGCGCGAAGGCGGCCGTCACCACGGCCACGGCCAGCCGCGTCGCCGCCCACCGTATGTCCTCGCCGATCCGGTCCAGCCCCTTCAATTCGACATGGGCGGCGATGCGCCCCTGTTTCAGCCGCAGTGCGAGGAGGCGCAGCAAGCCAGGGGCCTGCGCCGAGAGGCCAGCGAGATCGAGCGCCAGCGCCTGGCCCTTCTGCAGCAGTTGCTCGGGGCTGTAGCGCGCCCGCATCTGCGCCTTCACGATCGGCTCCGCCACGGCGATGGCGTCGAATCCGGGGTCGAGCGTCTTCATCACGCCGTCGACCGAAAGCAGCGCCTTGAACAGCAGCGCGAGGTCGGAGGGCAGGGCAAGGTCATTTTCGCGCGCCAGCGCCATGAAGTCGGTGATGGCCGCGCCCAGCCGGAGCGGCGGACGGCCGTGGCGCCCGACGAAGACGTCGCAGGCCGCATCGAGCCGCGCGAGATCGACAGGCTGGGCGCCCGACCACTCGACCAGCAGCGCGCTGACCGCCTCGCTCTTACCGGTGACGATGGCGCCGAGCAGGTCGATCATCTGGTCGCGCCGCCGCGCGCCGAGCCGGCCAACCATGCCGAAATCGATGAAGGCGACCGCGTTGCCGGGCATGGCGCGCAGGTTTCCGGGATGCGGATCGGCATGGAACACGCCGTCGACCAGCGCCATCTGGAGGAAGGCCTCTGCGCCGCGACGGGCGAGAACCTTGCCGTCGAGCCCCGCTGCGGCCAGTGCCTGCCGGTCGGTCGGCACGATGCCGTCGATGAACTCCTGCACCAGCACATGCTCGCTGGTCCACTGTGCATGGATGCGCGGAATGCGGATGTGCGGGACGGTCGCGAGGTTGCCGGCGATCTCCTCGCAATTGCGCCCCTCGGTCGCGAGATCCAGTTCCTCACCCATCGCGACGCCGAGATGGTGGAGGATTTCGCGGGGCCGGTAGCGGGCCAGATCCGCGCGCTGCTTTTCGAGCAGCCCCGCGGCATGGGAAAGCAGGCGCAGGTCGGCCTCGATCATCGGGCGCAGCCCCGGCCGGCGCAGCTTGACCACGACCGCCTCCCCGCTGGTCAGCGTCGCGCGATGTACCTGCGCGATCGAGCCGGCCGCCAGCGCCTGTGTATCGAACGCGGCGAAGACGGCGTCGGGCGGGCCGCCGAGTTCGGTCTCGACCTGCGCGCGGATATGATCGAACGGCGTCGGCGCGACATGGCTCTGGAGCTTCTCCAGCTCCTCGAGCCATTCCGGCGGCAGCAGATCGGCGCGGGTCGAGAGGATCTGGCCGAGCTTGACGAAGGTCGGGCCCAGCGCCTCGATGGCGTGGCGCAGGCGCTCCGGCAGCGACTGCGCCTCCGTGGCGTCCTCGCCAGAAAAACTGCTGCGGCCCGGCAGCAGGCCGGGCAGTCCCAGCCGGGTGAACAGCGGATCGAGACCGTGGCGGGCCGCCACGGCTGCGATTTCGGCCAGGCGCTTGCGATCTCGCGCCGCGGCCCATGTGGTGTCGAGCATGCTCATGTCGGGTTCCGGTGCCTCGGCCGAGAGAAACCCCGGCCGCCCCGCAAGGTTGCCCGCGTGCCGGCTTCTATCGCGCGTCGAACCACTTCTTCCACTCTGGAACCGCCTTGGCGAAGGTGCCGCGATGGCTGGTGTCGCCGGTCGAGACCGCCTCGACCTGATCGTTGCCGATGGCCTTCTGGTAGGTAGCGCCCAGCTGCCCGATTTCGGTGCGTATCGCCTCGTCGGTTTCGCCGTAATAGGTGCGCATCGGCGAGCGGAAGACCCAGCGATAGGCCTGCGTCGCCGCCACGAGACGGCCATAAGCGGATTCGGCGAAGAACTCCGGATTGAAATATTCGGCCCGGATCAGCTTGCGCAGGTCGGTGGGAACGTCGGCGGCGGCGAAGGGCTGCCGCTCATACGCCTTGCGCGCGACCGCATAATACTCGTCGTTCAGGACGGACCGCGCCAGCCCGGGAACGCCGTAATAGCTCTCGAAGGAGAAGGAGGAGAGGATGAACAGCGAGTTCACCCACGGCGCGTCGATCGTGCGCGGAAAGTTGAGAAAGCCGTTCAAGGCGGCAAAGATATCGACCGGGGCGCTGGCCGTTGCGGCAGCCCTGACGACGACACCGGCCTTTTCCAGCTTCTGGAGAAACGCCATCGTCACGAAGCCGCCCTGCGACCAGCCGGCGATGAACAGCTTGGTGGCGGAAAGCTTCATGTCGGCGAGCACGGCGCGGCTGGCTATCAGCAGATCATAGGTCGCCTGCTGGTGGCTGGCAGTGACCATGTAGCCTTCGGGCTCGTTGGAGGTTCCGAGGCCGAAATAGTCGGCGCCGATGACGACATAGCCCTGCCCCGCGAACTGGGCGAGCATGAGCTGCGTCTCGGGCGACTGCGCGGCAAAGGACGGAACTTCCTCTTTCCCGTAGACCGTTCCGTGCTGGTAGGAGACCATCGGGAAGGCGGTCTCGGCCGTGTCGGGGATCGCGATCAATCCGCTCGCCACTGTGGGCTGGTTGCCGCGCTCGGGCACGACGGAGGCATAGGTGACCCGGTAGAGCTTCACGCCATTGCGGGCCGGGCTGTAGGTCACCGGCAGGCCGGAGAATTTCGGCGTGTCGACCGTGAGGATCTGGTTGAGCCTGGCGGTGTCCCAACGCTCCAGGAACTCGTACTGGATGCCGGGTCCGACACGAACCGCGCCGCTCTGCTGGGCCAGCGCCGGATAGCCGGCCAAGAGGCTCGCGAGTGCAAGCATGCCCAGTGTGAGGAAACGTAGGAATGACGTCATGGAGCCCCCCGGCTTGCGGGGCGCGCGATAGCCGCGACGCCCGGCCTCGAAATCGACCGGGACGCTAGCGACGAGCCGTAAACATAAGGTGTTGAAGTCCCCGGGGCGGGAACGCGGTCAGCCGCGCTCGGCCAGCACGCGGCCGACGGCGGCGCGCAGCTCGGGTATGCCCAGCCCTGTCTCGCTCGAGGTCATCAGCACCTCCGGGAAGGCTGCCGGGCGGCGCTTGATCTCGTCATAGGTCGCCTCGCACATGAACTGCTGGTCGGCCTTCTTGAGCGCGTCGCCCTTGGTCAGCACGACCTGATAGGACATCGCCGCCTTGTCGAGCGTCTCCAGCACGGCGTTGTCGACATCCTTGAGCCCGTGGCGGGCATCGATCAGCAGATAGACCCGCATCAGGTTCGGCCGGCCGCGCAGGTAGTTGTGGATCAGGTTGGTCCAGGAGGCGACCTTGGCGCGCCCGACGGCCGCATAGCCATAGCCCGGCATGTCGACGATGCTCAGGCGCTCATCGCCGCCGACCTGCCTGAAAAAGTTGAGCTGCTGCGTGCGGCCGGGCGTGTGCGACGTCCGCGCCAGCGCGTTTCGGCGCGTGACGGCGTTGATCAGGCTCGACTTGCCGACATTGGAGCGGCCGGCAAAGGCGATCTCCTGGCCCACCATCGGCGGCAGGTCGTCGATATGGGTCGAGGCCCAGACGAAGTCCCACGGGCCTTCGAAGAGCTTGCGGGCGTCCTCGATCTCTTCCGTGGTGTAGGGCTTGGTGATTGCGTTGGTCATGGCTTCTGCTCGCCTCGAAAACAGAAGCCCTCATCCTGAGGAGCCGCGTAGCGGCGTCTCGAAGGATGCTTCAGAGGGTGCTGGAGCATCCTGCGAGACGCAGCCTGAAGGCTGCTCCTCAGGATGAGGGCTGAGGATCAATGGGGCCTTGTTACACGGCTGAGCGTAGCGCGTCGATGTCGGCGGCTCCGATCAGCGCGATATTGCGCGAGATCTTGTCCGCGTCCCAGTCCCACCAGCGGATAGAGAGCAGTTCGGCGACCACCTCGGGCGCGAACCGCGTCCGCACCACCCGCCCGGGATTGCCGACGACGACCGCATAGGGCGGCACGTCGCGCGCAACCTGCGCCCGCGTGCCGATGATCGCGCCGTCGCCCACCGTGACGCCAGGCATGATCACGGCCTCGCGGCCGATCCAGACATCGTTGCCGATCACGGTGTCGCCGCGATGGTTGGCGCCGGCCTGCTTCAGCGTCGCGGGATCGCCGAGGCCGAACATCGCGAAAGGGAAGGTCGAGAAGCCCGACATCGGGTGATTGGCGCCGTTCATGATGAACTGCGAGCCTTGAGCGATCGCGACGAATTTGCCGATGATCAGCCGGTCGCCGATGAAGTCGAAATGATAGCGCACGCAACGCGCGACGAAGTGTTCGGGGCCTCGGGAGTCGTCGTAATAGCTGTAGTCGCCGACCTCGATCAGCGGGTGGTCGACGATGGCCTTGAGGAAGGCCGTGCCCTTCCAGCCCGGGATTGGGTGGCGGGTCAGCGGATCGGGCAGGGTCGCTTCTGGCAAGGGCGTTTCCGGCAAGGGCATTCTGGACGAGCTCATTCTCGACGAGCGCATTCTGGACGAGGGCGTTCGGGCGAGGGCTCAAAGGCGAAGGGCGGGGAAATCCCCGCCCTTCATTGTCTCACTTCTTGTTGCTGTTGGCCGGCTTGGCTGGGGCTGCTACCGCCGTGGCGGCTGCCGTCTTCTTGCCGAACAGGCCCTTGAGATTGTCGAAGAGCTCGATCTTCGCGCCGTGCTTTTTCATGATGTAGCCCTGCTGCATCACCGAGAGCGTGTTGTTCCAGGCCCAGTAGATCACGAGGCCGGCCGGGAACGAGCCGAGCAGGAAGGTGAAGAACACCGGCATCCAGGTGAACATCATCTTCTGGACCGGATCCGGCGGCTCCGGGTTCATCTTCATCTGGATGAACATCGTGATGCCCATCAGGATCGGCCAGACGCCGAGATGCAGCATGGCGGGCGGCGTGAAGGGCAGCAGGCCGAACAGGTTGAACATGTTGGTCGGGTCCGGCGCGGCCAGGTCCTTGATCCAGCCGAAGAACGGCGCATGCCGCATCTCGATGGTGATGAACAGGATCTTGTAGAGCGCGAAGAACACCGGGATCTGCAGCAGCACCGGCCAGCAACCCGCGACCGGGTTGATCTTCTGGGTCTTGTACAGCTCCATCAGAGCCTGCTGCTGCTTCATCTTGTCGTCGGCATAACGCTCGCGGATCGCGACCATTTCCGGCTGCACGGCCTTCATCTTCGCCATCGAGGCGTAGGATTTGGAGGCGAGCGGGAAGAACAGCAGCTTCAGGAGCAGCGTGACGCCGAGGATGGCGATGCCGAAATTGCCGACATGCTTGTAGATCCAGTCCATCACGAAAAACATCGGCTTCGTGATGAAGTAGAACCAGCCCCAGTCGATCAGCAGCTCGAAGCGCTTGATGCCGAGGTTCTTCTCATAGCCGTCGATCGCCGCGACTTCCTTGGCGCCGGCGAACAGCCGGGAGTCCGAAGCCATGCTGGCACCCGGCGCGACCGTGACGGCCTCGCCGAGGAAATCGGCCTGATAGGTGCGCGCGCTGCCGGTCTGCACCGAGGAGTAGCGGCCCTCGTATTTGCGGGCCTGATCGGGGACGACGGCGGCAGCCCAGTACTTGTCGGTGATGCCCACGAAGCCGCCGACGGCGTCCTTCCAGACCTTGCCGTTGGTGCCGGCGGATAGCAGCGGCTCCTTGTCGACATGGTCATAGGTGAATTCCTGCAGGCCGTGCTCGCCGAGATTGCCGATCAGGCCTTCATGCAGGACGTAATAGCCCAGCGTCGCCGGCTTGCCGTGACGCACGACCTGGCCATAGGGGAACAGGGTGACGGGCGCGCCGCCCTTGTTCTCGACCTCGTCGCGGATCGAGAACATCGCGTTCTCGTCGATATTGACGATGCGCTTGAAGGTCAGGCCCTGGCCGTTGTCCCAGCTCAGGGTCAGAGGCGTGCTGGGCTTCAGCACCTGTGCGTCGGCGGTCCAGACGGTCGAGGCGTTGGGCAGGGGCGTCGAGGTGCCCGGTGCGCCGACCCAACCGAAATCGGAGTAATAGGCGTTCGGGCCGCCAAGCGGCGAGAGCAGGACGATGATGGGGCTGTTGGGGTCGACGGTCTCGCGATAGGCCTTCAGCGAGATGTCGTCGATGCGGGCGCCGGTCAGCGAGATCGAGCCTGCGATCTTGGGCGTGTCGATCTTGACGCGCGGGCTGCGGGCCAGCGCCTGCTCGCGGGTCTCGACGGCCGGCGTCGCGGGGACGGCGGCCGGCACGGCGGCGCCGGTCTGGCCGGGCACGGAGGGCGCCGGCACGGCTGTCGAGCCGGGCGGGACCGTCTGGGTCTGGGTCTGCTGGTTCTGCTGCGCGATCTGCTTCTGCTTCTCCATCTGCGGCACGCCGTAGAAGAACTGCCAGCCGAGCAGCACGACCACGGAGAGCGTGATCGCGAGAAGCAGATTGCGGTTGTCTTCTTTCATCATGATCGGAAACAGGTCTCGCTGACGCCCGTGGGCTTTATGATTCTGAAGGCTTTAGGATTGCGGACGCGGCTCGCGCTGCTGCTCGCTCGACGGCCGCTTGCCGGCCCGGGGCCCGCGACCTTGGCCAGGTCGGGCCGGCCGGGCGCGCTCGATCGTAACCGAGAGCTCGGCGACGAGCGTATCGAATTTGGCGGTCAGCGTCTCGGGCCGCGCGACGATCACGACGTCGCAGCTGCGGCCGATCTCGGGCGCGAGCGCGATCTCGGCAGCGGCGCGCAGGCGGCGCCGGATGCGGTTGCGCTTCACGGCATTGCCGACCTTGCGCGACGCAGTCAGGCCGAGGCGCAGGCCATCATGGGCCTCATCGGCCGCGGCATCGCGGACCTGGGCGTAAAACGCAGACGAACGAAAACGGCGGCCGTGCTCGGCCGCCGCCAGGAATTGCTTGCGTTGCTTCAGACGGGCGAGGCGCATGGCGATTGGCCAGTCTTAAAAGCGAGGCGCGCGAGGTTCACGCGCCGGCAGCTCAGGCCGACAGCTTCTTGCGGCCGTGCGCCCGACGATTGGCGATGACCTTGCGGCCGCCGACAGTCGCCATACGAGCGCGATAGCCGTGGCGGCGCTTGCGAACCAGCTTGCTGGGTTGATAGGTTCTCTTCATCGTCCGTCTCCGAGGACTTGGTCGGCGCGGCGGTCTCAGGCTCCCCTGGGGAAGCGTGGCCATCCAAGCCTGTCATGCAAAGGGTCAACGCAGCCGATAAGGGCTGCGCAAGTGCCGGGCTTATGGCGGATGGGTCGGTCCAAGTCAATGGCGAAGCGCAGGCCTGCGACACCGCTTCGCGACTTAATCGTTGCGCTTGCACTCCGGCGCGACTTCCCCGATATAGCGCCCGGGAGGTTGGCGAGGGACGTCTCACTCGCCAACCGGGTCAGGTCCGGAAGGAAGCAGCCCTAACGAGACCGAACGGGTCTTCGTCCAGCCTCCCACCTTTCGCTATGCGAAAGCACCTGCGGCGCGGCGGCCATGCGCGGCGAGCCGGCCGCCGAGATCGTTCGGCGCCCAAATTCTCGGGCGCCCCAAATTCTTGGGCGCCATTGACCCTCGCCTCCCGATTGGCGAAACCAGCTTCATGACCGACGCCATCGACGCAGCCTCCGCAGACGAGCCGGGATTTTCCGGCTTCGATCCCGCGCCCTTGCCTGCAGGCACGGCCGCTACGCCCTATCGCGTGCTGGCGCGCAAATACAGGCCGGCGCATTTCGGCGACCTGATCGGCCAGGACGCGATGGTGCGCACCCTGACCAACGCCTTCACGGCCGGGCGCATTCCGCAGGCCTGGATGCTGACCGGCGTGCGCGGTGTCGGCAAGACGACGACGGCCCGTATCCTCGCGCGCGCCCTCAACTACCAGAATGAGGACGGCACCGGCGCGCCGACGACCGATCTCGCGCGCTTCGGCGTGCACTGCAAGGAGATCATCGAGGGCCGCCACATCGACGTGATGGAGATCGACGCGGCCTCCAACAACGGCGTCGACAATGTCCGCCAGATCAATGATGCCGTGCGCTATGCCCCGGTCTCGGCGCGCTACAAGGTCTACATCATCGACGAAGTCCACATGATGACAGGCTCGGCGTTCAACGCCTTCCTGAAGACCCTGGAAGAGCCGCCTCCGCACGCAAAGTTCATTTTCGCGACGACCGAGATCCGCAAGGTGCCGGTGACGGTGCTGTCGCGCTGCCAGCGCTTCGACCTGCGCCGCGTCGATGCCGGCCTGCTGGTCGGGCATCTCGGTGGCATCTGCAAGGCTGAAGGCATCGCGGCAGAGGATGAGGCGCTTGCTGCCATCGCCCGCGCCGCCGAAGGCTCGGTGCGCGACTCCCTCTCGATCCTCGACCAGGCGATTGCCCATGCCGCCGGTACGATCGTGCTCGACGATGTTCGCTCGATGCTGGGCCTGGCCGACCGCGCCCGTGTCATCGATCTCTTCGAATCGCTGATGAAGGGCGACATCGCGGCGGCGCTGGGCGAATTGCGGGCGCAATACGATGCCGGCGCCGATCCCGTCGTGGTGCTCAACGATCTCGCCGAGTTTACCCATCTGGTGACGCGGCTCAAGCTCGTGCCAGAGGCGCTCAACGACAACAGCCTGAACCAGGCCGAGCGCCAGCGCGGCGGCGATTTTGCGCAGCGCCTGTCGATCCGTGTGCTGGCGCGCGCCTGGCAGCTGCTGCTGAAGGGCATTGCCGAGGTCAAGCAGGCCGACAGGCCGGTCATGGCTGCCGAGATGGTGCTGGTCCGGCTGGCGCATGCCGCCGACCTGCCGACGCCCGACGAGGCACTCAGGTTGCTGCGCGACGGCAGCGGCGCGGTTCCTGCCGGCAATGGCGGGCAGATGTCCGCGCCTCGTCCGCCATCGGGTGGTGGCAACACCGCGCTCGCCGCCCGCCCGATTCTCGCCAGCGCCAATCCGATGCCGGCCGCCGCACCCCGCGCCGCGGTCCAGCCGCAGGTCATGGTGTCCTCGCTCGAGGACGTCGTGGCGCTGGCCTCGCAGCATCGCGATATCACCCTGAAGATCGCGCTCGAGCGCGACGTTCGCCCAGTGCGCTTCGAGCAGGGGCGGATCGAGTTCGCGCTCGCCCATGACAGTTCGCGCACGCTGGCGACCGACCTGTCGCGTCGCCTGAAGGAATGGACCGGCCAGACCTGGATGGTCGCCGTCGTCAACGCCGAGGGTGGGGCGACCCTGCGCGAGCAGGCCGAGGCCGCCCGCGGCCAGCGCGAGAGCGACGCGGCCTCCCATCCCGCGGTCAAGGCCGTGCTCGAGCTCTTTCCGGGGGCCCGCATCGTCGACGTCCGCGATCCCCGCGCTGCAGCCGCCGAGACGGTTTCGACGGCGCCGTCCGAGGACGAGTATCTGGCCGAGGCCGAGCCGCTGTTCGACGACAGCGAGCCGGATTTCGACGACATCGATTTCTGAAAACATCGCCGAGGAGACGAACCCATGCGCGACATGATGGGCCTGATGAAGCAGGCGCAGCAGATGCAGCAGAAGATGGCCGACGTTCAGGCCGAACTCGACACCATAGAGGTCGAGGGCGCGGCCGGCGGTGGCATGGTTTCCGTCAGCATGACCGCCAAGGGCGCGCTCAAGGCCGTGAAGATCGATCCCGCTTTGATGCTCCCCGACGAGCGCGAGATCCTCGAGGACCTGATCGTGGCGGCCTGCACGGACGCCCGCAACCGCGCAGAGCGCGTCATGCAGGAGCGCATGGCCGAGATCACCAAGGGCCTGCCGATCCCGCCCGGCATGAAGCTGTTCTAAGGGCACGCATGTCCCGCGCCATTGCCGGCCCCGAGATCGAGCGCCTGATCCAGCTCCTGGCCAAATTGCCGGGGCTGGGACCGCGTTCGGCGCGGCGTGCCGCCCTGCATCTGGTCAAGAAGCGCGAGCAGTTGCTCGGCCCGCTCAGCGAGGCGCTTGCCGTGGCGCGCGAACGCATCGTCGTGTGCTCGGCCTGCGGCAATATCGATACCTCCGATCCCTGCTCGCTCTGTCGCGATCCCCGCCGCGACGATGGCCTCATCGTCGTGGTGGCCGATATCGGCGATCTATGGGCGCTGGAGCGCTCCGGGGCAGTGTCGGGCCGCTACCATGTGCTGGGCGGCATCCTTTCGGCGCTGGACGGCATCAGGCCCGAGCACCTGACGCTCGACGCGCTGGTGGCCCGTGTCTCGCAGGAGGGCGTGAAGGAGGTCATCCTGGCGCTCAACGCGACGGTCGACGGCCAGACCACCGTGCATTTCATCACCGACCTGCTGGCGCATCTGCAGGTCAAGGTGACCAAGCTCGCCCATGGCGTGCCGGTGGGCGGCGAACTCGACTATCTCGACGACGGCACGCTGGCTGCCGCGATCAGGCAGCGGACGGGCTTCTGAAACGAAAAAGCCGCGCCCTCTCGGACGCGGCTTCGAACCGGACCTGAGTCGATCTCAGAACTTGTAGGCGACGCTAGCGCGAACCGTATGCGTGGTCGGGTTCTGTGCGGCGGTCAGGCCCAGGAAGGCGCTGCTCGCGACATAGTCGAACTTGCCATAGTCGGTGTAGCGGTAGTCGGCACCCAGGATCAGGTTGTTGGTGATGGCGTAGTTGACGCCGCCGCCGACCGTCCAGCCGGTGCGCGAGAACGTGCCGCCCTCGCCGATGCCGGCCAGCGGGTTGAAATAGGTGTAGTCGAGTTCGGTGAAGGCCACGCCGCCGGTGCCATAGATCATGAACCGATCGAAGGCGTAGCCGATACGGGCACGCACCGAAGCCTGCCAGTCCTGCTTGACGCGCACGAGGCCGCCGGGATCGAACGGGCTGCGGACCAGCGAGGGATCGTGGAAGCCGCTGCGGGCATTCATGCCTTCGATGTCGCCTTCGACGCCGAGCACGACCGAGCCCATCTGGTAGTTGAAGCCGGCATGAACGCCGCCAAATACCGATTCCGGATGGTATTCGAAGGCGTTGATGAACGCGCGATTGCCCGTCAGCAGCTCCGTGGTGGTGTCGTTACCCCAGGAATAGCCGGCTTGGGCGCCGACATAGACGCCGGTCCAGTTGTAGAACGCCGGCAGGGCGGGGGCCTGGGGCAGATATTTGGCGGATGGCAGGTCGGCCGCAGCAGCCGCGCTGGCGCCGAGGATCAGAACACTTGCCAGCGCCGCTTTCAGATGAGTTTTCATCGCGACCTCTACTCTCGACGATATGAAAAGCTAGGTCCGCCGCCGCGCCGAAGGCGCTGGCACGCTCGGACCAACCAAGCTCTCCGCGCATCTCGTCATTCACGCGGATCTGAATGCATATGAAAGTGTTAAGGTTAACAAACGGCTAAGCATGGCGAGCCTGCCCGGCGCGCGCGGAACATTTGTTACGCGGCGCTGTTGCTGGCAGGCTGCCGTCAATGGCGGTGGAGTCGGGCGGCATATGGCTTTCCTGAAACGCATTACCGGCGCAGCCGGCGCCGCGGTGGCGCTGGGCTATGTCTACGAGGCCGTCGCGAGCCGTTTCTCGCGCACGGCGCGTAAGCAGGCGCGCGAAAAGGCGCGCGGGCGTCTCGCCCGCTCGCCGCTGGAGATGACCTGGCTCGGCTGGAAGGACGTGCTGCTGCGGTTCGTCGGCAACATCGCCGACAACCGCCTGACCTCGCTGGCCGGCGCGGTGGCCTTCTACACCCTGCTCTCGCTGGTGCCGGCGCTTTCGCTCTTCGTCACGATCTACCGCTATTTCACCGACCCGCTGACGATCGCCTCTCAGCTCGATGGCCTGACCGTGGTCTTTCCCGATGCCGCCCGCGACCTGATTCGCGAGCAGGCGATCAGGCTGGCCTCGCAGGGCGCGGCCTCCCTCTCGCTGACCTTCCTGATCAGCTTCGTCGTCGCGGCCTGGAGCGCCAATGCCGCTGTGAAGGCCGTCTTCGATGCACTCAACATCATCTATCGCGAGCGGGAGAAGCGCAGTTTCATCAAGCTGAACGCGATCTCCCTGATGACCACGATCTCAGGGGTCGTGATGCTGGCGATCGCGCTGATCGTGATCGCGATCGTGCCGGTCATCGCCGCGCTGTTTCCCTTCGCCCATGAGCTCGAGCGCCTGGTCCGCCTGGTTCGCTGGCCGACCTTCTTCCTGGTCGGCGCGATGGCGATCGCCTGGCTCTACTGGATCGGCCCGAGTCGACGCCGCCCGCGCTTCGGCTGGGTCCTGCCTGGCGCCGTCGTTGCGGCCCTGCTCTGGGCGGCGGCCTCCTGGGCGTTCTCCTGGTATGTCGGCACGCTGGGCAACTATACGGCGACCTATGGCTCGCTCGCCACGGTCGTCGTCTTCATGACCTGGCTCTGGCTTTCGGCGACGATCGTGCTCGCCGGCGCCGAGCTCAACGCAGAATTAGAGCACCAGACCGCTCACGACACCACCACCGGCCGACCCAAGCCGCTGGGCATGCGCGGCGCGACGATGGCCGACAATATCGGCGAGCCCAAGGCTGACTGAGCCGCATGCTGGACCCCGACGAAACCCGCCAGGATGATCTTCGCACCGGGCGCGGCCCCTGGATTCCGCGCTATCTCCGACCCTCCGGGACGGTGCTGGACGCCGATATCGCCTGTGACGTCGCGGTCATCGGCGCCGGCATCACCGGCGCATTGGTCGCGCAGCATCTGATTACGCTCGGGCACAGGGTCGTGGTCGTCGACCGCGAGCGTGAGGGTTTTGGCAGTACGGCGGCGAGCACGGCCATGCTGCAATGGGAGATCGACCTCTCCCTGCGCGATCTCAGCGCGCTCTATGGCTTCGATGCTGCGGCGGATGTCTATCGCCGCAGCTTCCGCGCCGTTGCCGGCCTGCGCGAGCTGTCCGCGCAGCTCGGGCTCGATAGCGGCGTAATCGCGCGCGACTCCGTCTATCTCGCTGCAGGCGACATAGGCCCGCGCGAGCTTGCCGACGAGCATGCCCTGCGCCAGCGCGCGGGCCTGCCTGGCGACCTGATCGACCATGCCACGCTGCTGGGCGCGTTTGGCCTCGATCGTGCGGCGGCGATCGTATCACCGGGCTCGGCCGAGGCCGATCCGCTGAGCCTGTGTCATGCCCTGCTGGCGCAGGCGGCGAGCCAAGGCACGCGGCTGGTCCGCGACGAGGCCGTTGCCTACGATGGCACGGCGCAACGGGCGGAAGTGCAACTGGCAGGCGGGCGCACCATCGAGGCGCGCCATGTCGTGCTCGCCACCGGCTATGTCATGCCCGATTGCGTGCAAACCGAACTCCATCGCGTTGCCTCGAGCTGGGCGATCGCGACCCTGCCGCAGCCGCCCCAGGCGCTCTGGCCCGGACCGGCCCTCGTCTGGGAGGCGTCCGAGGACTACATCTACTGCCGCACCACCACGGATGGCCGCATCGTCTTCGGCGGCGAGGACGAGGACAGCGACGACCCCGGGGAACGCGCCCGACTCGGCCCACAGAAGACGAAAGACCTGCTCGCCAAGCTCCAGGCGCTCTTACCGCGCGCCCAGCCGACGCTGGGGTTCGCCTGGTCCGGAGCCTTCGGCCAGACTACGGACGGCCTGCCGCTGATAGGCCGCGTGCCCGGCCATCCGCGCATGCTTGCTGCCTATGGCTATGGTGGCAACGGGATCACCTTCAGCTTTCTGGCCTCCCGCGTCATCGCGAGCCTGATCGCGGGCGACGAAGCGCCCTGGTTCCGGCATTTCGCCATCGACCGACCTGACCCGACCGGCCCCTGACCTTTCGGGATTGCGCCGCTGCAATCTCGGATTTGCCGCGAATGGGGGCGACAACAGGCGCGAGTGAGCCCATCTCTCCTGAAGGCGGCCGACCGGCCGCGCCCTTTTTCTCGGAGGCTGCCATGCTCGCGGTCGAGACCGTCGACACCCCTGTTCTCGAAGCGCTCGATGCGCCCTTTCACATCGGCGCGGTCGCCCTGCGCGTCAGCGACCTCGCTGGCCTGACCGCATTCTATCGGGATGCGATCGGGCTTGCCGTCATCCGCGAAGAGCCTGGCGTAGCGCTGCTGGGCGTTGACGGCGAGGTCCTTGTGCGCCTCGAGCAGGGCGCGACCCGCCCGACCTCGGCTGCGGGGCTTTTCCATCTCGCAATCCTGCTGCCCTCGCGCGCCGCGCTGGCCGACTGGGTCGGCCATGCCGCCACCACGCGCATCGCGCTGGAGGGAGCGTCGGACCATCTCGTCAGCGAAGCGCTCTATCTTTCCGACCCCGAGGGCAACGGCATCGAGATCTACCGCGACCGCAAGCGCGCCGACTGGCCGCGCCGCGATGGCGCAATCCAGATGGCGACCGACCGGCTCGACCTGCAGAAATTGCTGAACGAGACCAATCCCGCACCTTATGCCGGCATGCCGAGCGGCACCCGCATGGGCCATGTCCATCTGCGGATCGGGGCCACCGCCGAGGCCGAGGCCTTCTATATCGGGAAACTCGGCTTTGAGCTGATGGTGCGCTATCCCGGGGCGAGCTTCATGGCGAGCGGCGGCTATCACCACCACATCGCCGGCAATATCTGGAACAGCCGGGGCGCCGGCGCGCGCCAGACCGGCGAGGCGGGCCTCGACTGGTTCGAGCTCGTTGCGCGCGATGCCGCTGATTTCGAGGCGATGCGCCAGCGCATCCTGGCCGCAGGCGGCAGCGAGGGCAGCGAGGGGCCCTCTATCGTCGACCCCTGGGGCAACCGGGTGGTGCTTCGGCGCTGAGCGGGATCAGCCTTCGAGCAGATGCGTGCGACGGATGCCCGTCGCGACCCGATGAAAGCCCATCGCCTCCCAGAATGCCGCCGCCCGCGTGTCGGCGGCGTTCAGGGAGAGGCGGGGCGCCAATTCCAGCCCCTGCTGAACCAGAGCGGCCGCAAGCGCGCGCCCGGCGCCGCCGCGCCGGAACGTCGGACGGACATAGACATGCCGCATCCGCAGCAGGTCCGGGGCGGGGTCATAGGGATCGGGCGTCACGGCGCCGAGAGCCGCAAGGCTGCCGAGGCTGAACGCCGCGAACAAGGCGCTGCGCTCGTCGCCGCCGGCATAGCGCCCGGCGGTCCACTCGTCCCATAATCCCTCGACGAAGCCGTAGCCTTCCCCCGACGCTTCCGCGCGCAGGGCAGCAAAATCGTCCGGAATCGTGTCGAGCACCCGGACGATCTGCAGGGCGTTTGGCGTCACAGCCCCTCGAACAGGGCGCTTGAAATGTAGCGCTCGGCGAAGGAGGGGATGATCACCACGATCGTCTTGCCGGCATTCTCGGGCCGGGCGCCGACTTCGAGCGCGGCGGCAACTGCCGCGCCTGACGAGATCCCGGCCGGGATGCCCTCGGCCTTGGCGAGCGCCCGCGCCGTCTCGAACGAGGTCTGGTTGCCGACGGTCACGACCTCGTCGATCACCGAGCGGTCGAGGATGCCCGGCACGAAGCCCGCCCCGATGCCCTGGATCTTGTGCGGGCCGGGCTGGCCGCCCGACAGCACCGGCGAATCCTCGGGCTCGACGGCGATGATCTTCACGCCGGGCTTGCGCGCCTTCAGCACCTGGCCGACGCCGGTGATCGTGCCGCCCGTGCCGACCCCCGAGATGAAGATGTCGACATTGCCCTGGGTGTCGTTCCAGATCTCCTCGGCCGTCGTCTTGCGGTGGATTTCGGGATTGTGCGGGTTCTCGAACTGCTGCGGGATGATCGCGCCGGGAATTTCGTTCTTGAGTTCCTCGGCCCGGGCGATGGCCCCGCGCATGCCGCCGGGGCCGGGCGTCAGTTCTAGCTGGGCGCCGAGCAGCGCCAGCATCTTGCGGCGCTCCAGCGACATCGTCTCGGGCATCACCAGGATCAGGCGATAGCCGCGCGCGGCGGCCACGAAGGCGAGCGCGATGCCGGTATTGCCCGAGGTCGGCTCGATCAGCGTGCCGCCGGGCTTGAGCGCGCCGGAGGCTTCGAGCGCGTCGATCATGTTGACGCCGATGCGATCCTTGACGCTAGAGATCGGGTTGAAGAATTCGAGCTTGGCCAGGATCGTCGCCTTGACGCCGCGTTCCGCCGGAAGGCGGTTCAGCTTGACCAGCGGCGTATCGCCGATCGTATCGGTGATGGAATTGTAGATGCGGCCACGTCCGGGCGTGTGGGACTGGGCATTCTGGGCTGCGTCGGCCATCGAATTCCTCCTTCGGTCATATCGAGTTGGGATGAGGCTAATCCAATTCACGGCCTACGTCGATTAAAGACGTATTTCACATTTCATATTGTAAAATCGCTGTTGGCGCCGCTTTTGCCAAAGACGCCCCGGGTCTCGGCATCCCGGCACAGCTCTTCGATGGTGACCCCGTCGAGCTCGGCCAGATACGCGTCCGATGCGCGCTGGATACGCGGGCAGATGACCTCGTCGATCAGCCGGGACTGTGCCAACGGACCCTGCTCGTCCTCCATGGCGTCCTGCATGGCCACGCGCGCAATCTCGCCGGCCGTGATGCGGCGACGCTCGCGCGCCAGCTCGTAGCCGCCGCGAGGGCCGCGCACGCCCTTGAGTATGCCGACCCGGACCAGCACTTGCAGCAAGGTCTCGAGATGACGCGGTGGAAGCTGGTGCCGCGCCGCCAGCAGTTTCGCCGCGACCGGCTGCGGCCGCGCATGCAGCGCGATATCGACCACGGCGGCGATCGCAAGCTGGCTGCGACGTGACAGGAGGATCAAGGCAGCTGCTCCGATACCGTCGTGACGCCGCCCTCGACGCCGGTGGAACCGAAGCCGCCAGCCCCGCGCGCGGTCTCGCCCAGGCTCCCCGTCTCGACCAGGCGGGCCTGCGTCACAGGAGCGATGACCAACTGCGCGATGCGGTCGCCACGCTGGATCGTGAAAGGTTCCTGACCGTGATTGATCAGGATTGCGGTGACCTCGCCGCGAAAATCGCTGTCTACAGTGCCCGGAGCGTTGAGAACGGTGACGCCATGCCGGAAGGCGAGTCCCGAGCGCGGCCTGACCTGCGCCTCGAAGCCCACGGGAAGTTCCAATGCGAGGCCGGTAGGGATTGCGGCATGCCGGCCCTGCGCCAGCACCAGCGTCTCGCCTTCCGGCAGTGCGGCGCGCAGGTCGAGCCCGGCGGCGCCGGCGCTTTCGTAAGCGGGCAGGGGCAGGTCGCGGCCATGGCCGACGCGCTTGACGGGCACCGTCACCATCGCTCAGACCTCTGAAGTGGCGGAAGCGGCCAGGCCGGCGATATGCGCGACCAGCCGGCTGGCGACGACGTCCTTGGCGAGCGTCGGCCAGGTCTCGACGCCGTCGCGGCTGACCAGGTGCACCGTGTTGGAGTCCCCGCCCATCACGCCGGTGCCGCCGACATCATTGGCGACGATCAGGTCGCAACCCTTCTTGGCGAGTTTTGCCTGCGCAAAGGCGATGACGTTCTGCGTCTCGGCAGCAAATCCCACCACGAACGGCGGTCGCCCTTCGCTACGGTGGGCGATGGTGGCGAGGATGTCGGGATTCTCGACGAGCGACAGCGCCGGCAGGGCACCGCCATCCTTCTTCATCTTCTCTGGCGCCGCATCGGCCACGCGCCAGTCGGCGACGGCGGCTGCGAAGATGGCGATGTCGGCGGGCAGGGCCTGCTCGACCGCCAACAGCATCTCGCGGGCGGATTCGACGCGGATCGTGGTGACGCGCTGGGGATCGGGAAGGCTCACGGGCCCCGAGACCAGCGTCACGCGTGCGCCTGCTGCGGCTGCGGCTGTGGCGATGGCGTGGCCCTGCTTGCCCGAGGAGCGGTTGGCGATATAGCGCACCGGGTCGATCGGCTCATGCGTCGGGCCCGAGGTGATCAGCACATGCTTGCCTGCAAGCGGTTTTGCAGGGCTTTCACCCAGCCGCCCGAGAAAGCCGATGGCGCGCGGCGCATCGCCGGCCAGCGCCTGCTCGATCGCGCCAAGGATCTCGGCAGGCTCCGCCATGCGGCCGAGGCCGCTCTCGCCGCGCTCCGCCATCGCCCCGGAATTGGGCCCGACGACGAGCACGCCATCGGCCTCCAGTTGCGCCATGTTGCGGCGTGTCGCGGGATGGCTCCACATGCGCGGGTTCATGGCGGGCGCGATCAGCACGCGCTTGTCGGTCGCCAGCAGCGCCGTGGATGCGAGGTCGTTGGCCAGCCCCGTCGCCATTTTTGCGATCAGATCGGCGGTTGCGGGCGCCACCACGAGCAGGTCGGTCGAGCGCGACAGGGCGATATGGCCGATATCGGCCTCGTCGGTCAGCGAGAACAGGTCGGTGAAGCAGCGCTCCCCCGCCAGCGACGAGACTGAAAGCGGCGTGACGAATTCCTCGCCCGCCTTGGTCAGGATGCAGCGCGTGGCGATGCCGCGATCCTTCAGCCGCCGGATCAGCTCCAGGCATTTATAGGCGGCGATGCCGCCACCGATGATCAGCAGGATGGAGCGTGATGCGGACAAGGACTTATGCTCCCGGGTCGATAGCCCGGTTGTCGTAGCATCGGGACGGTGCGGATGTCATGGGGCGCGGCCTTGGTCCCCACGGTCATGGTCGGCCTTGTGCCGACCATCCACGCCTTTCACGCGGTTACTCAAGGCAAGCCCGAGCATGACGATGCAATCTACCGGAATGGCGGCTCGTCAAAGCTCCTGAGCTTGCGGGAGTGGATCGTCGATCCCGCCTCCTTGAGCTTTTCCAGCGCCGCGAGCCCGATCTTGAGATGCTCACTTACGGCGCGCTCGTAGAAGGCATTGGCAGCGCCCGGCAGCTTGATCTCGCCATGCAGCGGCTTGTCGGAAACGCAGAGCAATGTGCCGTAGGGCACACGCAAGCGGTAGCCCTGAGCCGCGATCGTGCCCGATTCCATGTCGACCGCGATGGCGCGCGACAGGTTGATGCGGCGGCGCTCCTTGGTCCAGCGCAGCTCCCAGTTTCGGTCGTCCTGGGTCACGACCGTGCCGGTGCGCAGCCGGTTCTTCAGCTTGTCGCCCTGTTCGCCCGTGACCTCGGCCGCCGCCTCCTGAAGCGCGACCTGAACCTCCGCCAGCGCCGGGATCGGGATATCGGGGGGCACGAGTTCGTCCAATATGCCGTCCTGCCGGAGATAGGCGTGGGCGAGCACATAGTCGCCGATGATCTGGGTCTGGCGCAGGCCGCCGCAATGGCCAACCATCAGCCAGCAATTGGGGCGCAGCACCGCGAGGTGGTCGGTGATGTTCTTGGCGTTGGAGGGGCCGACGCCGATATTGACCAGCGTCACCCCGTCGCCGCCCTTCCGGATCAGGTGGTAGGCCGGCATCTGGAAGCGGTGCCAGGGCGCCGACATCACACGTTCGGCAGCGGAAACGTCGATGCCCTCGCGGTCGATCCGGACACCGCCAGGTGTCACCAGCGCCTCAGCCGTGCCCGCCTCGATCTCGGCCAGGGCCAGCCTGACGAACTGGTCGACATAGCGGTGATAATTGGTCAGCAGCACCCAGGGCTGCACGAACCGCCAGTCTGTGCCGGTGTAGTGCACCAGCCGGCGCAGCGAGTAGTCGACGCGCACGGCGTCGAACAGAGAGAGCGGGCGCGGCTCGCCCTCGACGATGTCGAAGGTCCCGTCGGCGATCTCGTCTCCGACCAGCGAGAGCAGCGGGGTCGGGAAATACCGCGCCAGTTCCGCGGCGGTGACCTTGCCGCGGCCGAGTTCGTCGCCACCATCGAGCGCATAGGGATACGGAATTTCCTGCGTGCTGATCCCCGTCTCGATGGTCGCGCCATAATCGGCAACCAGCGGCCGGAGCTGGTCGAGCAGATAGTCGCGGAATTCGCCGGGCTGGGTCACGGTCGTCGAGTAGATGCCCGGCGCTGCGAACTTCGCATAGCCGCGCCGCGTCGCGGCCGGCAGCTTGGCCGGCTCGTAGGTCACGCGCAGCAACGGGTAGCGATAGAGCGAGCGGTCGTCGGGGGTCGGCGGCACGCCTGTCTCGAAGAAGCGCTGCAGATCGGCGCGCAGTGCCGCCGTGGCCTGCTCGTAGAGCGCCTCGAGCCGGTCGATGGCGGCTTCGGGCGTGGCTGCAGTCTCGAATGTCATGAAATGAACGCATCCTCTCGTTCGATCGCGATTCTAGCCACGTCGCGGCGCTCCTGACAACAGCTGGCGCGGGGAAGTGGAAGCCTGTGCCGGCAGCACTTGACGGATCGTCAGTCCTATTTTACTAAACCGGCAGGTTAAGTAATAAGGGGCCGGACCGGGAGTAGCCCGGCCTTCATCTCCGATCACCGCCAGGGAGAGACGGCATGCTCAAGACGATCCTGCTCAGCCTGTTGGCCATCGTGGTGGTGGGTGTTGCCGTCGTGCTGATCCTGGCTGCGATGAAGCCCGACACCTTCGAGGTCCGGCGTTCGATCGCGATCAACGCGCCGCCCGAGCGGATCTATCCGCTGATCACTGATTTCCGGGCCTGGGGCGCCTGGTCGCCCTGGGAGAAGAAGGATCCCGCCCTGAAGCGCAGCTTCAGCGGGGCCGAGAGCGGGGCGGGCGCACGCTATGCCTGGGCCGGCGACAAGAATGTCGGCGAGGGCAGCATGGAGATCGTCGAGGCGACCGCGCCGAGCAAGGTCGGGCTCAAGCTCGACTTCATCAAGCCGTTCCAGGCCCATAACGACATCGTCTTCGCGCTGCAGCCGCAGGGACCGGCGACCAACGTGACCTGGATCATGACCGGCCCCGTGCCGTTCGTCGCAAAGATCATCCATGTCGTCTTCAACATGGACAAGATGGTCGGCGGCGATTTCGAGGCCGGGCTCTCCGCGATGAAGGCCCAGGCCGAGAGGCCGGTCTGAGCCAGGCGTCACACCCCAAACCCCACATCCAGAGGAGGAGCAGGAAATGCAGGCGGAACCGCAGGGCCAGCATCGCTGGCTGAAGCAGCTCGTCGGCGACTGGGTCTATGAGACCGAGTGCGATGGCGGGCCCGGCAACCCGACGATGAAGGCCACAGGAAGCGAGCGCGTGCGCGCGATCGGCGATCTCTGGATCGTCGGCGATGGCCAGGGCGAGATGCCCGGCGGCGGCCCGGCCACGATGCAGATCACGCTCGGCTACGATCCCGGCCGGGGCCGCTTCGTCGGCTCCTGGGTCGGCTCGATGATGACCCATTTCTGGACCTATGACGGCTTTCTCGACGAGACCGGCACCGTCCTGACGCTGGAATCGGAGGGGCCGAGCTTTGCCGGCGACGGCGGGCTCTCGAGCTATCGCGACATCGTCACGGTCAAGGGTCCCGACCATCGCATCATGACCGGAAACCTGCGCAACCCCGACGGCAGCTGGACCACCTTCATGACCTCGCATTACCGCCGCAAGGCATAGGATTTTCAGCCCCCGAACGAAGGAGACGGCGATGAAACTCTCGACCTACCTGTTCTTTCCGGGCAATTGCGAGGAGGCTTTCAAGGCCTACCAGACGATCCTGGGCGGCGAGATCACCGCAATGATGACGCATGTCGGGACGCCGGCCGAGAGCCAGGTCGCCCCCGAATGGGTTCCCAAGATCATGCATGCCTGCCTCGAGATCGAGGGGCAGATGCTGATGGCGTCGGACGCACCGCCCGACCGTAGCGAGGGGCCGATGCAGAGCGTCTCGGTCAGCGTCAACGTAACGGAGGTCGCAGAGGCCGAGCGCATCTTTGCGGCGCTGTCGGACGGCGCGCGGATCAAGATGCCGATGGCCGAGACCTTCTGGTCACCGCGCTTCGGCATGCTGCAGGACCGCTACGGCACGCATTGGATGATCGGCGCCGAACCGGCCGCGTGAGGCTGTGGAGGCGAAGCGCGTCATTCCCGATCCAATGCAGCCGTCATCCCGCACAAGCGGCAAAGCCGCGCCGATCCGGGATCTGTTCCGGACCATTTCAGACACGCGCTCAGGAATGGATCCCGGGTCTTCGCTGCGCTGCGCCCGGGATGACGTCTCGGTTCCCAATGCCAAACCGCAAGAGAGCTACCGCTTCGGCTGGCAGGTCGCGCAGTAGAAGGTGGAGCGGCCGGACTGCACGAGGCGGCTGACAACGCTGCCGCAGCCCGGGGTGGTGCAGGGATCGCCCTCGCGGTCATAGACGCGAAAATGGTGCTGGAAATAGCCGAGCGAGCCGTCCGCATGAGCGAAATCACGCAAGGTCGAGCCGCCAGACGCGATCGCCTCCTCCAGCACGTCGCGGATGATCTGAGCGAGTGCATGGGCACTCTGGCGCGGCCGACCCGTCGCGGTCGCGATCGAGCCCGCATCGGCTTCGGGGTGCAGGCCTGCGCGGAACAGCGCCTCGCAGACATAGATGTTGCCGAGCCCCGCGACGAGGCGCTGATCGAGAAGAGCGGCCTTGAGAGGCGCAATCTTGCCCGCGAACAGCTTTGCCAAAACCTCCCCCGAGAGCTCGTTGCCGAGCGGCTCGATGCCCATCCCGGCAAAGTGCTTTGACGTCGCGAGTTGCGCGCGCGGGACGAGATCCATGAAGCCGAAGCGGCGCACATCGTTATAGGTGACGCGCGCCCCGTTCCCGAGCTCGAACACGACATGGTCGTGCTTCAGATGCCGGCCGATCTCGTTGTAATAGGCGCCGGGTTCCGCAGGCGGGGTGCCGGGGGCCTCGACGATGAAGCGTCCGCTCATGCCCAGATGCATGATCAGCGCCTCGCCATCGTCGAGATCGGCGATCAGGTATTTGGCGCGCCGCGACAGGACCTCGATCCGCCGTCCCGTCAGCCGCTCGGCGAAGCGCTCGGGCAGGGGAAAGCGCAGGTCGGCGCGGTTTTGCACGACGCGGACGATGCGCTGGCCCAGCATGGCCGGTTCCAGTCCGCGCCGGACGGTTTCGACCTCGGGAAGTTCGGGCATCCGCATTCACCCTTCAGCATGCGTCGACACGGGCCGCGACAAGGCCCGCCGGTTTGGCTATGCATCGGGAGAGCGAAGCACAAGAGCAGACCGCACCGTGACAGCAGCCTCCGATACCACCCATTTCGGCTTCGAGACCGTGAAGCTGGCCGAGAAGCAGGCCAAGGTCGACGACGTCTTCCACAAGGTCGCCGGCCGCTACGACCTGATGAACGATCTGATGTCGGTCGGGCTGCACCGCGTCTGGAAGGATGCGCTGATCACCACGCTCAAGCCTGCCAAGGACAGGCCCTGGCGCCATCTTGACGTCGCCGGCGGTACCGGGGACGTCGCCTTCCAGGTCCTGGACGCCGGTGGGCCGCAGACCGATGTGACCGTGCTCGACATCAATGCGGAGATGCTGGCCGTCGGCCGCGAACGGGCGCAAAAACGCTTTCCCGACGACGACCGCATCCGCTTCGTCCAGGGCAATGCGGAAGAGCTCGCCGGCCTGCCCGACAATCATTTCGACGCCTATACGATCGCCTTCGGCATCCGCAATGTGCCGCGCATCGACAAGGCTCTGGCGCAGGCATATCGCGTGCTCAAGCGGGGCGGGCGCTTCCTGTGCCTGGAGTTCAGCCATGTCGACGTGCCGCTGCTCGACAAGGTCTACGAGGCCTATTCCTTCAACGTCATCCCGCCGATGGGGCGGATGGTGACGGGCGAGGCCGAGCCCTACCAGTATCTCGTGGAGTCGATCCGCAAGTTCCCGAAGGCCCAGGCCTTCGCCGGGATGATCGAGGATGCCGGCTTCCGGCGGGCGAAATACACGCCGTTCACTGGCGGGGTCGTGGCGCTGCATTCGGGCTGGAAGCTGTGACGCGACTGCCTGATGCGTCTTCCCCGTCATGGTCGGCCTTGTGCCGGCCATCCACGTCTTGCGACGCGGATGAAACGAAGACGTGGGTGCTCCGGACAAGCCCGAGCATGACGTCGCGGTTCGTGCCCGCATGATCTCCTCGCTCTTCCACCTCGCCCGCACCGCTCGCGTCGGCTTCGTGCTGGCGCGCGAGGGCGCGCTCGCGCTCGTCGATCCCTCCGTGCTGCCGCCGCTGGCGCGCGGACTGATCCGGCTCGGGCGCCTGATCGAGCGCAAGGGCGCGGGTTCCTCCGCGACGCGGCTGGCGGCGGCGCTGACGCGGCTCGGCCCTTCTTATGTGAAATTCGGCCAGTTCCTGGCGACCCGGCCCGATGTGGTGGGCATGAAGATCGCGGCCGATCTCTCGGCCCTGCAGGACCGCATGGCGCCGTTCCCGATGGAGCAGGCCAGGGCGGTTGTCGAGGCCGCGCATGGCCGCCCGGTCGAGGCCGTGTTTAAGGAATTCGGCCCGCCGGTGGCAGCCGCCTCGATCGCGCAGGTGCATCGCGCAACCCTCCAGGATGGCTCGCAGGTCGCGGTGAAAATCCTGCGGCCGGGTATCCGCGACCGCTTCCACCGCGATCTCGGCGCCATGCGTTTTGGCGCGGAACTGGCCGAGCGCCGCTCGCCGGAGGCGCGTCGTCTGCGCATGTCGGGCGTGGTCGAGACGCTCGCGCGCTCGGTGACGATGGAGATGGACCTGCGGCTCGAGGCCGCCGCCCTCTCCGAATTCGCCGAGAATACCAAGGACGATGCCGATTTCCGGGTGCCGACGCCCGATTGGCAGCTGACCGCGCGCGAGATGCTGGTCGATGAGTGGATCGACGGCACTCGCCTGTCGGACATCGAGGGCCTGCGCGCTGCCGGCCACGATCTGCCCGCGCTCGGCAAGGCCGTGATCCAGTCCTTCCTGAAGCACGCCATCCGCGATGGCTTCTTCCATGCCGACATGCATCCCGGGAACCTGTTTGTCGATGTGCAGGGGCGCCTCGTGGCGGTCGATGGCGGCATCATGGGCCGGCTCGGGCTGAAGGAGCGCCGCTTCCTGGCGGAAATCCTGCTCGGCTTCATTACCCGCGACTACACGCGCGTGGCGGAGGTGCATTTCGAGGCGGGCTACGTCCCCGCCCATCACGCGGTCGCCGATTTCGCGCAAGCCATCCGCGCCGTCGGCGAGCCCATCCACGACAGGAGCGCCGACCAGATCTCGATGGCCAAGGTCCTGACCCTGCTCTTCGAGATCACCGGCATGTTCGACATGGTGACGCGCACCGAACTGGTGATGCTGCAGAAGACCATGGTGGTGGTCGAGGGCGTCGCGCGCACGCTCGACCCCCATCTCGACATGTGGTCGACGGCCGAGCCCGTGGTGCGCGACTGGATCACGCGCAATCTCGGTCCGCTCGGCAAGGTCGAGGATGTCGGGCGCGGCGTACGCTCGCTCGCCTTCAGCCTAGCAAGCCTGCCCGAGACGGTCGGCCGCGCCGAGCGCGTGCTGGGCCAGCTCGAACAGGCCTCGCGCGATGGTTTTGCACTCGACGCGCGCAGCGTCGAGGCGATCGGCCGAGCCGAGGCCAGGGGCAATCGCTGGGGCAATGCCGCGCTCTGGCTGATCGCCGGCCTGCTGGCCTATGCGGTGCTGGGCTAAGGACCTCGCGCCGTCCGTCATTGCGAGCGCGGCGAAGCAATCCAGAGAGACGTAGCGCTCTGCCGCTTCTGGATTGCTTCGTCGCTGACGCTCCTCGCAAGGACGGGGAGGGCGTGTCTTCAATTCCTCGTCCGTGCTCATCGGCCCCCGTCATTGCGAGCGCAGCGAAGCAATCCAGAGAGACGTAGCGCTCGGCCGTCTCTGGATTGCTTCGTCGCTGACGCTCCTCGCAATGACGGGTTCCGGTTCGCAGACGCAGAACCGGCTTGGCCCGCCTGCGCATAGACCGCGGCAACCCATCCCGCTAAAGCTCGACGCCAACAGCAAGCGTCAATCGCGGAGGCCGCCATGGCTTATGAGACCATTCTCGTCGAGGTTAAGGGCAAGGTCGGCGTCATCACGCTCAACCGCCCCCAGGCGCTCAATGCGCTGAACGGTCAGCTCATCGCCGAGGTCAACGAGGCCATGGACGGCTTTGAGAAAGACCCGGCCATCGGCTGCATGGTCGTGACCGGTTCCGAAAAGGCCTTTGCGGCCGGCGCCGACATCAAGGAGATGCAGTCCCGGACGTTTCCGGAGACCTATCTCGACGACCGTTTCGAGCCCTGGGAGCGCATCGGCCAGCGTCGCAAGCCGATCATCGCGGCGGTTGCGGGCTTTGCGCTCGGCGGCGGCTGCGAATTCGCGATGATGTGCGACTTCATCATCGCCGCCGACAATGCAAAATTCGGCCAGCCCGAAATCAATCTCGGCGTCATCCCCGGCGCCGGCGGCACGCAGCGCCTGACCAAGGCGATCGGCAAGGCCAAGGCGATGGATCTGTGCCTCACCGGCCGGATGATGGATGTGAACGAGGCCGAGCGCGCCGGACTGGTGGCGCGGATCGTGCCGCTCGCGGAGCTGATGACCGAGGTGATGAAGGCGGCCGACGCCATCGCCGCCAAGTCCCTGCCGTCGGTGCTGATGGCCAAGGAGGCGGTGAACCGGTCTTTCGAGGTGACGCTGACCGAGGGGCTGCGCTTCGAGCGCCGCATCTTCTCCTCGCTCTTCGGCACGCACGACCAGAAGGAAGGCATGACCGCCTTCGTCGAGAAGCGGAAGCCCGACTTCAAGAACCGGTAGAGGCCGACCCGTCATGGTCGGGCTTGACCCGACCATCTCGGAAACCAGCGCCTTCTCGTCATGAGAGTCTCGGGTCTGCGCTCCGCTTCGCCCGAGAATGACGGGTGGTGACTGCTCCGGCTCACACGATCGATCAACGCCGCGCATGGCTGGCGCGCCGATCCGTCACTTGAAGCCAGGCCGGCTTTCCCTGCACATAGCGCGACGTAAAACGCGCCGCAGGATCGAGCCGCCATGACCGCCCCTTTGAGCCTTCCTACCTATGCCGACGTGCTGATCGCGGCCGAACGCCTGAAGGGCGTCGCCCATCACACCCCGGCGCTGACCTCGGCGACCGCCAACCGCCGCACCGGCGCCAGCCTGGTCTTCAAGGCCGAGAACCTGCAGCGCATGGGCGCCTTCAAGTTCCGCGGTGGCTACAACGCCATTTCCGCGCTTTCGCCCGAGCAGAAGAAGGCCGGCGTCCTCACCTACTCCTCCGGCAACCACGCCCAGGCGATCGCCTATGCCGGCAAGCTGCTCGGCGTGCCGACCACCATAATCATGCCCGAGGACGCGCCGGCCGCGAAGGTTGCGGCGACCGAAGGCTATGGCGGGCAGATCGTGCGCTATGACCGCTACAGCCAGGACCGCAACGAGATCGCCAAGACGCTCTCGGCCGAGCGCGGCCTGACCGTGATCCCGCCCTACGACCATGCCGAGGTCATCGCGGGTCAGGGCACGGCGACCAAGGAGCTGATCGAGGATGCAGGCCCCCTCGACATCCTGCTGGTCTGCCTCGGTGGCGGCGGCCTGCTCGCCGGGGCGGCGCTGGCCGCAAAAGCCCTGAACCCGGCCTGTCGCGTCTACGGCGTCGAGCCCGAGGCCGGCAATGACGGCCAGCAATCCTTCCGCTCAGGCAAGATCGTCACGATCTCGGTGCCCAAGACGATCGCAGACGGTGCGCAGACCGCCTTCCTGGGCGATCTCACCTTCCCGATCATCCAGTCGCTGGTGGAGGACATCGTCACCGTCAGCGACGCCGCGCTGATCGACGCGATGCGCTTCTTCGCGGAACGCATGAAGCTCGTGGTCGAGCCGACGGGTTGCCTTGCCGCTGCGGCAGCTTTCACAGGCGCCGTTCCGGTCGAGGGCAAGCGCGTCGGCGTCATCCTGAGCGGCGGCAACGTCGATCTCGCCAGTTTTGCGCGCTTCATCGCGCCTGCCGCCTAAAATCCGGAGTCGTTGCGCGCTCCGGCGTTGACGTGGCCTGCGTGAGCGACTATACGCCACCCACTCGCGACGGCCCGCGCAAGCACCGGCTGTCGCTAACGCATTTCAGCAAAGTTGCGGACCCGACCCGTCAGGCGATCAGCCGAGACGGGTGGCGCAGTGAAAACGAGGACTACCATGGCCAATACGACGTCGGCCAAGAAGGCCACGCGAAAGATCGTGCGCCGCACCGAAGTCAACAAGGCGCGCCGCTCGCGCATGCGCACCTTCCTGCGCAAGGTCGAGGAGGCACTGGCCTCCGGTGACCAGAGCGCCGCAGCCGCCGCCCTGAAGGCTGCACAGCCTGAGATCATGCGGGCTGCCCAGAAGGGCGTGGTTCACAAGAACACCGCCTCGCGCAAGGTCTCGCGCCTCTCGGCTCGCGTCAGCGCCCTGGCCTCCTGATCGCGCCCTCGGCGCATCGGATTTGACTGCTTTGAACCCGGCCGAGAGGCCGGGTTTTTCGTTGGCTGCATACCTGTCTGTTGCAAGCTTGCAACGGGGTTCGAATGATCAAATTAAGCGCGATGTCAGCAAGATTCTGCAGCCTTTCCACGGCTTTGGCGGCTTGACTCTGGTGGCTGGTTAGGGGCGGAAAAACGGCCTAAAAGGGCGTTTTGACCGCGCAGTGAAAGCCCTTATTTTTCATCAGTTTAGTGGGCAAAGGACTTGCCCTCGGAGATTCAACGCGAGTCTCCTCGGCCTGATTTGGTGTCCGCGAAAAAAAGATTCGGGCGAAACCGAGGCCCCCCGCTGTAAAGAAAATCTTAAGTTCCACAGTCAATTGCGGGGTGCGCCGGGATAGTTGGAGGGGGGGCTTCCGGGCCCGACTCCGGCGGGCTGCGCGACCTGCATGTTGCTCCCGTTCGAGGGCGCCCTGTATGGTCCCTTCATCGCCGGCCGGGCAGCAATGTCCGCCGGGGATTTCCGAAAGATTATCGGTGTTTTGGCTCGCGACCTGGGGGTTGGAGGATGCAGCTCTTTGTCTTGTGCGTTGAGATGAAGCGCGGCGTCGTTCTGCAGCGAGCCGTCAAGACATAATCGGACAGAACGGGGTCAGGAGACCCGCGGGCGCCTCTGCGCCCATGGGGGCCCTTTTTATTATCGACCGGACACTCAGTGCCGGCGAGGGCGCCGCTTTGCGGTGCTTCCGCCACCGCACGCTATTTTTTGAAGATGGGGCAAGACGAATGTTTGAACGGCGGGAGACAATGGGCGCAGGCGAGACAGTGGTTGCGACAATGCCTCCGGAGTCACTGGAGGGTGCAGTCACGATGATGCCCTATTCCACGCAGGCACTGCCGATGCAGGGATCGCTGCCGGAGGCCTGGGACCGCGTCCGCCGCCGCCTGCGCGCCGAGCTCGGCGAGGATGTGTTCTCGAGCTGGTTCGCCCGCGTCGAGATCGCCACGGTGACCGACGGGGTCGCCTACCTCACGGTGCCGACGCGCTTCCTCAAGAGCTGGCTCGAGGCGCATTACGCCGAGCGCCTGCAGGTCAACTGCCAGGCCGAGCTGGGTGCCGCCAACGGCGTCGTGCTCTCGGTCCGCCAGGTCTCGCGTGACACGGTCTCGGTTCCGGTCCGGGACATGCCCGCACCCGGTGCCAAGCCAGCAGCTCCCGTGGCCGCCTTTGCGCCGCCCCGCGCAGGCTCGTTCGCCGAGACAACCGACGCCGAGCTCGTCGATGCCTGCGGCACGCTGCTCGACCGGCGCATGACCTTCGCCAATTTCATCATCGGCAAGTCCAACCAGCTCGCCTTTGCGGCGGCCGAGCGCATTGCCGCCGCGCCCGCCGGTTCCTCGCCCTACAACCCGCTCTACCTCCATGCCGGCGTCGGCCTGGGCAAGACGCATCTGCTGCAGGCCATCGCGCAGGAAGCTCGCAGCCAGGGCAAGCGCGTCGCCTATTTCACCGCCGACCGCTTCATGTACGGTTTCGTCGCCGCGCTGAAATCGCAGACGGCGCTCGCCTTCAAGGAGAAGCTGCGCGGCATCGACCTGCTCGTGGTCGACGACGTCCAGTTCATCCAGGGCAAGTCGATCCAGCAGGAATTCGGCCACACGATCAATGCGCTGATCGACGCCGGCAAGCAGATCGTCGTCGCCGGCGATCGTCTTGCCAATGATCTCGAGGCGCTCGACGAGCGCATCCGCTCGCGCCTCGGCGGCGGGCTCGTGGTCGAGGTCGGCGATCTCGACGAGGGGCTGCGCGCCAAGATCCTGGGTGGCCGGCTCGACGTGCTGCAGGCCGCGCATCACAACTTCCAGGTCAACCCGGACGTCGTGTCCTATGTGGCCCGCGTCGTCGCCACCAATGGCCGCGATCTCGATGGCGCCGCCAACCGCCTGCTCGCCCATGCCACGCTGTCGGGGCAGCCGGTGACGCTCGAGACGGCCGAGGCCGCGATCCGCGATCTCGTCCGCACCCGCGAGCCGCGCCGCGTCAAGATCGAGGACATCCAGAAGCTCGTTGCGACGCGCTACAATGTCAGCCGCGCCGACATCCTCTCGGAGCGTCGCACGGCCGCCGTCGTCAAGCCGCGCCAGATCGCGATGTATCTCTCCAAGGCCCTGACGCCGCGCTCGCTGCCCGAGATCGGCCGTCGTTTCGGCGGGCGCGATCACACCACGGTGCTGCACGCCGTGCGCAAGATCGAGAAGGCCATCAGCGAGGATCGTTCGCTGCATGACGAGGTCGACCTGCTCAAGCGCATGCTGCAGGAGTAAGCGCTGCAGGAGTAAGCGCTGCCGGGTGAGGGGTGTCGCCAGATAGCCCTCACCGTCATCGCGCGAAGCGAAGCAATCCAGCAGCTGTCGAGCGAGCCCTTCTGCCTTGCTTCGCTCCACCCGCAATGACGAGATGCTTCGCGGCCAAACCGACAGCTGGGACGTTTGCGTGTGCAATCGGCCGGCGGCTCTTGCGCCGCTGGCGCGCCTCCGGCAATGTCGCGGGCCATTCCGTTGCCCGTGTCCTTCAGATCCGGGCGCAATCACGCCAGAAGACTTGAGAATATGAAGGTCACTGTCGAACGTTCCACGCTGCTGAAGTCGCTGGGCCACGTCCATCGCGTGGTTGAGCGCCGCAACACGATCCCGATCCTCTCGAACCTCCTGCTCAGCGCCGTGGATTCCGGCCTGAAGCTCAAGGCGACGGACCTCGACATCGAGGTCGTGGAGACGATCGCCGCCGAAGTCGCCGAATCCGGCGCGACGACGGTTCCCGCCCATACCTTCTACGACATCGTGCGCAAATTGCCCGACGGCGCCCAGGTCTCGCTCGAGACCACCGGCGAGACCGGGCTGGTGCTGCGTTCCGGCCGGTCGCGCTTCCAGCTGCAGACGCTGCCTGAAAGCGACTTCCCCGATATCACCGCCGGCGAGATGGCCCATCGCTTCGCTCTGCCTTCGGGCGAGCTCAAGCGCCTGATCGACAAGACCCAGTTCGCGATCTCCACCGAGGAGACGCGCTACTACCTGAACGGCATCTATCTCCATACCCTCGAGGTCGATGGCCACGGCCTGCTTCGCGCGGTCGCCACCGACGGACACCGCCTCGCCCGTGTCGACACGGCGGCTCCGGCGGGCGCAGCCGGCATGCCGGGCGTGATCGTGCCGCGCAAGGCCGTCGCCGAGATCCAGAAGCTGCTCGAGGATGGCGAGGCCGAGGTCACCGTCGAATTGTCGGCGACCAAGATCCGCGTCGCCACGCGCGACGTCGTGCTGACCTCGAAGCTGATCGACGGCACCTTCCCCGATTACCAGCGGGTCATCCCGGCCGGCAACGACAAGCGTCTCACCGTCGACAAGGGCGACTTCGCCGCGTCGGTCGACCGCGTCTCGACGATCTCGTCGGAGCGCGGCCGCGCGGTAAAGCTGTCCATGGCCGATGGCCGCATGACGCTCTCGGTGACCAATCCCGATTCCGGCTCGGCGACCGAGGAGATCGAGGTCGACTACGACGCGGCCCCGCTCGATATCGGCTTCAACGCCCGCTATCTCATGGACATTGCAAGCCAGCTCGACGGCGATACCGCGCTGCTGAAGCTCGCCGACCCCGGCTCGCCGACGGTGATCCAGGATCGCGAAGGCGCCTCGGCGCTCTATGTGCTGATGCCGATGCGCGTCTAGGCGCATTGCCTGCCGTGGCCGCTGTCGCGCGCCTGATCCTCCAGGATTTCCGCTCCTATGAGGCCCTCGATCTCGCGATCGAGGGCCAAATCATTGCGCTTGTCGGAGAGAACGGCGCGGGCAAGACCAATATCCTCGAGGCGCTCTCGTTGTTTGCGCCCGGGCGCGGCCTGCGCAGGGCCGATCTCTCCGACATGGCCCGCCAAGACGGCCCCGGCAGCTTCGCCGCCTCGATCACGCTGGCGGACGACGGCACGCGGCTTGGGCTCGGGCTCGGCGAAAGCGATGGCGAGGGGCGCCGTCCGCGGTTGGCGCGGATCGACGGGGCCCCGGCGGGCTCGGCGCTCGCCTTCAGCGACTACCTCCGGCTGGTCTGGCTGACGCCGGACCTCGACGGCCTGTTCAGGGGCGCTGCCGGCGACAGGCGACGCTTCCTCGACCGGCTGGTGCTCGCCATCGACCCCGGCCACGGCACCCGCTCGAATGCGCTCGATCGTGCACTGCGCTCGCGCAACCGCATCCTCGACGAAAGCCCCAACCAGGCCCAATGGCTCGATGCGGTCGAGCGCGAGGTGGCCGAGCTCGGCGTCGCCGTCGCCGCCGCGCGGGCGGAAACCGTGGCGCGCCTGTCGGCCATCATGGCCGAGACCCGCGACGACGCCTCGCCCTTTCCGCAGGCGACGCTCGCGCTCGAAGGCGAGCTCGACCGGCTGGTCGGGCAGGGTTCCGCGCTCGATGCCGAGGACCAGTATCGCGCGCTTCTGCATCAGGGCCGTGCGCGCGATCGCGCCGCCGGCCGTACGCTGGTGGGACCGCAGGCCTCCGATCTCGAAGTGCGCCATCTCCAGAAGGACATGCCGGCAGGGCTGGGCTCGACCGGCGAGCAGAAGGGGCTGCTGATCGGTCTCGTGCTGGCCCATGCGAGGCTGGTGGCCTCGATGAGCGGCATCGCCCCGCTTGTGCTGCTCGACGAGATCGCCGCCCATCTCGACCCCCGCCGGCGCGCGGTCCTGTACGACGCGTTCACCGCGCTGGGGTGCCAGGTCTGGATGAGCGGGGCCGACCCGGCGCAGTTTTCCGACTTGCCCGCAGGGGCACAGCGGTTCATCGTCAGCGGGGGCGGGGCTGTAGCCATTTAAGGCGTCCACCCGCTGCGTTCTGGCGCCTCTTTCGCTGGCTGCTGCGGCTCGCGCTCCAGTTCCTGTGGTTCGACCTGCGCCCCCTGGCTTCGCGGGGCATGCGGCGATTTTTGCGCTGACATCGCTGGTGCACCTGGGCGCCGGCCTGTTCTGAAGCTGGCAATTCGCGCCGGGCTCGGGCAAACCGGGTCCCATGCCGCAGCCCTACGAATCAGACGCCCGCGCCATCCTCAAATCCGTCTTCGGCTATGACGATTTCCGTCCCGGCCAGTGGGAGGTGATCGAGGCCGCACTGGCGGGGCAGGACGTCTTTGCCGTGATGCCGACCGGCTCGGGCAAGTCCATGTGCTACCAGCTGCCGGCGCTCGTCGCCGGGGGCCTGACGCTCGTCGTCTCGCCGTTGATCGCCCTGATGCGCGACCAGGTCGGGCAATTGACGCGCGCCGGCGTCGCGGCCGCCTCGCTCAACTCGATGAACACCGAATCCGAGGCCGCCGAGGCCTGGGACAAGCTCAATTCCGGCGAACTTCGCCTGCTCTTCGTCTCTCCGGAGCGCCTGGCGGGCGAGGGGCTCGTCAACCGCCTGCGTCGCCTTGGCGTGACGCGGCTGGCCATCGACGAGGCTCATTGCGTCTCGCAATGGGGCCATGATTTCCGGCCCGAATACCGCCTGCTCGCCAAGACCCGCGAGGCGCTCGGCGGCGTGCCCGTCACCGCCCTGACCGCGACCGCGGACCGGCAGACGCGCGAGGACATCGCCCAGCAGCTCTTCCCGAAGCCGCCGCATCTGGTGGTGCATTCCTTCGACCGGCCCAACCTGAAGCTCGCCTTTGCGCCCAAGGACCAGCCGCGCCGGCAGATCGCCGATTTCCTGACCCGCCACAAGGGCGGCTCCGGCATCGTCTACTGTTCCTCGCGTGGCCGCACAGAGAAGCTGGCCGAGGGGCTTCGCGAAAAGGGCTACAACGCGCTGCCCTATCATGCCGGCCTCGACCAGGAGCTGCGCAACCGCAACCAGGACATCTTCCTGCAGGAGGACGGCGTCGTCGTCTGCGCCACGATCGCCTTCGGCATGGGCATCAACAAGCCCGATGTCCGCTTCGTCGTCCATGCCGACATGCCGGGCTCGATCGAGAGCTACTACCAGGAGATCGGCCGCGCCGGCCGCGACGGGCTGCCGGCGGACACGCTGACGCTCTACGGCATCGACGACATGGTGCTGCGCCGCCGCCAGATCGACGAGAAGGCGATCGACGACGAGCGCCGCCGCATCGAGCACAAGCGGCTCAATGCCATGATTGACCTCTGCGAATCCGCGCTCTGCCGGCGCAGTGCGCTGCTCGCCTATTTCGGCGAGCAGACCCCACCCTGCCGTCACAACCAGGCGCAATCGGGCAACACGGCCTTTCGCTGCGATCTCTGCGGTACGGATGCGCCCGAGCTGACCGACGCCACGCTCGACGCGCGCAAGCTGCTCTCGGCGGTCGCGCGTTCGGGCCAGCGCTTCGGTGCCGCCCATCTCGCGGATATCCTCACCGGCACGGCGACCGAGGCCATCCGCCGCCAGAACCATGACGGGCTGAAGACCTTCGGCGTCGGCCAGGACAAATCCAAGGCTGCCTGGACGTCCCTGACGCGAAAGCTCTTCGCGGCCGGCGCCCTGGCCGAGGCCAGCGCCGAGCATGGTGGTTTCTGCCTGACGCAGAAGGGCGAGGAGATCCTGTTCGGGCGCGAGCCGATCGCCCTGCGCGCGGACGCTCACGCCGATCGCCGCGCGCGTCGCACCGGGCGCGAGGCGGCCCGTGCCGACGGGCTCGACGAGGGTACCGCCGGCATGTTCGAGCATCTGCGCCGGCTCAGGCTCCAGATCGCCCGCGAGGAGGGCGTCGCGGCCTATATCATCTTCACCGACCGCACCCTGATCGCGATGGCGAGCGCGCGCCCGCTGGGGCTCGACCAGATGCGCGCGATCGAGGGCGTGGGCGAGCGCAAGTTGACCCAGTACGGCGAAGCATTCATCGAGGCGATCGCCAGTTTCGACGGCTGAAGGCGGCTGCTCTCGCGCACGCACGCGTACACGCGTGAAAAAGCCGCAGTGAACCCCTATATTCGTGGTACGAATCAAGACGACCGTGGACGCCAGTGCGCCCGCCGAAGGACCATGACATGAACGAAGCTGCCCGCGACCTTGAAGACGCCGCCTATGGCGCCGATTCCATCAAGGTTCTCAAAGGCCTGGATGCGGTGCGCAAGCGCCCCGGCATGTATATCGGCGACACCGATGACGGCTCGGGCCTGCATCACATGGTCTACGAGGTCGTCGACAACGCCATCGACGAGGCGCTGGCGGGCCATGCCGACGTCGTCACGGTCACGCTCAATGCTGAGGGTTCGGTCACAGTCACCGATAACGGCCGCGGGATTCCGACCAATATCCACAGCGAGGAAGGAATCTCGGCCGCCGAGGTCATCATGACCCAGCTTCACGCCGGCGGGAAGTTCGACCAGAACTCGTACAAGGTCTCGGGCGGCCTGCACGGCGTCGGCGTGTCCGTGGTGAACGCGCTCTCGATCTCGCTCAAGCTGCGCATCTGGCGCGGTGGCAACGAGCATTTCATGGAATTCCGCCATGGCGACGCGGTCGCGCCGCTGGCGGTCGTGGGACCTGCCGGCGACAAGCGCGGCACGGAGGTGACCTTCACCCCGTCCCAGGAAACCTTCACGATGATCGAGTTCGACTACAAGACGCTCGAGCATCGTCTGCGCGAACTCGCCTTCCTGAATTCCGGTGTCCGCATCCTGCTGACCGACGCCCGCCACGCCGAGGTGGTGCGAGAGGAGCTGATGTATGAGGGCGGTGTCGAGGCCTTCGTGCGCTATCTCGACCGCGCCAAGACACCCGTCATCTCGAAGCCGGTGATGCTGAGCAACGAGAAGGACGGCATCACCGTCGACGTCGCGCTCTGGTGGAACGACAGCTACCACGAGAACGTGCTCTGCTTCACAAACAACATCCCGCAGCGTGACGGCGGCACCCATCTCGCCGGCTTCCGCGCCGCGCTGACGCGCCAGATCACCGGCTATGCCGAGACCTCAGGCATGCTCAAGAAGGAGAAGGTCTCCCTCACCGGCGACGATTGCCGCGAGGGCCTGACCGCGATCGTCTCGGTCAAGGTGCCTGACCCGAAGTTCTCCTCGCAGACCAAGGACAAGCTGGTCTCTTCGGAAGTGCGTCCCGTCGTCGAGAACGTCGTCAACCAGGCGCTCTCGACCTGGCTCGAGGAGCATCCGCCGGAAGCCAAGCTGATCGTCGGCAAGGTCGCCGAGGCCGCCGCCGCCCGCGAGGCAGCCCGCAAGGCCCGCGACCTGACCCGCCGCAAGGGCGCGCTCGACATCGCCTCGCTGCCCGGCAAGCTCGCCGACTGCCAGGAACGCGATCCCGCCAAGTCCGAGCTGTTCATCGTCGAGGGTGACTCGGCCGGTGGCTCCGCCAAGCAGGGCCGCGCCCGCGAATATCAGGCCGTGCTGCCGCTTCGCGGCAAGATCCTGAACGTCGAGCGGGCGCGCTTCGACAAGATGCTCTCCTCCGAGCAGGTCGGCACGCTGATCACGGCGCTGGGCGCCGGCATCGGCCGCGAAGAGTTCAACATCGAGAAGCTGCGCTACCACAAGATCATCATCATGACCGACGCGGACGTGGACGGTTCCCACATTCGCACGCTGCTGCTCACCTTCTTCTACCGGCAGATGCCGGAGGTGATCGAGCGCGGCCATCTCTTCATCGCCCAGCCGCCGCTCTACAAGGCGGCGCGCGGCAAGAGCCATGTCTATCTCAAGGACGAGCGCGCGCTCGAGGATTACCTGGTCGAGACCGCGCTCGATGGCGCCGTCTTCAAGACCAGCGAAGGCTCCGAGCGGGGCGGCACCGATTTGCGCGGCCTGATCGAGGAGGCTCGCGGCATCCGGAATACGCTGACGCAGCTGCATTCGCGCTATAATCGCAAGGTGGTCGAGCAGATGGCGATCGCTGGCGCGCTGCACCCCTTCCCGGAGGGGAACGAGGGCGTTGCCACCGAAGCGGCGGCCTATGTCGCCAAGCGTCTCGACGCGATCTCGGACGAACTCGAGCGGGGCTGGGAAGGCACCGTCAGTGAGGGCGGCTTCCTGTTCTCGCGCGTGGTGCGCGGCGTCAAGCAGGTCGCGGCGATCGATGCCGGCCTGCTCGCCAGCGCTGACGCACGCAGGCTGGACGGCGCGGCGGCCTCGCTCCAGGAAGCCTATGCCAAGCCCGGCGTGCTCAGCCGCAAGGGCGACGACCACATCGTCAACGGCCCGACGGACCTGTTCGAGGCCGTCACCGCGATCGGCAAGAAGGGCGTTTCGCTGCAGCGCTACAAAGGACTGGGTGAGATGAACCCCGACCAGCTCTGGGAGACGACGCTCGACCGCGACGCGCGCTCGCTGCTGCGCGTCAAGAACGACCAGAACGACGAGGCCGACGATCTCTTCGTCAAGCTGATGGGCGACGTGGTGGAGCCCCGCCGCGAGTTCATCCAGACCAACGCCCTCAACGCGACCGTCGATACCTGACGGGGAGGGCGCTGGTCCGGCAACCAATAAATGAGAATCGGACACCAAAAAGCGAGACTGGTAAACCAAATCAAATCGTATGTGCCTGCGGCTGGGACGCCCGGTCGACGGCGCGCGCAAACCGGCGCGATCGGCACCGCAGCACGGCGGATTGCTGAGCTTTAACAACAGTGTAGGGGCAAGCAGGGACGCTGGAGATTTAAATGCGATTGCCCGTCCGTGTCTGCCCGGACCCGCGCGAAGGATTGTGGGGTTGGGCGTTACGAGCTGCTGAGGCCAATCGATATCTGAATGCAGCAGCCGTTCTCAGTATGGTCGAATATCTCGCGCCCATTCGGCCGCGAGCGGAAGTTATAGCCAATCTCGCAGAAGCCGCAGGAGTTACGCGCGATTACTTCGAGCCCCTGGTCGCTCCGCGTCGCGGTAGCGGATATGTGCGACTAGGCGTTCGGGGTACAGACGTCCCTCAAGGGTTCCTCGACGTCTCGAGCGCGCGCGTCTGCCAAGCTTGCTTGAAGAAGGCCAAACTTATTCCCGCGGAATGGGATCTCGTTTTTTGGAATGCCTGCCCATGCCACGGGGTCAAATTACTTTCGCAATGCCCGCAATGCGGGCACGCCGTAACATGGAAGCGTTCTCATTTGGATCGCTGCGGAAATAAAAATTGCTCGTTTGTATTCAGCCAAAGCCCTTCCATTAAGGCGTCCAATAGTGAATTGACGCTGCCTGTCTTCGTAGCGAAATCAATGAGTCATGAAACTCTTATGATAGACCCCGACTTGAATGAACCTTTCGGAATCCGACATCGAGTGAGGCTCTGAATATTATTCACTGCGTTGGCGCCATCACCAAATCACTTTCGAACGAAGGGCGATCCACTTCTCGCCTTAAGACTCTGGAGGGCGCAGAGCACGCGCTGACAGACTGGCCAAATGAATTTGGTGCCATTGTAGAACGCCGAGCAAGCTCCCCTGATCTCCAGGGGTCCAATCAGATATTTCGAGTATTTGACCAGATTGCAGGTCAAGGCCGAATCTCTTCTGCTCATGCCGGCATTCTTCGGGACGTAATTTTTTTGCAGCTGGGCGAGGGCCCACTCGGGGACCATCATCAGCCTCAGCTCAAAAGCCTGCAACGAGCCCACAGAAATTCGTAACTCAGGTTGCTGCGGCACACCTGCTAAATGTCACTCATCACACTGTAAGGAAACTGTTTCACCAAAATAAGGTTGGAGGGCACCTGAAGATCGGGAAAACCGGAAATGAATACCTTTTTATCGATATAGATGATCTCTCAAGAGAGAAAGCACGTCGCGATAATATAGCTTACCGCCGCTCAAGTCGGTAATTCTATCTGAGCGTAATTGAGATTTATGAAATTTTTGGCATTTTGCCGCGCTTTTTGAACGATTTCGCGAGCTGCGGCCTGATCATCAAATCACCTCAGCAAGAGGGCGGGCTTTATGTCGGGCAATCCGTCGAAGATCTATTTCGGACGCTGGCAGAGAAATGTCTATACAAAATCGAAAGCAACGTGATCGACAAAGTTATTGTAACTCTCAATAAAGTGTGCCGCGGCTTCGATATACAATTGATCAAAGTCATTCAATCGATCTTATATTCTGGAATAACACCCAAGTGTCATTACGAAAAAAGGTATGACTTGATATCATAGGGATTTCCTGGAACGATATTCTCAAGTGTTCTAATCAGTACCGATCTAGCCTTGGCGGCATACAGAGGCGTCACGCGGCCGCCTCCACTATATTGTAACAAAGGGAGATGAAAGAGATTATCGACCGCGGCTTCCTGGAGGAACTTCAATTTAATTCCGTTCGGCCTTTCAAATATATTAGCATCGAGAGCGTTCGGAATTTCAAGCGCAGCTATGTTCCGACAGTTTTTATTTCGAGGTTTTTGAAAACCCGCGGCGACACTTTGGAGAAGTCGTTCTTGGAATCGAAATTATCTCCTATTATACCGAGAGCACACCCCGATTTCACTGCATACTGGAGCTGGACTGACCTGTTCGGAAAATTACCTGAAGCACAGAGTTGGCGAAGCACGTTTCTAGATCACAACGAATTCCATTAGAAGGCGTCGGTACTGTCTCGACCAGTTGCGGCCGTCCTCCTTTCCCAGCGCCGCCGGCCTTCACAGCCTGAGTGCGGGCAAAAGGAAAGGGATGGCCCGTTGCAGTCGCTGGCAAGGTCCGCTTCCGGGCGGCTCAGTTTAAATTTGCCAGCGAAGCCGGGCTCGGCCCTGGTGGCGGTGTGCGTGTGCGGTGTCATGCTCAGCGGGCACAGAACGTGTGCTGCGCAACCTTAGCGTCGGCAACACCGCACGTATGAATGCGAGCGGCGGGGTCCAAATGGCGTTGTTCAAGCCCTACGAATTCGGCCACAGCACTACCGTGCGTCCTTAGCTCAACGATGCGGGTTGATAATAGGCTCTCCGTCGCGTCAGGTGAGCCCACCGGCGTCTGCTGTCGACAGGGTGCTTCCCATGACCAATCGTCCGCCGTTCGAACGGATCGCGCTATTGCTCCAAGGCGGTGGAGCACTCGGATCGTATCAGGCCGGAGTGTATCAGGCGCTCGCCGAGGCCGATCTGCACCCCGACTGGGTGGCGGGAATTTCGATCGGCGCCATCAACTCCGCCCTGATCGCGGGCAATCCCCCTGAGAAGCGGGTGGAGGCGCTGCAGGCGTTCTGGGAAGCGGTGACCGCGCCTCCTCCGGGGCTCCCCGCCATGATCTCGTCGATGATCGGCGCGATGGCCGTGAGCAACGACCTCGCCCATGGCTGGCTCAACCAGACGCAGGCCTTCGCCACGCTGATGGGCGGTGCGCCCGACTTCTTCAGCCCACGCCCCGTTCCGCCCTTCCTGTCGGCTCCCGGCAGCCCGGCAGCCGAGAGTTTCTACGATGTCCGCCCTCTCAAGGCGACCCTCGAACGGCTGGTCGATTTCGATCGCATCAACGCCGGCCCAATGCGCTTCAGTGTCGGGGCCGTGAATGTGAGGACCGGCAATTTCGCCTATTTCGATACGACGACGCACACCATCGCGGCGGAGCATGTGATGGCCAGCGGCGCACTCCCGCCGGGCTTCCCGGCGGTCGAGATCGATGGCGAGCATTACTGGGATGGTGGGCTGGTTTCAAACACCCCACTGCAATGGGTGCTGGAAAGCCGGCCTCGCCGGGACACTCTGGCTTTTCAGGTCGATCTGTGGAGCGCGAAGGGGGCGTTTCCGGGGGATCTCACCAGCCAGGACTCGCGCCTGAAGGACATCCGCTTCTCGAGTCGAACCCGTGCCGCGACCGATCAATTCCGGAAAAACCAGAGCCTGAGGCGGGCACTGGGCCATCTCATCAAACAGGTCCCGAAATCGGCGCTTGTCAGCGCCGACCCCGACGTGCTCGGCTTGATCGCCGAGGCGGACGAGAAGATCTACAACATCGTCCATCTGATCTACCGCTCGAAGAGCTATGAAGGCGCTTCCAAGGACTACGAGTTCTCGCGCACGACCATGGAGGAGCACTGGGCGTCGGGCTACGCGGATGCAACCCTGACCCTTCGCCATCCAGAGGTGCTGCGGCCGGCGGACGCCCCCGATGGCGTCGCCACCTTCGATCTGGCGGAGCTGGAGCAGCCGAGCCGCCCGTAGCGGCCAATCGCTCTCTCTCAACACACTCCCGTTAGCTGCCGAACAACGAGGACACAGGCTCATGAAGATTGCCGATGTGTGCGCCAATGCTTTCGCGATGCTGTTGAACAACCCCGCTTATCCGAAGCCGCCCTACAAGTTCTACAATCGCGAATTCGTCGTCATCAACTACCGGACCGATCCGGAACGGATGCGCGCGCTGGTGCCCGAACCGTTGGAGATCGTCGGCGACACCGTCGCTTATGAGTTCATCCGCATGCCGGATTCGACCGGGTTCGGCGACTATACCGAGACCGGGCAGGTCATCCCAGTTCGCTTCACCACCGCTTCGGGCGAGGTGCAGGAGGGGGGCTACGTCCACGCCATGTATCTCGACGATAATTCACCCATTGCCGGCGGGCGCGAGATCTGGGGCTTTCCGAAAAAGCTGGCGACGCCGAAGCTGACGCATGAGCAGGAGACGCTGGTCGGCACCCTGCATTACGGCTCGGTCCTCTGCGTGAGCGCCACCATGGGCTACAAGCATCGCGAGCTCGATCTGGCGCCGCTGGCCAAGGCGATGAGCAAGCCCGCCTTCATGATCAAGATCATTCCCCATGTCGACGGCTCGCCGCGCATCTGCGAGCTCGTACGCTACTACATGGAGGACGTAACGCTGAAGGGCGCCTGGTCCGGCCCCGCCGCCCTGCAGCTCTTCGAGCACGCGATGTGCGATGTGGCGCGGTTGCCGGTCCACGAGGTCCTCTCCGCCAGCCACTACATCGCCGACCTGACGCTGGGCCTCGGCGAGGTGGTCTTCGATTATCTGGCAGCAGGTGAAGCGACCGGGTGAAGCACCGTATTGGGGGAAGCGGCCCTTTCCCGCCGACCGCGGACCGGACGCTCTTGGCCGCGGCGGTGCGAGCCTCATTTACATCATCCACGTTCACGAGAATTCTTTGCGCTCGCGTGAGCGTCTCGCATCCTCTCTGCAGCAAGGCCGATCATGTCTAGAAACGTTGCCGAACTTATCGTCGAGACCCTCGAGTGGAAAAGTTCTGTGACCGCGCTGGTCAACACGTGTTAAGCTGGAACCATTCCACAAGGAGAGCGGGGTGGATGCGACGCCTGCCGCAAGTGTCTCGCCAGCCTCCCAACAGATTGACGTTGCAATCGTTGGAGGAGGCCCAGCCGGACTCGCCGCCTCATACGAGCTCTCTCGAAGGGGGCTTTCCCACGTTGTTTTCGAGAAGGGTGAACAAGCCGGTTCGGTGTGGGCCGGTCTCTATGACGGCCTGACCCTTCATACCGGCAAGCACATGTCGCACTTGCCGGGATACAAGTTCCCGGCCCGCACTCCGATCTTCGTGACGCGCGCGGCTTTCGTTCGATATCTTCAGGATTACGCGCGCCGATTTCAGGTGCCGCTACGGACGGGCGTCGAGGTCCTGCGCATCTCTCGCGATGAGGATCAGTGGCTCTTGATAACGAGAGCAGGCGAGGCTCGGGCGGCGGGGCTTATCATGGCGACGGGAATCGTCTCGAACCCCACTGTGCCTGCATTCGCGGGTAGGTCAGCGTTCCCAGGACTTGTTCTGCATTCGTGTGAGTACCGTCGCCCCGATGACATTCCCGACACCCGTATTCTTGTGGTTGGCGCAGGCAATTCCGGGGCTGAGATCGCGGCAGAGTTGGCTGGGGCTGGCCGGGAGGTCGATGTGGCCGTGCGATCAGGAGCGAACGTGGTCCCGCGTGAACTCTTGGGGATACCGATCCAGTATCTGTCATACTACCTGCGCAAGTTGCCTAGAAGCGTCCAGGAACTCGTGACGAAAGGCGTTCAAGCCGTCGGGGAACGACGACGCGGCCCTTCGCCTTTGCCGCGCTCAACGATCGGTCCGCTAGATGCGATCCCGATCATCGGCTTCGAACTCGTCAATGCAATCCGCGTTGGAAAAGTCCGACTGCGGCCAGGTGTGGCGGAATGGACGAGGGAGGGGGTACGCTTCAGCGACGGATCGTCATCGCCTTATGACGCAGTAGTTCTCGCGACCGGTTATCGACCCGCCCTCCAGCCGCTTGGAGATCAAGTCAGGCACGACGCGAAGGGCTTCGCGCTTCGCCGGGACCGAGTAACCAGTAGCGATCGGTCGAATCTCTGGTTCGTAGGACACAACTACGATGCCACCGGAGGCTTGGCGAATATAACAAGGGACGCGCCGCTTGCCGCTCAGGCGGCAGCGACTTCCTTGAAGAAGCGATGAAGGCACCTTCACTCGACCACCTCATCCGCGGCGCACGCTGGCCCCGGACGCCTTGTCCGGCGGAATAGCCGACATGGGTCGGCCCTGCGCCATTTGCAGGACTTTGACGCCTGTCCGAAAGCCGACATTAGGAATGAGGTGTGCTCCTCGCAATGACGGGTCTGCGACCCCGCGATCTCGCTGCGGAAGACCCAGCGCGTAATGCTGCGCTCGACGAGGGCGCTTTTGACAGCTGCCGCTGATCAGAACGTGGCCATGGCACGCATCTGAGCCGTTACGGCGCCTCGGTCGGTAAGTGGTCCCTCCGTGAGCGCAACACCGACGATGGCGCCAATCTGCAGGTTGGTCGCCAGGGCATAGTCGAGGCCGGCGCCGACGCTGACAGCCGACACATCCGCCTTGCGCCGGTTGATGGTGAGGGCCGCGTAATTGAAGCTGTGCCCATAACCCACATCGGCGAACAGGAACGGGGTCAGCGCATCCCGCAGGCCTGCCTGCGCCACTGCCGGCCCCAGCCTGGACAACAACGAGAGGGTCGGGAGGCGAAGCTCGTTGCGCAGCACAAATCCCGTGTCGACGCTGCCGTCGTCGAGCGAGAAGCCGCGGACGCCATAAAAGCCCCCGAGCGTCATCTGCTCGGTGTCGGGAAGCGCCTGCCCGGCCAACTGCCAAGACAGGGTGGTACTCCAGACGAAGCCCGACAGCCCGCCGATCGGGGGCAGGGGCAGGGTATTCTGGATGGAGCCAGCGGCATAGGCGTAGCGCATCCCTGTCACGCGGCCATTCGAGAAGGAATTCCAGACCTCGGATGCGCTGCCAGGCGTCACGCCGCCGGGATTGACCACCAGGCGCAAGTCGGCGCTGGTCGTGCCGCCGCCGGACCAGTGCCGGGTGTTGTTCCAGCCGAGCATCAAGTTGAACACGCTTGCATGGCCATCGGCCACGGGCAGCCCAGAAAAGCGGGTCTTGCGTTCGAGCCATCGCGGGGCGACGCCGGCATAGAGGTCGCCGTAGCCTGCCAGCGTGGACGAAAAATTCGACAGCGCGGAACGATAGGTGACCGGCAACTCGAAAGTTGTGTTCTGTTGCGTGATGATGCGGTCGGGCGCGCGCTGGCTCGTCGCGACGAAATTGGGCGCGAATTCCAGGGATTGCCGGTGGCCGAGCGGGATCGTCACGCGCCCGGACTGGCTGAGATAGTGCGGCCATTCATCGCCCGAGAGCTTAGCCAGCGATGGATCGCGGAGCAGGTTCGTGCCCGTCGTCAGCTGATAGCTGAGCGTCAGGTCGTTCAGCGCCTCGACGCCAGCCGCGAAGCCCGCGAAATAACGGCTGCGACCGCTGCTGCCCGTGCCGGTATTGGCCCAGCCTCCGAAAATCTGCGACGGCTTCTTGCGCGTGATTTCCAGGGTTAGGTCGGTTTGGGCGACGCTCGAACCAGGCTCGAACACGATTGACCTGTCGATAGGGGAACCGGTTGAGCCAGTCGAGGTCCTCAGAGATCTGGTCAGCTTCGATCAGTTGGCCCAGCGGCGCCCGTATGGCTCGCGCCAGGCGCTCGTCCTCAGGAGCCCCGTCGCGCAGCTTCACGCTGCCGGCGTGAAACGGCACGATCCGCAGCTGCAGCATGCCGGAGGTGATCTCCTGCGGCGGCGCGGTCACGGACACGAACGGGCGGCCCGCCTTGCGCCACGCTCGTGCGACTTCCGCCTGGATATCGGCCAGCAGCTTGCGCGACAGCGGTTTGCCTATGAACTGCTCCAGTGCGGGGCGCAGGGATTGCGGGCCGGTTTCCAGTCCGCGGCCGGTGACGCCGGATTGCGGGCGGCTGGCGACGTCGTCGTTCAGGCCCAGGAGATGGATGCCGCGGACATCGACGCCGAATGGCGCGCCGTCCTTCTCGACGGCCTCCCGGGCCGCGAGATCGAGCGCGGGAGTGCCGACCGCGAGCGCAGGCGGCAGGTTGCGCTCCAGCGACTGCTGCGCATGCGCCGGAATGGCCAGGGCAAGCGCTGACAGGGCGCCCGACAGCGCCAGCACGCCCGGCTTGCGCAGCCCGTTGAAGGACGTCGTACGCATCACCTTGCCTCCGCGGCGCGCAGGAAACGCCCGTATCGCTTGTTGTGGGGGTGGGGGACCCGATCGCAGGCAGCGTCGTCGACGGCGCCGCCGACGCAGCGGCTGACCGTGTCGCTCTCGGCCTCTCCGCCTTCATCTATGAGTGTCGGCATGGGCAGCAGAAGGTGCAGCGGATCCAGGATCTGGAACAAAGGGGCAGGGGGGGCGGCTGGCTTCTCGTCGACGGTCAGGACCCCGTCACGGAAATCGATCCGGTAGTTTGCGCCGGCTGTCAGCGAGCCCTGGGTGATCGGGTAGATGCCCGCTGCCGACTGGCTCGTCGCGCGCGTGGCGAGATCGCCGGTCAGGCTGTCGCCATTAATCAGGGCCTCGCCGCGGATGTCCCAGGTCAGGGCCGGCACTGCGGCCCCCTCGACCATGGTGGCGTCGCTGGCGATCACCGCGAGCGGCCGTGGCGTCACCTGGAGGAAGCCGTTGACGTAGCTGATGGCGTAGTTGGAGAGGCCTGTGCCCTGCGCGCCGCTCGCCGTCATGACGTAAGAGCCGACACTGGCGGTCTGCGCCGTGCCGGGGCTGGCCAGATCGACCTTGTCGAGCTGGTCGCCAGTCATCAGGCCTGTTGCGGTCCAGCCGGCGCCGACGACCGATCCGCCATAGACCTTGGTGGCGTCGTTCACCGTAATGACCAGGCCTGCCGTGGCGATCGTCAGGTTGGCGCCGCTGTACGACATCACATAGTTGGAGCTGGCTRCCAGCGTCCCCTGCAGAATGCCGTAGCTGCCGACGTTTTCGCCGGCGGTACGGCCGAGCGCGCCGGTGATCACGGCCGCGGTGTCGCCGCGCTGGTAGCCCGTCGCGCTGTAGGTCAGGGACGGATCGGCCTCGCCATAGACCTTCGACTGGGCGTTGGCGGCCACGGTCAGCGTCGCCGGTGCGATTGCGAGGTTCGCGCCCGCATATGTCACGACGTAGTTGGACCCCGCCGACAGCGTCCCCTGCAGAATGCCGTAGCTGCCGACGTTTTCGCCGGCGGTACGGCCGAGCGCGCCGGTGATCACGGCCGCGGTGTCGCCGCGCTGGTAGCCCGTCGCGCTGTAGGTCAGGGACGGATCGGCCTCGCCATAGACCTTCGACTGGGCGTTGGCGGCCACGGTCAGCGTCGCCGGTGCGATTGCGAGGTTCG
>NZ_JBFTZP010000016.1:0-86382 GCF_056406735.1 Allobosea sp. P1_B10 | reverse complement strand
GCTAGAGCGCGCTGAGTTTTATCGGAATCGGGATTCGCAAATCAGCTTGATCGTGGTTCAAGATGTCTGCCGGGAGAAGGCGGCCGGCAGAGATGACGCGACCTTACTCTGAAGATCTCCGCGAGCGGGCTCTGGCGCGGTTCGATGCCGGTGAGAGCATCCGCTCGATCGGCGTGGCGCTGAAGATCAGCCCGTCCTGCGTCTCGAAGTGGCGCAAGCTGAAGGCGCAGACGGGGTCGCTCGACCACGGCAAGATCGGCGGGCACAAGAAGCCRCGCCTGTCGGGCGAGGTGGCGGACTGGCTGCGCGAGCGTTGCCAGTCCGGCCGCTACACGACGCGCGGGCTGACGGCCGAACTCATGGCTCTCGGGATCAAGAGCGACCGGCGCATGGTGTGGCTGTTCCTGCACGCGCAGGGGCTGAGCTTCAAAAAAAACGGTCCTGCCGGCCGAGCAGACCCGGCCTGATATCGCCCGCAAGCGGGAACGCTGGAAGGCGCATCAGGCCAGGATCGATCCGCGTCGCCTCGTCTTCATCGACGAGACCTGGATCAAGACCAACATGGCGCCGCTGCGCGGCTGGGGACCGAAAGGACAGCGCCTTCAGGCTCACACGCCGCACGGCCACTGGAAGACGCTGACCTTCATCGGGGCGCTCAGGATCGATCGCGTCGATGCGCCGCTCGTCATCGACGGCCCGATCAACGGCGAACTCTTCACGCTCTATGCCGAGCAGGTGCTCGCCCCCACGCTCGCCAAGGGCGACATCGTCGTCCTCGACAATCTCGGCAGCCACAAGGGSCAGGCCGCTCGCCGCGCCATCCGCCAGGCCGGTGCACACATGCTCTTCCTGCCGCCCTACAGCCCCGACCTCAACCCGATCGAGCAACTCTTCGCCAARCTCAAGCACTGGATGCGCGATGCTGAGGCCAGAACCGTTGAAGCGACATGGCGAAAGCTCGGAGACCTACTCCRCCTCGTCTCACCGACCGAATGCGCAAACTACATCACAAATGCAGGATATGCTTCCGTGTAAAAGAAGCATGCTCTAGTCGACAGCCTTCTGGTCGGCGATCGCTTCGGCGGTCGCCTTGCGCGCGCTGACCGGAGCGTGCCCCGACACCTCGGCGCCGGCATCCGATGCCAGTTGGGCCATCCACAGCACGGACGTGGCCGAAATCATCCCGACCAGCGCAAAGGCCGGCCAGAAGTCGGCTGCGCCCAGGGCCTTGCCGCCGTTCAGCATATTGGCCGCCTCCAGCGCGAAGGCGCCGATCGTCACGCCCATGCTCAACGACAATTGCTGCGCCACGCTCGACAGGCTGGTGGCGCTCGACATGTCCTTGTTGGTGACGTCGGCATAGCTCAGGGCATTGATCCCGGTGAACTGCAGCGAGCGGAAACAGCCGCCGACCAGCAGCACCAGCAACATCAGCCAGTGCGGCGTCGTCGGCGTGAACAGGCCCGAGGCCGCCAGGAAGGCAGAGCCGATCAGCGCGTTCACGGTCATCACCCGGCGGAAGCCGAACTGCGCCAGGATGCGCTTGGCCAGAGCCTTCATGATCAGAGCGCCGGCGGCGGACGCGAAGGTGATCATGCCCGACTGCAGGGGATTGAGCCCGAACCCGAGTTGCAGCATCAGCGGCAGCAGGAACGGTATCGCGCCGATGCCGGTCCGGAAGATCGAGCCGCCGATGACACCGATTCGGTAGGTCGGGATCGCCAGCAGCTTCAGGTTGAGAACGGGATAGGCGACTTTGCGGGCATGAAACCAGTAGGCGACGAGCGCCACGACGCCGCTACCGATGGCGAGATACGACACGGCCTGCGGAACGAGATGCCGGCCACCCGTCGCAAGCCCCAGCATCAGGGCCGCGAAGCCGAACGACGACAGCAGGAAACCTCGGATATCGAGGGGGGCGACATCCTCCTCGCGGACATCCTCGAAGAACAGGCTCGACAGCACGATGCCGACTAGCCCGATCGGGATGTTGATGAAGAAGATCCAGCGCCAGTCGAAATAGGTCGTGATGAACCCGCCGACCATCGGCCCGGCGACGGGCCCGATGAGCGCCGGCACCGTCAGGTAGGCCAGCGCGCTGACGAGTTCGGATTTCTGCACGCTGCGCAGGATCACCAGGCGGCCCACAGGCACCATCATGGCGCCACCCATGCCCTGCACGAAGCGGGCACCGACGAAGGCGCCCAGCGAGTTCGACAGCGCGCACAGCACCGAGCCCAGCATGAAGATGCCGAGCGCGGTCCGGAAGATCGTGCGGGCGCCGAAGCGGTCTGCCATCCAGCCTGAGATCGGGATGAATACCGCGAGGCTAACGAGATAGGAGGTCAGCGCCAGCTTCAGCGCGATCGGATCCTCACCCAGCGACTGCGCGATCACCGGCAGCGAGGTCGCGATCACCGTCGAGTCGGTGTTCTCCATGAACAGCGCGCACGCGACGATCAGGGGCAGGAGTTTCGCGCGCTGCAAGGGGAACGAGCTTTCGGCGAGGGTGGCGCGGCGAGACATAGTGAAGACGGTTACGCATGGCGAGCGTCCAGATGGCTGGAACGGCCAATCGGATGTATGGGTTGCATCAGCGTCATGGCAGAGCCCCGTGCCCGGTCCTTGCCCCTGACGAAATGCGTGCAGTGCAACAAAACATTGCTGCCCTGCGTGCAAATCGGCTGATTTTTATCGCCTCGCTCTAGCGGCGGCGTCACACGCATGATAACGGGCCTCGTCAACCCGATCGCGGGACCCACCCGCCCGATCCTGAGAACAGGCCGCACTTGGCGGCCCCGGAGTTGACGATGGCATTCCCCACAGACAGCATCATTCGTGACGGTTTGACCTTCGACGACGTGCTGCTCGAGCCCGGCCCGTCCTCGGTCATGCCGTCCGACGTCAATATCGCGACCGCCCTCACAAAGACGATCTCGCTGAACCTCCCGATCATCGCCTCGGCGATGGACACGGTGACAGAAGCCCGCATGGCCATCGCGATGGCGCAGGCCGGCGGCATGGGCGTGATCCACCGCAATCTCGAGGCCGACCAGCAGGCCGCCCAGGTCCGCCTCGTCAAGAAGTTCGAATCGGGCATGATCGCCAACCCAATCACGATCTTCCCCGACGAGACCCTTGCCGACGCGCTCGGCCTGATGAAGCAGAACGGCATCTCCGGCATCCCGGTCGTCGAGCGCGGCCCGCAGGGCCACAAGGGCAAGCTCGTCGGCATCCTGACCAACCGCGACGTCCGCTTCGCCGCCAACCCGCAGCAGCCCGTCTCCGAGCTGATGACCAAGGACCGTCTGATCACGGTCCGTGAAGGCGTCGACCAGGACGAAGCGCGCCGCCTGCTGCACCAGTTCCGCATCGAGAAGCTGCTCGTCGTCGACGATCACTATCGCTGCATCGGCCTGATCACCGTCAAGGACATGGAGAAGCAGGTCGCCCATCCCAACGCGGCCAAGGATTCTCATGGCCGCCTGCTGGTCGCCGCCGCCACCACCACCGGCGACCTCGGCTTCGAGCGCTCCGAACTGCTGATCGACGCGGGCGTCGACATCATCGTCGTCGACACCGCGCACGGCCATTCGGCCAAGGTGCTGGAAGCCGTCACGCGGGTGAAGAAGCTCTCCAATGCCGTGCAGGTCATCGCCGGCAACGTCGCCACGGCCGGCGGGGCGCAGGCCCTGATCGATGCCGGCGCCGACGCGATCAAGGTCGGCATCGGCCCGGGCTCGATCTGCACCACCCGCATCGTCGCCGGCGTCGGCGTGCCCCAGCTGACGGCGATCATGGACGCGGCCTCGGCCGCCCAGAAGCACGGCATCCCGGTCATTGCCGACGGCGGAATCAAATACTCAGGCGATCTCGCCAAGGCCTTGGCGGCAGGCGCTTCTTGCGCGATGGTCGGCTCCCTCCTGGCCGGCACCGACGAGACGCCCGGCGAGACCTTCCTGTACCAGGGCCGTTCCTACAAATCCTATCGCGGCATGGGCTCGGTTGGCGCGATGGCCCGCGGTTCGGCCGATCGCTACTTCCAGCAGGACATCAAGGACGCGCTGAAGCTCGTGCCGGAAGGCATCGAGGGCCAGGTCGCCTACAAGGGTCCGGTCTCGAACGTCCTGCACCAGCTCGCCGGTGGCCTTCGTGCCGCCATGGGCTATGTCGGCGGCAAGGACCTCGCAGACTACCAGGCCAAGGCCCGCTTCATCCGCATCACCAGCGCGGGCCTTCGCGAGAGCCACGTCCACGATGTCACCATCGTGCGCGAAAGCCCGAACTACCCGACCCGCTCCTGAGTCGTGACCTCGAACGCGACCGTTCTCGCTTGAAGGATAAGGCGCCGTGACGCTCAAACTGGTCTACCCGGCGCTCGCTATGATCCTCTGGATGTTCGTGGTGCTGTGCATCATGTTCACCCGGCGGATGAAGGCCTTCTCCAGCAAGTCGGTGCGGCCGTCGGAGGTGGCGATCTCGACCGAGCGCTATCCCGACGGCGCGCGGCTCGCGGCGGCGAACTTCTCGAACCAGTTCGAAACCCCCGTGATCTTCTTCGCCATCATCATGCTGGCGATGGAGGTCTCGGCGTCGACCTACGCGATGGCCGCCCTCGCCTGGGGGTTCGTCGCGACGCGTGTGATCCACACGCTGATCCATGTCGGCCCCAACAACCTGAGGCTGCGCGCGTCGGTGTTCGCGCTGGGCGTGCTGATCCTGTTCTGCATGTGGGCCGGCGTCGTCATCGCGGTGCTCTGACCGACGGGTCAGGCGTCCGGCACCCCGGTGCAGGGATGCGGCCCCGAAATGGCTGCCCTGCGGTACCGGGTTACTGCCGGATCTCGGAGATCGCGGTCGATCCGCGTTAAGCATCACGCGATCTCGCCGGGCCACGGCGTTGAACCTTAACAGAAAGTAAACTACACCCACTCTGCGGCGGACCGGTAAACAAGCGTGGAGTGGAGTCGACGCAATGTTGCGTGTCCGTGAACATACGGCGCGGGATCATTCCCGCGATGATAGACCCGTCGCCAAAGGCGCTTTGCGGACATTCGCGTCGCAGCGCCGCCCGGCGAGGCTGGCTGCCATGGCGGCATTCGGATTATCTCTCGGCGCAGGCGGGGCGATCTTCGGGGTATCGATGGTCCAGGCCGAGGATGATGGCGGCGTGCGCGCCTTCCACCAGCAGGAGGCGGCCAACCGCCGTGCCGCCCGCGCGCCACAGCAGGCCACCTATGCCTCCAGCACCGCCACGGCCTATGCGCCGTCGCGCGGGAGCTGGCAGCTTCCCGTCCTGCAGTTGCAGCCCAACGGTCGCATCGCGCATCCGCCGATCGACCTGAACCCCTTCCGCCAGCGCCGCGCAGCCGCGACCGGCCAGAAGCCTGCAAAGCCTCGGCAGGCAGCCGCCCGGCTCGACACGGTCTCGGGCTCAGCCAACGTCGCCCGTACGATCTGCGTGCGGCTCTGCGACGGCTTTCATGCCCCGATCGGCTATCTCCAGGCCAACGCCGACATGAAGGGCCACGAAGTCCTGTGCCAGGCGATGAACCCCGGCGTACCCGTCAAGGTGTTCCGCGTCGCGGCCGGTGCGAATACGATCGACGATGCCCGCTCGGCCGACGGCAAGCGCTACGCAGCCCTCCCGATGGCCTACACCCATGAGAAGGCCTCCGATCCCGCCTGCCGCCCTGCCATCGTCCAGGCCGGCGAGCGTCGGGTTTCGCTGCTGCGCGACTTCACGCTGCGGCCTGGCGACAGCGTCGTCCTCGACGGCAAGGTGCGTACCTTCGCGGGCGGTTCCGGCTGGCCCTACAGCACCCGCGACTTCCGCGACTTCCGCAGCGCAGCGGAGCTGACCAAGTCCCAACGCAATCAGATCGACGAGCGCGTCGGCGTCTCGCGGATGGAAGCACAGGCACGCAGCCTGCGCCGGCAGATGCGCCTGCGCGAAGCCAGCCTCCAGGACGACACAGTCGCAAGCGACGCGATCGCCCTGCGCGGAACACTCGATCCGCTCGTGCGGGGGCCTGTCCGCATCATCGAGATCAATACCGGCAAGGGGACGCTCTGAGCCGGGATTTTTACGCCCGCGCGTTTACTGGCGCGGGCTGGAAGCTCGGAGGCTCTAGACTGGAATTTTTCGCAAGGAACCATGCAGGGCGGGCACAGGCGCTGCATTCCGCGCCCGCAGCGGAGCGGAATCACTGTCGCAGAACTTGCCCTCAAGCGCTTGTTTTGATTGCACGTCCGGCCGCACATCCCTGGCAAACCAATTGGAGGCAGGTCGAGTATAATCAGTTTATATTTAGAATAACTACAAACTGAAATGTAGTTCGGTAGATCAAATCGACGTGGGCCCGTACCCTTTTGCGTTGACCTAAGTGTACCGGCGACCTATCGCTCCGAAATCGTCCCCGTTTGAAGGGACTTGATCCCAAGGAGCGAACCATGGCCCGGTCGATACGTCTCTCCTCCATCGTCATGGCTGCTGGCCTGTTCGCCGGCCCGGCTCTGGCGCAGAGCGTGAATCTCTACACAACCCGCGAGCCGGCTCTGCTCAACCCTGTGCTCGAGGCCTTCACCAAGGACACCGGCGTCAAGGTCAATGCCGTGTTTCTCAAGGACGGCCTGCAGGAGCGCATCAAGGCGGAGGGCACCAACAGCCCGGCCGATGTGATGCTGCTCGTCGATGTCGGCGAGATCGATGCAGCGGCCCAGGCCGGCATCACACAGCCGATCAAGTCCGACGTCGTCGACAAGATCGTGCCGAAGCAGCTCAGGGGCGCCGATGACAGCTGGGTGACCCTGACGAAGCGCGCCCGCATCGTCGTCGTCTCAAAGGACCGGGTGAAGCAGGACGCGATCACCTATGAGGATCTCGCCAACCCCGAGTGGAAGGGCAAGTTCTGCATTCGCGCCGGCCGCCACCCGTACAACAACGCCTTCTTCGCGGCTTATCTCGCCCGTCACGGTGCCGAGAAGACCGAAACCTATCTCAAGGCCCTGAAGGCAAATACCGCCCGCAAGCCCGGCGGCGGCGACCGCGAGGTGGCTCGCGACATCCTGTCGGGGCAGTGCGACATCGCCATCATCAACACCTACTATATCGGCCTGATGAGCAAGGCGACCAATGAGCAGAAGGGCTGGTACGACGCGATCAAGCCGCTCAAGACCACCTTCGCCAATGGCGGCACCCATGTGAACGTGTCGGCAGCCGCGATCGCCAAGAACGCTCCCAACAAGGCCGAGGCGGTCAAGCTGATTGAATACATGCTCGGCGCGAAGGCCCAGGCGCTCTATGCCGACGGCAACTTCGAGTTCCCGGTCAACCAGGACGTCAAGGAAAGCGAAGCGGTCAAGCTGCTTGGCGCTATCACGCCCGACACCACCCTGCTCGGCGACGTCGCCAAGAACCGCAAGGCCGCGGCCGATCTGACGGACAAGGTCGGCTTCGACAATTGAGCCTGAGCCTGGCCCGATCCCCTGCCCGACGGTCGCCATTCACATGGCGGCCGTCGACTCGTTTCGCCTGGCTCGCATTGCTGGGCGCAGCCCTCGTCGGCACGCCGATCCTCGCCTTGGCGCTGACGGCCCTGTCGCCGCAGGCCGCGCAGATCTGGCCGCATCTCGCCGCCAATGTGATCCCGCAGGCGCTGGTCAGCACGGCCCTGCTGCTGCTGGGCGTCGGCGCTCTCAGCGCCGTGATCGGCGTCGCCACCGCCTGGTTGGTCACCCAGTACGAGTTTCCCGGCCGGCGCGTGTTCGAATGGCTGCTGGTGCTGCCGCTGGCGATCCCGACCTACATCACAGCCTACATCTATGTGGAGTTGCTCGGCTTCCAGGGACCGTTTCAGGGTGCTTTGCGTGCCCTGACCGGCTGGCGCTCGCTGCGCGATTACTGGTTTCCCGATCCGCGCAATCTCCCCGGCGCCATCGTGATCATGGCGCTTGTGCTCTACCCTTACGTCTATCTCGGCATGCGAGCCCTGTTCGGGCTCCAGGGCGCGGCCATCGTCGAAGCCGCCCGCACGCTCGGCGCCTCGCGTCGGCGCCAGTTCTGGCGAATCGGCCTGCCCATGGCGCGCCCGGCTCTGGCCGCCGGCTTGACGCTTGTCCTGCTGGAAACGCTCAACGACATCGGCGCGACGGAATATCTCGGCGTCAACTCTCTGACCCTCTCGATCTACACGACCTGGCTGAACCGTGGCTCGCTGCCCGGCGCGGCGCAGATCGCCTGCGTCATGCTGCTGGTCGTGGTGGGGCTGATCCTCGTCGAAGCGAGACTGCGCGGCCAGCGCCGCTTTGCCCTGTCGGTGCGCCAGCCACGCCCGGTCGGGCGCGTGGTCCTGCGGGGAAGGCCCGCCCTGGTCGCGGGCTCTGTCTGCGCCCTGCCCGTGCTGTTTGGCGCCGTGCTGCCGATCGGATTCCTTGTCGTCGAGGTTCTGTCGCGTGGACTGCTGGCGCAGTTCGATGCGGCGCTGCTGCGTAATCTCGCCAACGCCGTGCTCATGGCCGGGCTGGCGGCGGGGCTCGTGGTCGCGCTCGGATTCTGCGTCGTCGCGGCCGTCCGCCTGGGCCGCGAGCGCTGGCTGGCACCGCTCGCGCGGGTCGCCTCGCTCGGCTACGCCGTGCCCGGCACCGTGCTGGCTCTCGGCCTGCTCGTGCCGCTGGCCGCACTCGACAACAGCTTCGCCAACGCGATGACGGCCTGGTTTGGCGTCAATCCCGGGCTGGTCCTGATCGGCTCCGGTGCTGCGCTCGTCATCGCCTATGTCGTGCGCTTCCTCGCCATCGCGATCTCCGGAATGGATAGCGGGCTGGCGCGTGTATCGCCGCGAATCGACGACGCCGCCCGGATGCTCGGGGCGGGCGAGCCCGAATTGCTGCGCCGGATCCACTGGCCGCTGGTGCGGCCCGCCATGGCTGCGGCTGCGCTGCTGGTCTTTGTCGATTGCCTCAAGGAGCTGCCGGCGACCCTGCTGCTGCGGCCGCTGAATCTCGATACGCTGGCGACGGTGGTCTACGGCCATGCCTCTCGCGGCAGCTTCGAGGATGGCGCGCTCGCCGCCCTGCTGATCGTGCTGGCGGGCCTCTACCCCGCGATCATCCTGGCGCGGGCGGCTGGAAAGCCGGGCTGAGCCGTTTGCCTGCCGCCTGGAGCCACCTCGACAAGCTCCCGGCATCGTCATAAACCAGCGCCGGCGGTACAAGCCGGCGACAGACCGGTCTCGCGCCCGCATAAAGGCCCATGACACGACGCGCCTCTATCATCGCCTACTGCATCGTCATCGCTCTCGTGCTGCTCGGACTGCAATCCTGGAGCATCGCAGTCGGGCGGTTGGAGCAGCATGTCGTCAGCGCGATAGAGCAGCGCACCGGCCTCGTGGTGACGACGCGCGAGCGCGCCGAGATTGCCCTGCTGCCGCTGCCGCGCATCAGCCTGTCGAATCCGTCCTTCGCGCAGCGTGACGGACTGCTTTCCGGAACCGCCCTGCGCATCCGGGCCCGTGTGCGCCTGCTGCCGCTGCTCGCCGGGAGGCTGAGTTTCGACCGCATCGACCTCATCGTGCCGCAGATCGACGTCGCGGTCGCGGGTACCGGCGACGGCATCGGCAACTGGCTCTCCGCGCCCCTAGGCTATCTCGAAAAGCTCCAGGTCCAGAGCCGGATCGTGATGACCGGCGGCTCGATCTTCATGCGCGCGCAGGGCGCGATCCAGACCATCCTGCGGGACGTCAACCTCGTCGTCGAAGGCCGCGAGGCCGACGAGCCGCTCGCCCTGTCGGGTTCGCTGAGCTGGCGCGGCGTCGCCAGCGAGATCAGCCTGCTCTGGCCGATGGCCAAGGCCAACGGCAAGCTGTCCCTGACGGCCTCCTCGACGCTGCTGGACTTGCAGTTCGACGGCGTCCGCAGCGTCCTCGACGAGCCCATCGTCAACGGCAAGCTCGCGCTTTCGACGCCGTCTCTCTCGGAGCTGCTCGACTGGTTCGGCGAGCGCCCGAGGCTCTCGGCCGCGATCGGCAGCCTCGCCTTGACGGCGGAAGCCCAGATCAAGCCGCGCGAGGCCTCTCTCAGCAACACCGTCGTGAAGGTCGACGGCGACAGGCTGGAGGGCGCGATCAAGCTCGGGGAGGCCGGAGCGCGGCTTTCGCTCTCGGGCACGCTGGCCGGCACTGAACTCGACCTTGGCCGCCTGCTCGAGCGCATGGAGCTGTGGCACGCCGACACCGCGTCCGAGCGGGCCGCGCCGCTCGATTTCGAGGCCTGGACCGCCCATGACGTCGACCTCAGGATTTCGGTCGATGCCGCAAGGCTGCGCGGCGCGAGGCTGACCGATGTCGCGACCTATCTCCTCGTCAAGAAGGGCCGCTTCGAGACCGGGCTGCTGCGCAGCACCGCCTATGGCGGCAGCGCCAGAGGCCGCTTGCTCGCTCAGGCCGCGCCCGGCGGCATCGACGTCAAGCTCCAGGCCGGGCTCGACAAGGTCAACTTCGCGCGAGCCGCCAGCGACCTGCCGGAACTCGCCCGGATCAGCGGCAGCGGCGGGCTGCAGGTGACGCTGGACGGCCTTGGCCAATCGCCGGAGCAGATCATCGGCTCGCTCAGCGGCAAGGCGACCGCGACGCTGCGCCAGGGCGAACTGGGCGGCTTCGCCTTTGCCGACCTGATGCGGCGGCTCGAGCGCAACCCGAAGCTGCTGCTGCGCGACTGGCGCCAGGGCAAGACCCCATTCGACACCGCGACCCTCAATCTCAGCATCGCCAATGGCATCGCGGCGGCAACCGAGACCCAGATGAGCGGGCAGACCTATCGGCTCGGGCTGACCGGCATCATGTCCCTGCCCGCGCGCAGCGTCGACATGACGGCGGTGCTGTCATCGACCGGAGGCGCCCTCCAGGTGCCCTTCACGCTGCAGGGCCCGCTGGACAACCCCGCCTTCGAGCTCGACGCCGCCGCCCTGCGAAGCGGCGAGGCTTCGCCGCTGCCGACGCTGCTGACCCGCTGAGCCCAGCGCAGCGGGCCAGCGCTGGCGCGGCGCTTCGCTTGCCGCTTTCATTGCCCGTGAAATTCCGCTCTCATGCACCTCAAGGCCGCTTGACGGTCGCTCAGGGACGAGGAACGGGCGATGAAGCACCAGATCATGGGCGCATTGGGCGTCCTGGGATTGATGATGACGAGCATGACCGCTGCAGGAACCGCCGGGGCACAGGAGTTGATCGTCGCCAAGAAGATCTTCGAGCTCCCGAGCTACACGACGCAGAGCGGCCGGACCCTGAAGAACGTCAAGGTCGGTTGGGAGAGCTACGGCACGCTCAACGCCGACAAGTCCAATGCGATCCTGATCTGCCACTTCTTCTCCGGCAATTCGCACGCCGCCGGCAAATATGACGCCAAGGACGCCGCCCCCGGCTATTGGGACGCCATCGTCGGGCCGGGCAAGGCGATCGACACCAACAAGTATTTCGTCCTGTCCTCCGACACTTTGGTCAACCTGAACACCGGCGACCCCAACACCACGACGACCGGCCCTGCCTCCATCGATCCCGACACCGGCAAGCCCTATGCGCTCGACTTTCCGGTCGTGACCATCGGCGACTTCGTCAACGTCCAGAAGGCGCTGGTCGAGAGCCTCGGCATCACGAAGCTCGCGCTGGTCACGGGCCCCTCGATGGGCGCGCTGCAAACCTATGAGTGGGCAGCGAGCCATCCCGGGATGGTCGCCAAGGCCATGCCCGTGATCGGCGCCGGGGAGGCCGACGCCATGCTGATCGCCTGGCTCGACGTCTGGGCCGCGCCAATCCTCGTCGACCCCAACTGGAACAAGGGCGACTATTACGGGAAGACCCCGCCCAATGCCGGCCTCGCCAAGTCGCTGGCGGTGGTGACGCTGCAGGCCAACCATGGCGACTGGGCCAACGCCACCTTCGGGCGCCGGCCTGCCAAGGACGGCGAGCCCCCGGCCAAATCGCTCTCGAGCAAGTTCCAGGTCCAGAGCATCCTGGACAACTCCGGCGAGGCCCGCGCAAAGGTCTCCGACGCCAACCACTTCCTCTATCTGGTCAAGGCCAACCAGCTCTTCGCCGCCGGGGGCACCTCGCTGGCCGACGGCATGGCCAAGATCAAGGCGCCGGTCCTGCTGATCACGCAGCCCAGGGACCTCGTCTTCACCGGCGACACCATCAAGACCACCGCCGATGCCCTCAAAGGTGCCGGAGGCAACCTCACCCAGGTCTTCATCGAGGGCTCGCGCGGACATCTCGACGGCGTGATCTCGATGAAGCAGGCCGAGGGCGCAATCCGGACCTTCCTGGAGAAGTAGCGCGTCGCAGGTCCGGCCCGGGCTCGCGGGAGCTTCAGCCCGGCTGGACCCGGGCCGGGTTCCCGAAGGCCCGCGCGCCTGCGGGGACGTCGCGGGTGACGACGCTTCCCGCGCCGATGATCGCCCCATCGCCGATCGTCACGCCCGGCAGGATCAAGGCCGCGCCCCCGATCCAGACATCGCTGCCGATGGTGACGGGCCGGCCGAATTCCAGGCCGGACCTTCGGACAGCGGCATCGCGGGGATGGTCCGCCGTCAGGATCTGGACACCCGGCCCGATCTGCGTGCGGTCTCCGATCGAGACCGCCACCACGTCGAGCACGACGCAGTTGAAGTTGAAGAAGACGTTCTCTCCGAGCCGGATGTTAAATCCGTAGTCGCAATGGAAAGGCGGCCGGATATCGACCCCGGCGCCGACCGCCCCAAGCCGTTCGGCCAAAAGTGCGCGACGGTCCGCGACAGGCTGCGCGAGCGCGCCGTTGAAGCGGGCCATCCAGCCTTGCGCCGCTGCGAGATCGGCCTGCAATTCCGCGTCGCTGGCGTCGTAGAGCTCGCCAGCCAGCATCTTTTGCTTTTCGGAGCGTGTCATCGGTGAGCCTGTTGCGCGAGTTCCACCGCCGGCAAGTGCGCGGCTGGCCACTAGGGGCAGCTCGGGAGCGCTCTACCCCGCGCGCACCACGGCCGTGATCCCGTCGATCACGAACTGCACGGCCAGCGCCGCCAGGATCACGCCCAGCAAGCGCGTCAGCACGACATTTCCGGTGACGCCGAGCAACCGCGCGATCGGGACCGCAAGGAGGAAGACGATCAGGCATGCCAGGACGACCAGGCCGCAGATGACCGCGAGCGAGACCAGCATCAGGACATCGCCCCCTGCCCGCCCTGCGAGCAGCATCATCGCCGTCAGCGCGCCGGGCCCCGCCATCAGCGGTATCGCAAGCGGAAAGGCCGCGACGTTGCGGATGTGATCCTGCGTGATGGCCGTCTCGGCAGTTGCCTGCTTGCGCTCGTTGCGGCGCTCGAAGACCATTTCGAACGAGATCCAGAACAGCAGCAATCCGCCCGCGATCCGGAAGGCCGGCAGCGACACGCCGAGCGCCTTGAGCACGACATCGCCCGCGACCCCGAAGAACGCCATGATGCAGAACGCGATGATGCAGGCGCGGATCGCGACCTGCTTTCGTTCGCCGGGAGACATGCCGCGCGTCAGCGACAGGAAGATGGGCGCCAGCCCCGGAGGGTCGAGCGTGACGAGCAGGGTGACGAGCGCGGCGCTGAGAAATTCGATGAACATTCAGCGACTTGACCATGTCGCGCGGGCTTCGTCACCCGCCAACCAAGGCGGGAATGCGGCAGAGCGTGGCGACCGACCGGAAAATCGACTGTAACCAGTTGAAATCAATAAGTTATTTTTTGATGGGACAGAGTGGGCTTTCGCTGGCTTAAAACGTCGGAATCGGGTAGCCAGAGGGTTGGAATAGAGCAGGAATCGGGACCCAATCCCTTGAGCGAAGACGACGACATCAAGCGCGCTGACGAGCCGCATTACGGCGGCGACATCAAGCCGATCGCCATCACCGACGAGATGAAGAAGAGCTATCTCGATTACGCCATGAGCGTGATCGTGAGCCGCGCGCTTCCCGACGTCCGCGACGGCCTGAAGCCAGTGCACCGGCGCATCCTGTTCTCCATGCACGAGAACAAGAACACGCCCGACCGGCCCTACACCAAATGCGCCCGTATCGTCGGCGACACGATGGGTAAATACCATCCGCACGGCAATCTCGCGGTCTATGACGCGTTGGTGCGCATGGCGCAGGACTTCTCGCTGCGCCTGCCGCTGATCGACGGCCAGGGCAACTTCGGCTCGATGGACGGTGATTCCGCGGCGGCCGATCGTTATACCGAGGCCCGCCTCGACAAGGTCTCGATGAGCCTGCTCGAGGACCTCGACCTCGACACCGTGAACTTCCAGCCGAACTATGACGGCAAGGAAAACGAGCCGACCGTCCTGCCGGCGCGCTTCCCGAACCTGCTCGTCAACGGCGCCGGCGGCATCGCGGTCGGCATGGCCACGAACATCCCGCCGCATAACCTCGGCGAGGTCATCGATGCCTGCATCGCGCTGATCGACAAGCCCGAGATCACGATCGACGAGCTGATCGAGATCGTCCCCGGCCCCGACTTCCCGACCGGCGCCTCGATCATGGGTCGCAGCGGCATCCACGCGGCCTATCACACCGGCCGCGGCTCGATCGTGATGCGCTCGAAGACGCATATCGAGGAGCTGCGCAAGGAGCGCGAGGCGATCATCGTCACCGAGGTTCCCTACCAGGTGAACAAGGCCTCGATGGTCGAGAAGATCGCCGACATGGTGCGCGAGAAGCGCATCGAGGGCATCTCGGATCTGCGCGACGAATCCAGCCGCGAGGGCGTTCGCGTCGTCATCGAGATCAAGCGCGATGCGCTGGCCGACGTCGTGCTGAACCAGCTCTACCGCTTCACGCAGCTGCAGACCTCGTTTGGCGCAAACATGGTCGCGCTGACCGGCGGCCGCCCCGAGGTCCTCAACCTCAAGGACTTCATCTCGGCCTTCGTCGAGTTCCGCGAGGAGGTCGTCTCCCGGCGCACGCGCTTCCTGCTCAACAAGGCCCGCGAGCGCGCCCATGTGCTGTGCGGTCTCGCCACGGCGGTCGCCAATATCGACGAGGTCATCCGCCTCATCCGCACGGCGCCGACCCCGGCCGCCGCCCACGCCTCGCTGATGGCGCGCGACTGGCCGGCCGAGGACATCGCGCCGCTGATCGCGCTGGTCGACGATCCGCGCCACCCGATGAACGCCGACGGCACCTATCGGCTGTCGGACGCGCAGGCCCGCGCCATCCTCGAGCTGCGCCTCGCCCGCCTCACAGCGCTGGGTCGCGACGAGATCGGCGACGAATTGGCCAAGCTCGCCAAGGAGATCGCGGACTATCTCGACATTCTGCGTTCGCGCGAGCGCATCCAGACGATCATCAAGACCGAGCTCTCCGAGGTGAAGGCCGCCTTCGCCACGCCGCGCCGCACGGTGATCCAGGATTGGGGTTCCGACCTCGACGACGAGGACCTGATCGCCCGCGAGGACATGGTCGTGACCGTGTCCCATGCCGGCTACATCAAGCGCGTGCCGCTCTCGACCTATCGCGCCCAGAAGCGCGGCGGCAAGGGACGCTCCGGGATGTCGACCCGCGACGAGGATTTCGTCGCGCGGCTGTTCGTCGCCAACACGCACACCCCCGTGCTGTTCTTCTCCTCGCTGGGACAGGTCTACAAGGAGAAGGTCTGGCGCCTGCCGCTGGCTGCTCCGAATGCGCGCGGCAAGGCACTGGTCAACATGCTCCCGCTGGATGCCGGCGAGCGCATCACCACGATCATGCCGCTGCCTGAGGACGAGGCGAGCTGGGAGAACCTCGACGTGATGTTCGCCACCGCCTCCGGCGGCGTGCGACGCAACAAGCTGTCGGACTTCGTCAACGTCAACCGCGCCGGCAAGATCGCGATGAAGCTCGACGAGGGCGACGCCATCGTCGACGTGCAGATCTGCACCGAGGGCAACGACGTGCTGCTGACCACGGCTCTGGGCCAGTGCATCCGCTTCCCCGTGCCTGAAGTGCGCGTCTTCAAGGGCCGCGATTCCACCGGCGTGCGCGGCATCTCGCTGGGCAAGGACGACATCGTCATCTCGATGGCGATCCTGCACCATCTCGACGCCACGCCCGACGAGCGCGCCACCTACCTCAAGGATGCAGCCGCCGCCCGACGCGCACTCAGCGGCGAAGCCGACGAGGCCGAGACCGCCTCGACCGCGACCGATGGCGACGAGAGCACCGGCGAGGTCGTTCTCGGCGACAAGCGCATCGAGATGCAGCTCGCCGAGCAGTTCATCCTGACGATCTCGGAAAAGGGCTACGGCAAGCGCACCTCGTCCTTCGAGTACCGGGTCACCGGGCGCGGCGGCAAGGGCATCGTCGCCATGGTCGTCAACGACCGCAACGGCAAGCTGATCGCCTCCTTCCCGGCACTGGACACCGACCAGCTCATGCTCGTCACCGATGGCGGCCAGCTCATCCGCGTGCCGGTCGATGCCGGCCCCGGGAACCGCATCCGCATCGCGGGCCGCTCCACCCAGGGCGTCACGGTGTTCAACACCGATGCCAGCGAGAAGGTGGTCTCGGTCGAGTGCATCAGCGACGACGGCGAAGGCGATGCTGAAGCCGAAGCCGGCGAAGCGCCCGCCCCCGAAGAGAATGACGGCGCGTGATCGCCGTCCCACCGACAGAATAAAAAATGCCCGGCAATCAGCCGGGCATTTTTGTTTTGGGGATGGTGCCCAATGAGTTTGCACGGACCCACGACGTCATCCTGGACAAGCTGCGAAGCAGCGCAGATCCGGGATCCATCAAGAGGCTCCGGAGCCCTCCGATGGATCCCGGACGCCCTGCGGGCGCCCGGGATGACGAAACTCAAACCGTCTCGAGCAAACCCTTGATCAGCGCGCGGCGAGGCGCGATCGACGAGATCAGCGCGTATTCGCTCAGCGTGTGGGCGCCGTCGCCGTCGATGCCGAGCCCGTCCAGCGTCGGAATGCCCAGCGCGGCGGTGAAATTGCCGTCGGAACCGCCCCCTGTCATCGGGCAGTCCTGCAGCTCGAAGCCTATACCAAGCGCGACCTTGCGCGCGGTCTCGAACAGCCCGGCAACCTCGGCGGTCTTCTCATAGGGCGGCCGGTTCATGCCGCCCGTCACCGAGACCTTCACATCGGGATCGCGCGGCGTCAGGCCGAGGATGCGGCCTTCCATCAGCGCGCCGTCGGCGAGGCTGGTGACGCGGCAATCCACGCTGAACCAGGCATGCTGCGGGATGACGTTGGCGGCCGTACCGCCCCCGACCAGCGCCACCGAGGTGGTGATGCCCCGGCCGTAATCGGTCATGGCCTCGATCGCCAGGATCTGGTGCGCCGCCTCGCGTATCGCGCTGCGACCATCGGCATGGCGCGAGCCCGAATGGGCTGGCCTGCCCTCGATCTTGACCTCGAAGCGCCCGACGCCCTTTCGCGCGGTCACGATCTTGCCGCCATCGCGCGCCGGCTCGGTCACCAGCACGGCGGCGCATTGCCGGCCGATATCCTCGATCACGCCACGCGTCGTCGGCGAGCCGATTTCCTCGTCGGGCGTGAACAGGAAGGTGATCGGACGCTTCGCCGAGCCCGCGACCGCGACATCCTTGAAGGCCTGGAGCGCAAGCCAGGCGCCGCCTTTCATGTCGTAGACGCCGGGCCCGTAGAGCCTGTCGCCATCGACGCGCACCGGCAGGCCGCCAGCGCTGGTGCCGACCGGATGCACGGTGTCGAGATGCGACATCACGGCGACGCCCGACTCGCCATTGTTCAGCCCGGCGCGCAGGATCAGCGCATCGCCGAGCCCGTCGCGGCCGGGAATGCGTTCGACCGCGATCGGCAGGCCTTCGACCTCGCGCGCGACGAGGTCCATCATGCCGTTGACTCCGGCGGCGTGGTTGGTGGGGCTTTCCAGCGCAAGCCAGACGGACAGGGCGGAGACGGCGGGATCTGTTGTGCTCATGATGGCCGCGAACTTCGCCAAGAAGCGTGGCCGGAACAAGGACGCCCGGCGCGCGGGCGGGCTGCCCGGGCCGCATGGCACGGCAGGCAGCACCCTGGCTTGACAGCCAGGCCACAATACATAACCGTATGGTTATGTATTGTGGCGCATGCGAAGCAGGCCCGCATTCGGGCCGTGCCAGACCAGGAGTACAGCCATGCCGGTTCAGAAGATCTCGCCCTTCCTGTGGTTCGACAACCAGGCTGAGGAGGCGGTCGCCTTCTATCTCTCGATTTTCAAGGGCGCGAAGCCCGGGCCGGTGATGCGCTGTGGCGATGCGGGACCCGGCCCGAAGGGCAGCGTGCTCTGCGCCTCCTTCGAACTCGACGGTACGCAGATCATCGCGATGAATGGTGGACCGCATTTCAAGTTCACCGAGGCGATCTCGCTGCTGATCCACTGCGGATCGCAGGAGGAGGTCGACTATTACTGGGAGAAGCTGGGAGACGGCGGCCAGTACAATGACTGCGGCTGGCTCAAGGACAAATACGGCCTGTCCTGGCAGGTCACGCCGGACCGTCTGCTGGAGCTCAACATGGATCCGGACCCCGCCAAGGCCGGGCGGGTCATGCAGGCGATGATGCAGATGAGGAAGATCGACATCGCGACACTGGAGAAGGCGGCGGCGGCCGGGTGACCTCATCCCGTCCCGCATGCGTTTCCATCGCCAGCGACAGGTAGCGATCCGCGGCGCGTCATGCCAATGCCGCGCCGCGGACCTGCGCGATTGACGGGTGGCTGCGCGCCGTACGCGGACCGCATGTTCCTTCCTGCGAAACCTGGAATTCTTGACGCAAAATCCGGCCGCTCATAGCCTCGGTTGCTGAGGGGGACATGCCTGCTTGCGCTCGAGGGGAGCCAAGGCAAGCGTGTTCGCTCGGCGCTCATGCGGCGTGCGCCCGGACCGTGTCACGGCAAGGCGGCCTCGCGCGGACTGCACAGCCAAGCACATCGTATTCTGGGGGATCGCTCGTGAAGACACCGTCACTCCCGATGATCGAGATCGAGCCCGCACTGGCGGACGAACTCTCGCGGCGCAGCCTGCTGAGGCTCGCCCTGACCAGCGGCGTCATGGCGCTCGCGCCGGGGCTGGTCGGCGGCGCTGCGGCGGCAGAAACGCCCGTTCAGGGCGGGACACAGACGATCGGCGCCGACGCTGACCCGATCGGCCTCGACCCGGTCACGCTCACGGCGTTCTCGTCTTATGATTTCACCAGCCTGCTCTATACCGGCCTGCTGCGCTGGACCGCGCAGATGACGATCGAGCCTGATCTGGCGCTGAGCTATGACCAGCCCGATCCCAAGACCTACGTCTTCAAACTCCGTCAGGGCGTAAAATTCCACAACGGCCAGGATTTTACCGCCGCCGACGTCAAGCACACCTTCGACCGCATCCTGAACCCGGCATCGGGCAGCCGGTTGCGCGCCTTCTATTCCAGCGTCGATTCAGTCAGCGTGATCGACCCCTTCACGGTCAAGTTCCAGCTGAAAGCCACCGATGCGGCGTTCCTGAGCAACCTCGCGACCAGCCCCAATGGCGCGATCGTCCCCGTCGGTGTCGAGAACCTCAACACCCAGCCTATCGGCACCGGCCCCTTCGCCTTCGAATCCTACCAGCCCAACCTGCAATTCTCGCTGACGGCCCATAAGGGCTATTACGAGAAGGACCTGCCGCGGCTCGCCCGCGTGGTGTTCAAGTTCTACAAGGACCAGGCCACGCTGACCTCGGCGCTGCGTTCGCGCGCGATCGACATGACCTGGCTGAAGGATCCGAAGGTCGCCGCCACGATCGCGCGGACCTCGCCCAACCTGGTCTCGGCGCCGGGCCAGACCTCGCGCACCTTCCCGATCTGGCTGAACATGAAGGCCAAGCCGCTGAACGATGTCAGGGTGCGCCGCGCGCTCAGCCTGGCGACGGATCGCAAGGCCTGCGTCGACACCATCCTGGGCGGCTCCGGCAAGGTCGGGGCCATGCTCCCGGAAAGCCAGGTCGGCGGCTATGACGGCGTCGCCGAGATGCCGTACTACAAGCATGATCCGGCGGCTGCGAAGGCGCTGCTGGCGGAGGCCGGGTATCCCGGCGGCATCGACCTCGGCGACTACATGCTTGTTGCGGCCAACCCGCTCGATATCGCCTGCGCGCAGATCCTGCAGCAGCAATGGGCAGCGGCGGGGATCACGGTGAAGCTGACACCGATGGAAACGGCTCCGCTGCTGAGCATGTGGACGTCGGGCACATGGCCGACCCTGCTCTCGGTCGCGCTGTCCTGGACGCCCGATGCCGACGCGACGCTCCAGTACATCACATCGGCCAGCAATACCGGCAAGGCGATGGGGACCAACGACCCTGCCCTCGACGCGATGATCCTGGAGGCGCGCGCCGAACTCGATCTGACCAAGCGGGCCGCGATGAACATGGCGCTCCAGCGCCATGTCGCCGACAACGCCTATGTGATCCAGGTCTATCAATATCCGCTGCGCTGGGAGATCTGGTGGAACTACGTCAAGGACTATGTCCCGATTGCCGCCAACATCCGCTCCTTCGTGCGCACCTCCTGGCTGAAGAAATAGTGGTGCGCGCGACAGTGCGGGGATCGAGCATCGGCCTATGAGACGCTTTGTCCTTGGACGGCTCGCCTGGATGCTGGCGATCCTGCTGGCCGTTTCCTTCATCGCCTTCATGATGATGCGGGCCCTGCCCGGCGATTTCGCCATCGCCGCGGCGGGAACCCAGAGCGTCGCGCCCGAGGTGCTGGCCCGGATCCGCCAGGAACTGGGGCTCGACCGGCCGCTGCTCGCGCAATATCTCGTCTGGCTCGGCCATGCGCTGCAGGGCGACCTCGGCACATCCTTCGTGACGCGCCAGCCGGTACGCGGCGAACTGCTCGACCGGCTCGCCGTGACGTTCCAGCTGACGCTGTTGGCCGCGATCATCTCCATGGTGATGGGGGTTGCGACCGGACTTGCCGCCGCGCGGATGCGCGGCATGGTCGACTGGCTGCTGCGGCTCTACAACGGCATCATCCTGGCCGTGCCGAACTATGTCGTGGCGACGCTGATCGTGCTGCTGTTTGGCCTGTACTTCCCGCAGATTTCGATCTTCGGCTACACGCCCTTCCTCGAGGACCCGCTCGCCAATATCGGCAGCCTCCTGCTGCCGGCGCTCTCGCTGGCGCTGGCGGTGTCGGTCACCATCGCCGAGAACACCCGGGCCGCCGTGCTCGAGGTCGCCAGTCAGGATTTCGTCATGGTCGCCCGCGCCAAGGGACTGCCGCCCGGCACGATCCTGCGCAGTTATCTCGTTCGCAACGCCCTCACGCCGGTGATTACGGCGACAGGCCTCAAGATCGCAGCGCTGCTCGGCGGCAGCATCCTGGTCGAGACCATTTTCGCGATCCCCGGCATGGGCCAGTATCTCTTCGATTCCATCAACAGCCGCGACTATCCGGTGATCCAGGCCGTAGTCCTGACAGCCTCGGCCATCGTGGTGATCGTCAATACGATGATCGACATCGCCTATGCGCGCGTCGATGCGCGGGTGACGCTGTGAACGCGCTGTCGCAGGAAGCCGCCCAGCCGCCGGCCGCCAGCCGACTGCGGATCACGAAGGGCGGCGTGCTGCTCGGAATCGGCCTCGCCATGCTGGCCACGATGCTGATCGTGACGATCTTCTCGCGCTTCATCGCGCCCTTCGATCCTTCGCTGACCTCGCCGGATTCGCTGGCTGCAGCCAGCGCGAAGCACTGGCTCGGCACCGATTCGATCGGCCGCGACGTGCTGAGCAGGCTGATCGTCGGCGGCCGGACGACGCTGCTGATCACGATCACGGCCGTCATGATCGCGCTTGTGGCCGGGCTCGTGCTCGGCCTGGTCTCGGGCTATCTCGGCGGTGTCGTCGACGACGTGATCATGCGCGTTCTCGACGTTGTCTTCGCGTTCCCCGTGCTGCTGCTGGCGATCGCGGTCGTCGCGGCGCTGGGCCCGAGCGTGCCCAACCTGATCCTCACCATCGCGATCGTCTATACGCCCGCCATGGCGCGCGTCGTGCGCGCGCCGGTGCTCAGCGTCAAGCAATGGGACCATGTCGAGGCGGCGCGCAGCATCGGCATGAGCGAGATGCGGCTGGTGCTGCGCCATATCCTGCCGATCGTGATCTCGCCCGTCCTGGTCGCGACCAGCCTGACCCTGTCGCAGACGATCTTCACGGTCACCGCCCTCTCCTTCCTGGGCCTGGGTCCGCCGCCACCCGATCCCAACTGGGGCGGCATGCTGTCGGAGGCCCGGCAGTTCATGGAACTCGCGCCGCTGACGGTGATCGGCCCCGCGGTCGCAATCGTTTTCGCCACGCTCACCTTCATCGTCCTGGCCAATGGCCTGCGCGATGTGCTCGATGTCGGGGGCGCACGATGAGCCCGACCGACCCGCTCCTGAGCGTCCGCGACCTCACCGCCAGCATGTCCACGCGACGCGGCGAGATCCAGGCCGTACGCGGCATCTCCTTCGACATCGGCGCCAACGACTCCGTCGGCTTCGTCGGCGAATCCGGCTGCGGCAAGAGCGTCACCGCCAAGGCGCTGATGCGGCTCACGCCGGAGGGCACCTCGGTGAGGCTCGGCGGCGCGATCCACTTCAAGGGTGAGGACCTGCTCGCCAAGACCGAGGCCGAGATGCGCAGCCTGCGCGGGCGCCGCATCGCCATGGTCTTCCAGGACCCGATGACCTCGCTCAACCCGGTGATGAGCATAGCGGCCCAGATGTGCGACATGCTGCGCCACCACACGGGGCTGTCCGGCAAGGCCGCCCGCGAGCGCTGCATCGAGCTGTTGTCGCAGGTCGGCATTCCTGATCCGGCGCGGCGGCTGGACGATTTCCCCCACCAGTTCTCGGGCGGCATGCGCCAGCGCGTGATGATCGCGATGGCGATTTCCTGCGAGCCCGACCTGCTGATCGCCGACGAGCCGACCACCGCGCTGGACGTCACGGTGCAGGCGCAGATCCTGCGGCTGCTGCTGCGGCTGAAGGAGGAGCGCGGCATGGCGCTGATGCTGATCACGCATGATTTCGGCGTGGTCGCCGGCATGGTCGACAGGGTCAATGTGATGTACCGCGGCGAAATCGTCGAAGCCGGGCCGATCGAGCGCGTGTTTGCCGCTCCGCAGCACAGCTATACGCGGGCCCTGCTCGACGCAGCGCCGCGCCTGCACAGCGCCGGGTCGATGCGATGACAATCCAGGATTTCAGAGCGCCCACCGGGCTTGAGCCGCTGCTGTCGGTGCGTGACCTCAATGTCCGCTTTCCCGGCCGCGGCGACGGCAAGGCCCTGAAGGCGGTCGACCGCGTCTCCTTCGACATCGCGCGCGGCCAGACGCTGGGCCTCGTCGGCCAGTCGGGCTCGGGCAAGACCACGACCGGGCGGGCCATCCTGCAATTGCAGAAGGCGCATTCTGGCTCGGTCGCGCTGCTTGGCGAGGAACTGACCACCATGCCCTCGGCACGGCTGCGGCAGATGCGGCGGCACATGCAGTTCGTGCTGCAGAACCCGTATTCGAGCCTGCATCCGCGCATGACTATCGGCCAGATCCTGAGCGAGCCGCTGATCGTCCATCGCTCTGTTCCCGCCAACCGGCGCAAGGAGCGCGTCGCCGAACTGCTGGAACTCGTCAGCCTCGAGCCCGCGATGATGCAGCGCTATCCGCATGAGTTTTCCGGCGGCCAGCGCCAGCGCGTCGTCATCGCCCGCGCGCTCGCGGTCAATCCCGATTTCGTGGTCTGCGACGAGCCGGTCTCTGCGCTGGACGTCCGCACCCAGGCGCAGATCGTCGAGCTGCTGCAATCGCTGCAGCAGAAGCTCGGACTGACCTATCTGTTCATCGCCCATGACCTGGCGATCGTGCGCGAGATCGCCCATCGCGTCGCGGTGATGTTTCGCGGACGAATCCTCGAGATGGGCGCCGTTGCGCAGGTCTATGACGGCCCCGCCCATCCCTACACGCGCCTGCTGCTTGATGCCGTGCCGGTACCCGACCCCGTGCTGCAACGCGAACGCCTGCGCCGCCCGCCTCCCGATCTGGGCTTTCTGGACGGCGACGGCGGCGGCTGCGTCCGCGGCGAGGACCATGCGAGCACCGACACGGCAGAGTGGCACGAGGTGGCGCCGGGCCACGGCGTCTCATGCCGCTATTGGCCGCGCAGCTAGCCATCGAGGCCCGCGCCCCACCCCGCCTCCGCCGCGATTGAGCCGGCGCGTCGCTGGCGGGCTCAGCCGGGCGCCATCGATCACTCTGCGAGGTTGTCCCAGTACTCTCGCATGGACTGGAGGCGCTTCTGGTCCGGGGGTGTGCCGCCGTCTCCGTACTGCGCAGCCGCCCCACGGACCTGGCCTTCGGTGATGTCGGTTCGATAGCCTTCGAGTTCCTTGTCGTAGGCGAGCTTCTCCCACGGAATCGTCACATGCTGGCTGCCAATGCCAAGGAAGCCTCCGAAGGTGACGTCGACGAAGAGAACCCGGCCGCTCACCTTCTCGATCATCAGCCGCTTGATGGTGCCGATCTGCTCGTGCTTGCTGTCGTAGACAGCCGTCCCTTCGACGCGATCACTTTCGATCATCAGATGCGCCACCGCCGGCCGTTCGATGGGGCCCCAGAGATAATGACCGTTCTCTATGATGCCGGCTGCCACGACGGCCCTGCTGATCGCAGGCGTCCACCTCTCGTCGGGATTGATCTCCTGCACCAGCGTCCAGGGACCCAGCTCGGGCGGCAGGTTCGTGCCGTCGGGCTCGTCTGTGAAGCCGCGCAGATCAGGGGAGTTGGCGGCCTGGAACAGGCAGTAGGTTCTCATCGGCGCCTCCCTTTGCTCCTGCGCCGCTCGCGCGGTGCGCGGTGGCTTCCACCGACCGACGCCTGGCGCGAGCGACAAACGACGTCCTCTCGGAGTCAACCGGCCATGAAGAACGCGACCCTGCTGAAGAGCGTATAGTTCGACTCCACGATCATGATCCCGACGAAGACCAGCAGCACCAGCGGTGGCAGCAGGATCGCGTAGCTGAGCGCCAGCCGCTCCCAGGCCATGTGCATGAATATGGCGATGATCAGCCCGGCCTTCAGCGCCATGAACAGCAGGATCAGCGACCAGCGCAGCAGGCCGGCGAGCTGGAAGTAGTCGACCATGTACGAACAGGCGCTGAGGATGAACAGCCAGGCCCAGACCACGAGGTACAACCGTATCGGATGGTGCTGGCCCTCGCCCTTGGTCGCCGGCAGCGCGTCGGCATGACTCGTCTCGTGCGACATGGAACGCTCCTCACCAGAGATAGAACAGCGCGAAGATGAAGACCCAGACGAGGTCGACGAAGTGCCAGTACAGCCCGGTGATCTCGACGATCTCGTAATTGCCGCGCCGGCTCGTGAAAAAGCCGCGCCGGCCATCCTCGAAATCGCCGCGCCAGACCTTGCGGGCCACGATGATCAGGAAGATCACGCCGATCGAGACATGCGTGCCGTGGAAGCCGGTGATCATGAAGAAGCTTGCGCCGAACTGGTCGGCGCCCCAGGGATTTCCCCAGGGACGGACCCCTTCCGAGATCAGCTTGGTCCATTCGAAGGCCTGCATGCCGACGAAGGTCGCACCGAGTACAGCGGTCGCGAGCATCAGGGCGGCGGTTGCCCGGCGGTTGCGCCGGTAGCCGAAATTGACGGCCATCGCCATCGTTCCGCTGCTGCTGATCAGGACGAAGGTCATGATCGCGATCAGGATCAGCGGGAGGTGATGGCCGGCGATCTCCAGCGCAAAGACCTCGCTGGGGTTGGGCCAGGGCACGGTCGTCGACATCCTGGCTGTCATGTAGGCGATCAGGAAGCAGCTGAAGACGAAGGTGTCGCTGAGCAGGAAGACCCACATCATGGCCTTGCCCCAGGACACGTTCTTGAAGGCCCGCCGGTCGGACGACCAGTCGGTCACGATGCCGGACCAGCCGCCGGGCGGGGCGGCATCGGTCCGGAGAGTCGACGGCAAGACCTCGTTCATCGCGAAAACCCTCGTTAGCTCAGTAACCCCCGACAGATTTCAATGAGATCGTCGGTCCAGCGCATCAGCATGCTGAACAGGATCAGCCAGACCAGCAGCAGGAAGTGCCAATAGGTGGCGCAGAGCTCGACACTCAGCCGCAACTCGCCCACGACGGGCGCGGGGCTTGCCATGGGAATGTCGAACGCCCTTGCAGCCGTGCGACAGAGCGCGACGAGCCCGCCCAGCATGTGCAGGCCGTGGATCGCGGTCACCAGATAGAAGAACGCGCTCGCCGGGTTCGCCGCAGTGAAATAGCCGGCATCGGCAAGCTCGCGCCATGCCAGCAGCTGGCCGGCGAGAAAGGCGAGCGCCGACACGCCGGCAGCCAGCAGGCCCGAGCGTATGCCGTCGAGTTCGGCGCGGCGGGCGGCGCCGACCGTGGCCTGAAGCGCGATGCTGCTCAGGATCAACAGGCCCGTGCTGAACCAGAGCACGAGGGGCATCGGCAGCGGTCGCCAATCTGCCATGCCCATGCGCATCGAATAGGCGCTGATCAGCAGGGCAAACAGTGAGCCGGCGACGACGAGGAATGCGCCTAGCCCCATCTTGGCCCTCGGCCGGGGCTCTGCTCCCGAGCCGTCAGCCTCGGCCGCTATGCCGACCTCGAGCCAGGGCTTGGCCGTCAGGCCCTGCTGCATCAGCCACCAGCCCGCAAACGCTGCCAGAACGACCATGAAGAGCACGATCACGACCATGGCCGGGCTCCCTCATGCCGCTCGCGGCTTCGACGGCTGGTTCTGCGGCAGGAAATCCTGCGCTTCGCCCGGCACGCTGTAGTCATAGGCCCAGCGATAGACCACCGGCAGGTCCTTGCCCCAATTGCCATGGGCGGGCGGTGTCTGCGGGGTCTGCCATTCCAGCGTGGTCGCGCGCCAGGGGTTGCCGCCGGAGGGCTCGCCACGTCTCAGGCTCCAGAGCAGGTTGGACAGGAACACGAGTTGAGCCGCGCCGACGACGAGGGCGACCACGGTGATGAAGATGTTGAGCGTCACCGTCGAAGGCGGCACGAAGGCCATACCGCTCAATTCCGGATAGCGCCGCGGCACGCCCATCAGCCCGATATAATGCATCGGGAAGAAGATCAGGTAGGCGCCGAGGAACGTCACCCAGAAATGCAGCTTGCCGAGCGTCGAGTCGAGCATGCGCCCGGTCATCTTCGGATACCAATGGTAGATCGCGCCGAAGACGACGAGAATCGGCGCGACACCCATCACCATGTGGAAATGCGCAACCACGAACATGGTGTCCGAGAGCGGCACATCGACGACGACGTTGCCGAGGAACAGCCCTGTGAGCCCGCCATTCACGAAGGTCACGATGAACCCGAGCGCAAACAGCATCGGCACGTTGAGGTGGATGTCGCCGCGCCAGAGCGTCAGCACCCAGTTGTAGACCTTGATCGCGGTGGGGATGGCGATGATCAGCGTCGTCGTCGCGAAGAAGAACCCGAAGGAGGGGTGCATGCCGCTGACATACATGTGGTGGGCCCAGACCACGAAGCTCAACGCGCCGATCGCGACCAGCGCCCAGACCATCATGCGATAGCCGAAGATGTTCTTGCGCGCGTGCGTGCTGATCAGGTCGGAGACGATGCCGAAGGCCGGCAGCGCGACGATGTAGACCTCAGGGTGACCGAAGAACCAGAACAGGTGCTGGAACAGGATCGGGCTGCCGCCCTTGTAGGCGAGCTGCTCGCCCATCGCGATGATCGAGGGCATGAAGAAGCTCGTGCCGATGAGCCGGTCGAGCAGCATCATGACGGCCCCGACGAAGAGCGCGGGGAACGCCAGCAGCGCCATCACGGTCGCTGTGAAAATGCCCCAGATCGTCAGCGGCATCCGCATCAGCGTCATGCCGCGGGTCCGGCCCTGCAGCACGGTCACGACATAGTTCAGCCCGCCCATGGTGAAGCCGATGATGAACAGGATCAGCGACACCAGCATGATGATGATGCCCCATTGCTGGCCGGGCGTGTTGGCGAGGATCGCCTGAGGCGGGTACAGCGTCCAGCCCGCCCCTGTCGGGCCGCCCGTGACGAAGAAGCCGCAAACGAGAACCATGACCGCGAGGAAATAGATCCAGAAGCTCAGCATGTTCACATAAGGGAACATCATGTCCCGTGCGCCGATCATCAGCGGGATCAGGTAGTTGCCGAAGCCGCCCAGGAAGAGCGCTGTCAGCAGGTAGATCACCATGATCATGCCGTGCATGGTGATGAGCTGGTAGTAGAAGTTCGCGTCGATGAAGGAGAGCAGGCCGGGGAAGGCGAGCTGCATCCGCATCAGCCAGGACAGCACGAGCGCCACCAGCCCGATCGCCAGCGCCGTCCCTGCATATTGAATCGCGATGACCTTTGCGTCCTGGGAGAAGACGTATTTCGTGATCCAGCTCCGGGGATGGTAAAGCGAGAGATCTTCGGCCTCCCCGGTGGGCACCGGGCCTGCAACGCCATGTGTCACGTCAGCCATCGGGACACCTTTCCGTTCCGCGCACTTCCCTAGTTCTTCGCCTGCGCCCTGGACGGCGCTTGCAATTGGGCGAAGGTTTTCTGTTGCTGCAGCCAGTCCTGGTAGGCCGTCTGGGCCTCGACCACGACGCCGCCTCGCATGAAGGCGTGGCCGGTGCTGCAGAGTTCGGCGCAGAGCGCCTCGAACGTTCCGGTACGCGTCGGGGTCAGCCAGTAATAGGTGACCGAGCCCGGGATCATGTCCATCTTGGCGCGGAATTCCGGCACATAGAAATTATGCAGGACGTCGATCGAGCGCAGCAGCAGCTTGACCGGCTTGCCGAGCGGCAGGTGCAGCGCGTCGCCCTGGATGATCACGTCATCCTGGCCATGGGGATCATTGGCGGCGAGGCCGAGCGGGTTTTCCGGCGTGACATGCGAGACGTCGGTCGCGCCCAGCCGGCCATCCGCACCCGGCAGGCGGTAGCTCCATTGCCATTGCTGCCCGACGATCTCGACGGAGGTAGCGTCGGCCGGCACCGTCACGAACTGTTTCCAGACGACGAGGCCCGGCGCGAGCATGGCAGCGACTCCAATGCCGGTGCCGATCGCGAGCCATAATTCGAGACGCTTGTTCTCGGGCTCGTAGGCCGCGCGAATGCCCTCGCGGTGGCGAAACCGCAGGACGCAATAGGCCATGAACAGCACGACGGCCGCGAAGACGACGCCGGTGATCCAGAAGGTGACGATCAGCGTGTCGTCGATATAGCCCCAGTTGGACGCGATAGGCGTCCACCACCACGGGCTCATGAAGTGGAACACCACCGAGCCGACAACGACCAGAGCCAGGACGACCGCGATACCCATCCCTTTCCATCCTTGCCGAGGGCGGCGATGAACAGGAGCCAGGCAACGCCGCGGCGCGGGGATTGCGTCGCAGCGCTAGGTAGTCATATGCATCTTCGACCGTGAAACCACTCTGCGGCGCAAGCCGAAACCGGGCGCGGGCACGCCAGCCAACGGGCGCGCGCGCCGACAAGCGCAACTGACGACCCCGTATGCGGCTTCGTGCTCATCATGGCCGACCTTCGGCTCATCAAGGGAAATGCGTCACGTCCGACGCCGACAACCCCTCAGTCAGACCGAAGCACACTCAAGCTCCCGGCCCAATGCAACATGTTGTCATCCTGCGCGTGAAGGTTGTCAATCGATGCAACACCGCATCACGCCGCCGCCGGAACCGTATTCGGGCGCAGACACGCTGGCTTGTTCTTGGCTTTGATGCGCGAGCCGCGATGCGACCGACAATCTCCAGCCCGGCTCGCATTCGCAACGACGGCGCAAGCTCTGCGTCGCAGGCGCCCTGCCGCACCTCCGACTAACGGAGCTTTGCGATCCCGATGCCATCAAGTTTTGCTCGGTCCTTGATCGATTCCTCGCTGCGGGTCATCGCTTTCGCAATGGCCTTCAGCGCCATCCCCTTCTTGGCGAGCAACCTCAGCTTCTGGAGTTCCTCATGTGTCCAAGGCTGGCGATGCCGTTCAAATCGCTCGGTCACAGTCTGCTCCTGCTCTGCCGGGGCATTCCCGGCTATCGCGCGACCTATAGCAGTGCTGGTCGCGAAATGGGCCTGAGATATCGACGCGTGCAAGCCAGCACAGCGCAGCGTCCGGAGCGCAAGCTGCTCGGCGACGACGCGTTCGAGCCCGACGACCGCGCCTCAATCCAAATTCGCAGGCAGGGCGGCCCGGGACGGTATTCTCGACCGCTCTTCAACCTATCGCAAACTACAAAAAAAGGCCGCACTCGGCGGCCTTTTCTCGAATATCGATGCCGTCAGCACAGGCATGTTACGCCCTGCGCCCCATCGGCAGACTAGAACGGGATATCGTCGTCGAGATGGCTCGACGAGGAGGACGGTCGCCCGCCACCACCGCCACCGCCGCCGCCCGACATCGCCGGCTGGCGCGATCCGCCGCTTCCCATTGGGCTCTGCCGGCCGAAGGAGCCGCCACCGCCACCGGAGCGATCCTCCATAGCGCCGCCGCCTTCGCCGTACTCGTCCGAACCGCCCTGCCCGCGGCTGTCCAGGATGGTCAGCTCGCCGCGGAAGCGCTGCAGCACGATCTCGGTCGTGTACTTCTCGACGCCCGACTGATCCTGCCACTTACGGGTCTGGAGCTGGCCCTCGATATAGATCTTCGAGCCCTTCTTCAGGTATTGCTCGGCGACCTTGGCAAGGTTCTCGTTGAAGATCACGACGGAGTGCCACTCGGTGCGCTCCTTCTTCTCGCCCGACTGCTTGTCGCGCCAGGTTTCAGAGGTCGCGATGCGCAGGTTGACCACCGGCTCGCCGCTGCCGAGACGCCGCACCTCGGGGTCGCGCCCGAGATTGCCGACCAGAATGACTTTATTCACGCTACCAGCCATGTGAGGCTCCATTTCCTGCGCACTGCGAGATCGGCGTCCAGCCGGAGCCGGACCCTATTCGCCCGGCCGCGCCACATCAATTCATGTTCTCTTTTTGTTCGACATGTTGTCAACCGAATTCGCGACAATCGGAGCTGAGTCTGCCGCAAGGCGTTCAGTCACGCTCATGCGGGCGGCTTGCGGCAGTTGAACGGTACGAAGGTGCTGGCCATGCCCTGGTTCATGCTCAGGATGACCAGGACATTGGCGAGATTGAGCTCTTCCGTCGAACGCGGGCAGACATCGGTCTTCGCGGTGCATCCCGAGGCGAGGAAAGCGTCGTGGCTCTCAAGGAAGGCCTTTCCAAGCCCTCGCGGGCCGAATTTTGCCAGCGCCTCGGCATAGGATTTCTTGTAGCGCGTGCATTTGATGGCGGGCCAGTCGCCTTCCGGCGCAGCCTGCTGGGCGCTCGCGCTGCCTGAGATAGCCAGCGTGAGCGTTGCCGCCATGGCGATGCCCGCTTTTGAATGACGCATTCGAGTTCCCGCAATTTCCGGCCGCCGCGTTCTGGCGCGGCGATGATCAAGAGCGCCCGACCACGGCAAAATTCTGTTCGCGGCCCACTCGTCACCGCGCCCCCCCTCGCCGACACTCGCCCTGATGCCGGACAAGCGGCGACGCCGCGCCAATCGCGGATGACGGCATATGCGAACTCCCGGTGCGGCAGTCGCCCGACTATCGGCCGGGCTCCCAGATCGCAGCCTCGCTGAATCCGAGCGTAGCGAACTCCCCTGCCCGCAGCGGCGCCTCGCCTTCCGAAAAGAACTCATCGAGTTGCGGCGGCGCGACCGATGTTGCGCTCAGCATCGCGTGGGCCTGTCCGCGGTGATGCGTCTGGTGCTGGAAGAGATGCAGCAGCAGCCGGTCCATCCGCTCATGCTGGATGCGCGTATGCCGGTTCACCGCGACGATCCCGCTCAGCCCCGCCCCACTCAGGCCTTCGGCTACCGCGATGAGCCTCCGGTCGACCGCCGCTTGCGCCTCGTGCAGGCTGGCGACCGTCAGGCATGGCTCATCGTCGATCCAGGCATCGGGTCCGAGCCTTCCGCCCTCCATCGCGTCGACATAGAACCAGTCGATCACCAGGATATGGTTCAGGGTCTTTCTGAGGCTCGGAAAGAAGCCTGTGCGCCTGGCCTCGAACTCGTCCTGCGAAAGCCCGGCGCAGGACGTCAGCAGGCGCTGGTTCGCCCAGGCATTGTTGTAGGCCATCGATCGATAGGGCAGCGTCTCGTTCATCGCAGGCTCCCTCCGGGCCGATCACCTTTTGATAGCTCACCCGCCGGTCATCCCGGGCGACCGCAGGGAGACCCGGGATGACCGGGGACGAGGAGCAGTCAACTCAGCCCCATCCTCGCGCGAGACTACCGCCCGCTCCTGCCATCAGCTGTCAGGACAGGGGAACCAACTCTCCCGCGCTGCGTGATAGACATGCCAGCCGCCAGATCTTAGCACCACCGCAACACTGGCATGGCCGGGCATTTGCCCTATCTCTACGCCTGACCCCAAAACCGGATGCCCCGATGGCTCGCAAGATTTCAACGGCCAGCAAAGACTCGCTCGCCGACCAGGCCGCTACGCTGGAGGGCATGTTCGACGCCAGCCGCAAGACGGATTCCCGTGTGATTTCCGTGCGGGGCGCCCGCGAGCACAACCTCAAGAATGTCGATCTCGCGATTCCGCGCGACAAGCTCGTGGTCTTCACCGGGCTGTCGGGTTCCGGGAAGTCCTCGCTCGCCTTCGATACGATCTATGCGGAAGGCCAGCGCCGCTATGTCGAGAGCCTCTCGGCCTATGCCCGCCAGTTCCTGGAGATGATGCAGAAGCCCGATGTCGACCAGATCGACGGGCTCTCGCCGGCGATCTCGATCGAGCAGAAGACGACCTCCAAGAACCCGCGCTCGACGGTCGGCACCGTCACCGAGATCCACGATTACATGCGCCTGCTCTGGGCGCGTACCGGCATCCCCTATTCGCCGGCCACCGGCCTGCCGATCGAGAGCCAGACCGTCTCGCAGATGGTCGACCGCTTGACCGAACTGCCAGAGAAGACGCGCGGCTATCTGCTCGCGCCCGTGGTGCGCGGCCGCAAGGGCGAGTTCCGCAAGGAGATGGCCGACTGGCTCAAGCGCGGCTTTCAACGCGTAAAGGTCAATGGCGAGTTCTACGAGATCCCCGACGCGCCGACCCTGGACAAGAAGTTCAAGCACGACATCGACGTGGTGGTCGACCGCATCGTGATCCGGCCCGATCTCGGCGCCCGCCTGGCGGATTCGCTGGAGCAGGCGCTGGAGCTGGCCGACGGCATCGCCGTCTTCGAATATGCCGACGAGAAGGAGGAGAACGGCGAGGCGCGCCGTGTCACCTTCTCCTCGAAATTCGCCTGCCCGGTCTCCGGCTTCACCATCGCCGAGATCGAGCCGCGCCTGTTCTCGTTCAACAACCCCTTCGGCGCCTGCCCGGCCTGCGACGGCCTCGGCCACGAGATGCATATCGACCCCGATATGATCGTGCCCGACGATTCCGTGACGCTGAAGAAGGGCGCCATCGCGCCCTGGGCCAAGTCGACCTCGCCCTATTACGGCCAGACGCTCGAGGCGCTCGCCAAGCACTTTGGCTTCTCGATGACGAAGCCCTGGTCGGAGCTGCCAGACAGCGCAAAAAACGCGATCCTGTTCGGCACCGGCACGGAGCCCGTGCGCATGGCCTATAATGACGGCCTGCGCGCCTATGAGGTGAAAAAACCCTTCGAGGGCGTGATCACCAATATGGAGCGGCGCTGGAAGGAGACCGAGAGCGACTGGGCCCGCGAGGAGATCGGGCGCTTCATGTCCGAGACGCCCTGCAAGGCCTGCGACGGCTATCGCCTCAAGCCTGAATCCCTGGCGGTGAAGATCGCCATGCGCCATATCGGCGAGATCTCGCGGCTGTCGGTCAAGGATGCGCTGATCTGGGTCAGCGAACTCCCCTCGAAACTGACCCAGAAGCAAAACGAGATCGCCCCGCGCATCCTCAAGGAGATCCGCGACCGGCTGACCTTCCTGCTCGATGTCGGCCTCGAATACCTGACGCTCGCCCGCGCCTCGGGCACGCTGTCGGGCGGCGAGAGCCAGCGCATCCGGCTGGCGAGCCAGATCGGCTCGGGCCTCACCGGCGTGCTCTATGTGCTCGACGAGCCCTCGATCGGCCTGCACCAGCGCGACAATGAGCGGCTGCTGGGCACGCTTCGCCGCCTGCGCGACCTCGGCAACACCGTCATCGTCGTCGAGCATGACGAGGATGCGATCCTGACGGCCGATTACGTCGTCGATGTCGGCCCCGGCGCCGGCATCCATGGCGGTGAGATCGTCGCAAAAGGCACGCCGCAGCAGATCCTGGACAACCCGAACTCGCTCACCGGCAAATACCTCACCGGCGAGATGTCGGTCGCCGTCCCCGCCAAGCGCCGCAAGGCGCAGAAGGGCCGCAGCCTTAAAATCGTCGGCGCGCGCGGCAACAACCTCAAGGATGTCAGCGTCGAGATCCCGCTGGGGCTGTTCACCTGCATCACCGGCGTCTCCGGCGGCGGCAAGTCGACGCTGGTCATCGACACGCTCTACAAGGCGGTGGCGCGCAAGCTCAACGGCGCCATCGAGCACCCTGCCCGGCATGACCGCATCGAGGGCATCGAGCAGCTCGACAAGGTCATCGACATCGACCAGTCGCCGATCGGCCGGACCCCGCGCTCCAACCCCGCGACCTATACCGGCGCCTTCACGCCGATCCGCGAATGGTTTTCGGGCCTGCCCGAGGCCAAGGCGCGCGGCTACCAGGCCGGGCGCTTCTCCTTCAACGTCAAGGGCGGCCGCTGCGAAGCCTGCCAGGGCGACGGCGTCATCAAGATCGAGATGCACTTCTTGCCCGATGTCTACGTCACCTGCGACGTCTGCAAGGGCAAGCGCTACGACCGCGAGACGCTGGAGGTGAAGTACCGCGAAAAGTCGATCGCGGATGTCCTCGACATGTCGGTCGAGGAGGCAAAACTGCTGTTCAAGGCGGTGCCCTCGATCCGCGACAAGATGGAGACGCTGCATCGCGTCGGGCTCGACTACGTCAAGGTCGGCCAGCCCGCCACCACCCTCTCGGGCGGCGAGGCCCAGCGCGTCAAACTGTCGAAGGAGCTCTCAAAGCGCGCCACCGGCCGCACGCTCTACATCCTGGACGAGCCGACCACCGGCCTGCATTTCCACGATGTCGCCAAGCTGATGGAGGTGCTGCACGAGCTGGTCGACCAGGGCAATTCGGTGGTGGTGATCGAGCACAATCTCGAGGTCATCAAGACCGCCGACTGGATCATCGACATGGGCCCCGAAGGCGGCGACGGCGGCGGCATCGTGGTGGCCGAAGGCACGCCCGAGGACGTCGTGCGCATCGGCAAGGGCCACACCGCGCGGTTCCTGAAAGAGGTGCTGGCGCGCCGGCCGATCAAGAAGGGGAAGGCGGTGCAGAGGGAGGCGGCGGAGTGAGCGGCGTGTGGCAACTACGAATACCCGCTCGGAAAGCGACATTTGCAAGCTGCGGGGTGGACGCTAATATGGGGCTCTCACAACCGCAACAATTGACAGACAGCTAAGGCCTATCGCCTTGGCTGCGGCGCAGCTAACATCTCTCTTTTCGCAGATTCTGCTGATTAGAGAGACGGTTTTTATGGCGCAATCCATTATAATCAGTAATGATGATGAGGAAACAGCAAAGATCCTCGCTCCTTACATTCAATCCGGAAATCTGAATTTCCTTATTGGCTCCGGAGCCTCGCTTCCTGCGATCAAGACGGCCGGTAACATCGAGCAGAAATTAGACGAGCTTATCAAAGATAACAAATCTCATGAAGCAGATCAAGAGATGGTCAATTTCATTAAAGAAATTGGAAAAACTTACGCTAGCCTACAAGACGACCCGGTATATTCACCGGAACTCGATGAAACATTCAATAATTACAGCACTTTCATATCGATTATAGATCAAGTTTTATTTTTTAGAAAGAACGAGATTCTGCCTAGGCAGGCTACAATATTTTCGACAAACTACGATATGTTTATCGAATTTGCTGCGAGCAAATCCCCTAGTATTATTATAAATGATGGATTTGACCGATCTTCTGGGAAATCCGAGAATTTTGCATTCGCACCAGAGAAATATTTCGACAGAACCTATAGGATGAGCTCCCTCTATGCTCGACGGGTTGAAATTCCAACCCTCAACCTCATCAAACCTCACGGATCGCTAAACTGGACAAAGAGCGGTTCAAATCTCGTCTGCAACGCAGGAGCTGTTCCGGCTCTCACCGCGGCCGAAACGGCTAATCCCCTGAAAGTTTCTGAGTACCTCAACAAACATTTTCTGATTATGCCTAACTTCAGAAAATTCCGCGAGACACTTATGGAGCGAGTTTACTACGATCTCCTACGGCTTTTTTCGAAGTCTATGGAGCAGGAGAACGCCGTTCTGATCGCATTCGGGTTTTCATTTAGCGACGAACATATACTCGACATTACTAAACGAACTCTCAGAAACCCAACATCACAGCTAATCATTTTCGCCTACAGCCACAACGAGATTTCTTCTTATGAAGCTAAATTTGCCAGGCATCGGAACGTCAGCGTCATCGGACCGCCAGCTGGGACAAACGTCAATTTCCTACGGTTGAACAACATCCTTTCAGCGGTACTGCCGGAGATTAAGAATGGCTAATCGGCCTGATCGCCTTCAGAAGGAGGCTGTACTTCGGGTAGGTGAAGTCTCGGCCGTAACAGGTCGGAAGGTTTTCATCTCCGTCGACCGCGACAAAAACCTATCAGAGCTGTTTTTCGACGGTGATGTGATTCGAAACATCGGCGTCGGCAGTTATGTCGATATTCGGAAAGGCTTCCTTAGTCTTATCGGGAAGGTCGAAGGCGAGAACGCTCAGACAGATGACAAGCGGCCTAGCCAACTAGCGTACATGAACGGCCGCCGGTTCCTGTCCGTTTCACTCGTTGGCTTCCTCGACCGAAAGGGTGAGTTTTTTGGAGGCACGAAGGAGCTTCCACTCGTCGGCAATGAGGCGTTCCTTCTGACCAAAGAAAAGGTCCACCAAGTCCATAACCTCCTCAAAAATGGGGGAGTGGCACTGGAATTAGCGCGCTCCGAGTACGAAGGATACGACATATCCCTCCCCGTCGACGGGCTGATGAACAGCCACATTGCCATCTTTGGAAACACTGGTAGCGGAAAATCAAATACGCTCGCGATGATATATCAAGAGTTCATCGCAAAGATGCGTGCTCGCAACACTGCCGCGTTCCAAGCTAACTGCCGCGTCATCCTGTTTGATTTCAACAACGAGTACACCCGAGAAAATTGTCTCACGCAGCACAAGCGGGTGTTCAATCTGACGACCAGAAATGACAACGGAGACAAAATCCCGCTCGGAGCCGGCGGATTTAACGACATAGAGATCGTGAGCATTCTAGCCGACGCAACGGAGAAAACCCAAAAGCCATTTTTAAAACGTGCTCTCAAGCTCCAGCAGCAGGTAAACGAAGCTGCTGTTCCAACCCAGTACCTACGCGCCATCGTGCGGCGGCAGGTTGCTCAGGTTTTGCAGATGTCGGATAAGGTCCGCGCTGATCTACTACTCGACTATTTTAGGCAGGTTTTACCAGAGGCCACGGCGGATGGAGAAGTCATCGAGATCGCTGAGGATCTAGAGTGGCATAACACGCAGTCAGAATATCGCTTGCGAGGTCAGCATGTCTATCTAAGATCGACCCCGGATCGAATAACAGAAACTGTTGCTTTTAAGACCGTAGATTTACTCGAAATATCAGACGACGACATCAAAAATCTTATAACGCTCTGCTACGTCCAGTTGATCTCTGATGTCCTGGCAAATCGAGCTCAGAACGAGCATATTGCCCCAGCTATCAATAAGCTAAAAAGCAAGCAAAGCGACATTCGGAAGATTTTTGATCCAACGCCGGGGGCTGAGCTTTTCACGTCGAATGTGCTCGTGTTCGCCCTGAGCGAGATAAACCTAGAGATGAAGAAGACAGTTCCGCTGCTCGTCGCCAAGAAAATTTACGAGGATCATAAACGGATCGGCGGCAACCGATCACTAAATATCGTAATCGACGAAGCCCATAATATTCTTTCGCGAGAATCTTTTCGAGAGTCCGAGAGCTGGAAGGATTACCGACTAGAAACGTTCGAGGAAATTATCAAAGAGGGCCGCAAATTCGGAGTTTTCGTTACGATTTCAAGCCAAAGACCCAATGATATCTCGCACACTATCACGTCTCAGGCCCACAACTACTTTATTCATCGCCTCATTAATCAGAAAGACCTCCAGTCAATTGCAAGTGCAGTGTCGTACATCGACAAACTCACTGAGGAATCAATCCCTACGCTACCCACCGGCACATGTATATTCAGCGGCATGGCGGGGCAGATGCCGCTCAAACTCGCAGTAAAGCCGCTCGATGAGCATTTGCGGCCCAAAAGTGAGACGGCGAAGTTCGTCGATTTGGTCCCGGCTGCCGGCTAAGCTATCGAAATTCGTGCGAGCTAATTTGCCATATGGCTCTGCCGTAGCAGGGGAAGCCTCAAATTCTCCAGTTCTCAAAGGGCGTTTGTACTAGCTTGGCGATGCGAAAGCCCGCTCTGAAGTCTTGAGCCGGCTTGCGTCAGCGCATCTAACTTATCCCCGCCCTCGCCGCTCGGCCCATAATCTCCTCGCCCATCACCCAAACGGGGCGGCCGTCCGGAGGTATGCTGGAGGTTGGGTGAGGGTCGGCGCCTGCGGGCGGGGGTTACGCCCCGCTCCCGGGAGGTTTTGGGGCACCGCCCTGGGGACACTACGGTCCCTGTGCGAGGAGCTCGCTGGAGGGCCCGGCAGGCGAGGGACAGACATGGCGACGACGCGACCCCGCAAGGGATACTGGCGTCGAAACCCTGAGGTTCCGGACAGCCCCGCCCGATAAGCGCGGCCCAGGATCAGAAATCGCCGAAGGCGGAGCGCCACGGGGCGTGCGGCGGGTGGCTCAACCCCGTCGCGCCGCAGCCTGGCTCAACGGTTGCGGACGACACTCGCGCCTCGCGGCGCTCCGCCAGCCCCGCTCGTCCCGCCGCGCATCCGCGCGGGCGGATGATTGCGCGCGCCTGTCCCAACCGGAGCCCCGTCATGACAAAACGCAAGATACCCCTCTCCACCATCCCGCCGATCACCGATTTCGAAAGCTGCCAGCGGGCGCGCCCGCTGATCCTGAAGCGCTTCGGCGACATTCTCGGCGTCTGGGAGGACTGCGAGAACCGCGCCTGCGTGCGCGCCCGGAGCTGCCAGCGCGCGGATACGAGCTGCCTCCAGCGCTTCATGAACGCGATCCCCGACACCGACCGCCGCGAGATGCGTTCCGCGCTGGAGAACCGCCGCGCCGGGCTCGACCCGGATGCGGCCATCGCCGAGGCGCAGGCCCGCGTGGCCAGGGAGGACGCAGCGCCCGAGGCGTGAGGCGGGGCGCAACGACATAACCCGAGCCCTCATCCTGAGAAGCCGCGAAGCGGCGTCTCGAAGGATGCTCCAGCGGGCTCGGGAGTCTCACCCACCATCCTTCGAGACGGCCCTGCGGGCCTCCTCAGGATGAGGGCCGAGGGGGGGGGACGGCAGCCCCCCTCAGAACCGGTCGATAATCGTGACGCCGGTGCCCTCGAAACGGTCCATCGCCATCAGCGCGGGGATGGACTCCGCGAGGTCGATGCGGCGGCCCACCAACTGCTGCGGGGTCAGCTTGCCGGCCTTGATCATGTCGAGCATCGCGCCATAGCGATGCGCCTGCATGCCGTGGCTGCCCAGGATCTCGAGCTCATGCGCGATGACCTGCGCCATCGGGATCGCAGGCGTGGCCTGCTCGGCCAGCAGCAGCCCGACCTGGATGTGCTTTCCGCGCTTGCGCAAATTGGCGACCGAGTTGAAGCAGGTCTGGGGCGAGCCCAGCGCGTCGAGCGAGACATGCGCGCCGCCCCCCGTCGCATCGCGCACGGCGTCGACGACATCGGGCTGGGTTTTGGCGTTGACGGTAACCGTCGCGCCGAGCTGGCGGGCAAGCGCGAGCTTGCCCTCGGCGATGTCGACCGCCACGACATTGGCGCCCAGCGCATTGGCGATCATGATCGCCGACAGCCCGACGCCGCCGCAGCCATGCACCGCAACCCATTGCCCGGCCGAGACTTTCCCCTGGTCGACGACGGCGCGGAACGAGGTCACGAAGCGGCAGCCGAGGCTGGCTGCGGTGGCAAAGTCGATCTCCTCGGGCAGGCGCACGAGGTTGAGGTCGGCACGGTCGATGCGGACATATTCCGCAAACGAGCCCCAATGCGTGAAGCCGGGCTGGAACTGGGAGTCGCAGACCTGCTGGTTGCCGGAATGGCATTGCGGGCAGCAGCCGCAACCTGAGACGAAGGGCACGGTGACGCGGTCGCCCTCGCGAAACCGCACGACATTGCGGCCGACAGCGGCGATGACGCCGGCAAGCTCATGGCCGGGCACATGCGGCAGGCGGATGTCGGGATCGTGTCCGACCCAGCCATGCCAGTCGCTGCGGCACAGGCCGGTGGCCTCGACCTTGATGACGACGCTGTGCTTCTCCGGGGTGGGGTCCGGCAGGATGCGCAGTTCGGGGGCCTGGCCGAAGGCCTCGTAGACGACAGCTTTCATGGCGCGGGCACTCCTTCGCTCGCTGCCGGTCTCATGGCCCCGCGCCGGCTGAATCGTCAATCGCCCGGGGTGTCGCGCCCCCATTCCTTAACCCTTCTGAGTCAGAACCTTGCCCTGCTGTGGCAAAGGGGGGATCCGGGCTTGGCAGGGTGGCATAGGGAGGGGCGCCGGCTTCTGGCGCTGGCGATGATCGGCGCGGCGCAGCCGGCCTTTGCCGAGCCGCGCAGCTCGCCGATCGAGCAATGCGCCTATTGCCACGGCGCCGATGGCATCGCGCGCGATACCGAGGTGCCTCATCTGGCCGGCCAGAACGAGCGCTATCTCTACAACCAGATGCTGGCTTTCCGATCCGGCAAGCGCCCCCACAAGGAGATGCGCTTCCTGGCACGCGACATGACGACAGCCGAGATCGCGGCCATCGCCGCCTATTACGCCGCGATGCCACCGCGTTGAGCGCGGCGACGCAGCGTCACCAGACGCTTGCCAACGTCGCGCGCCGCCCTAATCTCTCCGCAGTACGGGGGAGACGACAATGACGCAGCCCAGCCGCCGCAGCCTTCTCGCAGCCGGAGCGGCCGCGCTCGCCGGCGGCACGGCCCTGGCCCAGCAGCCCGGGCACGAGCATCACGGCCCGCAGTATGAGCGATTGAACCAGCCCGGTCGCATCGAAAAGCCCGCGCTCGCCACCACGCAGAACGTCTTCGACTCGCCCGTGCCCAAGGCCGCCAATCCCGGTCGCTGGGCCGCCAAGGCGCCGCTGCCGATGCCGCGTTCCGAGATGGCCTGGGCCACGGCGCATGCCGGCCGCATGCACATTGTCGGCGGCTATGCCGAGCAACGCGTCGACCGGCCCTATCACCATGTCTACGAGGCCGCGAGCGACCGCTGGATCGACGCCGCGCCGCTGCCGCTCGGCGCCAACCATGTCGGTGTCGCCTTCCTCGATGGAAAGCTCTACGCCATCGGCGGCTTCCTGGAGCAGAATCGCAAACCGCATCCACGCTGCTTCGCCTGGGATCCCCAGGCCGACCGCTGGAGCGAGCTGCCGCCCCTGCCCCGCCCCGTTGGCTCGACCGCGGTGGTTGCACTGGGGGGCGTGCTGCATGTCATCGGAGGCGCCATCGGCGAAACCACGGAGAGCAAGCGCTCGGTTGACTGGCATCTGGTCTACGACCCCAAGGCGGAGCGCTGGAGCGAGCGCAGCCCGCTGCCCACTGCCCGCGATCACACCGGGACGCTGCCCATCGGCAGCCTGATCCATGTTATCGGCGGGCGCGTCGACTCGTTCCACACGAACTCGAACCTGCACCACAGCTACAATCCCGCCGAGGATCGCTGGACTGCGCGCAACCCGTTGCCGACCGCTCGCTCGGGGCATGGCGCGGTGCTCTATCGCGGCAAGGTGTTCGTCATGGGCGGAGAAGGCACCAACCGCGTCTTCGGCCAGATGGAGGCCTACGACCCCTCGACCGATGCCTGGGAGCAATACGCCCCGATGCCGACGCCGCGTCACGGACTTGGCGCGGCGCTGGTCGGTGACGCCATCCATGTTGCCGGCGGCGGCCCGGTCATGGGCGGCGGCGTCCAGAGCGCCGTCCATGAGGCCTTCATGCTGGGCTGAGTGGCGTTGACCACCTCCGCATCCGGCCGCGCGAGTGACGCGGCAGACTCAGCCTGAGCTGACGCCGCGCGGGCTGGGTTGCTGCCGGCGGGACAAGGTGCATGACGATATCGAGCCCGTATTGCATTTTCATATTGCCGTAACGTTACTGCCCAGGATCGGATACCGCATGAGTCCCTTCGTCTCGATAGGTGCCACTGCCTTCATCGTCGTTTTCGGCGCTGCGATGTTCGGCATGTTCCTGCGGTCGCGCTTGCCTGACCACCACCTCACGACGGAATCCCGGGACGCGATCAAGCTCGCGACCGCAATAATCGGCACCCTTTCGGCTCTGGCGCTAGGCCTTATGGTCGCCTCCGCCAAGCGCTCCTTCGACGATGCGAGCACCGAACTGAGGACGTCATCGGCGCGCGTCGTGCTGCTCGACCGGGTGCTGGCGCAATATGGCCCCGAGACGGCAAGCCTGCGCCCCGCGCTTCGAGCGCTTCTCGAGCACAGGCTGCACGAACTTCAGGGCGAAGGCCACAACGCGATGAACAAGGTCTCGGATATCGAACCCGTCCAGAAGGCATTGCGCGAGCTGTCGCCGCAGCATGACGATCAACGCTGGCTTCAGGCGCGGGCGCTACACCTGAGCGGTCAGATTTCCGAGATGAACTGGCTGCGACCGGAAACCGAGGCCGAAGGCTTCCCGACTATCTTCATCGTCTTCCTCGTGTCGTGGCTGGCGATCCTGTTCGCCTCTTTCGGCATCCTGGCGCCGAGCAACACGACAATCGTGGCGACGCTGTTCGTGTCAGCGCTCTCCGTCACCGGGGCGCTGGTGCTGATCGTGGACATGGACCACCCCTATCTCGGACTGATCCGCCTCTCCGACGCTCCCCTGAGGCTCTCGCTCCAGCATCTCGGACGTCCCTGAGAAGCGCGAGACGCCCCTCCTGCTGCCGGAGGCATGAGTTCCGGCCGCATCGCGGCCGAACCCCGCTTTGTCGCCTGCCGGCGAACCTTGGAGCGCGCCTAATCTTCGGAGCGGCTCTCGGAATTGCGGTTGCGCTCATAGCGATGCGTCAACGGGAACGGGGGCAGCCAGGCCTCACGACGCAGCGTCCAGACCTCGTAGCTCGGTAGCAATTGGTCGGGCTCATCCAAGGCGCCGAGATGCACCTCGATCTCGTCGCCGCTGCATGCGAAGACGGACGAGCCACAGCGCGGGCAAAAGTGCCGGCCGGCGTAATCGCGCGTTTCTCCGGTGATCGTCACCGCCTCCTGCGGAAACATCGCGGCGGCATAGAACAGCGCGCCATGGTGCTTGCGGCAGTCGAGGCAGTGACAGAGGCCGACCCGGTAGGGCTTTCCCGACGCCGTGATGCGGACATCCCCGCAAAGGCAGCCTCCCGTGAAGCGATCCATGTTGCGTCTCCCGCGCGACCGGTCACGTAACGCTACCGCGAAGGCGGGGTTCAAAGAAGGCAGCGTGGACACCGGGAGCGCATTGCAGCCATCACCTGGGGTGCCTAGGTGCCGCTCTCGCGATCGGGTCTAAGAGCGGTCATCCACGCGCATGATTCGAAGGACAGCTGATGATCGTCTCGATCACGCAGGACGGCGACCGGCATTTCAAGAGCCTCGGCTTCAACCAGGGCAGTGCCGCAGGGCGCGGAACCATGTTCGTCACGGACTGGCGCTTCACCGATAATCCGACGGTCTATTACGAGGAATATGCCACCGTCATAGACGGCCACACATACACGGTCGTCGGATACTTCTCCTATAATCAATCCTTGAAGATGATCGACAGCGTCAACATCTTCAACGAGCGTTACGAGAAGGTCGCGACAGTGGTCGACGTCTTCGTGCCGGTCGGCACGGTGCCTGTCGATATCAGGAACGACCAGTTCTACATGTCCAGCGTCGACGAGCGGATCGTCGATGGCGGCGGCAACGATTACGCCGATCTTGGCTCCGGCAACGACGTTTATGTCTACGGCTCCGGATACGACAAGATCTATGGCGGCGAGGGTTTTGACCGAGTCGAGTCGACGGTCTACCCCAAGATCGCGATTTCAGTCGCAGCGGCAGGCGACGAATGGTTCGACGTCCGCAGCGGTTCGACCCTGCTCTTCAGCACCAAATACGTCGAACTCATCACCTTCGACGGCCTTGCCGTCTATATCGACAACGGACAGTTGCGCTGGGAGGCCGATCCTACGCTTGTTTCCTCGATAGCTGCCCGCGCCGCCATCGACACCACACTCATCTTTACGGGACAGGCTCCGGCCGACGGTCGCCTGGCGGATCTCGGCGAGTTCGCGGAGTTGCAGTATCGCGCCTATGCAGCGGCCGGGGTGATGAACCCGACGCTGGGGCCCTTCGAGGCCTTCGGCAAGGCCTATGCGTCGGACCCGACGACGCGCGACCTGTTCGCTTCGCAATACGGCTCGCTGAGCGAGGATTCCTTCCTCGACAAGGGCTATACCGCCGTGTTCGGCGTGGCCCCAAGTGCGGAAGCCCGCACGGCACTCGCCCAGCAGATCCAGTACTTCAACGGGCTATATCTCGGCGCAGGCATCGACCCGGCATCTGCAGCGCTGGAGGCACGGGGCGCCGTGCTGGGCCAGATCGTCGGCTATGGCTATATCACGCCTGACAGCACCGGCACGGCTGCAGTCACGCTCGCGGGCGTCGGCAGCGATGCGTTCGGATTTGGCGAAGGCATTTTCGGTGGGTGACCATTTGGCACCCGCTGGTCTAACTCCCCGAGGTCTACGCCCGGCGTCATTCCGCTAGTGAAACGGTCGGACCTCGATGGGAACGCGACAGGCCACAGCGGCCTTGCGTCCCCATGCCAACGCCTCGTCCATAGTCGCTGCTTCCAGCACCCAGAATCCGCCCACGAGTTCCTTGGTCTCGAGATACGGACCGTCGGTGACGAGGACCTCACCACTGGGCTGGGCCCGCAGTGATTTCGCGCTGCCCGGCGGTTGCAGGCCGCCCACGAAGAGCCGGACGCCGGCCGCGATCATCTCCCGATTGAGCGCGGCGATGTCGTCCGACATTGCCGCATCCTCCACACGAGACGCGTCATAGTCGACGGGGTGGTGAACGGAGACCAGATATCGGGTCATGACGCCTCCTTTGACGCGCGGCCGGCGGGATTCGCGGCCCTTCGCAATCACGTCGAACGGCGCGGCCGAAATTCGACAACCGTCGAGACATTCTTTGGCCGCCCGGCGCGCCCTTCACATCCTGAAGACGCCGAACCTAGTTTCCGGGATCTCGGCGTTGAGGCAGGCCGAGAAGGCCAACGCCAGCACGCGGCGGGTTTCGGATGGCAGGATAATGCCGTCGTCCCAGAGCCGTGCCGTGGCGTGGTAAGGGGAGCCCTCCTCCTCGTATTTCGAGCGGATCGGCGCCTTGAAGCCCTCCTCCTCCTCGGCGCTCCAGCTCTTGCCGTCGGCCTCGATATTGTCGCGGCGGACAGTCGCCAGCACGCTCGCCGCCTGCTCGCCGCCCATCACCGAGATCCGCGAATTCGGCCAGGTGAACAGGAAGCGCGGGCCGTAGGCACGCCCGCACATGCCGTAATTGCCGGCCCCGAACGAGCCGCCGACCAACACCGTGATCTTCGGCACCTTGGCCGAGGCCACCGCCGTCACCAGCTTGGCACCGTCCTTGGCGATGCCGCGCGTCTCGAAATCGCGCCCCACCATGAAGCCCGTGATGTTCTGCAGGAACAGCAGCGGGATCCGGCGTTGGCAGCAGAGCTCGATGAAATGCGCGCCCTTCAGCGCGCTCTCGGAAAACAGGATGCCGTTATTGGCGATGATGCCGACGGGAATGCCGTGGATACGGGCAAAGCCGGTGATCAGAGTGGTGCCGTAGAGCTTCTTGAACTCGTCGAACTCCGAGCCGTCGACCAACCGGGCGATGACCTCGCGGATATCGTATTGCTTCTTGAGGTCAGTGGGGACGACGGCCTCGAGTTCCTCGGGCGGATAGAGCGGTTCGACGGATTGGGCGATGTCGATATCGGGCCGCTTGACGCTGTTGAGGTTGGCGGCGATCCGGCGCGCGATCGCCAGCGCATGGGTGTCATCGCCGGCGTAGTGGTCGGCGACGCCCGAGAGGCGGGCATGGACATCGGCGCCGCCGAGATCCTCAGCCGAGACGACCTCGCCCGTCGCCGCCTTCACCAGCGGCGGGCCGCCCAGAAAAATAGTGCCCTGATTCTTGACGATAATCGTCTCGTCCGACATCGCGGGGACATAGGCGCCGCCAGCGGTGCAGGAGCCCATCACCACCGCAATCTGCGGGATGCCCGCGGCGGAAAGATTGGCCTGGTTGTAGAAGATCCGGCCGAAGTGCTCGCGATCGGGAAAGACCTCGGTCTGGTGGGGCAGATTGGCGCCGCCGGAATCGACGAGATAGATGCAGGGCAGCCGGTTCTCGGCCGCGATCTCTTGCGCCCGCAGATGCTTCTTCACGGTCATCGGGTAGTAGGTGCCGCCCTTGATGGTGGCGTCGTTGCAGACGACCATCACCTCGCGCCCGGCGACGCGACCGATGCCGGCGATCATGCCCGCCCCGTGAATTTCCTTGTCGTACATCTCGAAGGCGGCGAGCGCGCCGATCTCGAGGAAGGGCGAGCCGGGGTCGAGCAGGCGCAGCACGCGCTCCCGCGGCAGCAGCTTGCCACGCGATGCATGGCGTTCGCGCGACTTGGCATTCCCGCCGAGCGCTGCTGTGCCGCGGCGTTCTCCGAGTTCGCTGCGCAGCGCGTTCCAGGCCTGCGCATTTGCGCGCATCTCTGCGGAGTTTAGATCGACCTTGCTCTCGATGACCGGCACGTCGCGCTCCCCCAAGACCTTGTCGCCTGTCGGAGCGTTATGGACGGCTAAACCGAAGCTGCCAACCGGCGCTCATGCCAAGACGGTGGGCCCGAAAATGCGCTCGAACTCACCGCGCAGGACCTGGTCGACCTCGAGCATCGTCACCGGCAGGCCGAGATCGACGAGCGAGGTCACGCCGAACTCGCTGACGCCGCAGGGCACGATCCCATCGAAATGCGTCAGGTCCGGCTCGACATTCAGCGATATCCCGTGGAACGATACCCAGCGGCGGACCCGGATGCCGATCGCCGCGATCTTGTCTTCGGCGCCGCTATCGCCGCGCCCGGCCCGCTCAGGTCGCCGCACCCAGACGCCGACCCGGTCCTCGCGCCGCTCGCCACGCACATTCATCGCGTCGAGCCCACCGATCAGCCAAGCTTCAAGCGCCGCGACGAAGCGCCGGACGTCCGGATCGCGCCGCTTCAGGTCGAGCATGACATAGGCCACGCGCTGCCCGGGACCGTGATAGGTGAACTGCCCGCCCCGGCCGCTGCGATGCACGGGGAATCGCTCGGGGAGAATCAGGTCCTCGTCCTTAGCCGATGTGCCGGCGGTATAGAGCGGCGGATGCTCGACCAGCCAGACGCGTTCCGGCGCCAGCCCGTCGGCGATCAGCCCTGCGCGCGCCTCCATCTCGGAAACAGCGGCCTCATAGTCGGTCAAACCCTCGGCCACGACCCATTCCACCGGCGCAGAGCCGGGCTCGGGCAGAAACGAAACCGATAACGCCTCGCGCATCTTCACTACGCATTAACCCTGTTTAGCCATCGTTGATTCACCGCAAGCGGCGGGCGTCTCTTGTGCCCGGAATCGGCCGCCAGGCACGTTTCGTTGTTCCAGTTCCAAGTAAGGCTTCGGAGGCACGACTTGAAGGCCGATCTCGATCTCGTTTCCGTCGAACTCACTGTCGTTTTGGGCCAGACCCAGATGCCGATCTACAAATTGCTGCGCATGGGCCGTGGCGCCGTGATCGAGCTGAACGCCACCGAGACTGAAGAAGTCCAAATTCTGGCCAATAACCACCCTTTCGCGAAGGGAAACGTGGTCGTGAGCGGCTCAAAGATTTCCGTCGAGATCACCCAGATGCTGGTCCGCCCGACCGTCTATTCGCTGCAGAGCGTCGCCGCGGCGGCCTGAGCCGCGCATATGAATTCACAGCCATGTCGCATTCTTCGAGAAAGGCCCTTGTGGCGGCGGGATCGTTTTGTTAGATCGGCGTCGCTCCGGACGGAACCGCACAGCGCGGCACGGACGGAGCCGCTGCGGTCATGGCGGAATTGGTAGACGCACTACCTTGAGGTGGTAGCGGGGAGACCCGTGGAGGTTCGAGTCCTCTTGACCGCACCAGTTTTGGGTGCACAACCCTGCAAACGGCGGCCCATACGGGCCGCCGTTTGTGTTTCGGCCGCAGGCGGCGAAACCCGTGCCCTGCGCTCATGCTGCATTGCAAGGTCGGCATCGGGCTGACACAAGGGCCTCACCCCCTTTCCCTCAGAGTCGCGGAGCCGGACCGATGGCGGAAACCGAAACAGCTCCCCCGGAATCGGCCACAGAGGCGGCCGAACTCAGACTTCGCGATGCGAATGGCGAGATCGATTCGGATTTCGTCGAACAGGTTTCGCAGGCGCTGCTGCTGTCGGACCTGACGACGCTGCGCGGTGTCGTTGCCGACATGCACGAGGCCGATCTCGGCGCGCTGCTCGAGGCGCTGGACCCCGAGGAGCGCCCGCGCCTGATCTCGCTGCTTGGCGCCGACTTCGACTTCGCCGCGCTGACCGAGGTCGACGATTCGATTCGCGAGGAGATTCTCGAGGAGCTGTCGCCAAAGGCCGTCGCAGAGGGCGTGCGCGATCTCGACACCGACGATGCCGTCTACATCCTCGAGGACATGGAGGAGGCCGACAAGCAGGAGATCCTCGACCATCTCTCCCCGGCAGAGCGCATCGTCCTGCAGCAGGGCCTGGATTATCCCGAGAACAGCGCCGGCCGGCGCATGCAGAGCGAGATCCTCGCCGTGCCGGCCTTCTGGACCGTCGGCCAGACCATCGATCACCTGCGCCAGACAGAGAACCTGCCCGAACGCTTCTTCGAGGTGCTGGTCGCGGACCCAGCGCATCATTTCGTCGGCTCGGTGCCGCTCGACCGGCTGCTGCGCACGCAGCGCCCCGTTGCGATCGCGACCCTGGTGGACGAAGACAGCCGCGCCGTTCACGCCACGGACGATATCGAGGACGTCGCCCGGCTCTTCCAGCGCTATAATCTGATCGCGAGCCCGGTCATCGACAATGCCGGCCGGCTTGTCGGCGTCCTGACCATCGACGACATCGTCGATGTCATCGAGGACGCGGTCGACGACGACGTCAAGCAACTCGGCGGCGTCAACGCCGACGAAGAATTGTCCGACCCCGTGCCCGAGATCGCGAAAAGCCGGTTCCGCTGGCTGTTCGTCAACCTGGTAACGTCCTTCCTCGCGGCCGCGGTGATGAGCCTGTTCGAGGAGCAGATGCAGAAGCTCGTGGCGCTCGCTATCCTGGCGCCGATTGTGGCCAGCCAAGGCGGCAACGCCTCGACCCAAACCATGACGGTCGCCGTGCGCGCGATCGCCACGCGCGAGCTCGGCGCCTGGAACCTGCGCCGCTTCTTCAATCGCGAGATGATCGTCGGCCTGTTGAACGGCGTCGGCTTCGCCGTGATCACCGGCGTGGTCGCAGCGCTCTGGTTTGGGAGCACGGGGCTGGGCGTCGTCATCGGAATCGCAATGGTGGTCACGCTGATCTCGGCAGCGGCTGCCGGCGTCCTGATTCCGCTCGCGCTCGACAAATGCGGCATCGACCCGGCTATCGCCTCTGGAACCTTCGTCACGACCGTGACCGACGTCGTCGGTTTCTTTTCCTTCCTCGGCATCGCGACGCTGTGGCTCGGGCTCGGCTGAAGACCAAAAGCGCGCGACATCGCGATCCAATTTGGTAACGTAAACCGGACGTCAAGTTTTCTCCCCAATTCTGCGCGAGATGAAAGCCTTGCGTAATTTCCGGCCCCGCTCCTCAGCCCTGCTCGCCGCAGTCGCCTTCGCGCTGCTCGGCGGCTGCGTCGCCATGGAGGGCAACTATCCCCTCAAGGGCGACAACCGCCCTCACCCGGGCGTCGCGGCCGCGAAGAATTACGCGATCCAGGGCATCGACATCTCGCGCTGGCAGGGCGAGATCGACTGGGCTTCGGTGAAGTCGGCAGGCACGCGCTTCGCCTACATGAAGGCCACCGAAGGCGGCGACCACGTCGACCCCTCGTTTCAGCGCAACTGGGACGCAGCGCGCCGCGCCGGCGTCCGCCGCGGCGCCTATCATTTCGTCTATTGGTGCAGGCCTGCCCATGAGCAGGCGGTATGGTTCAAGCAGCACATCCCCAACGACCCGGAAGCCTTGCCACCGGTCCTCGACGTCGAGTGGAACGGACACTCGAAGACCTGCCCGAAGAAGATCGACCGCGCGCTCGCGCTCGAGAAGATTCAGCTCATGCTGACCGAGCTCGAGCAGCTCACGGGCAAGAAGCCAGTCATCTACACCGACATCACCTTCCACAAGGACGTGCTGGAAGGCCAGTTCAACGACTACCCGTACTGGATCCGCTCGACGGCCGCCCTACCCGAGACGCGCTATCACAGCCGCCCCTGGGCATTCTGGCAGTTCACCACCACCGGCCGCGTTCCCGGAATCAGGGGCGATGTCGATCGCAACGCCTTCTTCGGCAGCGAAGAGCAGTTCATCGGCTGGATCAACGGCGAGTTCGATATCGGGACGCGCGGCTGGACCAAGCGCCGCCAGTCTCCGGCACAGCCGAGCCCGAGCATCGTCAACCAGCCCCCCGCCCCGCCGCCAGAGCCGGTCGATCCCGACGCGCCCGTGGCGATTATTCCCGGCGCGCTCAATCCCGTGCCCTCCTCGCTGCATCTGAGCCCGTTCCAGCCCGCCAGGCGCTGACCGGCAGCCAAGGTCACGAGGCCTTCCGACCCTCCAGTGCGAACCCCCGTCGCGTGCCCCGGCCAGCCGGCGCGCGCCTGTCCGACTGGTTACCGCGCCTGGCACCTGCCGACGCCCCGCGGTTAACCAACGCTGAAGCAAGCCGATCGAAAGCCCGCCAAATCTAACCGGGCCTTAACCACGCGGCTTCCATCTGGATCTCGTGATGGAGACGCAAATGCCGACAGCAGCAACTCATTTCAGGCGCAGCATGATGTGCGCGCTTGCGATAGCGGCTGGATATGCCGCGTTTCTTTCGCCGGCGCTGGCACTCTATCCAAAGAAGGGCGATGCCGATCCGCACGCCGGCGTGCGTGAAGCCCGGCGCAGCGTGATCCAGGGCATCGACGTCTCGCGTTGGCAGGGCGAGATCGACTGGGCCAAGGTCAAGGATGCCGGCACCCGCTTCGCCTTCATCAAGGCGACCGAAGGTGGCGACCATCTCGATCCCAATTTCAAGCGCAACTGGGCCGAGGCCAAGAAAGCCGGCGTGCCGCGCGGCGCCTATCATTTTGTCTGGTGGTGCCGTTCGGCCAGGGACCAGGCCCGCTGGATCAAGCGCCATATCCCGCGCGAGGCTGATGCGCTGCCGCCGGTTCTCGACGTCGAATGGCAGAACGGCTCGCAATGCACCCGCAAGATCTCCAAGGATCAGGCGATGGCGAAGATCCAGGAGTTGCTAGCTGCTCTGCACCAGCACACCGGCAAGAAGCCGGTCATCTACACCGACATCAATTTCCACGAGGACGTGTTGGAAGGGGAACTCAACCACCACCCCTACTGGTTGCGCTCGACGGCAGCGCCGCTGAAGCATCGCTATAACCGCGAGAAGTGGGAATTCTGGCAGTTCACGACCACGGGCCGCGTGCCCGGGATCACCGGCGACGTCGATCGTAACGCCTTTTTCGGCTCGGAGCGCGAATTCGCGGCGTGGCGCGAGGGGCGTTTCGACATCGGAACGCGGAAATGGCATGGCGGCGAGCCGAAGGTCGCCAGCCGCAAAGGCCCAGCCACCTCGGCGGGCACGACTGCGCCCAAGGCGGCGGGCGCTGCAGCACTCAGGATGCTGCCACCGGCCCGCATCCCGGGGCGCGCGACGGCCAATCGCGATCCAAATGTAACGGGCTCGCTCGCGGCGCGCGGCGACGACGGCTGAGCCGGCCCCGATCTCCCCGAGCTCCGACAGGCCAGCCGAGGCATTCACACACATCCGGGATCGGCAAGCGACGCGCCTGACAGCGCCCCAAAGCGCGCTATAAAGCTGGAAACGCCTGCCCGCAGTGCAGGCCCATCAGCCGGGAGGCAGACCCATGCTCGCCAACGCGCCGCGCCCGTTCAACTTCGACCTTGGCGAAACCGCCGACGCGATCCGCGACACCGTCCAGGCCTTCGCGCAGGAAAAGATCGCCCCGCGCGCCGAGGAGATCGACCGGACGAACCAGTTCCCGCGCGATCTCTGGCCGCAGATGGGCGCGCTCGGCCTGCACGGCATCACTGTGCCGGAGGCCGATGGCGGTTCTGGGCTCGGCTATCTCGAGCATGTCGTGGCGATCGAGGAGGTTTCGCGCGCCTCGGCCTCGGTCGGCCTGAGCTACGGCGCCCATTCCAACCTTTGCATCAACCAGATCAACCGCAACGGCAACGCGGCCCAGAAGGCCAGATACCTGCCGAAACTGCTCTCGGGCGAGCATGTCGGGGCGCTGGCCATGTCGGAGCCTGGCGCCGGTTCCGACGTCGTCTCGATGAAGACCCGCGCCGAGAAGAAGGGCGACCGCTACGTCCTCACCGGCAACAAGATGTGGATCACGAACGGCCCCATCGCCGAGACGCTGGTCGTCTACGCCAAGACCAACCCGGCTGCCGGCTCGAGGGGCATCACCGCCTTCCTGATCGAAAAGGGCACGAAGGGCTTTTCGACGCATCAGAAGCTCGACAAGCTCGGCATGCGCGGCTCCGACACCTGCGAGCTCGTCTTCCAGGATTGCGAGGTTCCCGAGGAGAACGTGCTCGGCCAGGTCGGGCGCGGCGTCAACGTGCTGATGTCGGGGCTGGACTATGAGCGCGTCGTGCTCTCTGCCGGGCCGCTAGGGATCATGCAGGCGGCGCTGGACGTCGTCATGCCCTATGTCCATGAGCGCAAGCAGTTCGGCCAGTCGATCGGCGAGTTTCAGCTCGTGCAGGGCAAGCTCGCCGACATGTATGTGATGATGAACGCCTGCAAGGCCTATGTTTATGCCGTCGCGAAGGCCTGCGACCGCGGCGAGACGACCCGCGAGGACGCAGCGGGCGCGATCCTGATCTCGGCCGAGAAGGCGACGCAGATCGCGCTCGACGCCATCCAGCTGCTCGGCGGCAACGGCTACATCAACGACTATCCCACGGGGCGCCTGCTACGCGATGCAAAGCTCTACGAGATCGGGGCGGGCACAAGCGAGATCCGCCGCATGCTGATCGGGCGGGAGCTGTTCCAGAAGACGAAGTGAAGGCTGCGGGCCGTCATGCCCGGGCTTGACCCGAGCATCTCGCGACGAGATGGCTCCTGTAACAATGCGCCGGACCTCCCGAGAGATTCTCGGGTCTCCGCCTCGCTCCGCCCGAGAATGACGTGAGGCCCCAATGCCACTCTATTTCGCCTATGGCGCCAACATGGACGTCGCTGCGATGGCGCAGCGCTGCCCGAACTCGAAGCCGCTGGGCCTCGCGCGCCTGCCGCGCCACCGCTTCATCGTCACCACGGATGGCTATGCCTCGGTGATCCGCGATCCGCGTGAGGAGGTGCATGGCGTGCTCTGGGATTGCGCGCTGGGCGATGTCCGGGCGCTCGACAAGTTCGAGGAAATCGCCAGCGGGCTCTACGCCAAGATCAACCAGCCGGTGATCGTGCCCGGCGGCGCCAAGCGGGCACTGGTCTATGTTGGCCGCTCAGGCACGGTCGGTCGGCCGAAGCCCGGCTATCTTGAGGACGTCATCGCGGCAGCAAAACACAGGGCGTTGCCAGACGCTTACATCGCCGCGATGAATCGCTTTCTGAGCAAGCCGACTCTCGATGCGAAAGCGTTGAATCAAAACCTCAAGGCCGATCTGCCGCCCGGTCCGGTGGCGGGCGTGAGGCCGAGAGCACTCGCGCCGAAGTGAGAGGCCGGCGGCGCGTCATGCCGCCAGCCCCTTTGCGAGTTCGTTGACCTGCTTCTCGAACAGCCCGCGATAGGCGCCGTTCTCCCGCTGCAGCAGCGCCTCATGCGGCCCCTCCTCGACCACCCGGCCGCGATCGAAGACCAGGATCCGGTCCATTGCGCGCACCGTCGAAAGCCGGTGCGCAATCACGATCGTGGTGCGGCCTTGCATCAGCCGCTCGATCGCCTGCTGGATCAGCGCCTCTGATTCCGAATCCAGGCTGGAAGTCGCCTCGTCCAGGATCAGGATCGGCGCATCCGCCAGGAAGGCACGGGCCAGCGCCACCCGCTGCCGTTCGCCGCCTGAAAGCTTTACGCCGCGCTCTCCGACCAGCGTGGCGTATCCCTTGGGCAGACGCATGATGAACTCATGCGCATTGGCCAGCCGCGCCGCCTGCTCGATTTCGGCCATGGACGCGCCGGGGCGGCCATAGGCGATGTTCTCCGCCAGCGACCGGTGGAACAGCACCGGCTCCTGCTGCACGATCGCGATCTGCGCGCGCAGCGAAGCCTGCGTCGCGGTGGCGATATCGCGCCCATCGATCGCGATCCGCCCGCTGGTGACGTCATAGAGCCGCTGCACCAGCTTGACGAAGGTCGTCTTGCCCGAACCCGACCGCCCCACGAGACCGACCTTCTCGCCGGCCGCGATCGTCAGCGAGAACTGCCGATAGAGCGGTTCGACATGGCCGCCATAATGGAAGGTCACGTCCTCGAAAGCGATTTCCCCGCCCGCGACGCGCATGGCGCTCGCGCCCTTTCGGTCCGGCACGCCATAGGGCTGGTCATGCATCGCGACCAGTTCCTCCATGTCGTTCACGGACCGCTGGAGGTTGTGCACATGCTGGCCGACATCGCGCAGATAGCCATGCACGACGGCATAGGACGTCAGCACGAAGGCGATATCGCCGGGGCTGGCCTGCCCGCTGGCCCACAGCCAGATCGCCAGCCCGACCACCGAACCGCGCATGAACAGCAGCACGATCTGCTGCGCTGTGCCCGAGATCGTCCCGCGCACCCAGGTCCGACGCGTTCGCAGCGCCCATTTCGCCATCACGCCAGCGATGCGGGCATCCTCTCGCAATTCGCCGCCATAGGCCTTCACGACCGGGTTGCACGAAATCGCATCGGCCAGCACACCGCCGACGCGGGTGTCCCAGCTATTGGCGAGCCGAGCCGCGGGGGCGACATAGTTCAGTGACAGCACCACCGTGATGCCGACATAGGCCAGCGCTCCGGTCATCACGACCAACCCCATCACCGGCCAGTGCCAGGCAAGCAAGACCGTCGTACCAAGCAACACCACCAGCGAGGGCAGGAGCGCGATCAGGATCGTGTCGGTCAGCAGGTCTAGCGCCCACATGCCACGCGTGATCTTGCGCACGGTGGAACCGGCGAAGTTGTTGGCGTGCCAGTCGGTCGAGAACCGCTGCAGGCGTGAAAACGCCTCCTGCGCCGTGTCGCTCATCGTGCGCAGCGTCATCCCGGTGATGCCGATGAAGCCGAGATGGCGGAACAGCACGGCGCAGACGCCAAGGGCGAGCATCGCGGCCAGCGCCCATAGCGCCGCCTCCAGCGCGGCAGCCCCCTGCCCCGCGACGGCATCGACGAGCCGCCCGGCATAGAGCGGCATGAACAGGTCGGCGACAGTGGCCGCCATCATCGAGCCCGCGACGATGCCGACGGCGCGGGGCTGGCGGGCCCAGTGACGGAAAGTGAAGCCGAGAACGGCCCGGAACGGCTCGGGCCGACCGGTCTTTGACTGTTCGGACATAGAATCTTCCGACCCGTGACGGAGTCGACTCCAGAACGGCGAAGACGGCCTATCGGCCTGTCATCCGCGAAGAACATAACGCGATGGAAAGGGGCTCCGGCCGCACCTTCAGGCGGGCCGCGCGCGAACCCGACCTAGCGGCGGGACATTCGCGGGGGAGTGGCGATGATCATGAATTCCATTCAGCCCTCCCTTTCTCGAGTTGGAGCCGGCCCTGATTCCTGGATCAGGGCACCCAAACTGCCGCATCGGAATGTCTCTGGCAAGAGCATGTCGATGCGAAGTTCGCGGAGTGCGGCAGCGACGTCACACAAGTATCGCTGCAGCGCTCACCAGAAGAGCGCGAGCAACCGCACCCCGATTACCAGCGCGAAGGCGAGGATGACGGTTCCGACGATCTGATGGCGCCTTGCGCGATCAGGAAATTGCCTCGCGAGCAGGCGCCCCAGCGGCTTGCGGAACAGGAACGCTATGACGAGCGCGACGATCAGTATGTGGGACAATATGCCAACTCAGCCCTTGTGGCCGCTTTTGCCGCCTTCGCGCGGCGCCGCCGCCTCGAAGGGCGCGCCGGCCTTCTTCCAGGCAGCAAAGCCGCCGGCAATGTGAGCGACGGGCTTCAGCCCCATCTCCTGCGCTACTTCGGCAGCCAGCGCCGAGCGCCAGCCACCGCCACAGAAGAAGACGAATTGCTTGTCGTCCTGGAAAATTGGCTTGGCATAGGGGCTCTCGGGGTCGATCCAGAACTCTAGCATGCCGCGAGGGCAGTGGAAGGCGCCGGCCATGCGCCCGTCCCGCTCGAGTTCGCGGGGGTCGCGCAGGTCGACGAAGACCACATCGTCGCGGCCTTGCAGCGCGCTCGCCTCCGCGACGGAAAGCGTGGTGACCTTGGCCTCGGCCTCGGCGACCAGCGCCTTGTAGCCCTTGGTGATCGTCTGCGGCATGGCGCGCGGCTCCTTAGCGAGTCGGCACCGTGGCGGCGCGCCTGCACCGCGTCAATCCAGCGCTTGCCGCATTCATCGCGGCAAAGCAGAGTCGCGTGCAAAGGAGTTCCGGCATGATCGGATTCGCTACGTTCGACATCGTCGGCTTCATATTCTTCACCGGTTCCTGGATCGGGTACCATTTTGCGGTCGAGATGGGTCCCCACGCCGGCAAAAGCCTGAACATGCGGATGAATCTGCGACGGGCCCGCTGGGTCCGCGAGGCGATGAACCGCGACAACCGCATCGTCGACACCCAGGTGATGACCGGGCTGCAGAATGGCACCGCCTTCTTCGCCTCCACCTCGCTGATCGCGATCGGCGGCTCCCTGTCGCTCCTGCAATCGACCGATCGCGTCGTCGCGATCTTCGCCGACCTGCCCTTCGGCACAGTGACGGCGCGCTCGGCCTGGGAGATGAAGGTCATCGGGCTCGCGGTGATCTTCGGCTACGCCTTCTTCAAGTTTGCCTGGAGCTATCGGCTGTTCAACTACTGCGTCATTCTCATCGGCGCGATGCCTCCCGCCCGCGGTCAGGATGCGCAGGACGCCTCGCGGGCCGTTCACGAGATGACCGAGATGAACATCGCCGCAGGCCGGCATTTCAACCGCGGCCAGCGCGCCTTCTTCTTCGCCCTTGCCTATATGGGTTGGTTCCTGGGCCCCGCGACCTTCATGATCTTCACGGCAGCAGTCCTGGTCGCGATGTATCGCCGTCAGTTCGCCTCCGACGCGTCGCGCGTCTTCAGCCATCCAGGAACGCCTTGACGAATCCCGCTGGCGGGCCTCTTTCGTCGCGATGACAGATCAGACTGAGGCACTCGAATCCGCAATCCTGGCGCTGGTGACCGCGCGCGGGCCCGGCAAGACCATCTCGCCCGCGGATGCGGCGCGCGTTGTCGGGGGCGACCATCCCGATGGCTGGGGTCCGCTGATGCAGCCGCTGCGCCGCGTTGCGGTACGCATGATGAAGGAAGGCCGGCTGGTCATCCTGCGAAAGGGCCACCCGGTCGACCCCGACGATTTCCGCGGCGTCTACCGGCTAGCCCTGCCCGACGAAGAACAGGGTGCTGACAATGACGCCCCTGGAGCGTGACCAGCAGTCATTCCGAGAAGTCCTTTGTTGCGAATGGCTTGGCCGCAGATGCTGAGAGAATCACGGTGCAGCGTTACGGAGCCCTCACGAAGCGGCCTTCAGGCCATGATCGCCCTCAAGGCCCCGGAAACAGCGCGTCGGTATAGCCTGCGAGCCAATAGGCGGCGAGGCCGGCCCATTCCTTGAAGCCGTCATCGGCAATCGAAAGCCCGCGCGGCGCGCGTCCCGAAACCCGGATGAATTTCGAGAGCTCGCGCTCGGTCAGGAAGTCGACCGGAAACGCCTCGACGGCAAAGCCGGCCTTGCGGAAGACACCCATTGCGCGCGGCATGTGCCAGGCCGACGTCACCAGGAGCCAGCGCTCGCCCGGCTTGGGCGCGACGAGATCACGCGTGAAAGTCGCGTTCTCGCGGGTGTTGCGTGACTTGTCTTCCAGGATGATGCGCTGCTGCGGCAGGCCGAGCCCTTCGAACAGCAACCTCGCGCCATCGGCCTCCGTCTTCGTCACCGGCGAGATCAGGTTCGCAGCGCCGCCCGTGAAAACCAGCTTCGCCTGTGGGTGCAACCGCGCCAGTTCGACAGCCTTGGTCATGCGTGCGGCCGCCGTGGTCATGACCACGTCGCCCCGTGCAACGCCGATGGCACCGCCCAGCACGATGATGCCGTCGACCGGCTGCTGCGCGGCGTCCTGCTGCGGAAAGCGGTTTTCCAGCGGCCACATCACAAGGCGAGGCAGCGGACTGAACGCCATCAGGGCGAGAGCGCCAAGGGCTATGACACCAAGCCAGCGCGCTGCACGCGCAAACCGGGTGAAGGACAAGACTGCGGCAAGCAGCGCGAGCAGGATCGCCAGATTGACCGGCGAGACGACGAACCAGACGAGTTTCGACAGAACAAAGAACATCGCCGGGCTCCAGACAGAAGACCGGCATAACCTGCCAAAGCTGACAGGATGCTAACGCCGCTCGGCGCCTTCGTCATCGTATGATCTGCGGCGGCGACTGCGGGCGGCGCTGTGTCGGCCTCGGCATGGCGCGTTGCAGTTCGAGCGCGCGCTGGGCAACCTCGCGCAACTCGCAGCCGGCCTGTCGCCCCATCTGGACGGCCGACGGCTGCGTCGACCGATAGAACGCGCATTTCTGGGCGATATAGCCTTCCCAAGCCAGGTGCAGCGAGGCCAGCCGGCTACGTTGCCCGGCGTCGAGCGGTCGCCCCGTGACCTGCAGGGCCTGGTTCAGCCGCTCGCGCCAGACGGCCTCCTCCCGCCTCGCACAGCCCTGCTCGGCATCGCTGCGATTGACGCCGGCGGCGCGTACGCAGGCCACCGCAACCGCGCCGATGCAGGAGGTCAGGGCCGCACCGCTCTGGCGCAGGCATTCGTCCATTTGCGCACGATCGGCAGTGATCGTCGGGCTCGGCGCCGGCGCCGGCAGGGTCTGCGCGGCAAGCGGCCCGCCCAGCGCGACAGTGATGGCAGAGACGGCAAAGGCGCGGCGGATCATGCTCATCGCCCTCATCATGATCGCCATCGCGGCCGGAGCAAGGCGACGTGTCATCGCGTCACGCGATCGGCAGAGGCAGGGCCGGCCCAGCGGCCGGCCGCGCGGAAATCGTGGCGTACCAGCGCTCGAGATTGGGCCGCCGCGCGCGTGTGACGGGCATGTGCAGCCAACGATGGGCGCCGGGCCCCACGGTGATGTCGGCCATGCCGAAGCGCTCGCCCGCAAGAAAACTGCGGTGCGCCAGATGCGACTCGAGAATATCCATCTTCGCCTCGGCCCTGGCGATCGAAGCTTCGATCACAGCGGTGTCGCGTTGCTCGGGGGCCGTCCGGACCAACCCCCAGAAGGCAGGCGTCATCGCCGGCTGCAACTCCGAGATCATCCAGTCCATCCAGCGGTCCGCCTCGGCGCGCAGCGCGGGATCCTCTTCCCAGATCCAGCCGGCGCCATAGCGCGCCGCGAGATAGCGCACGATGCTGTTGGATTCCCAGATGCAGGTCTCGCCATCCTCGAGCACGGGAACCTGGCCGTTCGGGTTCTTGGCGAGATAGCCCGGCTCGCGATTGCCGCCGAACGCGCCGCCCAGGTCGATCCGCTCGAAAACTTGGCCGACCTCGCCGGCAGCCCAGACCGCCTTCTGCACATTGACGGAGCTTATCCGCCCCCAGATCGTCAGCATGAAAGTCCCATCACTTGTCGTCGCAGGAGCAAGTTTCGAACCGCACGCCGGCGATGGCAAGACCACCAGCCGGCGTCGCGATCATTTGAATTCCATGATCACCGCATCGACGGCGAGCGAATCGCCTTCCTTCGCCAGGATCTTGGCGACGGTAGCGTCCTTCTCGGCGCGAAGTACGTTTTCCATCTTCATGGCCTCGACCATGCAGAGCGCCTCGCCGGCCTTGACCTCCTGGCCAACAGTGACGGAGATCGCCTTCACCAGCCCCGGCATCGGGCAGAGCAGAAATTTTCCGGTATCGGCCGCGACCTTCTCCGGCATCAGCGCCGCGAGTTCGGCCTCGCGCACCGTGTAGACGTGAGCGTTCGCATAGGCGCCGGCATGGCCGAGCGAGACGCCATTAAGGATCGACCGCACTTGCGCCGCGACTGTGACCCCGTCCAGCGTACCGCGCCAGACCGGCTCGCCCGGCATCCATTCGCTTGCCACCATGATGCTCCGCGCGCCGAAGGCGATGATCACCGCCCCGCCCTGCTCCGTGACCTCACCCTCGAAGCGCTCGCCGCCGAGCGCGACGATGCGCGTGCGGTCAAAGGCGACCTTGCGCCAGCCCTGCATCTGCGCCGAGACGTGACGCTTGCGCTGGTTCATGCGGTGGTCGCAGGCGATTGCGATCGCCGCCATGCGCAGCGCGATCTCACCGTTGGGCTGCGGCAGCGCAAAACCTTCCGGGAACTCCTCGGCGATGAAGCCGGTCGACAGGTCGCCTGCGATCCAGCGTGGATGGTGCATCAGTGCCGAGACGAACGGAATGTTGTGGCGGATGCCGTCGATCGCGAAGGCGTCCAGGGCCCGGCCCTGCGCCTCGATCGCCGCGGCGCGCGTCGGTGCATGCGTGACGAGCTTGGCGATCATCGGGTCGTAATAGATCGAGATCTCGCCGCCTTCGAACACGCCGGTGTCGTTGCGAACCGTGGCCTCGCCGTCGGGTCCCTCCGCCGGAGGGCGATAGGTCACGAGCCTGCCGGTCGACGGCAGGAAGTTACGCGTCGGGTCCTCGGCATAGACGCGGGATTCGACCGCCCACCCGTTCAGCTTCACGTCGGCTTGGGTGAGACGCAGCTTCTCGCCATAGGCGACCCGGATCATCTCCTCGACGAGATCGACGCCGGTGATCATCTCGGTGACGGGATGCTCGACCTGGAGGCGCGTATTCATCTCCAGGAAGTAGAACGACTTGTCCTGGCCGGCGACGAATTCGACGGTACCGGCCGAATCGTAGTTCACGGCCTTGGCCAGCGCGACCGCCTGCTCGCCCATCTTCCGGCGCGTCGCCTCGTCGAGCAGGGGCGACGGCGCCTCCTCCACGACCTTTTGGTTGCGGCGCTGGATCGAGCATTCGCGCTCGCCAAGATAGATAACGTTGCCGTGCTTGTCGCCAAGCACCTGGATTTCGATGTGGCGGGGGTCGACGATGAATTTTTCTACGAAGACGCGGTCATCACCGAAGGAGGACGCCGCTTCCGACTTGGCGCGGGCAAAGCCTTCAGCCACCTCGGCCGAGGAATGTGCGATGCGCATGCCCTTGCCGCCGCCGCCGGCCGAGGCCTTGATCATCACGGGATAGCCGATGCCGTCGGCAATCTCGACGGCATGCTCTGGACTTTCGATGATGCCCAGATGCCCAGGCACGGTCGAGACATTGGCGGCCGCCGCCGCCTTCTTCGATTCGATCTTGTCGCCCATCGCGGCGATGGCGCCCGGATTGGGACCGATGAAGACGATGCCGTTGTCTTTGAGCGCCTGCGCAAAAGCCTCGCGCTCGGACAGGAATCCGTAACCGGGATGCACGGCCTGCGCGCCGGTCGCCTTGCAGGCCTCGACGATTTTGTCGATCAGCAGATAGGACTGCGCGGCGGCGGCAGGGCCGATATGCACGGCCTCGTCGGCCATCTCCACATGGAGCGCGTCACGATCGGCGTCCGAATACACCGCGACCGTCGCGATACCCATGCGGCGGGCCGTCTTGATGACGCGGCAGGCGATCTCGCCACGGTTCGCGATCAGGATCTTCGTGAACATGCGTCGCGTCTCCCGGCAATTTCAGACCAATGTCGTAGCCGGGGTTCTGGTGGACGCCGCAGCCGGCATCCATTGAGGCAAAACTTCGCCCTCTTGCAAGCGGCTTTCGCCCCTCGCCTCAGCTCGCGAGCAGCATGCGCTCCTGGCGAAAGCTGTGCTGCTTCTGCGAACCGCGCTGGAGGGCAAAGCCCAGCAGGGTTTCGTCGCAGCGTTCAGCCTCGCGCACGATCTCGAATGCGATGCGCTTGGCGGTCGTGGTCGGGCCCTCGCCGGCGCTCAGGGTCGACAGCAGCCAATGCGCCTTGTCGCGATCGACAATGCCGGTCGGACGGCACTCCCAGACCGCATGATCGACGGTCAGTGCGACGAGATAATCAGCGAAGGCGGCGCAGCTCTCAGGCAGGGCCCGATCGAGCGCGACCAGAACATCGACGATCTCGCGCGTCATCAGCTCGTCGACCAAGATCTCGCGCTGAAGCATCTTGACGTCTTCATCGCTGATCACCTGGCAATCCATCACGCGATCTACGAATTCACGAAGTTCATGACCAATCATGGCTTAACCCCTGGCCGGCTTTGTTATGTGCCGGCATGTCCCTGTTGCAGGAACACCATGGGACCCGACCTGCCATCAGGTGGTTAATTCGCAAATCTGAACGGTTATTCAGGTAAACCGGGTCTGACGCGACGTGGTTGCGAGGATGTTACTGCGATCGGCTTCCGGCTGCTGCGCCGGTCGCCAGAGACGTAACCGCCTCCCGGGGAGAGGCCGCCCCCAGCGCTGTGGGCTTCTTCGTTATTAGGCGCGACAAGGCACTCCAGCGAGCGCCAGCGCTCTACATCGTGCTGGAGTGCTTTGCTGCGCTCGCAGTGACGACGAGACGAGCTAATGCGCGGTCACACCGACCGCGCGGCAACGATCTTGTCGATGACCGCCGGAAGCTCGGCGGCAGAACCCAGGACGTGCTGAGCGCCCAGCGCGACCAGGCGCGAGACCGGCTGGAACCCCCAGGATACGGCGACGGGAACGACGCCGGCAGCCACCGCCATCTCCACGTCGAAGGACGAATCCCCGACCATCACCGCACGTTCTGGCCGCACGCCCGCCTCGCTCATGGCGCGCAGGATCATGCCTGGATGCGGCTTCGAAGGCGCGTCGTCGGCAGTCTGGACCGTGGCGAACAGCTTCCCCCAGCCATGGCGGTCGACAAGGTATTCGACGCCGCGACGCGACTTGCCCGTCGCAATCCCGAGCTTCATGTCGGGTCGGCGGGACAGTTCAGCCAACATATCGGCGACGCCGGGGTACAGCGGCTCGTCGAGCGCAGGATCGGTCTCGGCCTGCCGCCGCATCGCCCCGAACACGTCTTTGTAGGTCTGCGTCAGCACCTCATCGGGCGTATCCAGACCGGCCAGTTGCATCAGAGCGATGCCCAGCGTCAGCCCGACAATGCCGAGCCCCGCATCGCGCCCGGGATGCACGAGCCCGCAGCGACGAAACGCTTCATACTGGGCGCCGAGAATGATCGCCTCGGAGTCGATCAGAGTGCCGTCGAGGTCGAAGATCACTAGATTCATGACGGCGCTGTAACCCAGATCGCGGCGACCAGCCACCACACACCGGACATGCACGGCAAACGCCGGAAGCGCGCCGGAGCGGACTTATCAGGACTTTGCCTCGCGGGTGCAGGTCTCTATCGCCTTGCGGAGCTCCGCCCCTTCGAGCCCCTTGTCGCGCGCCTCCTTGCGGCATTCCCCGCGCGCTGCAAGATCGGGCCGCTTGACGTTGAAGCACGCGACCAGCGCCGTCGTCCTGGCCGATCCGCTCAAGGACTTGCCATCGCTTTCATCTTTGCAGGCGCTGCGCGCCGCGACGGCGGTGGGCTTTCCATCGCGCGTCAGCCCGTCGCGCGCATAGAGCTGCACGCCTGGAAACTTGCCCTGGATGCACTCCCGCATCGCCGCGCGCAGATCGGTGCCGGAAAGCGCGACATTGTCGGCTAGGCAGTCCTGACGCGCCTTCGCACGCACGGCGCGCGGCACGGGTTCATCAGCGTTCGACGCAGCGGCGGCGGCCGGCAAGACATTGGGCGTCTGTGCCATGGCGGAAGCGCCAAGGCACAGTGATAAAGACAGGCCAGCGAGCAGAACGGCAAAACGCGTCATCGGAGCACCTGCGTCGGAGTGTTGGGAACAAAATTAGAACACAGTCAATTCTGTTCCGCAACTGTTCTCTTACGCAGGGTCACTCCCTATTCGTCAGGCGCGTCCACGATCGGGTCGTAGCGCTCATCCTCGAAGCCCACCAGGTTCCAGGACTGGCGCATATGTGGCGGCAGCGGCGCGCTGACGTCGATAGTGCCCTTGCCGCGCGGATGCGGCAGCACGATGCGGCGCGCCAGCAGGTGCAGCTTGTTCTGGATGCCGCCGGGCAGCTCCCAATTGGCGATGTTGAAGTATTTTGGGTCACCGACAATCGGGTGCCCGATATGGGCGGCGTGCGCGCGCAACTGGTGGGTGCGGCCCGTGACCGGCTTCAGCGAAAGCCAGGCGAGCTTCTGCGCCGCGGTCTCAACCACGGCGTAATAGGTCACCGCATGCATCGCGCCGTCGTCGCCGTGCTTGGCGACAGCCATCCGCTGGTCGCCGTCATAGGCCTCCTCGCGGGCGAGATAGGTCGAGATCCGGCCCTGGCGCACGCGCGGCACGCCCGCCACCAGCGCCCAGTAAACCTTGCGGGCCGAGCGCGAGCGAAAGGTCTTGGCCAGCGTTGCGGCCGCAAAGCGCGACTTGGCGATGACCAGGCAGCCTGCGGTGTCCTTGTCGAGCCGGTGGACGAGCCTGGGCTTCTGGCCGTCCTTGCTCATCATCGAATCGAGCATCTGGTCGACATGGCGCGTGGTGCCCGAACCGCCCTGCACGGCGAGGCCGGCCGGCTTGTTGAGGACGATAACGTCGTCATCCTCGTAGAGCGTGATCGAGCGCAGGAATTCGAGCGTGTCGCCATCGGCCTTCGCCGAGCGCGGCCGCTGCTCCTGCGGGTCCAGCTTGAGCGGCGGGATGCGCACGGTCTGGCCCTCTTCGAGCCGGTCCTTGCTGTCGGCACGCTTGCCATTCACGCGCAGTTCGCCCTTCCGGACAATGCGCTGGATATGACTGAAGGACAGCTGCGGAAAGCGGTTCTCGAGGAAGCGGTCGATCCGCATCTCGTTCTCGTCGGCCGTCACAACGAGTTGCTGCACGCCGGTCGCCAGAACCTGCGCCGTCTCGGCCTTGATCTCGGCACGCGTCGGCGCGTCTGTCACGGGAGGCTTGCGCGGGACGGGTCTGCGCGGCCCCGCAGCCTTCGGGACCGGATGATGCGGCGCCGGATTGCGCGTCGGCTCGGTGCGAACGACCTCCTCCTCGCGCGCCGGCCTGGAGCGGCCGGCAGCGCGCGCAGGTCCTCGCGCACCCTCGGGGCGCTTGCCGCGTGGCGCGCCCGACGCCGGCGGACGTCCGCCGCGCTTGGAGCCGTTGCCGCCCCTCGGTGCGCTACTCTTGGGGCCGCCTGGCCCCCTGCTACCAGTCCTCATGCCAGTCCCCTGATGATCGCGAGCCCGCCGATCAGCGCGGCGATCGACACTGCGACCGAACCAAAAACATAAGCCAACGCCAACACGGCTTCGCCCCGCTGCCAGAGCAGGACCGCATCGAGCGAAAAGGCCGAAAACGTCGTGAACCCACCCAGCACGCCCGTCGTCAGGAAGAGCCTGAGATCCTGTGGCACGCCTTCGCCCGCCTTGAAGGCGAACCAGCCGGCGACCAGCCCCATCAACCCGGAGCCGACGATGTTGATCACCAGCGTACCGACGGGAAATCCCATACCCAGCCATTTCGGCGTAGCAAGATTGACGCCGTGCCGCAGCACGCCGCCGATGCCAGCGCCGAGAAAGACGAGTGCGGAGGAGATCATCCCAGTGGAATAGAGTGCGTTGTTGCTGCGCACAAACGAAATCCACTGCCCGCGAGCGCGGCCATGGCTATTACGCAGCGTCGCGGGCGCAGGCTGTGGCGCCGCCTTGTGAATACGTCCCAGCGGGATCACGGATATCAAGGCACCCGGCAGCCCGTCTGCCGGACAGTGCTGCCATAGACCGCTCAGCCGACAGGCAATTCGTAGGGAAACCGTATATTTAACAGTAGCTTGCCAGAAGACCCTGAATCGACTGCGCAGCCGAGCGAGGCGCGTCGTGGACCGGATCACGGCTGGCGACGGCCGCGCAGCCAGGGAACGACGTAGAGCTCGAATGCGATCGTCAGCACGACGAATACCAGGGCTACCGCAAAGGCGATAACCCAGTAGGCGGCATCGTCCTTGGACACGAACCAGCCCGCGACCAGCGATGGAACGATGAGGACAAGGCGTGCGAGCAGTTGCATGTCGGGTATCCGTTGGTCGTCAGGCTATGAATGGCCGGTGCACCGATTGGCAACAGATGCCGGCCAAAGGCAAGGCCGTGTCGGCGCTAGCCGCCCCGCTCCTGCCTGAGCTTCTCCCAGTATTCCAGCCTCTTCCTGATCTCGCGTTCGAAGCCGCGCTCCGGAGGATCGTAGAAGAGCTGGCGTCCGAGCGCATCGGGCCAGTAATTCTGCCCCGAGAAGGCGTCGGGCGCATCGTGATCATAGGCATAGTCGGCGCCGTAGCCTTCCTGCTTCATCAGCTTGGTCGGCGCATTGAGGATGGTCTTGGGCGGCATCAGCGAGCCTCGCTCGGCGGCAACCCGGCGCGCGCTCTTGTAGGCCATGTAGGCCGCATTCGATTTGGGCGCGGTAGCGAGATAGATCACGGTGTTGGCGAGCGCGAGCTCGCCTTCGGGCGAGCCCAGTTGCTCGAAGGTCTCGGCGGCCGCCCGGGCATGAACGAGCGCCTGCGGATCGGCGAGCCCAATATCCTCCACGGCCATCCTGACGAGCCTCCGCGCCAGGAAGCGCGGATCCTCCCCGGCATCCAGCATGCGGGCGAAATAATACAGCGCCGCGTCCGGGTCAGAGCCACGGATCGTCTTGTGCAGGGCAGAGATCAGATTATAGTGGCCATCCTGCGCCTTGTCGTAGATCGGCGCGCGGCGCTGGATCACTTCGGCAAGGCCTGCCTCGTCGAAAACCTCGTCGGGCTTGGCGGCACGCCAGAGCTCTTCCGCAAGCGTCAGCACGGCGCGACCGTCGCCATCGGCAAAGCGCGCCAGCGCCTCCCTCGCCTCAGGCGTCAGCGGCAACTGGCGGTTTTCCAGCAACTCGGCTCGCCCAAGCAGGAACAGCAGCGAGCCCTCGTCGAGCGACTTGAAGGTCAGCACACGGGCGCGCGACAAGAGCGCCGCGTTGAGCGCGAAGGACGGGTTCTCGGTCGTCGCGCCGACGAGCGTGATCGTGCCGTCCTCCATCACGGGCAGGAAGGCGTCGAGCTGGGCGCGGTTGAACCGATGGATCTCGTCGACGAAGAGCAGCGTGCCCTTGCCGCCAAGCCGCCGCCCGCGCGCCGACTCGAAGACCTTCTTGAGATCGGCGATACCGGAGAAGATCGCGCTGATCTGCTCGAAGCCAAGATCGACCTGCCCTGCCAGCAGGCGAGCGACGGTGGTCTTGCCCGTCCCGGGCGGACCCCAGAAGATCAGGCTGCCGAGCGAGCCCGAGGCGACGAGCCGCGTCAATGCACCCTCGGGCCCCGTCAGATGCTCCTGGCCGGCAACCTCGCCCAGGGTCTTGGGCCGCAGCCGGTCGGCAAGCGGACGCGGGCCCGATTTGTCCAGGCCCGATCCAGCGAACAGATCGCTCACCCCGGGAATACCGAGGTGATGACCTGCCCGCCCCGCGAGATCGTGACCTCCCAGGCGCGCTTGCGCTCCTTCACGGCGGTCTCGATATCGCGTGAGCGTTCCATGCGCTCGCCATTCAACGCTTGCACGAGGTCGCCCTTCTGGAAGCCCACGCGGGCGGCCATGCTGTCGGGCTCGACCTCGCTGACGACGACGCCCTCATTGGCGGTGTCGATCGCCAGTTCCTCGGCAACGGCCGGCGAGAGGTTCATCACGGTCAATCCCGTCAGGGGCGAGCGTCCAGCCAGCGCCACAGCCTCGCGCGGCCGGGTTTCCGGCGCCGGGATCAACTTGACCGGCAGCACGACCTTGCGGCCCCCGCGCAGCACGGTGATCGAGGTCACGCCGCCAAGCGGACGCGTCGCGAAGCGATAGCCGAACGCCTCGGGGTCATCGACGTTGACGCCATCGACCGCGAGGATCACGTCGGAGCGCTTCAGCCCTGCCTCGGCTGCCGGTCCCTTGTCGACCGTGCTGGCGACAACGGAGCCTGCCGGCCGGTCGAGCCCGAGCCCTTCCGCAACCTCCGTGGTCAGGGATTGCAGCTTGGCGCCGAACCAGGGACGACGGACCGTCGTCGCACCGGCCTTGGCGCTTTCGACGACGACGCGGACCATGGCAGAGGGAATCGCAAAGCCGATGCCGACGCTGCCGCCGGAGCGCGAGAAGATCGCGGTGTTGATGCCCACGACGCGGCCCTGCATGTCGACCAGCGCACCGCCGGAATTGCCGGGATTGATCGCGGCATCGGTCTGGATGAAGGATTGGGAATCGCCGACGCCGATCTGCGTCCTGGCCAGAGCCGAGACGATGCCCTGGGTGACGGTCTGGCCGACGCCGAACGGGTTGCCGATCGCGAGCACGATATCGCCGATCTCGACCTTGTCGGAATCCGCGAGCTCGATCGCCATCAGGTCCTTGGCACCCTTGAGCTTCAGCACCGCGAGATCGGTGCGCGGGTCACGCAGCAGGATCGTCGCCTCGACCTCGCGCTTGTCGGCGAAAGCGACCTTGACCTCGCTCATGCCCTCGATAACGTGGTTGTTGGTGACCACGAGCCCGCCGGCATCGACGACCACTCCGGAGCCGAGCGAGCGCTGCACGCGCTCACGCGGCACGCCGAACCCGCCATCGCCGAAGAAGCGCTTGAAGAACGGGTCATCCATGAAGGGGTTCTGCGGCCGGCGCTCGACCCGGGCGCCATAAACATTGACGACGGCCGCCGCGCTCTGGCGCACGATTGGCGCGAAGGACAGCGACATCTGCTGACGCGTCTCCGGCACCTGCTTTGTCTGGGCGAAGGCTGTCGAGGGGAATGGCAAGGTCGCAAGTGCCAGGACGGCGTAAGCGACGATACGGCGTTTTGCGCCGGGCATGCGGAATCTCCTCTGCGGCTACGAACTGCGTCGAGAGATAGGCCGATCACACGGCCTTTTCCAGACATCTCCGCGTCGTGTCATCGATCATCGTCTCCGACACACCCCTTCCCCGCATGACCCCGGAAACGCAAAAGGGCGACCCGAGGGCCGCCCTTGAGAATATCGCTGTCAGGCGAAACAGCCTCAGGCCGCTTCGTCTTCCGCTGTGAACTGCACCGGGCCCGAATCCTTGCCCTTGGCGTCGACGTCGCGATCGACGAACTCGATCACGGCGAGCGGGGCGTTGTCGCCGAAGCGGAAGCCGGCCTTCATGATGCGGAGGTAGCCGCCGTTGCGCTCCTTGTAGCGCGGGCCGAGGACCGCGAAGAGCTTGCCGACCAGGGCGACGTCCTTGATCTGCGCGATCGCCTGACGGCGGGCATGCAGGTCGCCGCGCTTGGCGAGCGTGATCAGCTTCTCGACGACCGGACGCAGGTCCTTGGCCTTCGGAAGCGTGGTGGTGATCTGCTCGTGCTTGATCAGGGCCTGGGACATGTTGGCGAACATCGCCTTACGATGCTCGACCGAGCGGTTGAAACGACGACCGCGAAAACCGTGACGCATGGGAGTGGCTCCTTAAGTTGCTTACGGCCGCCGTGCCACGGTACGGCCGTCCTTTATGCTCCGGCGCTCATGCGCCGGGCGGGATAGGCTGGCGCGGAACGGGTCCGCGCCGGCGCGATCAATAATGTTCTTCGAAGCGCTTTGCCAGCTCTTCGATGTTCTCCGGCGGCCAGCCGGTCACGTCCATGCCGAGGTGGAGGCCCATGGTGGCGAGCACTTCCTTGATCTCGTTCAGCGACTTGCGGCCGAAGTTCGGGGTGCGCAGCATCTCGCCCTCCGACTTCTGGATGAGGTCGCCGATATAGACGATGTTGTCGTTCTTCAGGCAGTTCGCCGAACGTACCGAAAGCTCGAGCTCGTCGACCTTCTTGAGCAGTGCCGGGTTGAAGGGCAGCTGCGGCGCGGTCGAGACGGTCTCTTCCTTGCGCGGCTCTTCGAAGGTGATGAAGACGGCCAGCTGGTCCTGAAGGATGCGGGCGGCCAGCGCCAGAGCGTCCTCAGGGGTCACCGAGCCGTTGGTCTCGATGTTGAGGGTCAACTGGTCGCGATCGAGGTTCTGGCCCTCACGGGTGTTCTCGACGCGATAGGAGACCTTCTTGACCGGCGAATACAGGCTGTCGACCGGGATCAGGCCGATCGGCGCATCTTCCGGACGGTTCTGCTCGGAAGGAACGTAGCCCTTGCCGGTGTTGACCGTGAACTCCATGCGGATCTCGGCACCGTCGTCCAGCGTGCAGAGCACGAGGTCGGGGTTCAGGATCGACACGTCGCCGATGGTGTTGATGTCGCCGGCGGTGACGGTGCCCGGACCCGACTTGCGAAGGGTCATGCGCTTGGGACCCTCGCCCTGCATCTTGACGGCGATCGCCTTGATGTTGAGCACGATGTCGGTGACGTCCTCGCGGACGCCCGGGATCGAGGAGAATTCATGCAGCACGCCGTCGATCTGGACGGCGGTGACAGCCGCGCCCTGGAGCGACGACAGCAGCACGCGACGCAGCGCATTGCCGAGCGTCATGCCGAAACCGCGCTCGAGCGGACGCGCAATGACGGTGGCCAGACGCTTCGGGTCGTCTCCGACCTTGATCTCGAGCTTGTTCGGCTTTGACAGATCCTGCCAGTTCTTGCTGATCACGACCGCACTCCTGGTGCTTGAATTCAATGGCGGCGGCGGGCCGCCCCGGACAGGCTCCCGCCGGTGCGGAAGCCCGAGAATCGGGAGCTAAGACATGATGCCGGCTGGCGGCGTCATGTCTTGAGATCAGACGTCAGACGCGACGGCGCTTGCGCGGGCGGCAGCCGTTGTGCGGGATCGGCGTCACGTCGCGGATCGAGGTCACAGTGAAGCCGGCGGCCTGCAGTGCGCGCAGGGCGGACTCACGACCCGAACCGGGACCGGTCACTTCGACTTCCAGCGTGCGCATGCCGTGCTCGGCAGCCTTGCGGGCGGCGTCTTCGGCGGCAACCTGCGCGGCATAGGGAGTCGACTTACGCGAACCCTTGAAGCCCATCGTGCCGGCGGAGGACCACGAGATCGTGTTGCCCTGGGCGTCGGTGATGGTGATCATGGTGTTGTTGAACGAGGCGTTCACATGGGCGACGCCGGAGACGATGTTCTTGCGTTCGCGACGACGGACGCGTTGGGCTTCTTTTGCCATAGTAAGGTGATCCTTCAGGCGCGCCCGTTATGCCAGGCGCTGGGGATGCCGCCTGCCCGCTGGGCGGACAGGACGGCGAGAGAAAGCGGGCCGCAAGGGCCCGCCGAATTACTTCTTCTTGCCGGCGATCGGCTTCGCCTTGCCCTTGCGGGTACGCGCATTGGTATGCGTGCGCTGGCCGCGGACAGGAAGCGAGCGACGATGACGCAGGCCGCGATAGCAGCCCAGATCCATCAGGCGCTTGATGTTCATCGAGACTTCGCGACGCAGGTCGCCCTCGACGAGATAGTCGCGATCGATGGCTTCGCGGATCTGGAGCACCTCGGCGTCCGAGAGCTGGTTGACGCGGCGCTCATCGGCGATACCGACCTTGGCGCAAATCTCCTTGGCCTTGGCCAAGCCAATGCCGTGGATGTACTGAAGGCCGATGACGACGCGCTTGCCGGTCGGAATGTTAACGCCCGCGATACGAGCCATGGTCTCTTCTCCATGTTAGCCGAGGCGCCCGATGGCGCGGCGGCGGGTGAAAATAACCTCGCGCCGGTGGAGGCCGGCCTCTGCGAGGCGTTGAACGGGTCCAAGCGGGAATACGACGCCATGCCTTCTCGCGAAGGCGTCGGCATCGCCACATGGAACCGGATGGGGCTCGTTAATCGCTTGAGCGCCACGAGTCAACCGCGGTTTGCGCAGGCGGACCGGAAAGCGGCCGCCTGCGCAGTTATAGCAGCTCTAGCCGCCTGTCACTTGCTGACCAGGCTGCATTTGCTCTCGGACAAGGGAGCGATGATCTCGGCAGCGGGAATGCTGCGGACGATCTTGAAGAAGTCCCACGCATTCTTCGATTCGGCGGGCGACTTCACCTCGGCAAGGTACATGTCGTTCATCAGGCGGCCGTCGGCGCGGATCTTGGCACCCGGCGCGAAGAAGTCATCGACCGCAGTCTCCCTCATCTTGGCGGCGACCGCAGGGCCCGCTGCGCTGCCTGCGGCCTTCACGGCGCGCAGATAATGCAGCACCGAGGAGTAGACGCTGGCGTGGATCATCCCCGGCATCGACTTCGTCCGCGCCAGATAGCGGTCGGCCCAGTCGCGGCTCGCCTTGTCCCGGTCGTGGTAATAGGCGGTGGTGGTAATCAGGCCCTTGGCCTTGTCGAGTCCGAGCCCCTTCACGTCGCTGAGCACAATGACCATCGCGGCGAGCTTCTGCCCGCCATCGACGATCCCGAACTCGCCGGCCTGCTTGACCGAGTTGATCGTGTCGGTGCCGGCATTGGCGAAGGCGACGATCTTGGCTTTGGAGGCCTGCGCCTGCAGTAGATAGGACGCGAAATCCGCAGAGCCCAGCGGATGCCGAACGGAGCCCAGCGTCTTGCCGCCGTTCTGGCCGACGATCGTCTGGATGTCGGCCGAGAGCTGGTGGCCGAAGGCATAATCGGCCGCGATGATGTACCAGCTGTCGCCGCCTTCCCGCAGGACGGAGAGTGCCGTTCCCTTGGCCGAGGTCGCGGTGTCGAAGGTCCACATGAAGCCCGTCGCCGAGCAATCCTCGTTGAACAGGCGCGTCGTCGCGGGACCGTTGAACAGCGCAACCTTCTTGCGCTCGTTTGCGATGCCGGCCACGGCGAGCGCGACCGCCGAATTCGTCAGGTCCGCGATGGCAGTGACCCCGTCGGCATCATACCAGCGCCGCGCCAGGCCGGCTGCTATATCGGGCTTGTTCTGGTGGTCGGCGGCGACGAGCTCGATCGGCTTGCCCAGAACCGTGCCGCCGAAATCCTCGATCGCCATGCGCGCGGCTTCAACCGAGCCCAGCCCGCCGAATTCGGCGTAGTTGCCCGACTGGTCGTTCAGGACGCCGATCTTGACCGCGTCCTGCGCGCGCGCCACCGCCGACGGCAGCACCGCCAGCGACATGGCCATCAGCATCGATGACAGTACCCTCATGCGCGTCTCTCCCTTGCGTAGCCGCGCTGCGGGGAAAGCTCGTGCTTCGCTCCGCGCACCGCCATTGCCGCCTTGTGGCGGATTAAGGAGAGGACATCGCCTGGGGCCTGCCATGTCAACGCGGCCTGTGGGGAAGAAACCGCTTATGCGACCGCCCAAAAACGCACGAGGCCCCGCATCTGGTTGAGATGCGGGGCCTCGATAAAGTTCAGTTCGAAAACCGGCGGAACAAGCCGCCGCGATCAGGCGCCCGAGAGCGCCTTCTCGATGGCAGTGCTGACAGCGTCGATCGGCTGCATGCCGTCGATCGGGGTCAGCTGGCCCCGCTTCTCGTAATAGGGCGCGACCACCGCGGTATCGCGATTGTAGGCCTCCAGGCGTACCTTGAAGACCTCCGGGTCGTCGTCCTTGCGAACGGGCTGGCCGGCGGCTTTGGCCTCCTCAGCGCGCCTGACGATCCGGTCGACGAGCTTGCCCTGGTCGACCTTGAGCTCGAGCACGGCATCCAGGTTCATCTTCTTGGAGGCGAGCATCGCGTCGAGCGCCTCGGCCTGCGCCAGCGTCCGCGGGAAACCGTCCAGGATGAAGCCCTTCTTCGCGTCCGGCTCCTCGATGCGGTCGGCAACGATGCCGATGACGATCTCGTCGGAGACCAATCCCCCCGCATCCATCACGGCCTTCGCCTTGACGCCCACCGGGGTGCCGGCGGCAACCGCGGCGCGCAGCATGTCACCGGTCGAGAGCTGCGGGATGCCGTGCTTCGCGACGATGCGCGCGGCCTGAGTGCCCTTCCCCGCCCCGGGCGGCCCCAAGAATATCAGTCGCATCAGCGCTTCGACCCCCTCAACTTCGATTTCTTGACCAGCCCTTCGTACTGATGGGCCAGCAGATGGCCATGGACTTGCGCCACGGTATCCATCGTCGTCGTCACCACGATCAGCAGCGAGGTGCCGCCGAGCAGGATAATCGGAATCTGAGCATAGGTGATCATGAACTCAGGGATAAGGCAGACGATCGTCAGGTAGCCCGCACCCAGCACCGTGATGCGGGTCAGGATCCGGTCGATGTGCTCGGCGGTGCGCTCGCCGGGGCGGATGCCCGGCATGAAGCCGCCATGCTTCTTGAGGTTGTCTGCCGTCTCGACCGGGTTGAAGACGATCGCGGTGTAGAAGAAGCAGAAGAAGATGATCAGCGCCGCATAGAGGAACATGAACAGCGGCCGGCCATGGGCCAGATAGGTGGCCATCGTCGACAGGAAGCCCGTGCCGCCCGAGGCCTGCGAGAAGCTGGCGATGGTGGTCGGCAGCAGCAGCAGCGACGAGGCAAAGATCGGCGGGATAACGCCGGCGGTATTCAGCTTGAGCGGCAGGAAAGAGGTCTGACCCTCATACATGCGGTTGCCGACCTGGCGCTTGGGATAGTTGATCAGCAACCGGCGCTGGGCGCGCTCCATGAACACGCAGAAGGCGATGACGCAGATCGCCATGACCAGGATCAGCAGCAGCAGGCCGGTCGAGATCGCGCCCTGACGGCCGAGTTCGAGGGTCTGCGCGAGCTGCGACGGGAATTCGGCGATGATGCCCGAGAAGATGATCATCGAGGTGCCGTTACCGATGCCGCGGCTGGTGATCTGTTCACCGAGCCAAAGCAGGAACATGGTGCCGCCGACGAGCGTGATCGTGGTCGAGAGCAAGAAGAACGGACCCGGATCCATGACGAGATTGCCGGAACCCTGCAGACCGACGCCGATGCCGTAGGCCTGGAAGATGGCCAGGACGAGCGTCAGGTAGCGGGTGTACTGGTTCAGGATCTTGCGGCCCTGCTCGCCTTCCTTCTTCAGCGCCTCGAAGGTCGGGACCACGCTGGAGAGCAGCTGGACGATGATCGAGGCCGAGATGTACGGCATGATCGCCAGCGCGAAGATCGCAAGACGGCCGACAGCGCCGCCCGAGAACATGTTGAAAAGGCCCAGCACGCCCGACTGCGTCTGCTTGAACAGATCCGCGACTGCGTCGGGGTTCATGCCCGGCAGTGGGATATAGGTGCCAAGCCGATAGATGATCAGCGCGCCTAGCGTAAACCAGATCCGCTTCTTGAGCTCGTCGGCCTTGGCGAAGGCGCCAAAATTGAGGTTTGCCGCAAGCTGTTCAGCCGCCGATGCCATGCGTCCGGTCCCTGGGTCGAAAGTCGCTCATTGAAGCCCGCAATCCTCCGGAATGCGCGTCGCGCCATCCGGCATCGGGCTCAGTCAAACAGTCGAACGGCGGCCTGGGCTTCTGGCCCGGCCGCCGTTCGCAAGCGCTCATGTAAGCGCTAGATTCACGCCTGTGAAGCGGTCGCAAGAATCTTGATCGAACCGCCGGCCTTTTCGATGGCCTCGACGGCCGACTTCGAAGCACCGTACACCTCGAAGGCAAGCTTCGAGGTCAGTTCGCCGACGCCCAGAATCTTGACGCCGTCCTTGGCCTGGCGGGTGATCACACCGGCGGCGACGAGCGCCTCGATGGTCACGGTGCCCTTGGCATCGAGCTTGCCGGCCTCAACCGCCTGCTGGATGCGACCGAGGTTTACCTCGTTCAGATCCTTGGCGAAGAGGTTGTGGAAGCCGCGCTTGGGCAGGCGACGATACAGCGGCATCTGGCCGCCTTCGAAGCCCTTGACCGCGACGCCAGAGCGGGCCTTCTGACCCTTGACGCCACGACCACCGGTCTTGCCCTTGCCGGAACCGATACCGCGGCCGACACGGATGCGCGACTTGTGGGCGCCTTCGTTGTCACGAATTTCAGTGAGTTTCATCGGACGATTCTCCTCACTTCGCGTCGACGACGCGCACGAGGTGCCTGACCTTATCGATCATGCCCCGTACGGCAGGCGTATCGACCAGGGTCGACTGCCGGCGGATCTTGTTGAGGCCGAGACCGATCAGGGTCTGGCGCTGCGATGCCTCGCGGCGGATCGGGCTTCCGATCTGCTCGACGACGACGGTGGTTTCAGCTTTTGCCATGATGCCACCCTCACGCTTCGGCCACGGCATCGGTGCCTGCATCGCGGCGACGCGTCTGCAGGGCCGAAACCTTCAGGGACCGGCGCGCAGCGACGCCGCGCGGGCTGTCCTCGTTCTTCAACGCGTCAAACGTCGCGCGAACGAGGTTGTAGGGGTTCGAGGAACCGAGCGACTTGGACACGACGTCCTGCATGCCGACTGCCTCGAAGACCGCGCGCATCGGGCCGCCGGCGATGATGCCGGTACCAGCCGGAGCCGCGCGCAGCACGACCTTGCCAGCGCCGTGACGGCCCTGGACGTCATGATGAAGCGTACGGCCTTCGCGCAGCGGAATGCGGACGAGACCGCGCTTGGCGGCTTCAGTCGCCTTGCGGATCGCTTCCGGCACTTCACGGGCCTTGCCGTGGCCGAAGCCGACGCGGCCCTTCTGGTCGCCGACGACGACGAGCGCAGCGAAGCCGAAGCGACGCCCACCCTTCACCACCTTGGCGACGCGGTTGATGTGGACCAGCCGGTCCACGAATTCTGAATCGCGCTCTTCCCGATCGCGATCACGAGGCTCTCTCGCCATTGTAGTCCCTCTTACTTGCGCAGCCGGTCGCTCAAAGGCGCCGCCGCTCGCTCGAGCGTCCCGAATGGGACGACGTTAAATGCGTCGCATGGCGGACCACTCGGGTCCGCCATGCGACGCCTGGATAGGCCTTAGAAGTTGAGGCCGCCCTCGCGGGCCGCCTCGGCCAGCGCCTTGACGCGGCCATGATACATGTAGGAACCGCGATCGAAGACCACGTCCTTCACGCCTGCCTTGATGGCGCGCTCGGCGACGAGCTTGCCGATCGCAGTCGCCGCCTCGACATTCGCGCCCGACTTGATGTCGCCACGGATGTCCTTGTCCAGCGACGAAGCCGAAGCGAGGGTGACCCCCTTCACGTCGTCGATGACCTGGGCGTAGATCTGCTTGCCGGTGCGATGCACCGACAGGCGAGCGCGGCCATTGGCGACCGCCTTGATGGCGCGGCGGACGCGGAACCGACGGCGCGCAGTGTTTTTTGTCTGCTTGCTGCTCATGGCGATTACTTCTTCTTCCCTTCCTTGCGGAAGATGAATTCGCCGGCGTACTTGACACCCTTGCCCTTGTAGGGCTCGGGACCGCGGTAGCCGCGGATCTCGGCTGCGGTTTGACCCACAACCTGCTTGTCGATGCCGGTGATCACGATTTCCGTCGGCTTCGGCGTGACGATCGCGACCCCTTCCGGGATCGCATAGTCGATGTCATGGCTGAAGCCGAGCGACAGCTTGAGCACCTTGCCGTTGACGGCGGCCTTGTAGCCGACGCCGTTGATCTCGAGCTTCTTCTCGAAGCCCGCAGTCGTGCCGATCACCAGGTTGGCGATGCGAGCGCGCGACGTGCCCCAGAGCGACCGGGCCACCTTGCTCTGCGAGCGCGGCTGCACGGCGATGGAACCCTCTTCCATCGAAACTGAGACGTCGTCGGGAACCACGAAGGACAACTCGCCCTTGGCACCCTTGATCTTAACCACCTGGCCGGCGACGTTGGCGGTGACGCCAGCGGGAACCGGAACAGGCTTTTTACCGATACGAGACATTGGATTTCTCCTGAAAATGAGCGGCGCGGAAGGTCAGAAGACCTTGCAAAGCACTTCGCCGCCCACGTTCTGCTCGCGGGCAAGATGATCGGGCATCACACCCCTCGGCGTAGAAATGATGGTCACGCCAAGGCCGTCGGCCACGCGGGGCATCGTTTCCACCGAAGAATAGACGCGGCGGCCGGGCTTCGACACACGCGAGATCGACCGGATGACCGGCTGTCCCTCATGGTACTTCAGCTCGATGTCGAACTCGGTCCGGCCGTTGCCGAACTCGGTCTGGGTGTAGCCGCGGATGTAACCCTCGGACTGAAGCACGTCGAGGACGCGAGCCCTCAGCTTCGAACCGGGCGTCGAAACGCGCGACTTACGCCGCATCTGCGCATTGCGGATGCGGGTCAGCATATCTCCAAGCGGATCAATGATCGCCATGTTGCTTACTCCTTACCAGCTCGACTTGACGAGGCCGGGAACCAGCCCCTTGTTGCCGAGCTCGCGCAGAGCAATGCGCGACATCTTCAGCTTGCGATAAACAGCGCGGGGACGACCCGTCACTTCGCAGCGGTTGCGCACCCGGTTAGGAGCCGAGTTGCGCGGCAGTTCGGCCAGCTTCAGGCGAGCGAGGAAACGCTCGTCCATGGACTGGGTGTTGTCATTGGCGATCGCGAGAAGACGTGCACGCTTGCCGGCGAATTTCTTCACAAGGGCCTTGCGGTGGTTGTTGTTCTCGACGGAGCTTTTCTTAGCCATCGATATCTCCTGGTTTCCGCGTATGAGCGGTTAAGCTCACTGCCGGAACGGGAAGTTGAAGTGCTTCAGCAAGGCGCGTGCCTCGTCGTCCGACTTTGCAGTCGTGCAGACGATCACGTCCATACCCCACACGGCGTCGACCTTGTCGTAGTTGATCTCAGGGAACACGATGTGCTCCTTGATGCCGAGCGCAAAATTGCCACGCCCGTCAAACGACTTCGGATTGAGGCCGCGGAAGTCGCGAACACGCGGCAGAGCAATGGTGACGAGCCGATCAACGAACTCGAACATCTTCGTCTTGCGCAGCGTGACCTTGCAGCCCACCGCCATGTTTTCGCGCAGCTTGAAGCCGGCGATCGCGAGGCGGGACTTGGTGATGACCGGCTTCTGGCCGGCAATCAGTGCGAGGTCGCCAGCGGCGTTGTCGACCTTCTTGCGGTCCGCCGTAGCTTCGCCAACGCCCATGTTGATGACGATCTTCTCGATCGTCGGCACTTCCATGACGTTCTTGTAGCCGAACTCGGCGATCATCGCGGGACGGACGACGTCCTCGTAATGCTTCTTCATGCGCGGCGTAAGGGCCGCCTGCTGCTGATTATCAGCCATCGATCAGATCCCCCGAACGCTTGGCGAAACGGACCTTGCGGCCGTCATCCAGAACCTTGAAGCCAACGCGGGTCGGCTTGCCGTCCTTCGGATCGGCAACTGCCAGGTTCGACAGGTCGATGGTGGCCTCCTTGGAGATGATGCCGCCCTCGGACTGTGCCGAAGCCTTGGTGTGCTTCTTGACCATCATGACGCCACGCACGATGGCGCGGGCATCCTTCGGGATGACCTGGAGCACTTCGCCGGACTTGCCCTTATCGCGGCCAGCCAGCACGACGACCTTGTCGCCCTTCTTGATTTTCGCAGCCATCAAAGCACCTCTGGCGCAAGCGAGATGATCTTCATGTGGTTCTTGGCGCGGAGTTCGCGCGGAACCGGTCCGAAGATACGGGTGCCGACAGGCTCCTTCTGGTTGTTGATCAGCACGGCCGCATTGCGGTCGAAACGGATCACCGAACCATCGGCGCGCTTGACGTCCTTGGCGGTGCGAACGACGACCGCCTTCATGACGTCGCCCTTCTTCACGCGGCCACGGGGAATTGCTTCCTTGATCGAAACGACAATGATGTCGCCAATGCGGGCATAGCGCCGCTTCGACCCGCCGAGAACCTTGATGCACATCACGCGACGGGCGCCGGAATTATCCGCGACCTCGAGATTCGTCTGCACCTGGATCATGGCCTTGATCCTTCCATATGCGTATCAGCGCGGTTTCCGGATCGGCATTAGCGCCGATCGGACTACGGCTGACGGGGGTCGATCGCCCCCTGGCCTCAAACAAAGCATGATCCGCAAAAGTGACGCGCACTTCTGCGGGTGACATGCCTTACCAAATTCACTTCACACCTGCCCCGATTCGTTCGGCCGGAGCCGAACGTCGGGAGCACGTGTGTCTTACGCTTTTGGAGCGTTKTCGAGCACAACCCAGCTTTTCAGCTTGGAAATCGGCTTCGACTCCTCGATCCAGACCTGATCGCCGACCTTGGACACCTGCGCCTCGTCGTGGGCGTGGTAGTTCTTGGTGCGGCGAACCGTCTTCTTGAGGAGCGGGTGCGTATACCGCCGCTCGACCTTAACCACAACAGTTTTATTTTGCTTGTCGCTGACGACGACGCCCTGCAGCACGCGCTTCGGCATGGTTGAAACTCCTCAGGCGGTCGCGGCGACGGTCTTCGACCGCTGCAGCGTCTTGATGCGGGCGATATCCTTGCGGACCTCGGTCACTCGAGCAGTGTTCTCGAGCTGGCCGGTGGCGCGCTGGAAACGCAGGTTGAACTGCTCCTTCTTGAGCTTCAGGAGTTCGTCCTGGAGCAGATCCACGCTCATGGCGTTCAGGTCGGACAGGCGTTTTGAAGTCTTCATGTCGTCCTCCCTTACTCAGCGATGCGCTGGATGAAGCGGGTCTTGATCGGCAGCTTGGCTGCGCCGAGGCGCATGGCCTCGCGCGCGGTATCCTCGGGCACGCCGTCGATCTCGAACATGATCCGACCCGGCTTGACCTTGGCTGCCCAGAATTCAGGCGCGCCCTTGCCCTTGCCCATGCGGACTTCGGTCGGCTTCTTCGACACCGGAACGTCTGGGAAAATACGGATCCAGACGCGGCCGGCGCGCTTCATCGCACGAGTGATCGCGCGGCGAGCCGCTTCGATCTGACGCGCCGTAACGCGCTCCGGCATCAGGGCCTTGAGGCCGAACTGGCCGAAATTCAGCTCCGTACCGCCCTTGGCGACGCCCGAAATGCGCCCCTTGAACTGCTTGCGGAACTTCGTCTTCTTTGGTTGCAACATGGCTCTTCTCGATCAGCCTTACGCGGCATGGTCGCGACGTTCGCGACCGCCGGAGCGGCCACCTTCGTCCGACATGCGCTTGTCCTGGGCCATCGGGTCGTGTTCGAGGATCTCGCCCTTGAAGATCCAGACCTTGATGCCGCACGTCCCATAGGTCGTGAAAGCGGTGCCGACGCCGTAATCGACGTCTGCGCGCAGCGTGTGCAGCGGAACGCGACCTTCGCGATACCACTCCAGACGCGCGATTTCAGCACCGCCGAGACGGCCCGAGCAGTTGATGCGGATGCCTTCGGCACCGAGACGCATGGCCGACTGAACGGCCCGCTTCATGGCGCGACGGAACGCAACGCGGCGCTCGAGCTGCTGGGCGATCGAGTCGGCGACCAGCGTGGCGTCGATCTCAGGCTTGCGCACCTCGACGATGTTGATCGTCACATCGGCCTTGGTGAGCTTCATCACCGACTTGCGCAGCTTCTCGATGTCGGCGCCCTTCTTGCCGATCACCACGCCCGGACGAGCCGAGTGGATGGTGACGCGGCACTTCTTGTGGGGGCGCTCGATGATGATCTTCGAGACAGCAGCCTGCTTCAGCAGCTTCATGAGGGCGGCGCGGATGGCCATGTCCTCATGAAGAAGCTTGCCGTACTCACCCTTCTGCGCGAACCAGCGCGAATCCCAGGTGCGGTTGATGCCGAGGCGAAGCCCGATCGGATTGATTTTCTGACCCATCGTTCTCTCCTCAGGCCTTGGCCGCAGCGACTTCGCGCACGATGATCGTGATGTTCGCGAAGGGCTTCAGGATGCGGGCGCCACGGCCACGGGCACGAGCGTGGAAACGCTTCATGACCAGGGCCTTGCCGACGAAGGCCTGCGCAACGACCAGGTCGTCGACGTCGAGATCATGATTGTTCTCGGCGTTTGCGATGGCGCTCTGCAGGCACTTGCGGACGTCCAGCGAGATCCGCTTGCGCGAGAACTCGAGGTCGGCCAGTGCGGTGGAGACCTTCTTGCCACGGATCATCTGGGCGAGGAGGTTCAGCTTTTGCGGGCTGACACGAAGGTTGCGGGCAACCGCGACGGCTTCATTGTCAGGCAGCGCACGGGGGGCGGATGGCTTTCCCATGGCTTACTTCCTCTTCGCCTTCTTGTCGGCGGCGTGGCCGTGGAAGGTGCGCGTCGGCGAGAACTCGCCGAACTTGTGGCCCACCATTTCCTCGGACACATTCACCGGCACATGCTTGTGGCCGTTGTAGACGCCGAACGTCAGACCGACGAACTGCGGAAGGATCGTGGAGCGACGGCTCCAGATCTTGATGACTTCTTGCCGGGCCGCCGAACGGGCAACCTCGGCCTTTTTCAGAAGGTATCCGTCGACAAACGGACCTTTCCAAAGCGAACGCGCCATGACGGACCTCAGTTCTTCTTCTTGCGGGCGTGACGGCTCGACACGATGAACGTATCGGTCCGCTTGTTCGAGCGGGTCTTCTTACCCTTCGTCGGCTTGCCCCAGGGGGTGACCGGGTGACGACCGCCAGAGGTACGGCCTTCGCCGCCGCCGTGGGGATGGTCGACAGGGTTCATCGAGACGCCGCGGTTATGCGGACGACGACCGAGCCAGCGCGAGCGCCCTGCCTTGCCGTCATTCCGGTTCATGTGGTCGGGGTTCGAGACCGCGCCCACAGTCGCATAGCAGAGGCCGCTGATCAGGCGCTGTTCGCCCGAGTTCAGACGGATGATGACGTAGCCCTGGTCGCGACCGACGATCTGGGCGTAGTTGCCGGCGGAACGAGCGAGCTGCCCGCCCTTGCCGATCTTCAGCTCCAGATTGTGGACGATCGTGCCGATCGGCAGCGAGCCCATGGGGGCGGCGTTGCCGGGCTTCACGTCGACCGACGGACCCGAGATCACGCTGTCACCGACAGCAAGACGCTGCGGAGCCAGGATGTAGGACTGCTCGCCGTCCTGATACTTGATCAGGGCGATGAAGGCGGTGCGGTTGGGATCGTACTCGATCCGCTCCACGACGGCCGGGATGCCATCCTTGCCGCGACGCTTGAAGTCGATCAGGCGCAGCGTGCGCTTGTGTCCACCGCCGCGGAAGCGGACGGTGATGCGGCCGGTGTTGTTGCGGCCGCCCGAGGACGAAAGTCCCTCGGTCAGCGCCTTGAGCGGCTTGCCCTTATAGAGCTCGCTGCGGTCGACGATCACGAGCTGGCGAAGGCTCGGCGTGGTCGGCTTGAAACTCTTCAAAGCCATGATGCAGATCCTCCCTTCACAGACCCGTGGTCACGTCGATGGAATGACCATCTTCGAGAGTCACGATTGCCTTCTTGACGTCCGAACGCTGTCCGAGACGACCACGGAAGACCTTCATTTTGCCTTCGGTGACGAGCGTGTTCACGCTCTTCACCTTGACGTCGAACAGCTTCTCGATCGCTGCCTTGATCTGCGGCTTCGTCGCAGTCTTGGCAACCTCGAAGACGACCTTGTTGTGCTCGGAGAGCATCGTCGCCTTCTCGGTGATCACCGGGCTACGAATGACGTCGTAGTGCCGGGGATCCAAGTTCTTTTCAACCTGGCTCATTTGAAGCGCGCCTCCAGCGCATCGACAGCCGAGCGCGTCAGCACAAGCTTGGTGCGACGCAGGATGTCATAGACGTTGATGCCCTGGACCGGCAGGACGTCGACGTTCGGGATCGAACGCGCGGCCAGGCCGAAGTTCGTATCGATCTCGGCGCCGCCGATCACCAGCGCGCTGGACAGGTCCAGCTTGCTGAAATGGCCGAGCAGCAGCTTGGTCTTCGGCTCGGAGAGCTTGGCATCATCGATGATGATGATTTCCGAACCCTTGGCCTTCGCCGAGAGCGCATGGCGCAGAGCCAAAGCGCGGACCTTCTTGGGCAGGTCATGCGCATGGTCGCGCACGATCGGACCGAAGGCCTTGCCGCCGCCGCGGAACTGCGGAGCAGACGCTGCGCCGTGACGGGCGCCGCCGGTGCCCTTCTGCTTGTAGATCTTCTTGCGGGTGCGGTCGACTTCCGACCGGCCCTTGGACTTGTGCGTTCCGGCGCGACGCTTGGCGAGCTGGTAGCGCACCATGCGGGCCAGGATGTCGGCGCGCGGCTCGAGGCCGAAGATCGCATCCGACAGCTCGACGGAACCGGCGTTACCGCCTTCGAGAGTGGTGATATCGAGTTTCATCACGCGTTCTCCTCGGCAGTCTCGGTTGCGGGAGCCTGCGTGCTGTCGCCAGCCACCTTGAACTTGCCCGGAAGCGGCGCATCCTTGGGCAGAGCGCGCTTGACGGCGTCGCGGATGTGGATCCAGCCGCCGGCATGGCCGGGGACGGCGCCTTCGACCAGGATCAGGCCGCGCTCGGCGTCCGTCTGGACGACACGCAGGTTCTGCGTGGTGACGCGCTCGGTGCCGAGGTGACCAGGCATCTTCTTGTTCTTGAAGGTCTTGCCCGGGTCCTGACGGCCACCGGTCGAACCGATCGAACGATGCGAGACCGACACGCCGTGCGTGGCGCGCAGGCCGCCGAAGTTCCAGCGCTTCATACCGCCGGCAAAACCCTTGCCGAGCGTGTTGCCGCTGACATCGACGTACTGGCCGACGACGAAGTGGTCGGCCGTCAGTTCGGCGCCGACCGGGATCAACGCGTCGTCGCTGACGCGGAACTCGACGATCTTACGCTTGGGCTCGACCTTGGCGACGGCGAAGTGGCCGCGCTCAGCCTTCGAGACGTTCTTGACCTTGGCCAAGCCCGACCCGAGCTGCACGGCGACGTAGCCGTTTTTCTCGATCGTGCGATGCGCGACAACCTGACAGTTATCGAGCTTCAGCACGGTGACCGGGATATGTTCGCCGGCATCCGTGAAGATGCGGGTCATCCCGACTTTCTGTGCAATCACACCGGAACGCATCGGTGCATACCTTCCATTGGGGTCGTACTCATCCTGCCGAAATGCAGGAGGCAGAGGACCCGGCTAAATTTAAGATTCGAACATTGTCTGTCGAAGGGGCGTCTTTGCCCCTTCCCGAGACGATGGTCAACTCAGAGCTTGATTTCGACGTCGACGCCGGCGGCGAGATCAAGCTTCATCAGGGCGTCGACCGTCTGCGGGGTCGGGTCGACGATGTCGAGAACCCGCTTGTGGGTCCGCATTTCGAACTGCTCGCGCGACTTCTTGTCGATGTGCGGCGAGCGGTTGACCGTGAACTTCTCGATGAGTGTAGGCAGCGGGATGGGGCCGCGAACCTGAGCGCCCGTCCTCTTTGCGGTCGACACGATCTCGCGCGTCGAAGCGTCGAGGATGCGGTGGTCGAACGCCTTGAGGCGGATCCGGATATTCTGACCGTTCATGGTCTTGTGTTCTCCGTGACGTGAAAAGGCGATGTGCCCGGAGGGGCCATCGCCCTCACGAAAACGCGTTACGCGATGATGCTTGCGACGACGCCGGCACCGACGGTGCGGCCGCCTTCACGGATGGCGAAGCGCAGCTTCTCTTCCATCGCGATCGGCACGATCAGGTGCACTTCCATGGCGATGTTGTCGCCAGGCATGACCATCTCGGTACCCTCGGGCAGGTGCACCACGCCGGTCACGTCCGTCGTGCGGAAGTAGAACTGCGGGCGGTAGTTGGTGAAGAACGGGGTGTGGCGACCGCCCTCCTCCTTGG